>JAKPPV010000021.1 GCA_029547145.1 Methanobacteriota archaeon
TCCGATCGGAGAACCCACCTCCCCGGAACCGGGCGATTCACCGACCGCGACACCCACGGCGACACAGGAGCCGACCGCAACACCCACGGTGACACAGGAGCCGACCGCAACACCCACGGTGACACAGGAGCCGACCACAACACCCACGGCGACACAGACGCCGGCCGGGACGCCCACCCCGTTCCCAACGGCGAACAGCCCGGCCCCCTCACCGACGGAGTTACCGGAGACGACGGTCGCTCCCGGCACGCCACAGACCGTCGTATCGCCGCCGTCCACGGAGAAAACGCCAGATAGCCCCTGAACCGATCGAATCCCGGAAGGGGGAGGGGCGACGGTGACGGGCCTCGACCGGTGAAGTGCGGGGTCCCGCCCGCTCCCACCGGTACCGCCCTACCAGGTCTCCCGCCGGACGCACTCGAAGTCGATGAAGCCCCGGTACGGGTCGGTCGAGACGAGTCGGACACGGACCCGGTCTCCCACCGAGAGGCCGGTCTCGCCGGCGGTCACCCGCCCTTCCGTCGGTGGAGAGACGATCCGGACCCAGGTCCCCTTTGGAGACGCGCCCGTGATCAGCCCCTCGAACTCTTCGCCGATCCGGTGCCCGAGGAGGACGGCAGCGGCGGCCTTTCGGACGAACCGTTCCACCTTCTTTGCCGCCTTCTCCCGGTCCGAGAGGTGCCCCGCGATCTCGTCCAGGTCGTGCGGGGTGTGGGGAGGGCGGGAGCGGGAGAGGACGGCCTTGACCGCCCGCTGGTTCACGATGTCGACGTACCTCCGGTTCGGCGCGGTCGCATGCGTGTAATCGGACAGGGCGAGGCCGAAGTGCCCCTCCGGCTCTCCACCCGGCGAGAGGCGGACGTACTCGCCCGGCCCCAGGAGCTTGATCACGGCGAGGGAGAGGTCGGGGAACCGTGCGGGATCGGCCCTCTGCCGTTCGTCGAGGAAGGCGGCGAGGGCCCGGACATCGGGCTCGGCGGGGAGGGAGAACCGGTGTCGTGCCGCCAGTTCGACGATCCCGTCCCAGTATTTGGGGACGCGGACCACGCGCTCGATCATCGGGACCCGTGCCGACTCCAGGAACGCGACCAGGGTCCGGTTCGCCCCGATCATCAGCTCCTCGATCAGGAACCGCGCCTCGTTCATCTCGACGGGCACGAGGTCCCGGACGGTCTCGCCCTCGAGGACCGGTTCGGCCTCGATCGTCTGAAGGTCGAGCGCGCCCGAGGCCCGCCGGTGCTCGCGCATCCTCCGTGTGGTCCGGTGCTGCAGGCGGACCTGCTCCTCGAGCCCGGGGACGCGGACGACCGCCTCGGGGACCGGGGACGTCCCCTCGAGCCAAGCACCGACCTCCTCGTAGACGAGTCTGGCGTGGTTCAGGACGCGGGACGGATAGACCGTCCTGCTCTCCGTGCTCCCGTCGGGGAGGACGTCGTACTCCATCACGATCGCCATGCGTTCCTCGCCGGGGAGCAGGGAGCTGATCCCCTTGCTGAGCCGGTCGGGGAGCATGGGGAACGTCTCGACGCCGGTGTAGACGGAGGTCCCGTTTCCGGCTGCATGCCGATCGGTCGCCGAACCGGGCGGGACGAACCGATCGACGTCCGCGATCGCGACCCGGACACGGACACGCCCGTCCGGCCTCTCCTCGCAGTGCTCGAGCTGATCGAGGTCCTCCGAGTCCCAGTTGTCGATCGATGACCAGAGAAGGGAGGTCAGGTCCCGGGCCCGGAGGTGCAGCCCCGGAGGACTGCCGGGGTCGATCGCGTCCACCTCGGCGAGCACGGCACGGGAGAAACGGGGTTCGAAACCGTACTGCTCCATCGCCTTTCGGGCGATGGCACGCAGGTCGACGCGACGTGGTCCGTTCATGGTACCTGATAGAGCATCCCCGCGCCTAATAAGCCTCCCGCGATGTTGGATCCGGCATGGGAGGGTCGATCGGCCGCAGATGCCGGCATAGGGGAAGACACCTCAGCTGAAGAGCGCGTCAAGGGCCCGGAGCTGCCTGCGGACGTCGAGCCCCTGCGGGCACCGTTCCTCGCACGTCCCGCAACCCGTGCAGCCCGATGCACCGCCCCCGTGCCGGGAGAGGATCCGGTACCCCGACCGGGAGGCGACCGGATCGCCGAACAGGACGGCATCATCAAAGAGTTCGAGACACCGGGGGACGTCAACGCCCGACGGGCACGGGCGGCAATACCCGCACCGGGTGCAGCCATTCGCACTCCGGGCACGGTAGAGGGCGCGGACCTCGTCAAAGACCGCGAGGTCCCGCGGGGTGAGGGTACGGGGCCGGGCGCGTTCGGCGGAGGCGACGTTCTGCCGGAGCTGGTCGAGCGTGCTCATCCCGGAGAGCACCACGGTCACCTCGGGCTGGTCCCAGAGCCAGGAGAGCGCCCGCTCGGCGGGGGTGCGCACCGGACCGGACCTCGCCCAGAGGTCGGCGGCACCGGGGATCGGGCGGGCGAGGGTACCCCCCCGGAGCGGCTCCATCACGACCACCCCGAGCCCCCGTTCCGAGGCGTACCGGACGGCCCGGCGCCCCCCGGGGGAATCAACGTCCACGTAATTGTACTGCACCTGCGCGAAGGTCCAGTCGTACGCGTCGACGATCGAACGGAAGGTGTCCAGGTCGTCGTGGAACGAGAAGGAGGCGTGCCGGATTCGGCCGTCCGCGAGCGCATCGTCGAGGAAGTCGAGCACGCCGAGCCGGCAGGCCCGTTCCCACCCGGCACGGTTCAGGCCGTGAAGGAGGTAGAAGTCGATCGCGTCGGTTCTGAGACGTGCTCTCTGCAGGTCCAGGAACCGGTCCATGTCGGGCCGGGATTGGACCGCCCATACCGGGAGTTTCGTGGCCAGCGAGACCCGTTCGCGGTATCCCCCGGCGAGGGCCTCACCCAGGAAGGGTTCGCTCTCCCCGTCGTGGTAGACCCAGGCCGTATCGATGTACGTCACGCCGAGGTCGACGGCGGAGCGCACCAGGGTGGTCGCCGTCGCCCGGTCGATCCGTCCATCGGGACCCAGGGGCAGGCGCATGGTGCCGAGCCCGAGGATGGAGAGGAGCCGATCGACCCCGCGCATGCAACGGTACTGCATCAGTCGGATGCTCCTTTCCGATCCCCGGGGCGCGACGGCGCCTGTTCCGGGGTCACGCCGTCCATACGTTCCGGTGCACCCTCTCCGGGCGGTACCGGGGCTCGGGCGGGGGATGGTCCGCGGGACGACCGAGGACGACGAACCCGACCGGGACGACGCCGTCGGGGAGGCGGCAGTGCCGGACGAACCCGGTCACCCGGTCCTCGAGCGGGTAGACCCCGGTCCAGACCGCGCCGAGACCGAGGGCATGGGCGGCAAGGAGGAGGTTCTCGATGGCGGCCGAACAGTCCTGGACCCAGAACCCCGGAAGGGCGAGGGTCCGCGTATCCGCACAGACCAGGATGCCGAGCGGTGCACCGCGCACCGCGCTAGCGTACGGGCTGAAGGAGGGGATCGCGTCGAGCATGGACCGGTCGTCGATCACGACGAACTGCCAGGGCTGCTCGTTCCCGGCGGATGGAGCCTGCATCGCCGCCTCGAGCAGGGAGCGGAGCGTGGACTCGTCGACCGGGTCCGGCAGGAAGCGCCGCACGCTCCGACGGGTACGGATGGCATCGAGGGTCTCCATACCAGGTAGAGTGCGTGGGACGGGTATGAATCCATCGCCCGCCGGAGGGGTACGTGTCGGCCTACCGCTGCTCGCCCTTGAGCCGGCGGTACTCCCGTTCCGCCATCCGCTCGGTATAGGCCTTCCCGTGGAACGCACCCACGAAGTGCATCACAAGCCCGATCCCCCACCCGAAGGTCACGACGATGAACCAGGGAAAGGACCCCGGCCCCGAGGTGGTGAACCAGAGCGCGGCCAGAAAGAGGTTCACACCTGCATAGGCGGCCAGGTGCATGTAGAAACCAACCTTGTCGTCCGCGGTCTCGCGTGCGATCTGCCGGAGTTCTTCATCAGTCGGCATGCCGTTCGCCGCTGT
Source organism: Methanobacteriota archaeon (assembly GCA_029547145.1). GTDB lineage: Archaea > Halobacteriota > Methanomicrobia > Methanomicrobiales > Methanospirillaceae > UBA288. The sequence goes on from JAKPPV010000021.1 coordinate 4,023, forward strand.
CACATCGGAACCCCCTGAGATAAACGTTTCTTTTCCGTCCCAAAGAACCGCTCCGGAGACGACCTCCGGGCTCGTAACGGCGCCTCTGGCGGCCCGAGCCCCGTTCACGAGCCGCCGTACGACCGGATGTGCGTCCACGCACGGTGGTCCGGACCGAACCGTTCGTCCGCTTCGTCGTAGATGGCGGGATCCTCCCGGCGGTGGTGGTGGCGGTCCTCGCCGACCGGGCAGACACGGATGCAGAGGCCGCACGGGGAGATGTGCCGTCGGTAGAGCGTCTCGGCCCGGGCGGCGCATGCGCCCTTATCGGTGAGCCCTTCGGGGTAGTCCAGCGGCTCCAGGGCGCCGACGGGGCAGGCCTCGACGCACCGCATGCACCGGATGCAGAGGGGATCCGTCATCACCGGGTCGGCAGGCATCTCCGCCGTCGTGAGGATCGAGGCGAACCGGACCCTGGGCCCGAACTCCCGGGTCAGGAGCGTGTTGTTGATCCCGAAGGTGCCGAGCCCCGCGAGGTACGCCGCGTGCCGGTGCGAGAAGAATGCGATCGGCTGCCGGAGCAGGACGCCGATCGAACCGTACCCGTCCCGGGGAACGGGGACCGCCGGATGGCCCCGCGCGTTGAGATCGGCGGCGATCCGGTATGCATGCTGGTCGAGCAGGGCGTTAAGGGTCCCGTAGTGCTCGTGGTACCAGATCGAGGGGGCGGAATCGATCACCGGGAGCAGGACGGGGAGCCCGATCACGATCACGGTTCGAGTCCCGGGAAAGACCGCGGCGGGACGGAAGGGCTCCGGGACCCACGGTTCGAACGGCGCGGCATCCCAGCGTTCGGCCGGCGCAAAACCGAAAAGGGGGATCTCCAGGGCCCGGCACTTCTCCTCGACAGCCCGGCGCAGTTCTGCATCCATATGAGGTTGGTAATTGGAGAGGGGGAATAAATAGTGACCGCAAAGAAAGGTGTTCCGGCGAGTCGTCCCGCCGGCAGCGGTCATCTGCTCCTCAGTGTGAGCCGGTCCACGTCAGGGTTGCCGACCATGCACCGGTCCCCCAGACCTCCAGGTGGTACTGGTCCGGGCGGGTGATCAATACCGTGGACCCGCCGGGGTTCGGACCGGCGACCGTCGTGGAGAGTGTCGCGCCCGAGGAGTCCCGGAGATAGGCCATCGTCAGCTGGTCGGCGCTGAGCCGGACGGAGACCGTCCCGGGGGAGAGGTTGACTGCGGGCATGACCCCGCCGCTGTTCCCCGCGTAGCTCAGAGTGACGGTCGCCGGCGACGGCAGGGCGGGAGAGATCGTCCCCGGGGAGGTTACGGTCGGGGTGGGGGTGATGATCCGGGCCTTCCACCCATCGCTGACGTTCGCTGCGCCGATCCCGATCAGGAAGTCGCCGTCCCGTGGGACGGTAACCGAGAACGTACCTCCGGGCGGCGATACGACCGAGAGGCCGAGGAGCACCCCGAGCGGGTCCGCCAGGACCACCGCCGTCGTCCCCGGGGACTCAACGACGACCGAAGCGGGGCCAGCGGGGAGGGGGACGTACCCCGGGGACCAGTTCCCCCAGCCCTCCCAGGCGAGCGGACCGACCGGGTAGCCGAATCCCCCGGCACGGGGCGTCGGGTACTCCGGGGTGCGGGGGACGGGGGTCGTCACCGGCCCCCCACGGACGCTCGAGTACAGGCCGGACCCCAGGTGCCCGCCGGGACTCCGCCCCCCGCTGCCGCCGCCGCTCCCCTCCAGGTTCTGGATGTACCGGGACAGGGTCCCGTTCGGTACCGGAGTGACGGTGGCGGTCGTGCTGTTATTCGCCCGGAGCGATGGTGTTGGTCGGGCACCGACCGACTGGTTGATCGGCATGGGCGTCCGTTCGGCGCTGAGGTTCGCATTGAGATGGGCCGCCGTGGGAGAGACGAGGGCGGCGGCACCGGCCCGTGCGGCATCCGCCGCAGGGGATGCAGGTGTCGGTTCACCGGGGAGAATGCCGAGGAGGAGGGCCGCCACCAGGACGGCGAGGAATACGGCAAGGATGGCAACGGCGATGAGCGCATACGTCCGCCAGGGTGCCCGCTTCTTCTCCTCGTTGAACGCGTACCGGCAGTAGATGCAGTACTGTGCCCCGGCGGGACTCGAGCGGCCGCACTCCGGGCAGACCAGGTCCGCGGGCGGGGACGGGGGGCTGTCAGGAGCGACCCCGGGTTCCGGTGCTGGGGGTTCGGGACCGGGATCTTCCCCGGGGATCGGTCCGGATATGGCACCCGGAACAGATTCCATCCGGGCCCCGCACTCGGGGCACCGCTCGAAGTCGCGAGGTACCGCTCCACCGCATGCCGGACACTCCCTCACGTTTCCAACTCCCGGGGGGGATGGGAACCCTCCGACCGACCGGAAATGGGGGGGACGGGGTTCATCGCGACACGGTCCGCCGGCTGAGCAGGCCGGCGAGGATGTTGCAGTTGCTCGTCGCGTCCGTGCCGAAGACCCCCGAGTTCCGCAGGCCCTCAAAGCACCCGATCGCCTCCGTCGCCTCGGCCCGGAAGGTCGGGGAATCCCCATCCGCGCTCGCCTGGTAGGCGAGGGCGGTATGCTCCCACCCACCGGCATAGGTGGCGAACTCGCCCATGTATGCCGCTTTCCCGTTCAGGATCGGGACGATCGCGGCCGTGTACGCGGACCCGTCGCCGAACGATGTCCCGGCGTACGAGACGCCCAGGAGCGTGCCCGTCGCCCGGGAGAAGAGCGACTGTGCGTTCCGGAACTGCTCGCCGGCGGACCGGAACGAGGAGGCGGCGGCGGCATAGTCGCCGGCATTCATCCGGACCCGGCCGGTGCTGTAGGTGTCGGAGCCGTCATACATCGCGAGCGCGGCGTCGGCGAGCGCGATGTATGCGCTCGAGACCGACCTCATCAGCGCCAGGTTGGCCGCATTCGACGGGTCGTTCACCCGGTTCGCCGTGGCAAGGCAGGTCGAGAACGAGGCCCGTGCCTGGGTGAGGTGACCGCGGATCTGGCCGAAGTCACTCGCGGCCCATGCTCTGCTCCATGCTGCATTGCCCGCCTCGTACGACGCGTACGCCTGGTCCATGGACGCGCCCCCCTGCGTCGGGGTGGGTGTGGGGGTTGGAGTGGGGGTTGGCATGGACGTGACCGTGGTCGTCGGGGTGACCGTCCCCGTCGGAGTCGGCGTGGTGGTTGCGGTCACCGTCGGCGTCTCCGTCACCGTCGGTGTCGGCTCCTCCGTCGGTGTCGGCTCCTCCGTCGGGGGCAGGTCGCCCTTCTCCAGGTAGGAGGCGAGCGCCGCGTACCAGCGGTTCGCGATCTTCTTCTCCCCGCTCTCGTCGGGGTGGATGTAGCGGGGCGCCTGGTTGTCCGCGCGCCCGTCGTAACCGGAGTAGAGGTCGACGACCCGCACCGGGGAGGTCGCGGTCGAGACGCCGGCGGCCCATGAGGGGAGCCGGTTGTTGAACTCGATCAGGCCCGATGCCTGGTTCCGCTTCGAATCGCCGGTGGGGGGGAGTTTCCCGACGAAGATGACGATATGCGGGTTGCGGTTGCGGAGGGTCTTAACGAGCGCGTTCATGTTCTCGAACCGGGTCGCCATAGGGGTCTGGTGGAGGACGTCGTTCGTCCCGATCAGGACGAGCGCGATGTCCGGTGTATACCCCTGGAGCCAGGAGGAGAGCTTGCCGCCCGAACCGACGCCGTTCACGATCCCGCCGATCGTATACCCCCCATGCCCCTCGTTCGCCTTGTCGAAGCTGACAGGGAAGTTCGGAGCGGTCGAGGAGCCGACGAAGTCGACGTCGTATCCGTTCGAACGGAGTTTCTCCCAGAGCCAGTACCGGTAGGTGGGATGCATCCCTCCGTCGTCGGTCTTGAGCGACCCCTTGGTGAGCGAGTCTCCGAGCGGAACGATCCGGGTCGTCGCGTCCACGGCGCCCACGACGAGGAGGGCGAAGAGGAGAAGTACTGTGAGAACCAGCCAGGTTCGCGGTCGAAGTGAGAACATGTGGTTCATCGTACCACTGCACTATTCAATCACCCCGGGATCCCGATAAAACCTGTGGCATCGGGGAAAGCGGGCTGGGTTTCCCGGCGGTTGCCGGGGCGCTTTCATTTTTTTCTGAACGTTCGCTGCACCACCGTCACAGGGGGAGAGCGGCGGTTGTCCGGGGCCGGATATGCGGGTGGCCTGATGCCGGTTCATTGCCAGGCCCCAAATTTCTGGCTCGCCTGTCCTCTTTCATTCGACCACCACCGGGGCCAGGCGGACCCTCCTCCAACCTCGAATCGATGGGCCGTCTTCGTGAATGCACGGGCTTCGGGGCGATCTCCGAGCCGGAGCGTATGCATCGGTGGCCCTTCCGGGTCCATCCCCAAGAGCAGGACCGTGTCTCATCCGCCTGCGAACGGGCCCGGGGTTCACCGGGTTCCGGGCCCCCTCTGTTGGCAGCAAGAACCTGTTACACGTCCTGATAGTCGTTGATCCTGTCCATACTGTCAGGGTAGGTCTCGGTGAACCAGACGAGGAACCGGGTCAGGTCGATCTTGTCTCTGAGCAGTCGTTCGCGGTTTTGCCGCCACGTCTTCCTGCTCGACGGGTCCGTGATGAGTTCGACGGCAGTCCCGATCGCCGCATCGCTTTCGGCAACATTGCGCAGGAGGCCGTACTTCTGCTCCAGCTCGATGAAGTTGCCCATGTCGTTCTCGCCGACAAACGAGTTGCACCGGACCGCCGGGGTCCCGAGCAGGGCCGCCTCGGTCGACATCGTCTGGGAGTCGCCGACGAAAAGGCGGGCATAATACAGGACGTGATGGATCTTTTCGGGTGAAATCGCGATCCGGTACGGCTCGAGCCCGGAGGGGAGCGGAGACTCGGACGAGATGTAGACACGGGTGTGGCGTTCGAGCTCCCGAACCAGCCTGATCTTGTCCTCGAGCGAGAAACCCCGCCTGGCCACATCGTGAACAGCCTGCCAGGCGACGAAGCGGAGGAGGGCAAAAGACCCCTCGCTCTCTCCGATCTCGTCAAGCACGCCCGGGTCCGGTTCGAAGTACCTCGGGTGGAGGTAGGAGAGCTCGACGTAGCTCTCGAACCGCCGGTGGTTCGCTCCGAGGTCCTTTCGGAAACTGCTCGGCGTCAGCACCGCGTCCGCGAACGGGACATAGAGGAGGTGCTCGAAGGGGGACGGCTCGCTGTCGTCGAGCGCAATGTAGGGCCTGCGCATGAGCGTGGCGACATGCGCGGCCCTGATCGACCCGAACCCGACGAAGAGATCCGGCGCGAATCCCCGGACCGCCCGGTACATCCGGTAGTCGAGGCGGAGGAGGTTCAGTGCCTTCTGGGGGACGGTTGTGCCATAGCTCCCGAGCCGCCTGTATTCGAACCCGAGAAGATCCAGAAGTCGGTACGAGATCTCCTTCTCGCTCGCGGTGATCAGGACCTCGTGTCCCCTCTCCTGCATTTTCGCCACGAAGTGCTTGAAGTAATGGACGTGCGCCGGGTGATTGATATCGACAACGATTCTCATGGCGCACTCATGCTCCTCCGAAGACGGCCCTGAGTTCGGACCGGCTCGGATAGCTGATGAGGACGGCACGCTTTCGGCCGTGGTAGACGAAGAGGCTGCCGGCCGCGAGGGCAGAGGCGTTCCCGTCGTCATAACCAGCACGGAGGTCAGCGAGGCTTCCCGCACCACCGCATGCAATGACCGGGATCCCGACGGAGTCCGCGACCCTCCGTGTCAACTCCAGGTCATACCCCTGCATGGTACCGTCATGCTCGACAGAGGTGATAATGATCTCGCCTGCCCCGCGGGCCTCCAGCTCGACCGCGAGCGAGACAGGGTCCATCCCCGTACCGTTCGTCCCGCCGTGGGTGAAGACCTCGTACTCCCCACCGGGCCGCCGCCGGGCATCGATCGAGGCGATGATGCTCTGGCTCCCGAAGGCATCGCACGCCTCGGTCACGAGTCCGGGGTTCTCAACCGCCGCCGTGTTGAGGACCACCTTTTCCACACCCACGCCAAAGAGCGCCCTGATGTCATCGACGGATCGGACCCCACCCCCGTAGGTGAGCGGCATCATGCACTCCCGCGAGATCCGTCCCACCACGTCGAGCGGGATCCCGGTCCGGGACAGGCGCCCGAAGAGCCCCCGGCGGGGGCGCGAGGCCTCGATGTTGAGAAAGATCAGCTCGTCTGCCTCCTTCTCATTGAAGATCCGGACCGCGTTGATCGGGTCGCCGAGGTACCGGGGGTTGTCGAACCCGATCGTCTTGACGAGTCCGTCCCCCTTCAGGAGGAGACAGGGAATCACCCGGGGACGAAACATACTAACACAGCCCTGCAAAGTTGCGCAGCACCCGAAGGCCGCTCCCGTGACTCCTCTCGATGTGGCACTGAATCCCCCAGATATTCGCCCGCCGCACCGCCGAGGGAAAGGTGTACCCGTACTCGGTGGTCCCGATCACGTGTCCCGGGTCGATCTCCGTGAGGTGATAGGAGTGGGCGAAATAGAAGAGATCCTCGCCCGTGATGCCGGTGAGGAGGGGATCCCCGTTCGCGCAGATTCCGTTCCAGCCCATGTGGGGGATCTTGATGCGGGATCCGATTGTCTCAAGGCGAAAGCGGATGGTCTCGGCGGGGAGCCATCCGAGCCCCTCAACCCCCCCCTCCTCGCTCCGCTCGCCGAAGATCTGCATTCCCAGGCAGATGCCGAGAATCGGGACTCCCTCATCAAGCACACGCTCCTCGAGCGCTGATACGAGCCCGGCCCGTTCCAGGTTGGCCATCCCCTTTCCGAAGGACCCGACCCCGGGCAGTACAAGCCCTGTAGCGGTCTGGATCTCCTCCCGTGTCGAGGTAACGATTGAAGGGACGCCGATACGGCGGAGGGCGTTCACGATGCTGCCCTGGTTGCCCATCCCGTACTCGATGACCGCGATCATGGTCTCGGAGCCACAGCGAGCCCGTCCATCGGCCATCACTCCCCCAGGTACTTCTCGTAGAATACGTGCGGCAGGAGGTTCAGGTTGCATGCGATCTTGATTGGAATTCTGCTCGCACGAATGAGCGAGTAGTAGCTCGGATAATCCTCGAAGGTCTTGACGGGCGCCCGCATGATCGCCTCGAACTCCTCATTCGAGAGGCCAAGCTTCGCGATGGTGTACTCGACGATCTCCTTGTTGTACGCGTAGGGGGTCTGCACAGCCGCGAGGGCCTGCGCTCGATCCATCTGGCCTGATCGGATCAGGGCTGAGTACTCGAGCTTGCGCTTGTCGATCCCGAACTTCGTCGGAAGGAGGAAGGACTGGAAGAACTCGGTGTAGACCGACTCGTGGTGGTGCCCCCCGTAGTAGCGCCACCCAAGCTCCTCCTCGAGGACGCGGTTGACGGTCTCGTGCTCGTACTCGATAAACTCGGGAACATTGATCACCTGTATTCGCCGGATGAACGTGTAATACAGGAGCTGGGTGAGGCTCATGATCGGGACGGTTGTGAGCCGCTTTGATCCGAACTGCTCGTGGACTGCGCGGATATATCGCCCATCCATGTAGGTCCACGTGATCGGGGCCACACCCTCAGTCCTGAACGAATGGCCGTTGAGGATGTAACGGACGCCATGCTTCGCTGCGACATCATAGAGGACCGACAGGATCGCATAATCGGTGGGGACCTCGGCATCCGATGTGGATGCCTTTAAAAAAGCGATCTGGAGGTCCTTGAACTCCTCCCAGTCGGCAACGTGGGTATAGAGATCAACATCGAGGGCCTCGGTTGCGTTCTTGATGTTGCTCACGCTGATGTCAGAGTTCCAGCCGTTGTCGAAGTGGACCGCGAGCGGTCGAAGTCCCATCCGAACCGCTGTGTACAGCGTGTAGGTGCTGTCGCGCCCCCCGCTAACGCCGACGATGCAGTCGTATTCACGGCCCTTCCCGTGGTGTTTCACCGTATCGATGAGCGCCTCGAACCGTTGCCGCCCTTCTGCATCGAGCGGGTGATTTTTTTCGAGCTCGTCATGGATCCGGCAGAACGTGCAGACGCCGTTGCTGTCGAATCGTATCTTGGGGACAGTCGTGTCCAGGATGCACCGCGTACAGACCCGTGGTACCGAGGACCCACTCATCGCCCATCCTCCACGCCAGGGTTATTCTGGAGCTGCCTTTCCGCCGGCGATGAGGTCAAACGCACATCCTCCACGCGCAGGCTGCTCGTACAATATCCATTCATTTAACAGTCCTGAGTGATAATTATTAAAGCTATCTGGAAAACCTATGCCAGCGGTCGAGTATGAAGATACACCCTCTTTCGAGCACCATCCGACCATGTCGATCCCCGTTTCGACCCCATGCGGCAATGTCAGTCTGCTCACACCCGGAGGACCGCATCGTCATTCGGTACCGGACATCCCGCCATGTCTCCTCCATCTCATGCAGGATGTTTTCGAGCATTCCTGAGTGAATGGAAAAGAAGGGCCCTGACCAGATTGTCACCATTCCTCTTTGTCATACAGTCTCTTTTCCACCCGTTCGATCAGTTCTTCAGGCAACGGCTTGTGAAGAATTCTCAGTGCCTCTTCCCGTTTCATGTACCCTTGCCGAACGAGGGAGGCAAGGTCAGAGGCGTAGGGGTGGATGTTGTATTTTTCGAGATGGTTCTTTATTGCATACGTATTCAGCAAACAATTTGACGAATTGCTGTCCATGAGATCCGGTTCAATCCACCCCAGGGCTCTGCATCTTTTTTTAAAATCTGGTTTGTGATATTCCCATACGAGAAAAGGATGAATCATTACAACCTCAGGCTGAGAAGAACCATCTCCGATCAGACCCTCATCAAGGAGATACGGTTTACGGTTGGTCACTCCCATCGTAGTCAATGATGCATCGAAAAGGTGTCTCATCCATGCCAACAGGGATCCTGTCAGAACGATGAAAGGGGCATCGGTTTGACCCGGTGAGAACGCGAAGACGACTGCAGGTGCCTGAGTCTTCATCGCCAGTTCAATTATTTTTTGTTTCAGGATTCCAATACAAGTATTACATATATCGCTCGCCCGGTGCATCGCAGATTCTGAATAAACATTTCTTGAAGATGCGGCCCGTACAAACGTGTTATTTAACTCCTGTTGATCCACCGCAAGGCGATAGTATGTACTATCCGTCAGATCGCAGAACATGCGTGCGTTCTTCAGTGCCGTTTCAGACAGGAATCCATTATCAAACTGAACCGCCAGAATATTCAGATGATAGTACTGTTCTTTCAGATGATACAGGGCGTACGAGGAGTCAATTCCACCGGAGAGGGCAACAATAACATCATATTCCCCACCTCTGTGGGGCAGGGAAAAAAAATTGTTCAGGATATCCGCATTTCTTCTGCGTTCATCCTCTCCGGGCGGGGTAAAACCTGTACAGAACTGACACCATCCAGTGTCCGGATCGATAGAGATCCCTGGCGTGTTTGAATCCAGAATGCATCTTTTACACGTGGTCATATCCATGGGACTCGGTCACCCTCACCCCCTGCTGTAATGCCATGACCGTTTGTTGTATACCGGTCATTGTATCAAAATTGTCCACAGTGATCATCTCCAGGGGGATTTCGATCTGATATTTTTTTTCCAAGAAATCAACCAGTTGAATCAGAATAATCGAATCAATCACCCCCATCTCCGATAAAGAGTCATATTCATTCAGCTGAATGTCCCCGGAAATAAAAATTTGTGTTTTTATAAATGATCGAATATCGTCAAGTAGATCACTCATGGGTTCATTCCTTTCAGGTATATGAGTTCTCATGTCAAACAAACAAATAAAATTATTCTAATAGAACGCAGATACCGATGAGAGCGTCCAATGAACAATGATATCAACCGCATCAGTATCATGGAGGAGATGCTTGCTGATCGTGAAGACTTAAAAAAAGATATATGCAATTTCATCCGGGACACCGTGCTCGTTCAATTACGGAAGAGTGGGATAATCATCGGCGTTTCTGGTGGGATCGATTCCGCCGTTGTCGCTGCACTCGCCGCTGAAGCACTTGGATCCGACCGGGTATTCGGACTGATTCTTCCTGAGAGAGAATCAGCCCCGATCAGCAGGCAGCTTGCATTGGATCTCTGTCATACACTCAATATTCCTCACAGGGAGATCCCGATTACTCCGATGCTTGAACAATTTGGTATTTATTCGGAGAAGGAATCGTTGATATGCGAGATTTTTCCGCAATACGACCCAGCGGTACATTCCACATCTCTCACCAGGCCATCCCTTCTGACAGATGAAAAGATACTCAATGTACCTTCACTGGAATTACTTGAAAATGACCGGATCATCTTTTCAAAAAGATTATCCACCTCTCAATTTTTCCACCTGCTCAGCCTGCAAAATGTCAAACAGCGGACGAGAATGATTGTCGAATACATGCATGCAGAGAGGATGAATTATGCTGTATGCGGGACTACAAATAAAACTGAATTACTACTCGGTTTTTTTGTGAAATATGGAGATGGGGGCGTCGATCTTGAACCTGTTGCCAGTTGTTATAAATCGCAGATATACGGACTTGCCGAATTGATCAACCTGGACAGAAGGATCATTGCACGAAAACCAAGTCCCGACACCTGGAGCCACGAAACATCAGACGAAGAAATGGCTTTGAGGTTACCATATCACATCATCGATACTATCCTCTTTGCGGAAGAGAGATCCATCCCGATTGAAACGATCCAGAACACTACAACAATGAGTATAACACAGATCGAGAGTGCAATCCAACACATCAATAATTTAAAAAAATCAGCACGAATGCTCCAATCCCCGGTGTATGGATGAAATTTCACGAGTTGGGTTTGTGCAGAAAAAGAATGTTGTGGAGGATACCAGTGCATGATCACCGTCAGGGAAGTCTCCGCAAGTGATCTCGATTCCTTATCAGATTTCCTGTCTGCCCAACCACCTTTCTCTCACACGACAAAAGACACCTGGATGCGTAGATTTCATACCTGGTGGGTTTCAAATCCGGTGAACAACGCCCGGTACCCGATGGGATGGGTACTGGTTGACAAGGAAAAAATTCTGGGATTCCTGGGGAATATCCCTCTGAAATTTTTAATGTATGGAAAAGAGAAGATTGCCGCCGCTGCAGTTGCCTGGTATGTTGACCCAACTGTACGGGGAATTTATAGTTTGAGACTGTTCGATGAATTCCTGCAACAACCTGGAGTCTCGATATTTCTTTTCAACTCCGATTCGGAAGCATTGATTCGACTCATATCCAGGTACGGGTTTAAGAAATATGTCCTTCCAAAATTTCAAAATAACTATTACCTTGTGTTGCAGAGGCGCAGGTTTCTGTTTCTTTTAAAGGAGTTGGGGGCGATAAAAAATATTCGCGATGCATTATTCCTTCGTGGTTCAGGTTCATTGATATGGAAAATTTTTCGGGGATTGGTATTTCAGGATGATATACAATTTTTGAGGGCGTTTCATACTGAGGAGTATTCATCGTCACTCTGTTCCTCGTGTGATGAGTCTTTTTCGAAGATATGGGAATCATCGAATGATCAATGTGACGTCATGATGATGCGTACCATCGAAACGCTACATTGGATCTATTTTTCATCAATCAGTCCATCCGAACGGATCGTACTCCAGTGCAGGAGGATACGGGACGATTCGCTGGTCGGATATATGGTTTTTGATATCAAGCGTCAGAAACCATCGGATACCGCGGTGATGAAACTGATGGACGTATGTCTTGAAAGATTCAATTCCGGTGTTGTGACTTCGTTGTTGCAGTGTGCAATCAGTACTGCAATCCAGAACCGCATACCGCTGTTGGAATTCTGGGCGTGGGATGAAAAATCAGAGGAATTTTTCAGGGATCGATTTTCAATAAGGAAAAAAGCTCAACATCACAATCTGATCAGGTTATCTGACACAGTACAGCAACAGGCCACCCCACCCGTCATCTGCACTTCGATCATCGATCCCCCCAGAGGTATCGATCATTTTTAACATCGACTCCACGGTCATGTCTGACAGTTTCCAGGTGGTGCAGGACAGTCTCGATCGGGACGCCGGCGATCATCGCTGCATGCGTCCCCACCTGAAAACTCCCGGCCTCCCGTTCAGCCTCCACCGTGCTTTCCCATGCATGGCAGGAGTTCACCGGGGGCGAAAGACGATTCGTAACTTCAGATATCAGAGATGCTCCGGTTGGTTCGCCTTCCGTTCTCGCTATCCCTCCTGATTGGAGGTATCAGGATCGCGGTCTCCTTTTCCCGGAAATCGTCATGCCCGGCGGCCCTGTTGAAACAGGTGGACCCGACACCTCGCTCCGGGCGGGAATCGGTTTCGAGAACCCCACCCTGATCCTCCTCTGCTCGGGATGGATCGCGGTCCTCGCCATGCTCGCAGATGGTGTCGTGGGGCCGCCTGAGGGGGGGGTGCCCGGCGGCGGAGGGGGGGAGATGGCTGATCCGTTCGCAGCAATCGAGGGCGTCTGCCTCTCACCCTTGCCGACCTGAAACTGGGCCTGGTTGCCGGCATCCTTCTTGGATCTATCACGGTGACCAGCTCTCCTCCCCCTGTCCATGTGATCTGCGGCATCGCCGGGATCCACCTGGTCATCCCGACCCTCGCCCTCGCTACCCTGGTCACAAATCTCCGTGATCGAGTTCCTGGCTACTTTGATCATGGTTGCAGTACCCTTCTTGGATCATGGTTGCAGTACCCTCCTTTCTATCGCGCGCACCATCTACCCGGGCCTGATTCGCCCTTCAGTGGCCGAGCTGGATACGGCGAATGGAACCGTACTCACCCATCCCTCCCGAAATCCTTCGATGCGTCCGAATACCAGAAGGCATTCTGTCTCTCTTCTCAGGGCTCCGCTTTGCGGCGGTGATCGCGAACAGCATCGCCGTGATGAGGGTCTCGATCAGAAGCAGAGGACTGGGATCGGTTGTGCTCGAGGCACTCTCGCGGTTCACTGTTATCCAATTCCTGCAGGGAGATTCCGGATTGGAGGCACCATGGTACACAGGGATGGATCAAAGACGGAATCACTCCCGTTCAACCGGACCTTCCTGCCCGCAAAGGGGCAGCACGGGCGCCGACAATCCCATGCACCTGGTGGAGAACAACGTTCCCGAGGGTGTTCATCCAAAACGATCGATCGAATGGGGAACCAGGGGAGAACGGTTGGTGTCGCAACTCACAACGATCGGATCGACATGTAGAACCCGGTCAGCAACGTCAACGGCCACTTTCTGATCGTGCCGAATAGAGACCATGTCATTCGTTCCGATTCACCGAAGAGTGCGCGTCCGGGGTGATCGACCCACCGGGGTAGAACGGAACAAACCGACAGAAAAGACCAAAGAATCGAGCGTTTCAGGAAAGGAAAGTGCTGCTATGGGGATTCGAACCCCAGTCGAAGGAGTGAGAGTCCTTCATGATTGGCCGGACTACACTATAGCAGCAGTTGCGTCCTTTATGTTACCCGGGCCGGAAGATAAAACTGTCTATCGTCGTTCCGGCCCGGTATAAAGGATCGGCGGGAGAGACGCACGACACCGTCATGGCGCATGACCAGTACCTTTAGTATCCGCCGGCACGAACGATAGGGGAGAACCTCCGCATGGCAAGCCTCGACGAGCAGATCCAGGAGCTGGAAGCCGAGCTCGGGCGGACGCCCTACAACAAGGCGACCTCGAAGCACATCGGCCGGATCAAGGCGAAGATCGCGAAGCTCCGGGACGAGGCGGTCAGCCGCGCGATGAAGTCGGCGGGAGGCGGCGAGGGCTTCACGGTCAGGAAGTCCGGTGACGCCACCGTCGTCCTGGTCGGGTTCCCGTCCGTCGGCAAGTCGACCCTCCTCAACAGGCTGACCGGGACGAACTCGGAGGTCGGTGCGTACGCCTTCACCACCCTCACGGTCGTGCCGGGTGCGCTCGAGCACAGGGGCGCGAAGATCCAGATCCTGGACATCCCGGGCCTGATCGCCGGCGCCGCGATGGGAAAGGGGCGGGGCAAGGAGGTGATCGGTGTCGTCCGGGGTGCGGACCTGATCATCGTCCTCGTCGACGTCTTCAACGGCGTCCACGTCGACGTCCTCCTGCGCGAGCTCTACGACGCGGGGATCCGGATCAACACCCCGAAACCGGACATCACGATCAAAAAGTCGGGTGCGGGCGGGGTCCAGGTCCACGCGGTCGGCGATCTGGACCTGGATCTCGACGAGATCCGCTCGATCCTGAACGAGAACAAGATCATGAACGCCGACGTGCTGATCCGCGGGAACGCGACCCAGGACGAACTGATCGACGCGATGATCGGCAACCGCGTCTACGTCCCCGCCTTCATCGCCGTCAACAAGGTGGACCTGGTCGACGAGGGGACGCAGCGGGAGATCGAGCGGGACCTGGTTGAACGGTTCGGAGACCGTCCGCTGATGATCTCCGCGCAGTCGGGCTACCACATGGAGGAGCTGAAGGACGAGATCTACGACCGCCTCGGGTTCATGCGGGTCTTTCTCAAGCCCGCAGGAGGGCCCGCGGACCTCGACGAGCCCCTGATCGTCCGCACCAGCGCGACCGTGGAGGACGTCTGCCGCAAGCTCCATCGCGACTTCGTCGACAAGTTCCGGTACGCCCGGGTCTGGGGCGGTTCCGTCAAGCACCCGGGCCAGCGGGTCGGCCTGCCCCACCGGCTCGTCGACGGGGACCTTTTGACGATCATCACGGCGCGGTGAGGGCTTCGATCACCCGCCCGAGGGGCGCGTCCGTCTTGATCGCGGTGCCCGAGTAGTGGGCGCGACTCGCCCGGTATCCCCGTTCTCCGAGCCGGTCGAGCACCGTTCCGACCGGGGGGGGTGAGGCCCCGACCCACTTCGCGAGCCGGTGGTAGTCGTAGTGGGTGGAGGTCGGGAGCTCGCCGGCGAGGGTGGCGAGCAGACGGTCGAGCGCCGTCCCCCGCTCGAGCCCGGCGGACGGCAGCATAGCCCGCATCCTCCCGATGGTCAGAGGGTCGTTCACCTCCCCGAGCCAGAGCGGGCCGATCGGGACGGTCGTCCCTTTGCACGCGGGACAGACCGACGGCACGGCAACGAGGCCCCTCTGCTCCGTCCGGCCCGGACACGAGGAGCACTGGTGGACGTACCCGATCCTCGCGAGGGTCTCGTCCGCCGCCACCACCCCCTGCCGGAGTCCGAGCTGCAGGCGGACGAAGTGCTCCCGGGCAAAGCAGCAGAGCGGGACGAGCCCCCGGTCGTACTTGACCAGCTCGCGGGCGACGAACCCGAGCAGGACCCGGAGGCCCACCTCCGCGTGGTACTCAGTGTTCATCGGCCGGGCAGCGTAGCGGCGCATCCCGGCCCGGAGGTGGGCGCCGCAGAGCGGTGCCGTGTCGGTGGCGGTCACGAAGAGGTACCGGACCGCCGAGCGGCAGGCGGCATCCAGAAACGGTGCCGGCGAGCCGAAGGGGTCGAGGTCGACCGCACCGAAGCGGCGCGTCGACATGAGCGCGTTCGCATCCGACAGCACGGTCTCGATCGGGAGACCGAGCCGCGCGGCGTTCATGGCGGCGAGACCGAGTGCCCGCCGACTCCGGTCGTTGATCGTGACCCGCAGACCGGTCTCGCCGGCGACGCGGAGACCGCGCAGGCCTGTTGCCCCCATCGCGTCCAGGTAGTCGTCGGGCCGCGCATCCGGCGGCAGGGCTGCCAGGAAGAGGACGGTCGCGTCGCGGTTGAGCGCCATCCGGGGGTTGTAGAAGACCGGCGCGGAGCCCGGCGGGAACTGGGCAGAGGGATCGGGGACGGGGACGAGGACCGTCGTCCTCCCCTCCGTGACGGAGACCAGGTCCATCCGGACCGGGGGATCGGTATCGCGCAAGCATTATACCTCTGACGGGAGACGTATTGAGGCATTGGGCGTGTGGCCTAGTCAGGATAGGGCGTCAGCCTCCTAAGTTGATGGTCGGGGGTTCAAATCCCTCCACGCCCGCTCCAGTCGTGCTGCCCGGATACCTCTCGATCCTCCGTCCCACGAACGCCGTGGTCTCGGGCCTGGTCGGACCGCTCGCCTACCTGATCGCGGGCGGCGAGCCCGGGCCGGTCCTTGCCTGGCTCTTTCTCTGCGTCTGTCTCGTGACCGGAGCGGGCAACACGGCAAACGACGTCTTCGACGCCGCGATCGACCGGGTAAACCGGCCCGATCGGCCGATCCCCTCGGGCCGGATCTCCGGGACGGGGGCCCTCCGGTATGCGGCCATTCTCTCGATCGCGGGATGCCTCGCCGCGACACCTGCCGGGGCGCTCCCCCTTCTCGTGGCGGTCGCAAACACCGCCCTCCTCTGGCTCTACGCGGCACGGCTCAAGCAGATCGCGCTCGCCGGCCACCTCGCGGTCGCCTACCTCTCCGGCTCGGTCTTCCTCTTCGGCGGAATCGCCGCGGGAACCGACCGCGTCGTCGTCGTGCTCCCGCTCGTCCTGATCACCTTCCTCGGCACGGTCTCCCGTGAGCTCCTGAAGGCGGCAGAGGACGTGGAGGGCGACCGCGAGGGCGGGGCGCGTACCTTCCCGGTCCGGTTCGGGATCCGGGCGACCGTCCGGCTCTCCCTCCTCTTCGCCCTCGCCGGGATCGCCGCCTCGCTCCTCCCGTACCCCTCGTGGGGCCTCCCCTACCTCGTCCTGATCGCCCCGGCAGATCTCCTGATCCTCGGAGGCGCCCTCCGGGCGGCCCGCTGCCTGACCGGGGGCTGCGTCCGGGACTGCCGGGCGGCGGCACTGCTCAAGGCGGGCATGTTCGTCGCGCTCCTCGCCTTCGCGGTCTCGGCACTGCTCGCACAACCCTGATAGCCTCTGAAGGCGAATATTCGGGACGCATGGGTCCGGCACGACTGAAACGGTCCGGTGATCTCTACATCGCCGAAAAAGGAGCGGTCTTCGACGGGAACCTGCGGGTGCCCGGAGACCTGGTCCTTCCTCCCGATTGCCATGTCTGGGGCGACCTCGTCGTGAACGGCCGGCTCGACCTCGGTCCGCATGGCACCGTGGGTGGACGGGTCTACTGTCGGGACGGGATGATCGGCCACCATGCGGTCATCCGCGGCCCGCTCACCGGCTCCGGGAAGATCACGGTCGCCGATGGTGCGCAGGTACAGGGGATCGAGACCACCGGGACGGTCGTGCTCCGCCCCGGGGTGCGCGTCGGCGACGTCCGGACTGCGGGCCTGATCCTGATCCACGGGCGGATCACGAGCGGTCTACTCGTCGGACGGCAGGTGAAGGTCTTCGGGAACGGATGACGGGGGGAGCCCGAGGAGGGCGACCTCGTAGAGCGTGTTCCAGTCGACAAGGGTCTCGACGCACCCGTCCTTCAGGCTCACGACGCCCATACCGACGAGCCCGAGACGGTCGGCCATCTCGAGCCCCTCCTTCACCTCGGCGAGGCAGCCGACCCCGATCAGCGCGTGAGGGCGGTACTTCTTCACCATCCGCTTGATGAACGATGAGCCGGGGACGATGAAGACCCGGTAGCCGAGCGCCTCGAGCACCCCGATCGCCTCCCCCACCGTGCACCGGCCGCACCGCTTGCACCGGAGCCCCTCGGGTGTCAGGTCCGCCGGGCACCGGGCGTTTCTGAGGCACTGGGGGAGGAAGATCGCCCGCTCTGCGACCGGCACCTCCGCAAAGGCCCGTGCGTTCATCGTGTTGCCGAGCGTGACGAAGAAGGAAAGCATCTCCTGGTCCTCGAGACCGACCGCCTTGAAGAGCGCCCGCATCAAGCCCTCGAGTGCCGTCAGCCCGGGCCGGAGAAGGTTCGGAAAGTAGAGACGTCCGGAACGGATCGAGAGGAGCGTGAGGACGAGCAGGACGAGCGCGACGGCGATCACCACGAGCGCGGCGATCACGGCCAGCTCGCCGATCAGGGTGAAGATCGGGGAGAGGTCGAGGGTCATGGGAAGAGGCGTGCGGGGTCATAGAAGACCCCGTTCTCGGTGATCACGGCGGTCACGAGGTCGAACGGGGTCAGGTCGAAGGCCGGGTTCCTGACCGGGACCCCGGCGGGCACGGTCCGGGTGCCGCCGAAGCAGGCGACCTCGTCCTCTCCCCGCTCCTCGATCTCGACGCGGGACGCGGGGAGGTCCGGGTCGAGCGTGGACGAGGGGGCGGCGACATAGAACGGGATCCCGTGGTGGCGGGCCGCGATCGCGTGCATGTAGGTCCCGACCTTGTTGAAGACCGCGTCCCGGCAGATCCGGTCGGCACCGACGATCACCGCGTCGATCCCCCCCTCGCGCATCAGGTGCGCGGCAGAGGAGTCCGGGCAGACGGTGACCGGGATCCCGTCCCGCCGGAGTTCGAACGCGGTAAGGCGCGCGCCCTGGAGGAGCGGGCGCGTCTCGCAGGCGATCACCCGCACGCGCTTGCCGGCCTCGATTGCCGACCGGACCACCCCGAGGGCGGTCCCCCATCCGACGCAGGCGAGCGCTCCCGCGTTGCAGTGGGTGAGCACGGTCGCGTCGTCGGAAAGGAGGGCGGCGCCGTGCGCCCCGAGGGCGCGGCAGGCCGAGAGGTCCTCCCCGGCGCACCGTTCGGCGGCCCCGAGGGTGCGCTCCCGCACCTCCTCCACGTCCCCCGCGTCCCCGATCGATCCGAGTGCCCGATCGACACCCCGGGCGAGGTTGACCGCGGTCGGACGCGCCGAACGGACCCGCAGGGAGGTCTCGTGCACCCGTGCGAGGTACTCTTCGAAGCCGGTGCCGCCGACCGTCCGGGCCGCGAGAGCGACGCCGTAGGCCCCCGCCACCCCGAGCGCGGGGGCCCCGCGGACGCGAAGGGCCCGTATCGCCTCGACGAGGTCGTCGACCGTCGGACAGGTGATCGCCCGGTACTGGACCGGGAGGAGGGTCTGGTCGACAAGACCGATACACGCCCGCCCGTAGTCCCACCAGATGGTGCGGTCCACGCCTATGTCACCCTGAAGGCGTCCAGGCAGGCCCGCACCGCCGCCGCCCCCGCCTGAGCGACCGAGTCCGGGATGTCCCGGGGGCCCAGGCCGGCACCCGCGAGGTAGATGCCACCCCGTCCCGCCTCGACGGCGTTGAAGAGGTCGTCCGCCGACCGGTAGAAGCCCGTCTCCTCCAGGTCGATCCCGACCACGTCCGCCAGCCCCTTCACCCCGGCGGAGGGCTGGAGACCGATGGAGAGGACGACCAGATCGGGCTCGAGCACGAGGATCTCCCCGGTGAAGGTGTCTTCCACCGGGAGTCGGAGCGGTCCCGTCGCGGACCGCTGGACCTCCCCGGGCAGCCCCCGGACGAAGCGGACGCCGAGTGCACGGGCGCGCTCGTAGTACTCCTCGTAGCCCTTCCCATGGGCCCGCACGTCCATGTAGCAGATCGCGACCTCGGTGCCGGGTGACTTTTCCCTGATCAGCTGTGCATTCTTGATCGCCTGCATGCAGCAGACGGCCGAGCACCAGGGACGGCCCTGCTGCATGTCGCGCGAGCCGACGCACTGGATGAAGACGACCGAGCGGGGCTTCTCCCCGTTCGAAAGGCGGCGGATCTCTCCACCGGTCGGACCCGAGGCGTTGATCAGCCGCTCGAGCTCCAGGCTGGTGATCACGTCCGGGTCCTCGCCGTACCGGTAGTGGGGCTTGCACCGCGGGTCGATCGGGTCGTACCCGGTCGTGAGCACGATCGCCGCCGCTTCGAGCGTCACCAGGCGGTCCTGGTCCTCCCGCCGGATCGCGTCGGGGCCGCAGACGTCGTAGCAGAGCCCGCACTCGATGCAGTGGACCGTGTCCCGCGTGACCACGTTCGGCACCGCCTGCGCGTGGGGCGTGTAGATCGCCTTCCGGACGCCGACGCCGGCATCGAACCGGTTGTAGACCTCGACCGGACAGACCTCGACGCAGTCACCGCAACCGGTGCACAGGGCCTCGTCGACGAAACGGGGGTGCTCGGTGATGGTGACCGAGAAACGACCGCGCTCCCCCTCCACCCGGGTCAGCTCGGAGAGGGTGTGGACGTGGATCCGGGGGTGGCGGGCGACCTCGACCATCCGGGGGGAGAGGATGCACATCGAGCAGTCGTTCGTCGGGAAGGACTTGTCCAGCTGGGCCATCCGCCCCCCGATCGACGGCTCCCGCTCGACCAGGTGGACCTCCAGCCCGTGCTCTGCGATGTCCAGTGCGGCCTGGCAACCGGCGACCCCGCCGCCGACGACGACGACGCTAGGAGGCATCCCGGTACCGCCCCGCGAGCTCGACGTACGCCACCGCGTTCTGCCGGATGTGTGCACGCTGCTCCGGCGTGGTCGCCTTGACTACCTTCCCGGGGACCCCGATCACGACCGAGCCGGGTGGGATCCGGGTCCCCTCCGTGACGAGAGCACCGGCCCCGATCAGGCTGTCCTCTCCGATCTCGGCCCCGTTCAGGACGATCGCCCCCATGCCGACGAGCACCCGGTCACCGATCGTGCACCCGTGCAGGATCGCTCCGTGCCCGACCGAGACCTCCCGTCCGATCAGGACGGGGCGGCCCGCCGAGGTGTGGACGACACTGTTGTCCTGGACGTTCGAGTCGGACCCGATCGAGATCCGGTCCTTGTCCGCCCGGACCACTGCCCCGAACCAGATCCCGACACGGTCCCCCAGCGTGACGTCCCCGATCACCGTCGCGTTCGGGGCGACGAAGACCTCGGCACCGACCGTACCAGCATCCATATTACCGGAGAGGTGGAAACGCAAGGGGCATGAAGATTATGGTGGGGGGCACCTTCGACCCGCTCCACGACGGGCACCGGCGACTCCTCGCCCGTTCGTTCGAGCTCGCCGGCCCTGACGGGCGCGTGATCATCGGGCTGAGCTCGGACGAGTTCGCCGGGAACAAGAGCCACCCCGTCCAGCCGTACGCCGTCCGGAGGGCCGGGATCGAACGGTTCGTCCGCGAGAGCGGGTACGTCACACCGTACGAGATCGAGCCGCTCTTCGACCGGTTCGGCTCGGCGCTCGACCTCGACTTCGATGCGCTCGTCGTCTCGGAGGAGACCCTGCCGGTGGCGATCGAGATCAACCGGCTCCGCCGCGAGCGGCAGAAGAAGAAGGTCGACATCCACCAGATCACCTGCGTCCTGGCGGAGGACGGGCGGTGGATCTCCTCGACCCGGATCCACCGCGGCGAGATCGACGAGCACGGACGACTCACCGGCGGATAGGGGTTCGGCGGAGGTACGGGGAGGTCCGATCCGTCTGGTGACCCCGCCGGGGACGGCAGGCTACCCGACGGGCATCAGCCCGGGATGCCGCCCGGTGACGCTCCGTCCTCCACCCGCCTCGACGATGAAGGTATTCTCGGTGCCGACCATCCCGACACCGGCGATCCCCTTCTTGGGTTCGAGCGCGATCGTCATCCCCTCCTCGAGGGGCTCGTCGAATCCCCGGGCGATCACCGGACTCTCCGCGATCTCGAGACCGATCCCGTGACCCAGGAACTGCACGCACCGCGACCCGTAGCCCATGAAGTTCTCGAGGAACGTGGGCTCCAGGTCTGCCGTGACCGATTCGTAGATCGCGGAGGGGAGCGCCCCGGGCACGAGGAGGCGGGCGGCGGCGTCCTGGATCGCGACGCACCGCTCGTGGGCTGCGACGGCCTCTTTTGGCAGCTCCCCGGCGAAGACGTACGTCATCGTCTTGTCCGTGTGGTACCCGTCCGCCCCGCACCCGATGTCGACGAAGACGAGGTCCCCGTCCGAGAGGCGCCGCCTCCGGCTCCCGTACACAGGGACGGCGGGGGAGATGCCGGCGGTCCCCCCGGGACTGTCGAGGTACGTCGGGTAGATCGAGCTCTCGCCGAAACCGATCAGTCCCAGCACGATCTCGGACTCGGACATCCCGAAACGGACCACCCCGTGGTGTCCCTCCTCGATCATCAGGGAGTAGATCTCGGTCGTCAGTTCTGCCTCGGTCATGCCACGCCGGAGGCACTCCGGCACACGGTCCTCGAGGACGCGCCGATGGATCGCACCGGCCCGTTCGATCCGCGCACGCTCATACGGGCTCTTGACGGCACGGGCCCGGGCGACCACCCGGTCGAGCGCCCGCACGTCACGGAACGCGAGGTGCCTGCGGAGTCGCGCACAGGCGGCGATCGGGACCTGCTCGGTCTCCAGGTGCACCGTCTCCGGGGTCCGGGGGATCGACGCCACCGCGTCCCGGTAACTCCGCATCGGCCGGATCGCCGGAAAGAGAGACTCGTCCAGCGCCCGCTCGTAGCTCCTGCGGACCCAGAGACAGGCGTCGCCGTCGCGGGGGATGAGCAGCATCCCGTCCTGCATGGTACCGGTGAAGTAGAAGAGGTTGACCTTGCTGAGGATGACGGCGAGTTCCCAGTCCGGGTCCGCGTCCTCCAGCAGAAGCCGGAACCGGTGCAGACGGTGCCCGAGTTCGTCCGCCGGCACCTTTGAATCCATACAGATGATCTCGATGCACGACCTAAAATACCGTACTGACCGTTAGAGTGAGAAGGGGGCCGATCACGGGGGAGCAACGCCTCCCCCGGCGGTATCAGAGAATGTGCTCGGCGATCTCCTTCGAGATCAGCCAGTCGCAGTAATGGCAGCGCAGACCGTTCCTGACGACGATGAAACGCGAGCGGGCGGGCTCCGCCGTGTTCGTGATACAGCCCGGGTTCGGACAGCGGACCACGCCGAGCAGTTCACGCGGGTGCTCCACGCCCTTCTTCTCGACCACCGCGTATTCGCGGATGATGTTGATCGTCGCGTCCGGGGCGATGAGGGCGATCCGGTCGACCTCCTCCTTCCGAAGCTCGCGGTTCTCGATCTTGACGATGTCCTTCTTGCCGACGCGCCCCGAGGCGACGTTCGTCGCGACCGAGACCTCCTCGCTGGTCGTGCCCGTGATCCCCAGGATGCGAAGCACGTTCAGCGCCTGGCCCGCGGTGATGTGGTCGATCACGGTCCCATGCCGGATCGGGCTGATCAGGAGGCCCTCCGGTCCTTTCCGGGTCATGTCATCACCTCGCTCAGCATCGCCATCCTGACCGAGACCCCATGATGGGCCTGCTCGAAGTACTTCGCGTTCGGCAGGGCGTCG
The DNA here is from genome assembly GCA_029547145.1 of Methanobacteriota archaeon. Classification (GTDB taxonomy): domain Archaea; phylum Halobacteriota; class Methanomicrobia; order Methanomicrobiales; family Methanospirillaceae; genus UBA288. Next base: position 27,153 of record JAKPPV010000021.1, read on the forward strand.
ACACCGGGATCGATCTCGTCCAGGCGCGGAAGCGGGTGGAGCACGATCAGGTGGGGCCGGGCACGCAACACGAGGTCGGGGGTGATCCGGTACGACGAGGCGACGTCCAGGTAGCTGGCGGTGTCGGGGAACCGCTCCCGCTGTATCCGGGTCACGTAGAGGACGTCGAGGTCGTCGATCACCTCCTCCACCGCGGTGTGCTCCGTCACCGGGGTCCCGCTCCCGTTCAGCTCGTGGATGATCCCGGACGGCAGCTCGAGACCCTTCGGGGCGATCGCCGCGATCTCGGCCCCGTAGAGCGAGAGCGCGATCGCGAGGGAGTGGGTGGTCCGGCCGTACCGAAGGTCCCCCAGGAGACCGACCCGGAGCCCGTCGAGGGGCATCGACTTCCGGATCGTGTAGAGGTCGAGCAGCGTCTGCGACGGGTGCTGGCCCGCGCCGTCGCCTGCGTTGATCACCGGGACGGACGCGAACTCTGCGGCGAGGCGCGCAGCCCCCTCCTTCGGGTGCCGCAGCACGATCGCGTCGACGTAGCCGGAGACGACCCGGATCGTGTCGGCGAGCGTCTCGCCCTTCGCCACCGACGACGCCTCGACCGACCCCATGTTGAGCGAGACCCCGCCGAGTCGGGCCATCGCGGACTCGAACGACATCCGGGTCCGGGTGGAGGGCTCGAAGAAGAATAGGCCGAGGATCCGGCCTGAAAGGAGGTGCGGATCGAAGTGCCGCGCCTCGATCTCAGCCGCCCGGTCAAGGAGGCGGTCGATCTCGTCCCGCCTGAGATCCCTCACCGAGATGATGTGCCGCATACCTACCGCCTCGCGAAGGTGAGGTACCCCGTGTGGCAGACCCGGGTCGACGGGCGTGTCCCCCGTGCCGAGCGCGTCATCTCGCGCTCGATCAGCTCGATCGCACGCACCTCGTCGAAGAGTGGACGGGCTGCGTCGTGCACCGCCTGGAACTGCTCGATGAACGGGGTGTAGCAGGCGAGGTAACCACCCGGCACCAGGAGCCCGTGCGCGTGGACGACGTGCTCCTCCCTGCATTCCATGTCCAGGTGGACCACGTCGAACCGCCCCGACGCCTCCAGCAGGTCGCCCGCGATCACCGTTACGTTCGCGAGCCCGGCATCGCGCACGTTCTTCTCGGCGAGGGCGGCGAACTCCGGGCGCCGCTCGCGGGTCTCCACCTCCCCTGCGACGGAGCCGAAGAAGATCGCGGCGATCCCCGAGCCCGTCCCGGCGTCCAGGACCCGGTCACGCCGGTTCATCCCCGTGTTCGCGATGACGGCCCCGATCTCCTTCGGGTGCATCGGGGCCCCCGAGCGGCGGGCATGCGCGAAGAAGTCGGTGGGACGGGGCCTCCGGGCGGTGAGGTGACGGCCCAGGTGGGTCTCGACGACGCTCCCCTCGGCAAGGCCGACCAGCTCCCCGAGCTGGACCATCCCCAGGTCGGTCGAGAGGACACCCTCTCCCGCCCGGACGAAGAACTCGCGCCCGTTCCCGGCGAGGAGCACGCGATCGCCCGCCGCGAACACGGTGCTCACCCCCGTTCGGCGAGGGCGAGGATCGCCCCCGCGATGTCGCCGCCGGCAGCCTCGAGGGCCGCCCGGGCCTCCTCGGGCGAAACCCCGGCCTGTTCGCTCACGAGGGCGACATCCTCGTCGGGGATGATCGCGTCGGCCGGTTCGAACCGGGGTTCGCCACCGGAGATCTGGTAGGTCGTCACCCCCTGCATGGTCATCGCCACGACATCCGCCGGGCCGAAGACGTACCGGCCCCCGGGCGTGGTGATCACGATCGATGTGACGTTCTCGATCGGGGCGACCTCCATGCCCATCTTCTTCATCATCGCCTTCATCTGCTTGGGATTGATTCCGCCAGGTAACACGTTACTCCCTCCCGGATCTAACGTTGACCGCGACCCCATACATACATGCCGTCATCTCGTCCCCCGAGAGGATCGCCGTCCCGGTGGCGACGAACCGGTCGCCGGACGCGACGATGAGCACCTCGTCGCCGGCACGGATCTGGCCGTCCGCCTGGACCACGTGACGGGCCATCGCGTTCTTTCCGGCCGCAACGAACTCCTCGACCTCGTCGAGGATCACCACCCGGTACGAGGGCGGGGAGAGGACCGCGTGGAGGCGCCGCGCCCCCGCCGGCCCGAGGGTGAGCCGGCCGTCCTGGGCCCGGACCGTCGCGAGACGTTCGTTCCCGAGCATGATGTTCCGCACCCGCCCCGTGGTCGAGCGGGTGAAACCGACCTCGTCCGGGAAGAGCGCGGCGCCCACGCCACGACCGAACTGGAGGTCGGCGATCGTCCTGACCCGCTCATGCGAGCTGGTCTCGAAGCAGTTCGTTGACACGACTCACAAACACCTCCTCTGCCTCGCGGGGGATGAACGCACCGGCGGCGATCGGGTGCCCCCCGCCCCCCCCGCCGTACTCCCCCGACGCCGTCGTCAACACCGCCTGGAGGTCGACCCCCCGACGGACCGACCACTCGTTGGTGCGCATGCTCACCTTGGTGAGGGTCGGGTCCTCGGGGAGTGTGCACATGATCAGGATCGGCTTGCGCCAGTTCAGCTTTCCGAGCGCCATCCCGGCCCCGATCCCGATGATCGTGTCGGGGTAGCGGTCGCCGACGTGGAGGTACTGCAGGTGGGAGAGCTCGGTGACGCCCGTCTCCAGGATGTACTGGAGGAGCTCCCGGATGATCGTCCGGTGGTTGTTCAGCATGTACTCCGCCTCCCGGTAGACCTGGCCCCGGTTGCCACAGCAGACCGATGAGCCGATGCGGGGTTTTGCCCACCGTCCGCAGGCGTTCAGGAGGGTCGCGAACTCGGAGGCGTTCCGGAGCGGGCTCCGCTCTGCCTCGTCGACGAAGATGTATGACTCGGAGAAGAGGCGGTCCACGCCCTCTCCACCGTTCGCGAGGAGCTGCTGGACGAGGGCGCTGGTGATCGCCTTCTTCTCGTCCTGCTCGAGCTCCTCCCAGACGCGGTAGCGGCCGTCGCGGGTCTTCGGGGACACGCCGACCCGCTCGAGCAGACGCTCGGCGCCCCGGACGTCGTTCGTGATCCCGGGGATCCGGGGGTCGTCGTTGTACGAGAGGCAGACGTGGATCGGGCGGGTCGAGGTGCCGTAGCAGTTCAGGTCCTGTCTCACCAGCCGGACCGAACCGTGGGCGACCCCGTCCTGGACGATCTCCGCCGCGGGCCCGACGAGCCCGAGGGTCTCGCGTGCCATCATATCGCCGACGTTGCCGACGATCGCGACCTTCGCGAGGTCGATGTTCCCGGAGTCGAGCTCGCGGGCGACGAAGTAGGCGATCCCCGCCGCCGAGAGCCGGTTGAACCCGTGCGGCACCCCGTTCACCTGCCGGTACGGGACCTCGCACGGCTGGGAGACGTGGTGGTCGAGGATCAGGACCTCCTCCGGGTCGAGCCCGCGCTCCTCGAGCAGGTTCTGCTGACCGGCGCCGAGGTCGACGAAGACCTTGAGGGAGTCGTCCTCCGGGACGGTCTTCATGGTCAGGGGCTCGAGCTGGCGGACGAAGTGGGAGGTGACCGGGATCCCCGCGCGTGTGATCGCCACCCGCAGGATCGCCTCGCTCGAGATCCCGTCCGCGTCGATGTGGGAGATCACCGAGACCGACTCCGCAGCCCGGATCGTCTCGGCAGCGGACCGCACCTCCCTGGAAAAGCCCATACTGATGTATGAGTAACGCCCTGTAACAGGATAAGGGTGACCCATGAGGTTGATGGACTGCCGGGAGTTCGCGGAACGGGGACGGATCGGGGCGGCACGGATGCAGGCGGTCGATGCGAACGCGATCGCCCTCGGACTCTCGTCCCTCCAGATGATGGAGACGGCCGGTGCCGCCCTCGCACGGGCGGCGCTCGAGGAGGCGCCCGCCCGCGTGCTGGTGTTCGCCGGGGCGGGCAACAACGGCGGGGACGGGCTGGTCGCCGCCCGACATCTCGCGGGAGAGGTGGAGGTGGAGGTCGTCTCGGTCGCCGGGAGAGCGACCCCAGCGAACGCGGATCAGGCGGCACTCCTCGCCCGCGCGGGCGTGCCGGTCCGGGTGGTCGGTTGTGCCGCGGAGGCGGCGGCGCTCGGGCCGGAGCTCGGCAACGCGGACCTGGTGATCGACGCCCTGCTCGGGATCGGTGCGGTTCCGCCCCTCCGTGAACCGGTCGCCACGCTCGTCGGACTGGTGAACATCTCCTCCGCCCGGGTGATCGCGGCGGACGTACCGACCCCGGGATGCCGGGCAGACCGGGTGCTCGCCTTCCACCGGCCGAAGACGGACGGGGCCGAGACCGTGCCGATCGGGATCCCGCTCGAGGCGGAGATCTGCGCCGGGCCCGGGGACCTGCTCGCCCTGGCACGCCGCAGGAGGGACGCCCACAAGGGGGACGGGGGACGCGTCCTTGTGGTCGGAGGGGGGCCGTACCAGGGGGCACCGTACCTGGCCGGTCTCGCCGCGCTCCGGGCCGGTGCCGACGTCGTGCTGGTCGCCACGCCGGCCCCGCTCCCGTATCCCGACGTGATCACGATCCCGGTGGAGGGCGGACCCGGGTGGGAGTCGCACCTCGACCGGCTCGCCGCCGAGGCGGAGCGGGCGGACGCGGTGGTGATGGGGAACGGCCTGGGGCCCGGGTCGGCCGGGATCGCCGCCCGTCTGGCCCCGTCCTGCCGGCGGGCGGTGGTGGACGCGGATGCGCTCCGCCCCCCCCTCCCGGTCGCCCCCGAGACGGTCTATACCCCCCACGCGGGCGAGTTCGCACGGGTCTTCGGACCGCTCCCGGCGGAGGGGCTGGCCGATCGCGCGCGGGCCGTGCGGCGTGCGGCCCGGGACGGGGTGGTGCTGTTGAAGGGGCCGGTCGACATCGTCTCGGACGGCGAGCGGGTCCGGTTCAACCGCACCGGCACCCCCGCGATGACCGTCGGCGGGACGGGCGACGTGCTCGCCGGAGTGGTCGGTGCACTCCTCTGCCGTCTTTCTCCGTTCGAGGCGGCCGTTGCCGGGGCGTATGCGACAGGCGTGGCGGGGGAGCAGGCGGCCCGGGGCCGTACCGCCGGCCTGCTCGCCTCCGACATGCTTACCCGGCTGCCGGGCGCACTCTATGGGGGGAGCCAGGATGCCTGAGTTCACGCATATCGACCGTGGGGCCGCCCGGATGGTCGACATCACGGCAAAGGACGAGGTCGCCCGGCGTGCGAGGGCGGCAGGGCGGATCCACCTCCGGCCGGAGACAGTGCGGGCGATCGCCGATGGGACCGTCGTGAAGGGAAACGTCCTCGCCACCGCCCGTGTGGCCGCCATCCTCGCTGTGAAGGAGACCTGGAGGACGATCCCGATGTGCCACCCGATCCCGATCGGGTCTGTCCGTGTCGACTTCGAGGTGCAGGAGGACGGGATCGAGGCGACGGTGGAGGTCGCCACCACGGGGCGGACGGGTGTGGAGATGGAGGCGCTCGTCGGGGTGTCGACCGCGCTCCTCACGGTCTGGGACATGGTGAAGTCGGCCGAGAAGGACGAGGGGGGCCAGTACCCGGTCACCCGGATCGATGCGATCCGGGTCGTGGAGAAGGTGAAGGGCGGCACCGGGGCGCAGGCTTAAGTCTCCCTGCACAGAAATATAAAGGCACCCGGGATTCGTCCCGTGCAAGGAATGTGGCGGTCGATCCGCTGAACCTCTGGTGATCGGAATGTCGAGATCAGTCTACAGTTATATCAGGGAGGCCTGGAAGAAGCCCGAGGAGACGGGCGTCTCGGCCCTCCTCTGGGAGCGCATGCAGCTGTGGCGGCGCGAGGGGACCGTGGTCCGCATCGCACGACCGACCAGGCTGGACCGCGCGCGGGCGCTCGGATACCGGGCGAAGCAGGGCGTCATCGTGGTCCGCGCGAAGGTCCGGCGGGGCGGGCGGCGGATGTCGCGGTACGTCCGGGGGCGCAGGACGGCGAACATGGGGATGCGCCGAAAGACCCCCGGCAAGTCGCTCCAGCGGATCGCCGAGGAGCGCGCCTCGCGCAGGTACCCGAACATGGAGGTCCTGAACTCCTACTGGGTCGGCCAGGACGGCCGCCAGAAGTGGTACGAGGTGATCCTCGTCGACGGTCACCACCCGGCGGTCCTCGCGGACCCGCACCTTGCCTGGATGGGCCGGGCAACCCAGCGTGGCCGCGCGGAGCGCGGCAAGACCAGCGCCGGACAGAAGGGGCGCGGTATGCGCCGCAAGGGACGCGGGACCGAGAAGAACCGGCCCTCGCTCCGCTCGCACGCGAACCGGGGCAAGTAACCCCCTCTTTTTATGCGGACCGATGCCCGCACCCTGATCGACGGTGACACGACCCCTCAGCGGATGGCACTCGAAGCGGGTGCGCTGGGCTTTGGAGCGATCGTCGCCGTCGGGGCGCCGGCAGGTTCGTTCGGCGGCGTGCGGGTGATCCCGGGGGTATCGATCAGCGCGCCCAACCCGAACCGGGCACTGGACGGGATCCGGAAGGCCCCACAAGGTGCCTTCGTCTCGCTCCGGCTCGGTGACGGTCCGTTCAACCGTGCTGCTGCCCTGCTGCCGGGGGTGCACGCCCTCTCGGGGGTCCACCTCTGCCCGAAACACGCCTTCGACCATGTCACCGCCCGCACGGCGGCAGAACGGGGTGTTGCGGTCGAGCTGCTGCTCGCCCCGCTCGTCCAGGAACGGGGGCCGGCCCGCCAGTCGGCCCTCCGCCGCTACGCCGACGTGCTCGTCCTCCACCACCGGTACGGTTTTCCGCTCGTGCTCGGTTCGGGGGCGCAGTCCTGCCTGGAACTCCGGGCACCGCGTGCGTTCGCCGCCCTCTGCGCGCTCTTCGGCCTGGACCAGGATGGGGTCGATGCCGCCCTCTCCGGCGTGGAGGGCCTCCTGGCCCCGAGGTCCCCCGTACGGGTGGTCGGATGAAGCCCCGTCCCCCGACGCTCCGCCAGAACCGTCGCTACCTGCTCGTCCGGACCGCCCCATCCTACGTCCGGCTCGAGGCAAAGCCGCTCTACCTCGCGATCGGCGAGGCGGTCACGGCCCTCTTCGGGGACCAGGGGGCGGCCCGGATCGACCAGGCCGTCGTCGCGGTGATGGCCGGGTACGTGGTGGTACGCTGCCGGCGCGGAGAGGAGGGGCGACTGACGGCGGCCCTTGCCACGGTAACCGGGGTCGCGGGACAGCGGGTCGCCCTCCACCCCCGGGCGGTATCGGGCACGATCCAGAGCCTTCGCACCCGGATCGCGCCGGTCCCGGAGCCAGTCGTCCTCGGCGGCGAGGGCAGCGAAACGGACCCGCGTCGCGTCCGGATCGGCGCGGCACGGGTGGATGTGATCGTGCATGATTATAAAGGGGAGAACGTAGTACACTTCGAGACCATTCATCCTGAGGACAGATAATGCAGCCACAATACCAGATGGGATACGACCGGGCGATCACCGTCTTCTCGCCCGACGGCCGGCTCTACCAGGTCGAATATGCCAGGGAGGCGGTCAAGCGCGGCACGACCGCGATCGGGATCAAGGGCAGGGACGGGGTCGTCCTGCTCGTCGACAAGCGCGTCAACTCCAACCTGCTGGAACCGAGCTCGATCGAGAAGATCTTCAGGATCGACGACCACATCGGGGTGGCCTCCTCCGGGCTCGTCGGTGATGCACGCGCGCTCGTCGACCGGGCCCGGATCGAGAGCCAGATCAACCGGGTCTCCTATGACGAGGAGATGGACGTGGAGATGCTCGCAAAGAGGCTCTGCGACCACATGCAGACCTACACGCAGTTCGGCGGGGCCCGTCCGTACGGGACGGCGCTCCTGATCGCAGGCCGCTCCGAGGGGCAGTTCCGGCTCTTCGAGACGGACCCCTCGGGGACGCTCCTCGAGTATAAGGCGACCGGGATCGGGATCGGCCGGAACGCGGTGATGAAGGTCTTCGAGGAGGAGTATCGCCCAGACCTCACGATCCGGGAGGCGATCCTGCTCGGGCTCAAGGCCCTCCACGCGGCGACCGAGGGGAAGTTCGACGTCAGCATGGTCGAGATCGGCGTGGTCACCGACGAGGTGCCCGCCTTCAGGAAGATGTCCCGGGAGGAGGTCGCCGGGTACGTCGACCTGATCGAGAGGGACACGGCGTAGGGGGGCCGATGATCCCCCTGGACCAGGCCGTCGTCGCGCGGCTCGAGAGCCACGGAGAGCGGTTCGAGCTCCTGGTCGACCCGGACCAGGCGAGCCGGTTCCGCCACGGCGAGGAGGTCGACCTGGAGGACGTCGTCGCCTCCCTCTTCGTCTTCGAGAACGCCTCGCGTGGGGAGCGTGCATCCGAGGAGGCGTTGAAGAAGGTCTTCCGGACGACCGTCTTCGAGGAGGTCGCACCCCAGATCATTAAAAAGGGCGAGATCCAGCTGACCGCCGACCAGCGGCGCCAGATGATCGCCGAGAAGAAAAGGCAGGTGGTCGCCTTCATCGCACGGAACGCGGTGAACCCCCAGACGGGCCTGCCGCACCCGCCGAAACGGATCGAGATGGCAATGGACGAGGCGCGGGTGGCGATCGACCCGACACGCCACCTCGACGTGCTCGTGAAGGATACGGTCAGGGCACTCCGGCCGATCCTCCCGATCCGGTTCGAGGAACTCCGCCTCGCGGTCCGCATTCCGGCCGACAACGCGGCGCGGGCCTACGCGGAGATCGCCGCCGCCGCGACGATCGAGGCGGAGGAGTGGCAAAAAGACGGGTCCTGGATCTGCGTGGTGCGGATCCCGGCCGGGATCCAGGACGACTTCTACGCGCTGGTGAACCGGCTCTCGAAGGGCGACGCCGACGTCAGGAAGCTCAAACAGATATATTAGGCCTGAGCGCCGATACATGAAGACTGCAATCCGAGGGTAGAGGACAATGGCACGTTCACAGAAGAAGCACAGGGCAAAGGGAAAGGTCACCGGGAGCGCCGGGCGTTTCGGGCCGCGCTACGGACGGTTCATCCGGAAGCGCGTCAACGAGATGGAGAAGCTGACGAACGCGCTCCACCGTTGTGAGCGCTGCGACACACTCGCCGTCCAGCGGAAGGGGACCGGGATCTGGACATGCCGCAAGTGCGGGTTCACGTTCGCGGGTGGCGCGTACGTACCGCAGACGCCCGTCCAGGCGGTCGCGATCCGGACGATCGAGAGGATGCTCAAGGAGGTATAACCTCTCCATGGCCGCCAGCTACAAATGCGCGCGGTGCAAGCACAGGGTCGAGATCGATGTCAACGTGCGCTGCCCGTACTGCGGGCACAGGATCCTCTTCAAGGAGCGAGGGGCCGGGATCAAAGAGCTGAAGGCTCGATGACCCTGGTCTCGACCTCGCGCAAGGCGGCGCCCGCGATCCGGGCGCTCGCGCGCGGGCTCGCGTTCGCCCTGGGGGGACGGTACCTGGCACGGGGCAAGACCGGCCTGCGCGAACTTGTCACCCTCGACCGCTCTCTCTTTCTCTTCATCCGCGAGGTGGACGGCCTCCGGCTCCGCATCTTCCAGGACGGGGAGCCCGGGCCCTGCTACCGGGTCGTCGCCCACGAGGAGCGCGTACGGTCCGGGCCCATCGACCGCCGGCTCCGTGCCTCGGACCGGGTCGGGGCGGAGCTCCCCCCCGGGCTCGGTGCGGAACCCCTCGACGATGGGTGGGACCTTGGATACGACGGGCCCCAGCGTCTCCGGTACCGCCTGCGGCTCGTTCCGGAGGAGGGGACGCCCGGTGTCGACGCCTGAGCGGCACGAGGCGGTCTTCCGGTTCCAGACGCCGCGGGCCGCCGCCCACCTCGAAGTGCTCGGACCGGAGCTCGCCGACGAGGAGGGGATGCGTTCGTCCGTGACGCTCCGGCTCGTCGACGCCGGCACCCTCGAGCTCGTGGTGACCGCCCCCGACATCCCATCGCTCCGCGCCGCCCTGAACATGTGGCTCCGGCTCGTCCGGGTGGCGGACGAGACGGCGCGCCTCGCCGGGGAATATGGGAACGGCGCCTGACGCTTCCCCGGGAGTCGACCCATGACAGAACCGGGAGCCTTTTTTTGAACCTGCACGATACCGTGCTTCATGTCATCCTTCAGGCGGTTTGTAAGGATTGCAGGGGCCGCACTTGCTGCGACGGCCCTTCTCCTGTACGTCGTCCTCCCCATCGGTTTCGCCGCGTACGCGTCTCTCCCCCATCCCGCCCGGGTGGGTCCGCCACCCGAGGGCTTCACGGAGGTCGAACTCATGACCGATGACGGAGTACCGCTGGCCGCCTGGTTCGCTCCCTCGAAGAACGGGGCCGCAATCGTCCTCATTCACGGCGCAACGGACTCCCGCGAGGGCGTCCGCGGTCATGCCGGGATGCTCCGCGATGCCGGCTTCGGAGTGCTCGCCCCCGACCTTCGCGGGCACGGAAAGAGCGGAGGACGGGGCAATGCCTTCGGGTGGGAGGGCACCCGGGACGTCCGCGCCGCCGTCGCCTATCTCGAGACCCAGGACGGGGTGCGCACGATCGGGGGACTCGGCCTATCGCTCGGCGGGGAGGTCCTCCTCGGGGCGCTGAACACGACACCCTCCCTCGTGGCAGTCGCCGCCGATGGGGCGACGCACCGGTGCACCGCCGATCTCCTGGCGGTCCCCGGCCGGGACGGCATCCTGCGGAGCGGAGTGACCCGTTTGATGTACGCCGCGACCGGGGTCTTCACGGGCGAAGAGCCGCCCGTCCCCATCGTGGAATCGATCGCCGGAGCACCGAACGCACGCCTCCTCCTGGTCGCCGCCGGAGAGGTGCCCGATGAGACCGCCTACGGCACCGCCTTCGTGGAGGCGGCGGGGCCGATGAGGGCCGAGCTCTGGACCGTGCCGGGCGCGTCGCATACCGGGGCATTCCGGCTGGACCCCGAGGGCTACCGGACGCGGGTGACGGGGTTCTTCCAGTCCGCCCTGCTCACCGGGAAGGTTTGAACGGCCCAGCGGACGGGTAAAAGGCACCGGGCCTGTGTTCCGACGTGCGCAGGGAGGGAAAAAGGGTTCAGGCCGTCCGGACCTGCGAGAGGGTCAGTTCCGCCAGCGCGTGGCTGAACGAGAGGACGAGCGAGTCATCGGTCTTGTTCACCACGTGCGTCGTCCGGAGTGCGTAGGTCGGAGTCGTGGTGTTGTCGAGGAGGGCTGCCGGGTTCTCGGCGAAGGCGAGCACCATCTCGTCCCCGATCGTCGCGTTCGCGAAGTCACCGCCGAGACTGTCGAACTGCTCGGCGGTGTAGTTCTGCTGCTCGGTCACGTTCGCATCGAGCCGGATCGTCTTCGTCCCACCCGGGTGCATCCCGACGACCCCCTTCGAGATCGCGTCGTACTCCTGGCCGAAGAGCGTGTAGTTCGCGCCACTGTTGGGCGCGACGATCGGGATCGTCTTCATGGTCCCGTTGAACGGGAGCCCCGCGTCGATCACGAGCGGGGAGACGAGGAAGACCGACCGGTTCTCCTTGATCGCGCTGGAATAGATGGTCTGGCTGGTGGTCAGGATCGGCCGGTTCTGGTCGTCGCGTATGGTGAGGTCGGTCAACACGACGGACCCGGTCTTCACCGTCTGGAACATGTTGAGCCAGCTCGTTCCCATCGAGGAGACGACCATCAGGACGACGAAGAGGACGCCGACCGAGACGAAGAGGACCTTCTTCCAGAGGGCCGTCCCCGGCTCTTCGGCCGGTTTCACCGGGCCCTTCCGCCTGGTGGATGGGTTCCGCCCGGCCTTCGGTCTGGGCTGATCTGTCATTTCGTATAGGTCGTTTGTCGGGCCTGATAAACATAGGGTTCGGGCCGTGCCGGATCCCGCGGGACGGAACCCGTAAGAGAGCCGGAGTCGACCGTACCGGTGGCATGAACGGGGTCGACGAGACGGGAATCGCGGCGAGGCTCACCGTCGTGGGACTCGTCTGGGGAGGTGCATACGTGGCGGGCCGTCTCGTCGCCGTCGAGATGACCCCCTTTGCCGCCGTCGCCGTACGGTCCCTTCTCGCCTCGCTCTGTCTCGGACTCGTCCTCGCCGCCGCACCGCGCGGCACCCGGACGGTGGCACGCGCCGACCTCCCGGCGATGGTCCTGCTCGGGCTCTCGGGTGTCTTCGGTTTCAACGTCCTCTTCTTTCTCGGTCTCGAGTCGACCGGGGCGGTGAACGGGACGTTGATCGGGGCGACGAACCCGGTCCTGACCGGACTGCTCGCCGGCATCCTCCTCCGCGAACGGATCGGACCCATCCGGTGGCTCGGCGTCGTCCTCTCATTCATCGGCGTCCTCGTCGTCGTCTCGAACGGTTCTCCGGGGACCCTCCTCGTCGCCGGACCCAACCGTGGCGATCTGCTGATCTTCGCGGCGGTGGTCTGCTGGGCCGTCTACTCGGTCGCCGGGCGTCGCCTCTTCCGGCGGTACCCGGCGGTGACGGTCACCGCCTACGCCGTCTTCATCGGCACGGCGCTCGTCCTCCCGCCTGCCGTCGTGGAGTCCGGGGGCGACATCGGGAGCCTGCTGCCCGGATCACCCGTCACCTGGGGCTCGCTCGTCTTCCTCGCCACCTTCTGTTCGGTCCTCGGTTTCGTCTGGTGGAACCGGGGGGTCGCCGTGCTCGGGCCCTCCCGCACCGCGGTCTTCTACAACCTGGTGCCGGTCTCCGGTCTCACCCTGGGCACCCTCCTTCTCGGCGAGGCCGTAACGCCCGCCCATCTCGCCGGCGCGGCCCTTGTCTGCAGCGGGATCTACCTGGCGGTCAGGAAGGCGGATGCAGGTGGGGCGCAGTCCCGGTGAGGGACCCGGAAAAAAGGGGGGATGATCAGCGGCGCCGGGCCGCGAAGCCGAGAAGGGCGAGACCGGCGAGCGCGCCGGCGACCCCCGCCACAGAGAGCGGGGACTTCGCGGTGGTCGTCGCTGCCGTGGTCGGGGCCGTCGTCGGGAGCAGGGTCAGCGTCGCCTGGAGGTCGATCGTCTCACCCTTCGCCGGGTAGGTGCTGATCGTCCCGTTGAAGGTGGCGTAGCCATCCTTCACGACCGACCAGGTCCGGTACGGTGTACCCGTCACGTAGACGGGGACGTTCAGGACCCCGTTCGTGATCTGGCCCTTCAGCTCGCCGTCGAAGTAGACGCTCGCCCCCTCGGCGTTCGAGTGGACCAGGTAGGCGCCCATGTCACCCCCGATCAGCGGTGCGGTCGTCGCGGGAGGCAGGGGCTCGAGGAAGACATAGAGGTGCACGATCTCGCCCTTGCCCGGATAGCGGTTGATCGGCGCCGAGTAGGGCTTGTACCCGCTCGCCGTCACCTTGAGGGTCCGGTAGGGGGTGCCCGTGACATACACCGGGACGAAGAGCTCGCCATTCTGGATCGTCCCGGCGCTGTCGGCGTCGAGCGAGACCATCGCGCCCTCCACCTGGCAGTAGATCAGGTACGCCCCACGGTCGCCACCGATCGGCGTCGGGGTCTCCCGCGGGACCAGGTTCACCTGGATCGGAACGATCTCGTTCGGGCCGGGAGCGCGCGGGATCGCACCGTTCGCCGAGAGGTATCCGGAGGCCTGGACCGAATACCGCTTAAAGGGGGTGCCGGTCGTGTAGACGGGGACCGAGAGTGCGCCGTTCTCGATCACGCCCTGGAAGGCACCGTCCATGAAGACGTAGGCCCCCTCGACGTTGCAGGTGAACTGGTAGGTCCCGGTCTGGCCGCCGATCGGCGATTTAACCAGGTTCACCTCCAGTTCGACGATCTGGCCGCCGCTCGGGTAGGACTGGATCATGCCGAGGAACGGCTCGTACCCGTCTGCCTCGACCCGGTAGGTCTGGTACGGCGTGCCGGTCGCGTAGACCGGGACCATGAGCAGACCGTTCGTGATCTTCCCCATCTCCTTCCCGTCGAACCAGACGGTGGCACCCTCGACGGAGCACCTGACGTTGAACGCGCCGACAGAACCGCCAATCGGGGTCTCCGCGAGGGCGGGAGACGCCAGGCAGGCCAGCAGAAGGCCGATACACAGAAGATACAGTGGTGTTCGCATGAGAGACTCCTTCTCCAATACATGGTGACAGGACAGAGGGATAAACCCGGCGGGATCGATCCGGAGGGGCCCGTTATCTCGGGCGATCCCGGCCCGCACCCGACCGATCGGCGCGGTCCCCTGTCGTGAGGGGGCATGGAAAAAAGGGCGACAGGATGGTGTGAGGCACTCAGAACCGGGGGCGCCGGTGCTTGGGGAGGCACTCCTGGCAGTAGACCGGGCGGCCCTCGGTCGGCCTGAAGGGGACCTCGCAATCCTTTCCGCAGTCTGAACAGACGACCTTCGTCATCTCACGTGGGCGGTCGTAACGACCACCAGAATTTGAGTTGTACATGATGCTTTCCAACAGCTGAAAAACTGCTGGCTCATACAATGACGCCCCGGTATAAGAAGGCCCGCATCGGGCACCCCCCCATCCCCTCCTGTCAGGTTCACGCTCCGGGCTCCCCGCGACAGCCCGGGGGCGTCTTTCGCTCTCCGGTACCTCTCTGTCGGGTGGAGGTGGAAAAGGTCAGGTCGGAGCGGTCTCCCGGACCGCGATCCGACCCGAACCCTCCCGGATCAGGCGGCAGAGGAGTGAGAGGGGGACCGGGGAGTAGCCTGCCGTCTCCACCGAGACGTTGATCCGGCGAACGACGGGGTCGAAGAACGGGAACCGGTCGAGGTCGGCACCGTGGTGGTGTCCGTGGATCACCCATCCGTCGAACCCGTCCGGGGCGTCTCCCGGGTCGTGGACCGCGAGAAACCGCACTCCGTCGGCCTCGAGCGGGAGGCAGGGGACGAGACCGGGGAGGGCGGGGTCGTGGTTGCCCCGGACCAGCGCGAGCCTCCCGGGGAGGCGTCGAATGGCCTCCCGGTAGGCGTCGGGGTCGGCGGAGGCGCAGACGTCCCCGAGGAGGACCGCGCGGTCGTCGGGCCGGACCGTGTGCCGCCAGTTCCGGACCAGGACGCGGTCGTGCTCGGTCGGGTCGCCTCCGGGGAACGGCCGCCCGCAGTAGAGGGAGATCTCCGGGTGCCCGAGATGGAGGTCACCAAACAGCCAGGTCTCACGGGGTGCGCCGGGGCGGGTGGAGGGAGCGGAAAGTTCGTACCCCCGTGCGAGCCGGTACGCCCGGAGGGCCGCCGCGCTGGTCTCCCGGTCCCGGAGCTCCGCCGCGTGGAGCCAGCGCCGCGGGGCCAGGTCGAGACCGGCGACGGGGCGCTCTCCGGCCAGGAGAAGGAGCCGGGTGACGTCGAGCGGGCGGCGGACCGGATGGACGGCGGGGACCGGGGGCGGGGCACGGAGGAGTTGGCGGAGACGGTCCCAGGGAGAGCGGACCAGACCGAGAGCCCGCGCCGCCCCAAAGAAGCCGGCCCGGTCGTCGAACCGCGCGACGGGGAGAAGGAGACGCCCGTCCATCCTTCCGTCACCGGGGACGGACCGGCCGATCGCGCGGTCGATCGCGTCGGCGGTGGCGAGCAGCCCGGCGGAGGGGCGTACCGAGAGACCGATCAGGCCCCCTCTCCCGTCCGGCCGGGCGGCATACCCGTCCAGTTCGCACGCGAGGAAGGGGACGGGCGGGACCGCCGAATCGAGCGCGGCACGGACGGATGCGAGACCGGCCCCCGGGTCCGGCAGGAACGGGCCGCAGAGCGGGATCAACGGTTCGAGCGGGGTCCGTCCGAACCGCCGGGCGACGCGCCGGGCCTGCTGCCGGAGCGCCCAGGATGCGAACCCGGGATCGAGGGCGATCATGACCGGGGAGGGGAGCGGACGCCCGGGGACCCCTCCCACCGCGCACCCCCGCTTTTGCCGGGCCTTACCCGCGTTCATGGACACCCCGGTTCCTGGTGGGATCTGCGGGACAGAGACCTCGCGTGCAGGATGGCGCCCCTGCATCACCCATCTCCAACCCCACTCGACTCCTGCCCGGGTCCGGGGCCGACCTTCCGGGTGGACCGGTGGACGCGACGGTCATCCGGCCCGGAACGCCCCCGGTGGCACGCGGATCTCGAACCGGACACCCGCACCCGGCACCCCGTGCTCCTCGATCTCGAGCCCCGTGAACGAGAGGATCTCGCGGGCGAGGAAGAGGCCGAAACCGGTGTTCTTCCCGACGCCCCGTTCGAAGATCCGCTCCTTCTCGGCGACGGGAATGCCGATCCCGTCGTCGGTGTAGACGATGACGAGGTCGTCACCCCTCTGCTCGGTGGAGAACCGGCATGCGGTCACCGTCCCCCCGTGCCGGAGGGTGTTCTCCACGAGCGTGTAGAAGACCCGCTCGAGCATCGGGTCCGCGTACACCTCCACGTCGGCACACTCGATGAAGAGCCCCGGTGGGTCGAGCGGCCCGACGGCCCGCCGGATCGTCGCGCCGAGCGGGTGCCAGACCGGCGACTGCACACCGATCTCCTGGTAATCCCGGGTGAAGGCGAGCTGCTGCCGGACCTGGGCGAGGGCGCGCTCCAGGCGGTCGAGACCGGGTTCCAGCGAGGGGTCCCCGTTCTGTTCCCGGAGCAGGGCGAGGTACCCCATCGCAGAGGTGAGCTGGTTGGAGATGTCGTGCCGGGTCATCGTGTTCAGCACGTTCAGTTTCTCGTTCGCCCGGCGCAATGCCTCCGCGTAGAGCCGGCGCTCGGTCACGTCCTCGATCATCATGACGGCGATATCGGTCCCCGTCCCGGGGTCGCGGACGACGGAGAGCGAGACCGACCCCCAGACGAGGGTCCCGTCCCGACGTCTGAAGGAGAACTCCCGTCCGATAGGCCTCTCCCGCGTCCGGAACGCCTCCCCGAGGAGCGCGACCCCGTCGGCCCGGTTCGACGGATCCAGCCACTCCTCGAACCGTCCCCCATCGGAGGCGCCGGACTCGTCGCCGAGCATCCGGTGGAGGGCGGGGTTCGTCTCGATGAACCGCCCCTCCCGATCGATCAGCGCGATCCCGACCCCCCCTCCCTCGATCACCGCACGAAGCCGTCCCGACAGGGCGCTGATCTCTGCCAGGTGCTCCCGCTGCCGGTCATGGTAGCGTTTGAGGGTGATCGACGAGGTGAGCCGCGCCCGGAGCAGGACCGGGTCGACCGGCTTGGGGAGAAAGTCGGTCGCTCCCTGCTCGATGGACCGGATGATCCCCTCCATCGAATCGATCCCCGAGACGATGATCACGGGGACGAGTTCGAGCCCGGGGGTCTGCTTGATCCGGCGCAGGACCTCAAAGCCGTCCATTCCGGGGAGCATCAGGTCCAGGAGCACCACGTCCACACCGGGATCGACCCTGAGACTCTCGAGCGCGGACTCCCCGTCCTCGGCAGAACGGACCCGGTGCCCGAGGCGCTCGACGATCGCGCCGAGCAGTCTCCGCTCGATCCGCTCGTCCTCGACGATCAGGACGACGCCTCCGGCGGTCATCGTTGCGCCCTCCGGGCGTTCAGTCGCTCGATGAACGTTCCGTACTCGTCCCGGGCACGGACCAGCAGGGGGCGCACCTCCTCGATCCGCCCGTCGAGGGCGAGCGCCTCGATGGTACGCATCGTCCCCGAGAGGCGCATCCCCCCGAAGAGGGCCGCGGTCGACTTGAGGGTGTGGGAGATCCGCCGAACCGTCGCCGCATCGCCCCGATCGACCGCCTCCCCGATCGCCCCGAGCTGCCCCGGCACCTCGACCTCGAGGTCGCCCATCAGTTCCTCGAGCAGGTGCGGGCCCTCCTCGCCGAGCGACCCGGTGAGGCGTTCCAGGGCGCCCTCGTCCAGGACGGGCTCCTCTGCCGGCTCCTCCCCGCCTGCCCCGCCGGCAGGAGGGGCGTCAACGGGGGCAGAAGTAGGTGAGACCGTCAGCCCGGAGAGGACGCGCACGAGGTCCTCCGACCGGATCGGCTTGGCGATGTACTCGTCCATCCCCGCCTCGAGGCACCGTTCACGGTCGCCGACGAGGGCATTGGCGGTCAGGGCGACGATGAACGGCTGCCGCTCGGGGGGGAACCCGGCCCGGATCCGGCGGGTCGCCTCCAGCCCGTCCATCTCGGGCATCTGGACGTCCATCAGGATCAGATCGTAGGGTTGCCGTTCGAGCGACTGGAGCGCCTCGAGACCGTTGCTCGCGATGTCGGGCCGGAGCCCGAGCCGCTCGAGCATCAGCACGGCGACCCGCAGGTTGACCGGGTTGTCCTCGGCGACGAGGACCCGTGCCCTCCGCACCTCCGGGGGAAGGGGTCCCTCCGGCCGGATCGGCACGGATGCCGGACCCTCTGCATCC
The DNA here is from genome assembly GCA_029547145.1 of Methanobacteriota archaeon. GTDB lineage: Archaea > Halobacteriota > Methanomicrobia > Methanomicrobiales > Methanospirillaceae > UBA288. The sequence goes on from JAKPPV010000021.1 coordinate 45,432, forward strand.
CCCGAGCAGATCCCGGAAAGAAGGGCATGGAGCGTCGATGCCCGGACCGGTTTGGTCGCAACCCGGTCGAAGAGGCCCTCCGGGAGATCGACCGCCGAGGGACCGGACGAGAGGAGGAGGAGCGGCATTCGCTCCTCTCCCAGCAGGTCACGGACGCGGCGGGCGAGCGTGATCCCGTCCATACCCGGCATGCAGAGGTCGAAGAGACCGACGTCGAACCGCTCGCCCGCGGTGAGCAGCCGGAGGGCCTCCTCGCCGTCCGATGCCAGGGTCACCCGGACCCCCCAGCGCGCGAGCTGCCCCCCAAGCACCTGCCGGTTGGTCTGGTTGTCGTCGACCACGAGCGCTCTCCGGCCGGCGCACTGGGAGATGACCCCGTCGAGGTCGGTCGGCACGTGGAGGGGGGCGGTGGGCGCCCGGATGGTGAAGGAGAAGGTCGACCCCACGCCGGGCTCGCTCTCGACCCCGATCGTCCCCCCCATCCGCTCGACCAGGGACCGGCTGACGGCGAGTCCCAGGCCGGTCCCGCCGTATCTCCGGGTCATCGACGCGTCGGCCTGGGAGAAGGATCTGAAGATCCGGTCGATCCGATCGGGGGCGATCCCGATCCCGGTGTCGCGGACCTGGAAGAGGAACTCGTAGACCGGGGGGTCGTCATCGGCCCCGCCGAGTCGCGTCGCCCCGACGCGGACCACGATCTCACCCTGTTCGGTGAACTTGACGGCGTTGCCGAGCAGGTTCACCAGGACCTGGCGGAGCCGGGTGGGGTCCGAGCGGACCCCGATCGGTACGTCCGGCTCGAACTGCAGGGCGACATCAAGGCCCTTCCGGTGTGCGTCGGGCACGATCACGTCGATCGAGGACTCGACCACCTCGCGCAGGTCAAAGGGTTGCTCCTCCAGCTCGAGTCGCCCGGACTCCACCTTGGAGAAGTCCAGGATGTCGTTGATGACCGTGAGCAGGTTCTCTCCCGAGACGCGGATGATCTCGACGAAGTTGCGCTGCTCGGGGGTGAGCGGGGTCCCGAGGAGGAGTCCGGTCATGCCGATCACGCCGTTCATCGGCGTCCGGATCTCGTGGCTCATGGTGGCGAGGAATTCGCTCTTCGCCCGGTTCGCCTCTTCTGCCGCCTGTTTGGCCTCGACCAGGGTTCTGAGCGCCTCCTTCCGCTCGGAGATGTCGAGGAGCGAGACCGCGTACTCGCCCCGGGAGATCGGGCGGCCCGAGACGAGGGTGAAGAGAGCGTGTCCGCCGGCGTCGACGAGCGGGACCTCAAGGTGGTCGACCGGCGTCCCGTCCCGCACCGCGCGGACCAGTTCCTCGCGCGCCGGGGACGGGGCGAGGAGAGTGAAGAGATCCGCCCCCACGGGCGAGACGGCGTCCCGCAGGGCGGCATACTCCTGGTTCGACTCGATGACGCGCCCGTCCCTGTCGATCACCGCGATCGCGGACCCGGACGACTCGAAGACCCCCTGGTACCGGGCCTTCTGCTCCTGTACCCGGCTGGAGAGGAGGCTGACGAGGAGGCCGACGAGGACGAAGATCAGGTCCCGGATCCCGGCCTGCACCAGCAGGATCGGGTCGAGGGAGTGGAGGGCGACGAGGAGGAAGTAGCAGAACGAGAGGACGACGGCAAGGACGAGCCCCCTTCGGGGGAAGTAGTAACACCCGATCACGATCGGGAGGTAGTAGAGGTTCTGAAAGACGATGGTGATCCCCAGCTGGAGGGAGAACACCGTCAGGAGGAGGACGCCTGCCGCCGAGAGCCCGAGGACGGCGACGATCTGTCGGCGCGAGGAGGTGATAGGACCGTCACGGAGGCTCTGCATCACCATCTTCCTTCCCGATCATCCGCGTATCCGGAATGAGTGCAGTCTATCGGTCGCCCGCTCAGGAGAAGAACGATTTGGTTATGGCAGCCTCAGCGCTGGATCCGTGCGACCGCGGACCGGATCAGGTCCTGGTTGCTCTCCGACTCCGAGGGGTAGAGACGGCGCAGGTGCGGGAGGGCGGCGGGATCGCCGATCTCGCCGAGGGCCCAGATCGCCTTCGCCCGTACACGCCAGTCATCGTCGTCCAGGAGTGCAACCAGGGTGCCGACCGCCTCCCGCTCCCGCCGGCGCCCGAGGGCTTCCGCGGCCCGCCAGCGGTGCGACGGATCGGGGTCGGCGATCAGCCGGGAGGGGTCCGTCACCGCCGGTCACCGCGCGGCGGGAGAGACGAGGCCGGAGCAGGCGGCGGGGTCGCGCCAGCGGGCCGCCACCTCGCGCCCCTCCAGGAACGGGATGCCGTGCGCCTCGCCGTAGGCGATCGCATCGTCCTTCTCGAGGGCGAGACCGGTCTCGTCGTCGAGCATCTCGCAGACCACGATCGCGGGGGTGATCCCGGCCATCGCGGCGAGCACGAGCGAGAGCTCGGTCTGGCCGCACCGGCGGGAGAGCAGCCCCTGGGCCCCGCGGAGGAGGGCGACGTGCCCCGGCAGCCGGAACTCGTCGAAGAACCGGGTCTCCTCTCCGGCGAGCGCCCGCTGCACCTGGTCAGCGATCGCGTTGATCGTGGTCGCCCGGTCGTTGTCGGTGATCCCCGTGAAGGTGGAGGTATGGTTGACCCAGAGCGAGAAGGAGGAACGGTTCTTCCGGTCGTACGGGATCGGGAGGTCGCGGACGCCGACGCGGGCCGCCTCGAGGACATCGTGCGCGAAGGGCAGGCCGATCCGTTCGGCCGCCTCGTGCGAGACGGCGCAGCAGATCAGCCCGCCGCCGTCCCGGCGCATCTGGCGGATATGCGCCGGCGTCACGGCGTCGGCGCGGATGGCAAAGTCGGTCTCCCGTTCCCGGTTATCGAAGTCATAGAGCAGGATGAAACGTCCATCCCGCAGCGCCCTGAGCGCCTGGTCAATCATGGTCCACCTCATCTCTCTCCGGCACCTCGACCGTGACGCGGTCCATGTCCGCGAGCCCGAGCCGTTCGCGGAGCGGAACTGCGGCGATCAGCTCGATGATATCCTCCGGGTAGTGGGTCCGCCCAGGGACCACGATCGCGCACCGGTACCCGTCGACCTGGCAGGGGAGGGCCCGTGCGTCGCCGAAGGTCCGGTCCTCCGCCACGAAGCCGTGGATCGGGACCCAGTCGAGGGCGTCGAGCCGTTTTCTCACCGGCACGCTCGCCCCGTCGAGCCGGACGTTCAGCGTCCCGGGGAACGGGTCCTCGCCGAGCACGCGGGCGAACTGCTCCCGGTACGGAGGAAGCGCCATGTAGTACCGCCCTTCGCCCACCCCGCTCACGACGGACCCGGTCAGGACGAACCCGGCGGAGGCACGGCCGAAGAGGCGGCAGTAGTCGGAGTACTCCCGGTGCAGGACCTCCTCGCCGGCGCGCGTGATCGCAACGTACTGTCCTGCCGGACGGACGGAACGGGTCACGTAGAGCGCCGACTCGAGTGACTTGAGACGGCGGGCGGCGGTCTGTGGGCTCGCCCCGAGGGCGGCGGCGAGCGACTGGCTCGAGACGTATACCGGGCCGCGGCATCCGCCGAGGAGCGCGATCGCCTTCAGGCACGCCAGGTCCTCCGCCTCGATCGTCACAGATACCAAATTTGAGATGCTTGCTATTTATGGGTTATGCCCGGCCGCTCCCCACCCCTCGCGGCAGGTGTGAGGGCAGGGGACTTCGTGAACTGTCGAACCTGTATTCGTTAATTATTTAACTGCATCGGTCGACGGTACTGGTATGAAGTCCGGACTGCGTCATCGGCTGGCGGAGAAGATGGCCGGCGAGATCACGCTTTCGGATTCACCTGGCAGGGCGCTGAAGAAGTGGCGACTCAGCTTCGAGATCCCGCAGAGCGACCTCGCCGAGGCGCTCGATGTCTCTCCCTCGGTCATCTCGGACTACGAGAGCGGAAGGAGGAAGTCCCCGGGGACCGCCGTCGTCGGGAAGATCGTGGAGACGATCCTCTCGATGGACGAACAAAACGGGGGGCGGTACATCGAGCGCTTCGGCCGGATGCTCTTTGCGGGGCTCGACGACGAGGTGATCCACGACATCCACGAGTTCGGGGCGCCGGTCCCGCTCCGGGTGTTCGCCGAGCGGATCGATGCCGAGCCGTTGACCGGCTCCATGGACCAGTCGCTCTTCGGATACACGATCGTCGACAGCCTGAACGCGATCCTGCAGCTCTCGTCCGACGAGTTCAGCCGGATCTACGGCTGGTCGACGGAGCGTGCCCTGATCTTCGCCGGGGTCTCGAACGGCAAGTCGCCCATGGTCGCGATCCGGGTGACGCCCTTCAAGCCACGGTGCGTGGTCCTGCAGGGGATCACGCCCGCGGACGTCCACCCGATCGTGACCCGGCTCGCCGAACGTGACCGGATCACCCTGCTGACCACCCAGACCGCCCTCGACCCGCTCGTCGCCACCCTGCGTGCGACCGCGTGGTAAGGGGCGGACGCATCCGACTCCATCAAACGAAGAAAGAAAGCCCCGGGAGTGGCCGGGCACCAGAGGACTCTATGACAGGCATCATCACGTACGGAGCCTATATTCCCCGCTACCGGATCAGGCTCGAGGAGATCGCCCGGGTCTGGGGCGACAACGCGCAGGACATCATCGGCGGACTCGGTGTCCGCGAGAAGTCGCTCCCCGATCTCGACGAAGACACGGCGACGATCGCAGTCGAGGCCGCCCGCTTCGCCCTCGCCCGCCGGACAGTCGACCCGGCGGAGATCGGGGCGGTCTACGTCGGGTCCGAGTCGCACCCCTATGCGGTGAAGCCGACGGCATGCACGGTCGGCGAGGCGATCGGAGCGACCCCCGTCATGACCGCTGCCGACTACGAGTTTGCCTGCAAGGCGGGGACCGCCGGCATCCAGACATGCATGGGCCTCGTCGGCGCTGGCATGGTCAGGTACGGCCTCGCGATCGGGGCGGATGTCGCCCAGGGCGCCCCCTCGGACGCACTCGAGTACACGGCGGCGGCGGGAGGGGCCGCCTTCCTGATCGGGGCAGACGACCCGATCGCGACGATCCACCGGACGGTCTCGTTCACGACGGACACCCCCGACTTCTGGCGGCGGGAGGGGCAGAACTACCCGCGCCACGGTGGACGGTTCACGGGTGACCCGGGATACTTCAAGCACGTCCAGGGGGCCGCGAGGCTGATGTTCGAGCAGACGGGCAAGAGCCCGAAGGACTACGACTACGCGGTCTTCCACCAGCCCAACGCGAAGTTCCCGCAGCGCGTCGCCGAGATGCTCGGTTTTACGCCCGAGCAGATCCGGCCCGGGCTCGTCGTCCCGACCCTCGGCAACACCTATTCGGGGGCCTCGATGATCGGCCTGGCCGCGACGCTCGACATCGCGAAGCCCGGGGACCGGATCTTCGTCACCTCCTTCGGCTCGGGGGCCGGTTCGGACTCGTTCGACATCGAGGTGACCGACGCGATCGAGTCGGAGGCGTTCAAAAGAGAGGGAGCGCCGACGGTCCGCCAGCTCCTGGCGAACCCGATCTACGTCGACTACGCAGTGTACGCCAGACACAAGGGAAAGATCGTGATGCAGTGATGAGAGACGTTGCCGTAATCGGAATCGGATGCACGACCTTCGGGGAGAAGTGGGGGACCTCGTTCCGCGACCTCTTTCTCGAGGCGGGAGCGCTCGCGCTCGAAGACGCGAACCTCTCGGGGGAGGGGATCGACGCGCTCTACGTCGGCAACATGTCCGCCGGGCGGTTCGTCGAACAGGAGCACATCGGTGCGCTGATCGCCGACTACTCCGGGATGGCCTCGCGCCACATCCCCTCGACGCGTGTCGAGTCCGCCTGCTGCTCGGGCGGGCTCGCCTTCCGCCAGGCGGTGATCGCGGTCGCCTCGGGCCTCGAGGACGTCGTCGTTGCGGCGGGGGTCGAGAAGATGACCGACGTCGAGACCTCGACCTCGGTCGACGCGCTCGCGGCGGCAGCCGACCGTGAATGGGAGGGGTTCGTCGGCGCGACCTTCCCCGGGCTCTACGCGATGATCGCGAACGACTACATGCACCGCTATCCCCTCACCCGCGAGCAGCTCGCGCAGGTCGCGGTCAAGAACCACTACAACGGCGCCCGCAATCCTATCGCGCAGTTCCGGAGCGAGATCACGATCGACACGGTGCTCCGCTCGTCGCTCGTCGCCGACCCCCTCCGGCTCTTCGACTGCTCCCCGATCACGGACGGGGCGGCGGCGGTGATCCTCGCCCCCCTGGAACGGGCGCGGGAGTTCACCGACGCCCCGGTCCGGGTGCTCGCGACCGCCCAGGCCTCCGATACGATCGCCCTCCATGATCGGCGCGACATCTCGACCCTGGACGCGACCGTGGTCGCGGGACGGCGGGCGCTCGAGATGGCCCGTCTCACCCCGTCCGAGATCGACCTGGTCGAGGTGCACGACTGCTTCACGATCGCCGAGATCTGCGCGATCGAGGACCTCGGTTTCTGCCGGAAGGGTGAGGGGGGCCGGCTGACGGAGGAGGGGGAGACCGCCCTCGGCGGGCGGATACCGGTCAACACCTCGGGCGGCCTGAAGGCCTGCGGTCACCCCGTCGGGGCGACCGGCATCAAGCAGGTCTGCGAGGTCGTCCAGCAGCTCCGTGGCGACGCGGGCCGGCGGCAGGTCGAGGGTGCCGAGATCGGGATGACCCACAACGTCGGCGGCACCGGCGCCTCCGTCGCCGTCCATATCCTCGGGAGGGCCTGACCATGTCGGTACCCCGTTTCTGGCGCAAGATCCGGCAGAGGTACAACCTGGAGGGCACCCGGTGCACCTCGTGCGGACGCACCTTCTACCCACCCCGTTCGTTCTGCCCGGACTGCCGGCGGGCCGGCGAGACCGTGCCCTTCCGGTTCCGGGGCAGGGGAGAGATCGTCACCTTCACGGTGATCCGGACGGCATCGGACGCCTTCGCGCAGCAGACGCCGTTCGTCCTGGCGATCATCCAGCTCGAAGAGGGGCCCCGGGTGACCGGCCAGGTGGTCCTCGAGGACGTCTCCGAGGCCCGTATCGGGATGCGCGTCCGGCCGGTCTTCCGGCGGATCGGTACCGAGGGCGAATCGGGCGTGATCTATTACGGGACGAAGTACGTGCCGGACGTCCCCTACCCCGACGCCTGACGAAAAGAGACCGTGCTGCAGGGCCCTGCGGGGCCCGTCCTTCCCCTTCCTACGCGTCCGAGCCCGGGATCCCCGCGTCGATCTCCGAGACGTCGGAGATGAGGGAATGGGGTTCGGTGCGAATGGACGAGTTCGCCTCGATGAAGGCGTGGAGGTCCTCGGGCTTGATCCGCCAGTACTTCCCGATCTTCACCGCCTTCAGTCTCTTCTCCTTGATGTGATTCCGGACCAGTTTCTCCCGGATCTGCAGGGTCGCCGCCACCTGCGCGACGGTGAGCAGCGGTTCGGTGATGATCTCTCCCCATATGCGTCCGTCCGGCGAGAGTGAGACGAACTCCCGGACCCGCCGGTCCAATCCCCGTTCACGTTCCTTCATGGATGTCACCGGCGTGCACCAGGACGCAATCTCACCCATGACACCCCTCGGACGACCTGTGGTGCCGGTCCTGGCCCCATCACACCGTTTCGATGAAATCTTGATCGAATTACTATTTAGGGGTATGGAATGCCAGGGTTCGGTCCGCCCCCCGGTGCCGGGGGGAAGACGGGGTGGGCGATCGGGATTGCCCGGTGGATCCCGGTCAGGTCTGCCCGTTCTCCCACGGGGCGGGATGACGGACGGTCAGAAAGAAGGAGGGAAGGGCTCTCAGAGGGCCCGGACCAGGCTCTGCCGCGAGACCGCACCGAGGACCCTCCCGTTCTCCACCACCGGGACCGCACTGATGCCGCGCGTGAGCATGGTCTCGACAAGGTCGGCGGCGAGCGTCTCGGGCGGGACCGAGATCAGCGGCGTCGACATGATGTCACTCACGATCAGGTTCCGGACGCGGTGATCCTGGAACCGGTCCGCCACGTCCTCGCGGAACTCCGCCATCGCGCGGGCGACGTCGGTCTCCGTCACCATGCCGAGGAACTCGGCACCGTTCGCGACCACGTAGCGGTTCGCGCCGTCGTCGAGCATCCGCCGGCGGAGGTGGACGACGCGCTCATCGGGCGAGACGATCGCGACCTTCTCCATCACCTGGTCGACCGACCCCTGGGGCCGGAGCACCCGCAATAGGTCGCCCCGGGAGACCTGGCCGATCGGGCGGTGGTCCCCGTCCAGCACGACCACGAGCTTGTAGACCTGCAGGAGCGGGACGACGATGTCGATCCCCTCGTCCGCGTACGCGGAGGTGAACTCCTCCTCGACCACGTTCGCGACGTGGATCTGGTTCGGCGAGACGTTCGCGTTCCGCTTGGAGCCCATCACCTCGGCGATGGAGCGGCGCGAGACGGTCCCGATCACGGTGCCATTATTCGTGACGATCAGGGGGTCGATCCCCTGGTCGAGCATCCGATCGAGGGCCTCGGTGATCACCGCCGACTTCGCGATCGTTACAGGCCTGGACATGATGTCCTTAATAAATAAGGTCTGGGTCATGTGGCTACCCCCTTAATTACATCATCTCGTGTGATAATGCCTTTGATGTCACCGGCATCGACGACGACGAGGCTGTTTATCCGCAATTCGCGCATCCGGCGGACCGCATCGGCGATCGGGGCGTCGGGAGCGACGCACTCGACCGGGCGGGACATCAGGTCCTCGGCGACGGCGAAGACGTCGCGCACGTGACGGCGCGTCTTCGGGCCCCCGGGGGCCTCCCGCCGGAGCATGGTCACACCGCGTTCGGACTCCCCGGGCAGGAGCCCCACGAACTCGAAGAACGCGAGGTTCGACTCGGTGATGATCCCGGCGAGCGTCCCGTCGCTGTTTACCACGACCACGCGGTCGTCCCGTTCGCTCACCAGGTCGATCACGTGGTCGAGCGAGTGGTACCGCGAGACGGTCACCACGTCCCCCATCAGGTCCCGGACCGTTCCCTCCAGCCGTTCGACCGAGACGGAGCGGAGCAGGTCTGTCTTGGTCACGATCCCGGCGAGGGTGCCCTCGTCGACGACGGGAAGGCCGCTCACCCCGTACTCGACCATCACCCCGGCGACCGTCCCGATCGTGGAGTCCGGGGAGACGCAGACCGGGTCGGGGGTCATCAGCAGGCTGACCGGGACGCGGTCGATCGGCCGGCGGCGCCAGGTGGGCTCGGTCTGCCGGAGACGGTATCCCAGGTCCTTCTTCGTGATGATCCCGGCCAGGCGGTCGCCATCCACGACGGGGAGCCTGGAGCACCGGTGGCGGAGCATCTGGTTGCGGGCGTATGCGGCGGAGTCGTCCGGACCGATCACCTGCACCGGGGAGGACATCACGTCCTTCGCGTACATCAGCCCTTCCCCTCCGCGTACGCCCGCACCAGGTCGAACTCGGTCACGAGCCCGATCAGGCGCGAGTCCTCGATCACGGGGAGGGCCCCGATCCGCCGCTCGTGCATCAGCCGGGCGGCGTCGTCGATCGGGGTCTCGGGCGTGGTCGTGATCAGCTCCCCCCTCATCAGGGTCCTGACCGGGAGGGCCATCAGCTCGCCCATCTCTCCGATCACGAGCCCCTCGAAGACCTCTCCCGACCCCAGGTACCGCACGATGTCGGTCGAGGTGATGATCCCGAACAGCACGTCGTCCGAGACCACCGGCAGGCGCCGGAACCGGCAGCGGCCCATCTCGCGGGTGGCCGCCCCCACCGTCGCGTCGGGAGCGGTCACGCGGAGCTGTGTGGACATCACCTCTTCGACCGTGAGCGGGCTCGGTTGCGTCTCGAGGAGCCGGAGCACGTCGCGCTCGGTGACGATACCGACGAGGGTCTCTTCCTCGTCGATCACCGGGATCCCCCCCACCTTCTTTCCCAGGATGATCTCCACCGCCTCCGCGATCGTCCCGGTCGACCGGATCGAGAGGTAATGACCGGACATGATCTCGCGGACCGGTTCGTTGATCGCCGCGAGCAGGTTCCCGCCGTGCTTGACGGTGACCAGGTTCTGCTTGTCGCCCCCGCCGAGCAGGTTGATGATATCGGAGGCGGTGATGATCCCGCGCATCCGCTGCGTCCCGGGGTCCGTCACCGGGAGGCGGCGGAACCCGCACGTGGTCATCGTCTGGGCCGCCCCGATGATCGACATCGTCGGCGGTACCGCGACGACACGGGTCGTCGCAACCCCCATGATCTCGCCCGCGTGGGGCGCCACCCGCGACTGGAACTCGACCGGACCGCGGTCGAGCTTGCCCGGCATCTTCAGGAGCCGGTCGGATGCCCTGTGGTTGAATCCGTTCCCCTGCATACGTCACCTCAGTTCTCGGGGAGTGCGAGCCCCCTCAGCACGTCGTGCCGGTCGAGGATCCCGACGACCTTCGTGCCGGCGACGACCGGTGCCCGGCTGATGTCGTACTGGCAGAGCAGACGCGCCGCCTCCCGGACGGACATGTCCGGCGTGAGCGTGTGCGCCGGGGTGGTCATCACCGCCTCCACCGCCAGCCCGCCGTCGGTCCCGCGCCGGGACCGGCCTGAGCCGAGCAGGTCCCGCCTGGAGACCATGCCCACCAGCTGCCGCCGTTTCATGACCGGGAAGGCGGAGAAACCGGTCACGTTCACGAGGGAGAGGACGCGCGAGACCGGGTCCTCCGCGTCCACCGAGACGACCCGCGTCGACATCAGGTCGGCCACCGACCCGTGCGGGTCGTGGCGCGAGACCAGGATCGGGAAGACCCCGGCAAGGAGCACCCCACCCAGGACCCTGCCGTGGGGGTCCACGACCGCGACCGTGTCGGTCCGGGCCTCGCGGAGGAGGAGCCCGACCCGCTCCAGGCTCGCGTCGAGCGGTACCGACGGTGCCTCCCGTACGAAACCATCGATCGTCACGTCCGACCGGGTCGCGGCGACCCGGAGGACGTCCGAGATGTCCAAAAGCCCGACGAGCGCCCCGCGGTCGTCCACTACCAGGACCTCGCGATACTGATCCTCGCGGAGGACTGACCGGGCCCGGGTGACCCGTTCATCGGTGTGGAGGAGCGGGACCTCGCAGAGGAGGTCTGCCGCCGATTTCATCAGAGATTCTCCTCGACGCGGCAGTGACTGCAGAGGAGCTGGCCATCCGAACGGACGAGGTCCGATGCCATGATTCCGCACCGTTCGCAGACGCCCCCCTCGTACCCGTCCACCCGGTTGATCAGGATCAGATCGGTCATGATCTCGTTGATCTCGTTGGCGACGGAGAGGATGTCACGCACGGTCACGATCCCGATCACGCGGTAGTTCTCGTCCACCACCGGGAGCCTCCGGACCTTGTGCCGGACCATCATCTGCGCCGCCTCGGAGACGCTCCGGTCGGCGCCGATCGTGATCAGGGGGGTGGACATGATCTCGCTGACCTGGACCTCGCTCGGCCGGAGGTCGAGCGCAACCACCTTGCAGTTGATGTCCTGCTCGGTTGCGATTCCGATCGGAAGGCCGTTCTCGAGGATGATGCAACTTCCCACATCGTCCCGGCACATGGCGCGGGCCGCCTCTGCGACCGTCGCATTGTAATCGAGCGTGGTCGGGTTGCTGCTCATCATCTCCTTGAGCGGTACCCTCGTCTCCAGGTGCATGGTGTCGGACGAATTCATTCAGGTATCCCCCCTGAGATGAACCATAATCTACATTATAGTTCATTAAGGTTTTCCGGATCGGACAATCACGGGGTATTTTGTAATTTCGGGCCAATACTCGGCCCGATGAGAGGAGATAGGCATGTCTTGGATAAAAGGATTCCCTCGGGTGCCCGGTCCCCGCGGGGGGGCGGTCCAAAGGGCTCATTACGCATGAGCCATAACACTTCTAGCATCATCGGCCGGGGTGCTGCATGGATATTCTGACGAAGGCAAGGAAACGGCTCTCACGGTTTTTACGGGTATTCTTCAAGAAAAAACGGTCGCGAATCGGGATCTACGGCCCGCCGAACGCGGGAAAGACCACGCTGGCGAACCGGATCGTGCGGGACTGGACCGGCGACGCGCTCGGTCCCGTCTCGGAGATCCCCCACGAGACCCGGCGCGCCCGGCGCAGGGAGGGTGTCACCATCTCGAACGGTAACGGGGACTCGATCGTGATCGACATCGTCGACACCCCGGGGGTGACGACCAAGATCGACTACCACGAGTTCACCGAGTACGGGATCGAGAAGGAGGAGGCGGTAAAAAGGGCCCGCGAGGCGACTGAGGGGGTGGCAGAGGCGATGCACTGGCTCCGCGAGGACATCGACGGGGTCATCTACATGCTCGACGCGACCCTCGACCCGTTCCAGCAGGTCAACATCATGATGGTCGGGATCATCGAGTCGCGCGACCTCCCGGTGATCATCGTCGCCAACAAGATCGACCTGCCGGACGCGTCGCCCGGGCGGATCAAGTCCGCCTTCCCCCAGCACCCGGTCATCCCCATCTCGGGGCTCGAGGGGACGAACGTGGACGACCTCTACGAGAAGATGATCGAGTTCTTCGGGTGATCGCGGTATGATTCAGGGCGTACAACTGGACCTGATCTCGGAGGAGCGCCTCGCGCGGCTCACGTCCATGGAGAAGATCCGGCTGATTCTGGACGAGGTCATGGCCGGGAACATCGTCGTGCTCGAGAAGGGGCTCACCCCCGAGGAGTCGAGCCGGCTGATCGAGATGACCATGATGGAGATCTCGCCCGATGGGTTCGCCGGGATCGAGATGGAGACCTACCCCGCGCGGGCACAGGGGGGCGGTCTCCTCGCACGCCTCTTCGGTGGCGGGCGCGAGTCCCCGTCCCGCCTCACCGTGATCGGGCCGGCAAACCAGCTGAAGATGCTCCGGAAGGAGCGGGACCTGATCAGCGCCTGGGTCTCGTCACGGTAGTCCATGCCCCACAAGTGCACGACCTGCGGACGGGAGTTCGAGGACGGGTCGCAGGACGTCCTCCGAGGTTGCCCGAGCTGCGGCGGGAAACGCTTCCTCTACGTCCGTGCCGAGGAGCGGCACCGGGATGTCCTCGAGGAGACCCCCCTCGAGACCCTCGTCGAGGAGGCGCCGGACGAGGACGTGCACGAGATCCCGGTCGAGGTCGACGAGGTCCCCGAGCATCCCCTCCACGAGTCGATCGAGACGATCCGCATCCGGGGCCCGGGGTCGTACGAGATCAACATCGAACGACTGGCACAGTCGGACGAGATGGTGATCGGTCTCGGAAAGGCGGGCCAGTACGGGGTCGACATCCTCTCCATGGGCAAGAAGAGGGGCAGGCGACGCCGTCGGACCCGGCGGGACCTCTGAGGGGACAGAAGAGGTGGAGTGGGGGGCCCCACGGTTTTTCAGACGTTCGGCTGGATGTGCAGGCTTCCGTCGAGCGGCACCAGGCTCCTGAACTGGGTGTCGGTGAGGGGCTGCAGGTCCTGCTGCCGGAACTGCTCCCGGTGGGTGTCGTAGTACTGGTAGAAGTTCTGGTCGACGTGGTAGACCTCGTTGGTTTCGGGGTTGTAGACCCGGTCCCGGTTCAGGATGTAATCCTCGAACTTCTCCATGAAGATGTCCTCGTTCTCCTGGCGCGCATACCAGTCCTTTAACTGCTGCTCGCGGTCGTCGCTCCCGCCGGAACCCCCGGAACCGGCCGGCCGGGAGACGGCCCTCCAGGAGGCGGAAAGAAGGCGGCGGCACTCTTCGAGGGTCGCCTGGCTGTAGTCGATGGAGAGGAACGACTCGAGGAGGACGGGGGCGTCCCGCTCCCAGTCGGTCGCCGGGGCGTAGACCCCCCAGAGGTAATTGACCGTGGTGTAGTACCCCCCTCCCGCCTGGGAGGTCCCGACCACGAACAACCCGGTCGTCGGGTTCCCGCTGTTCGAGAAGGCGATACGCATCGCCCTGACGGTCGTCGAGCCGCCCTGGAGCGCAGAGAGGTCGGTCTCCTCGTGCGACAGGATCCGGACGTCGGAGACGGTCGAGAAGTCCCGGGAGAGGTACCCGGTCAGGTACTCCTCGGGGGTGATGCCGGGCGGAAGCGTCGTCCCGGGCTCCATATGCAGGCCGTTCAGGAAGACGACGCCCCGCGTATTCTGCGGGTCCGCAGCGATCAGCCCCGCGCAGTAGGGCATCACCTGGACGTTCCACCCGTCGGGGACCTTCATCGAGACCCCGCCGGAGAGCTGCCTCGGGCGGAGCGGGCCGATGCCGCCGGTGACCGGCGTGCCCGTCGCCGGCACGGGGAGCTGGGAGAAGGAAGCGGCGATCGCCCGCATCACCGGTTCGTCCCGCGTAAAGGTGCTCCGGGGGGCCTCGTAGGCGGAGTAGATGCCGTACGGGGACCGGACGAAGACCGTGAAGACCCCGTTCATCGGCACCCCGGCCCGGTCGTAGGCGGCGACGAGTTCGAGCATCGAGCCGTCACGGGCCTGCCGGGCGGAACTGACCGTGAATCCCGTCGTGCGCTGCGCCTCCTGGCCGACCAGGTAGTTCGCGACCGTCCCGGCGTTCGCCGTGCGGTACGAGCCGCTCAGGAAGAGCGGGCGGAGCACGACCCGGGCGCCGTTCGTGTCCGGTGCGCGGACCTCGATCGCATCGCCCACGGAGACGACCCAGGAGGGGGGTTTCTCGAGGGTGAAGAGGTGAACCGGATCGGAGTAGGGCTGCAATCCCGGGGCGCCGGCGAGACCGGTTGCGTTCTGCCCCGCCGGGGTGCTGCACCCGGTGCAGAGCAGCGCCCCGGAGAGAAGGAGGACGACGACCAGAGGGAACGTGCGAAATGGCATCATACAGGTGGGACGGCCCGCGAGGGGATAACCCTTCTGGAATGGTCGGCAGGCTTATGATGCCACCGGCCGAATGTATACCCGGCACCGTCGCTGACGTGTGCACGACACACCGGTAAGTCCGACGCGCCTCGTCGCGCGGCCCTGCGTGGGCTTGGGATTACAGAGCGTGCGTCCTGTCGCTGCTCTTCTCGGGACTATCGGAATCGGAGTGGAACGTATGGCACGAATGCATGCACGACGGAGGGGCAGGTCGGGTTCCGTCCGGCCCCACCGGGCAGACCCGCCCGCGTGGTCGACGACCGACGCGTCCGAGATCGAGAAGCTGGTGGTCGACCTCCACCGCAAAGAGCGCTCGACCGCCGAGATCGGTCTGATCCTGCGGGACCAGTACGCCGTCCCGGACGTGAAGCTCGCCACCGGAAAGCGGATCGGCGAGATCCTGGAAGCGAACGGGCTCAGGCCCGAGATACCGGAGGACCTCCGGAACCTGATCGTGAAGGCCCTGGGGATGCGCAAGCACCTCGCGGAGAACAAAAACGATCTCCACAACAAGCGCCAGCTCCAGCTGACCGAGTCGAAGGTACGCCGGCTCGTGAAGTACTACGTCGGCTCGAAGCGCCTTCCGAAGGACTGGGTCTACAAACCCGAGACCGCAGAGATCCTGCTCTCGAGATAACGCACCATGTCGATCGACGCTGCAGCCGAACGCCTCGCCCGCTTCCTCGAGGAGCAGCGGTACGTGGAGGTCTACGGCCACCACGACGCGGACGGGGTGGTGGCGGCGTCGATCATCTGCCACGCGCTCCGGAAGCGGGGGATCGGGTTCCGCCTCCGGGTGGTGGACCGGGTCCCGGACCTCGATGGCGGGGCGCCCGCCCTCCTCTGCGACCTCGGGGCCGGACTCGAGGACCTCCCGTCCGACGTGGCGGTCCTCGATCACCACGCGCCGGTCGCCCGGGGGGACGGCGCGGTCCTGAACCCGCACGAGGTCGGGCTCGACGGCGAACGGGTGCTCTGCGCCGCCGCCCTCGCGTTCCTTGTGGCGAACCGGTTCGCGGACTGCCGGGACCTCGCCGGGCTCGCCGTCGCGGGCATGCTCGGCGACGGGCAAACCTTCGAGGGCGAGAACGCGGAGATCCTGAACGACGGGCTCGCAAACGGGGTCATCGAACTGGCTCAGGGGATCCGGCTCCCGGGCACCACGATCGGGGAGCAGCTGGAGCTCGCGATCGATCCGTTCCTCCCCGGCATCTCCGGGAACGCGGACCGGGTCCGGGAGCTCCTCCGGGCCTCCATGGGGGAGGACGGGCCGGAGCTCGACCGCCTCCTCTCCCTGATCGTGCTCGACACGGTCAGGGACGCGGCACCGGGGGCGATCGAGGCGCTCTGGGGCGACCGGGTCGTCTGCCTGCGCGAGGTGCTCGCCGACGCGACGACCCTCTCGGCCGTGGTCGACGCCTGCGGCAAGTCCGGGCGCGGCGGTCTCGCCGCCTCGGTCTGCCTCCGGTCTCCCGGGGCGGTCGAGGAGGCGCGAAAGGTCGCTGCCGGGTACCGGCGGAGGGTGATCGGCGCGATCGCCGGCGCCCGTCCGGTCGGAGAGAGCACGTGCGCCGTCCTGATCGACGACCCGGCGCTCGTCGGGGATGTGGCGACCGCACTCGCAGGGCCCGCCGGCGGGCCCGTGCTGGTCGCGGCCCGAAACGGCGACATGGTCCGGGTCTCGACCCGCGCCGACGGGGCGGTCCCGCTCGGGCCCCTGGTCCGGCAGCTCGCCTCCGAGGCGGGCGGGTCCGGCGGGGGACATGCCCGCCGGGCCGGCGGGTCTGTCCCGGCGGACGGGTTTTTGGGGTTCGCGGCAGCGTTCGCGGAGGCGGTGGGCGCGTGAGGTGCGAGGGGGTCATCCGAACCCGGCACCGGCGTCCCGCCTGCGTCGCCGCCGCGCTCGGGCCCGACGACCACCTCCTCTGCTCGACCACGGTCGAGGACGGGATGGTCGTCGCCCGTCTCGCGGGGCGCGAGATCGGCTCGATCATCGCGACGATGGACGATTACCTGATGAACTGCCAGATTGCGGAGGAGCAATGCAGCCACGATTCAGCCTGAGGGCAGACCTCGTCTTCTCGAGAGAGATCCCCGACGAGGCCCGGCCCGCCATCGCGCGGGCGGTCGAAGAGGCGAACACGGTCCTCTTCCGGAAGGGGGTCCCGAAGGACGCCCCCGAGGACGAGGTCGGCCGGATCACGGAGCACGCGGTCCACGGTGCGACCCTATCGCTCGCACTGGAGAGCGGGGGCTACACCCGGGTGCACGATGCCCTGTTCCGGTTCAGAAAACAGGTCGCGGCCCTGCTCGGGCGATACCGGGTCGGCCTGCGTGACCTGGTGGTCTCCGACTACCGGGTCGACCTGCTGGGTGAGGCCCCGGAGGGGCTCCGGCTCCCCACGCTCCCGTTCATCCGGTCGGCCGAACGCGGACCGGGCCGGATCGGCCTCGAACTGGCGGTCACGGCCGCGGACCTGGAGAACAAGGTCCCCGACCGGCTGATCCGCCTGATCGAAGAGAAGGTGGAGGCAGCGGCCTACGGTGGCAAGACCGAGCACTGGGAGCTCGTCTACGAGTCCCCGAGGCGGGAGCACCGCTTCTTCCAGGATCCCACCCAGGAGATGATCCGGCGCGGCTGGATCAGGCATGCGCTCTCGCGCGGACAGTGGATCCACGGACCGCAGTCGACCCGCCTCTTCCGGGTCTTCGAGGAGATCGTCATGGAGGAGATCGTCGGGCCCCTGGGGTTCGTCGAGATGATCTTCCCCAAGCTCGTCCCCTGGGAGGTCTGGATCCGGTCGGGGCATGCGAAGGGGGTCTACCCCGAGATCTACTACGTCTCGACCCCGAAGACCCGCGACCCCGCCTACTGGGAGGAGGTCGCGGATCACTTCAAGGTGACCGGCGAGGTGCCGGTCGACCTGATCCGGGAGAAGATCGACGGGCCGATCGGCGGGCTCTGCTACGCGCAGTGCCCCTCGTTCTGGCCGTTCATCGGTGGGACGACCCTCGCAAACGACTGCCTGCCCGCCCGGATCTTCGACCGCTCGGGGACCTCTCACCGGTACGAGTCGGGGGGTATCCACGGGATCGAACGGGTGGACGAGTTCCACCGGATCGAACTCCTCTGGATCGGCACGCCCGAGCAGACGGTCGAGACGGCGGACCTGCTCCACGAGCGGTACCGCCGGCTCTTCGATGACGTCCTCGAACTCGAGTGGCGCTCGGCACGGGTGACCCCCTGGTTCATGGCCCAGGAAGGGATGGTCGGCGCAGAGGGGACGGAACGGGTCGGGACGACCGACTACGAAGCCGTACTCCCGTACGCCGACTCCTGGCTCGAGTTCCAGAACGTCTCGGTGAACGGAGACAAGTACCCGCGGGGATTCAACGTCAAGGTCCAGTCCGGGAAGGACCTCTGGTCCGGCTGCTCGGGGATCGGCCTCGAGCGGTGGACGGCCGCATTCCTCGCACAGAAGGGCTTCGAGCCCGACGACTGGCCAGCGCCGGTACGCCGGCGGTTTGGCGATGCACACGAGATCTTCAGATTTGTATAACCAAGGTGACTGAATGGCACGAAAGAAGCAGGCCGGACGGCGCGTTGAGGGGTGGAAGGCGAAGACCTGGTACAAGGTGAACGCCCCGGAGACCTTCAACTCCGCCTACATCGGCGACACGATCTCGGCAGACACCGAGAACCTGATCGGGCGTATCATGAACGTGACGCTCGGTGAGATCAACAGCGACTACGGCAAGCAGCACGTGAAGATGAAGTTCCGGATCAACCGGGTCGCCGGCGACGCCGCGTACACGGAGTTCGTCGGGCACGAGCTGACCAAGGACTACCTCCGTTCGCTCGTCAAGCGGCGCTCGAGCCGGATCGATTCGCACGTGATCGGCAGCACGAAGGACGGGTTCCGCGTCCACCTGACGGTGACCTGCTACACGCTGATGGCGGCCGATATGTCGCAGATCCACGAGATCCGGAAGCGGATCACCGGGCGCGTCTCGAGCTTCATCGCCGGGAACGACTGGCAGACCGTCACCGAGGCGATGGTCACGGGGACGCTGGCACGGGAGATGATGGCCGACGTCCGGGAGGTCTTCCCGGTTCGCCGGATCGAAGTGATCAAGTCGAAGCTCCTGGGCCGTACCCAGGTGGCCTGAGACACCCTCTTTTCAGGGAAACGGGTCCCGTCCGAAGACGCGGAGGGCCACCTCGTCGTCCTCGATCCGGAGATAAGAGAGAGCGGCGCCGTCGTGGACCCAGGAGCCCGGGTTCGCGACCAGGCCGTCGGGGCTCACCGAGGGGCGGTGCGTATGGCCGTAGACGAGCCGGTCCCCGACCTCCATGCCGAGCAGGAGGTGGCGGGCGGGCGAGAGGGCGAGGGCCTCAGCCCCGTCGAGGGTCGGGCGCTCGTGGGCGGGGCGGGAGAGGGTCTCGCGGCGGGCGACGAGGTCGAGCCCGCGGGAGTAGAGCTCGACGAGCCGGCCGGCGGCGGCACCGCCGAAGTCTCCGACCGCGCACATCCGCGCGCTGAGGGCCTCGTAGGCCTCCACCGAGAGGGGTTCGAGCGCGCCCAGGACCTCCAGGTCGTACCCGTGGATAAAGAGCGTGGTGCGGCCCTGGTCTTCGATCAGGAGGCGTTTTTTCAGAGGGAACGGGCCCCGCCCGCCGGCCCGCCCGGCGAGCTCGAGGAGCGCGTAGTCGTGGTTGCCGACGACGTAGTGCAGGTCGACCTTACCGAGGTGGAGCAGGCGCTCGAGGAGCCCTGCGTGCTCGACGAGGAGCGGCCCGTTCTTCCGCCGCCAGAGGTCGAAGATATCGCCGAGAAGGACGAGCGTCTCTGCCCCGCACGACTCGCAGGCGTCGAGGAACCGGAGAAACTCGGGGACGGCCGCGTCGGGGTGGCCTGCATGGAGGTCAGAGGCGACGAGGATCACGAGATCGGATGGGCACGTGGCCGGGATAAATCCGTCGGGCCGGTATC
Source organism: Methanobacteriota archaeon (assembly GCA_029547145.1). Taxonomy (GTDB): domain Archaea; phylum Halobacteriota; class Methanomicrobia; order Methanomicrobiales; family Methanospirillaceae; genus UBA288. Next base: position 65,275 of record JAKPPV010000021.1, read on the forward strand.
TCTATGGAGCTCGAGCGCGAACGTCTACCGGATGACCGCCAGCAGGATCGTCCTCATCGTGCTCGATGGCATTGGTGACCGGCCACATCCGGCCCTCCAGGGGGCCACCCCCCTCTCTGCTGCACGGACGCCCGTGCTCGACCGGCTCGCCCGCGAGGGGATCACCGGGATCATGGACACGATCTCCCCCGGGATCCGCCCGGGCTCGGACACCTCGCACCTCGCCCTGCTCGGGTATCCCCCCCGGGAGTACTACACCGGACGGGGGCCGCTCGAGGCGGAGGGCTCGGGGATCCGGATGCGGCCCGGGATGGTCGGGTTTCGTGCCAACTATGCCACCCTCGGGCCGGACGGGCGCGTGGTCGACCGGCGGGCGGGACGGATCCACGGCACCGGGCCGCTCTCGAAGGCGATCGAGGAGGGGGTGGACCTCTCCCGTTTCGGGGTCCGGTTCCGGTTCGTCTCGGGTGCCGGCCACCGGGCGGCGCTCGCCCTCGAGGGCGAGGGGCTCGGAGACGGCGTCGGATCGAACGACCCGAAGAGGGAGGGGGTCCTGCCGCACGAGTTCGAGCCGACGACGGGACAGGAGGCGGACGCGAAGACCGCCGCTGTCCTGAACGAGTTCGTCCGCCAGGCACGGCGGATCCTGGCGGACCACCCGGTGAACCGTCGCAGGATCGGGGAGGGGTTGCTCCCCGCGAACGAGGTCCTGCTGCGCGGGGCCGGCCGGATGGGCGAGTTCCAGCCCTTCCGGGAGCGGTACGGCCTTGATGGGGCGGTCATCTCGGCGGCGACCCTGATCACGGGGATCGGAAAGGTCGTCGGGCTCGACCCGATCCACGTCGAGGGCGCCACCGGGTCGGTCGACTCCAACATCGGGGGGAAGGTCGCCGCGGCGATCGGGGCGCTCGATACGCACGCCTTCGTCCTGCTGAACATCAAGGGGGCGGACGAGGCGGGCCACGACGGGAAGGCGGAAGAGAAGCGCGACTTCATCGAGCGGGTCGATGCTGCCCTCGCGCCCTTTTTCGACGTCCCGGAGACGGTGATCGCGGTCGTGGGCGACCATTCGACCCCCTGCACCGTCCGGGACCATTCAGCCGACCCGGTCCCGGTCCTGATCCACGGCGAGGGGGTCCGCCCGGACCGGGTCGACCGGTTCGACGAGTTCGCCTGTGCCGAAGGAGGGCTCTGCCGGATCAACGGGTGCGACGTCCTCCCGGTCCTGCTCGACCTGATCGACAAGGCCCATAAATACGGGGCCTGACAGAGTGTACGGCAGGCGGTCATGGACGAGTCTCCCGCGACCGAACTCCACCTGGACCGGTGCCTCCTCCCGGACCGGACCGAACTCCAGGAGCACACGCTGGTCACCGACCGGATGGTCCTGGTCGGGGACCGCGCCCGGATCGACTACGGTATCTCGGGCGCCGAGGTGATGGTCGCCGAGTTCTGCCGGATCAACGGGGCGTTGACGGCAAAGGGCGACATCCGGATCGACAACTGGACCGAGGTGACCGGGAACGTCGCGACCTCTGCCGATGCCTACCTGGGCGAGGGGGTCCGGATCGCCGGGCGGCTCTCGGTGGCGGGCGACCTGGACATCGGCGACAACGTCCAGATCGAACAGGGGTTCGAGGCCCACGGATGGATCCAGATCCGGAACCCGCTCCCGGTGATCGTCTACATCATGCTGTATCTGATGGCGATGCTCCGGTTCGAACGGGAGGAGGAGGTCGAGCGGTTCATGGCGGAGGTGCTCGGAGAGGAGGAGGGGCCGGTCGAGCCACCCCTCGTGATCCCGACGGGTGCCGTCTTCGACACGGAGCGGCTGGAGGTGCCGGGGGAGATGGCGATCGGGTCGCACTGCCGGCTCCACGGGAACGTCCGGGCCCGGACGGTCGAGATCGGTACGGCCACGACCCTCTTCGGCTCGGTCCGGGCCTCCGAGCGGGTTGTGATCGGGCCCGAAACGGTGGTCCACGGGACGGTCTCCTGCGGGGGCCCGATCACGGTCGGGCCGGGGGCCCACGTGCTGGGGGACCTGGACGCAGGGACGATCGAGGTCCACGAGCGGGCGCTCGTGGACGGGACGATGCGGGCCCCGAAGGGCCTGCGGATCGTGAGGGACACGTGATGCTGCAATGGTGAGGGCTGCAGAACTGCTCGAGGTACCCGAGCTCCGGTTCGTCGAACCGAGCTTCGCCGAACTGACCGACGAACTCTACTCCTCGGTGCTCCTCGACCTCGAGGCGACCGACGGGCGGCTCCTGGTGGACGAGCACGATGACCCGATCGCCCTCGCCCTCCGCGACGATGATGCCTGGCATGTGGCCACCTTCCTCTACCGGACCCCGTCCGTCCTCGCCCTGGAACGGTTCGAGGAGGTCGGCGGCGAGATCTACCAGGAGCCGCGCGAGACCTGGGCCCGGGCGGTCAGGCGCCACTTCGCCGAGAGGATCCTGCACGAAGTCCCGGCGGCGATCAACGACCTCCCCCCCGACCGGCTGGAGAAGGCGAACGCACTCGTCGCCGATACCTGGGGCGAACGGCCCGGTACCCGGGTCATCGACGCCTGCTGCGGATCGGGGATCGGGGCGACCGTCCTGCGCGGACTCGGCATGGACCCGCTTTCGTACGACAACGACCCGGCGCTGCTCGCGCTGGGGCTCCAGGAGGGGCGTCTTGAACCCGAGACGGTCTGCTGCATCGACGGAACCGTGGCGACCGAATACTGCAGCCCGGCCCCGCTCGGACTCGGGCTGATGATGGGGCAGATCTATCCCTGGATCAACGAGGATCTCTGGCACGGGCTCGTGGACGAGCTGCTCGCCCTCTCGCACGAGACCCTGATCACCGTCGGGACCGAGTCCGAGGCGACGCTGGTCGCGAGCTGGGCGATCGAGTCCGGGAGGGGCGTGGAGGTCGTCGAGAACGACCGCGACCCGGTCTACGACCGGTGGGTCTGCCTGGTCCGGCGCTGACCGTTCCGGGACCGGGAACGATCGGGATCCACGAAGACCCAGGAGTGTCACAAAGGATACCCATAAGTATTACATACTTCCATTTTATTCGCACGCGCACGGCGGTGCAGGTGGTCTTTTCTATGCCGAGGTATCTCGTTCCCGTCCTGGTCCTGGCCGTTCTCCTCGCCGTGATCGGCATGGCAGGCTGCATCTCTCCGCCGACGGTCGCGATCGATGGCGTTCGGATCGGTTCGGTCACGCCTGACAGCACCACCCTCCTGGTGGAGGTCGGCATCACGAACCCGAACCCCCTGGAGATCCCCGTGCAGGAGGTGCGGTTCACGGTCGGCGTGGTCGAGGGGACGGGGGTGCGCCCGCTCGGCACCGGGAATGCCGGTCCGTTCGTCCTGCCTGCGGGCCGGGCGAGCCGGCAGCAGGTACCGGTGACGCTCGGGAACCGGCCCCTGCTCGAGGCGGCACGGGTGGCGGTCGGATCCGGGCAGGACCGGATCACCGTCCGGGTCTCCGGGACGGTGCGCGGAGACCTCTATGGGCTCACGACCGTGGACGTCCCGTTCGAACAGGACCGGGTGGTGACGCTCGCAGAGGTGCTGGGATCGGCCGGCGTGCCGGTCGATGGGGCGGCGCTCGAGCGGGCGCTCGAGCAGGCGGCGCCGGTGATCCGGGACCTGGTGCCGGGGGGGTGACGGCGGTGATTGGGAATGATGAACGGCCGATCGAACTCCGCATCGCGGCGCTCAACGTCCACCGGATCCTCCGGCGGGCGGGCCGCCGGGAGGGCGATAGATGGTCCCCCGCCCACGGTCCCCCCGGACGGTCTCACCGGGGAAGGGACGGTCACGAGCCGTCAGGACCGACGGGGCAGGCCGGTCGCTCGGGATCGGGGACCGGTCCATCCGGCTGAACGCCGATCGCGGAGGGGTGGTGGGGGGGGCGGTTCCTACCGGTCCCCGGCGTGGATCATCGTCCCCACACCGTCACGGGTGAAGAGCTCCAATAGGAGGTTGTGCTCGGTGTTTCCGTTGATGATGTGGGCATACTGGACGCCGCTGGAGATCGCCTGGCACATCCCCTCGACCTTCGGGATCATGCCTCCGGCGACCGCCCCGGAGGCGATCATGCCGCGGGCGTCGTTCACCGAGAGGCGCCGGTAGACCGCCGTCCGGTCCGCGTCCATCACCCCGTCGACGTCGGTCATGTTGATCAGCTTGTAGGCCCCGACGGCCACCGCGATCATCGCGGCGGCGGTGTCGGCGTTGATGTTGAGTGAGTTGCCGTCACGGTCGATCGCGATCGGTGCGATCACCGGGATGTACCCGTCGTCGAGCAGGGTGACGAGGAGGCCCGGGTTCACCACCTCCACCTCGCCGACGTGCCCCAGGTCGACCTGCTCGTCGCGGTCGCCGATCCGGACGGTCTGCGGCGTGAGGCGCCGGGCGACGAGGAGGTTGCCGTCGTTGCCGGAGATGCCGACCCCGTGGGCCCCGGCCTTCTCCAGGAGGGAGACGATGTTGGAGGAGATCTTGCCGACCAGGACCATCTGCGCGACCTCGAGGGTCTCCTCGTCGGTGATCCGGAGTCCGCCGACGAACTTCGGCTCCTTGCCGAGCGCCTGCATCTTCGCCGTGATCTCCGGCCCACCGCCGTGGACGAGCACCACCCGGATCCCGATGTAGCGTAAGAGCACGACGTCGCGGATCGCGGCCTCCAGTACGACCGGGTCGACCATCGCGTGGCCCCCGAGCTTGATCACCATCACCCTGCCGTGGAACTGCTGGATGTACGGCAGGGCCTCCATCAGGACTTCGACGCGCTTCATGTCGTGTACTTCCCGTTGATCTCGACGTATCGCTCGGTGAGATCGCAGCCCCAGGCGGTCGCCTCGCCCTCACCCGAGGCGAGGTCCAGGGTGAAGACGACCCGTTTTCCGGCCATCGCCGCCTTTGCCCGGGCGAGGTCGACGACGATCTCGCCCCGCGTCACGAGCGGGACGGCGGACTCGCCCTCCCCGATCACGAGCGAGACGGCGTAGGGGTCGAACTCGACCCCCGCGCGCCCTGCCGCCGCGATCACCCGGCCCCAGTTCGGGTCCTCGCCGTAGACCGCCGTCTTGACGAGCGGTGAGCCGACGACCGTCCGGGCGACGGCGGCGGCGTCCTCCTCCTCGGGGGCACCGCGGACGTTCACCTCGATCAGGCGGGTGGCACCCTCGCCGTCGGCCGCGATCTGGACGGCGAGCGCACGGCAGCAGGCCTCGAGCGCCCGCTCGAACTCGTTCGGCTCCACCCGCCCGGCGGCGCCGGTCGCGGTCAGGAGCGCGATGTCGTTGGTCGAGGTGTCACCGTCCACCACCACCCGGTTGAAGGTCCGGTCCGCGGCGAGCCGGAGGGCGGCGGCGAGGAGCGTCTGGTCGACGGCGGCGTCGGTATAGAGGAACGCGAGCATCGTGCCCATGTTCGGGGCGATCATGCCCGAACCCTTCACGATGCCAGCAACCGAGAAGCCGTCGGACCGGACCAGGGCATGCTTCTCGACCAGGTCGGTGGTCATGATCGCCCGGGCGGCGGCGCTCTCGGCCTCTTCCGAGTGGGCGAGCGAGCCGGCGATCGCACCCGCCTGCCGCTCGATCAGGGGGAGGTCGAGGTAGCGGCCGATCACGCCGGTGGAGGCGACACCGACCTCGCGCCCGTCGACACCGAGGGCGCGGGCCCCGATCGCCGCCATCGCGGCGGCGTCCTCGAGCCCCCGCCGGCCCGTGTGGGCGTTCGCGCACCCCGAGTTCGCGATGACGCCCGAGAGCCGTCCCGAGCGGATCCGGTCCATCATCAGCTCGATCGGTGCGGCCCGGACGAGATTCGAGGTGAAGACGCCCGCGGCGGTCCCCTCGGCCCGGATCAGGGCGAGCCCGTATCTCCCCTCCCTGATGCCGGCCGCCTCGACCCCCTCGATCGCACAGATCGACCTCATGCCGACTCCCGGCTCACGGCGAGCCCCTGCACGATGTCCGAACGGGTCACGATCCCGACCAGGGTGGTGCCCCGCATCACGGGCAGGCGGACGATCCCCTCGCGGAGCATCAGCTCCGCCGCCTCCTCGATCCCGGCATCCTCCGAGATGGTGATCGGGGGCTCGCTCATCACGTGGTCGACCGTGGTGGTGCCGATGTCGGAGAGCGCCGCCTTGGTCTTCTCCCAGTTGATGAACTCGCGGATCGGGACCTCGATGATCTCGAGCGGCGAGGGGAGCCAGAGGTCGTCCGACGGGGGACGGGTCGAGAGGAGGGCGAGCAGGTCGGAGTCCGTCACCATCCCGACGAGCCGGCCCCGGTCGAGGACGGGCAGGCCCCCCACCCGGTGCTCGCGCATGATCCGGGCTGCTTCGCGGACCGTCGCCTTTGCATCGACCGTGTACGGGTCCGGGGTCATGATCTCGCTGACCTTCATCCCAGCACCTCAGGGGGCGACGCCGGGGGAGCGGAGCCCGTCGTCCTCGTGGTAGCCGCACATCAGGTTCATGTTCTGGATCGCCTGGCCCGCCGCCCCCTTCACCAGGTTGTCGATCGCCGAGACGGCGACCACGCGGTCCTCGCCGACCTCGACCGCGAGGTCGCAGAAGTTGGACCCGCGTACGGAGGAGAGGCTGGGCCGCTGGTAGCGGACGAACGGTTCCTTCCGGTAGTACTCCCGGTACCGGGCCTCCACCTCCTCCTGGGTGAGCGGCTCGGCGAGGAGGATGTGAGCGGTGGTCAGGATCCCCCGGTTGACCGGGAGCAGGTGCGGCGTAAAGTAGCACCGCGCCGTCGAGCCGAGCGCGGCGAGCTCCTGGCGCATCTCGGCGAGGTGACGGTGCGCCGTCCACTTGTAGGCGGTGCAGGTGTCCCCGACGTTCGGGTAGTGGGTCGTGGCAGACGGGTTGTCGCCGGCGCCGGAGACCCCGGTCTTGGAGTCGTAGATGACGGTCGTGGCGAGCCCGGCGAGCGGTGCCGCCGCGAGGGTCGCACCGGTGGGGAAGCACCCGGGGTTCGAGACGAACCGCCGGTCCACGATCGACTCCCGGTGGAGCTCGGGGATCCCGTAGGGCGCCTCGAACCAGTCCGTGTGCTCGACCCCGTAGACCTCCTCGAAGACCTCCCGGGGAAGGCGGTAGTCGGCGGAGAGGTCGACGACCCGGATCCCGCGGTCCAGGAGCGGACGGACGTACCGCATCGCCGCGGTGTGCGGGACGGCGAGGAAGGCGAAGTCCGCATCGATCCCGTCCACCTCCGGGTTCGAGAAGACCAGGTCCGAGAAACCGGCAAGGTGGGGATGGACGGAGGTGAGCGGGGTGCCGCTGTACCGCCGCGAGGTCACGACGGTCACCTCGGCCGATGAGTGGGAGGCGAGCAGGCGGATCAGTTCGCCGCCCGCGTATCCCGAGGCCCCGATGATGGCGATCTCCATGCGCATATATCGGAGAGGCGGCGCATTAAGCAGATCGCTTCGGCCTAGCGGATGATCTTCGCGATGGGGAGCTCCAGGATGTCCTCCGCACCGGCGGACTTCAGGAGCGGGATCAGCCGGTTCACCTCCGACTTCTTCACCACGGTCTCGACCGAGAAGTAGTCGATGCCGTAGAGGGCGGCGACCGTCGGGCGCTTGAGGGCGGGGAGGGCGGCGATCACCGCCTCGATCGCGCCCTTCGGGACGTTCATCGAGAGGAGGGTCCGGCTCCGGGCGTCGAGCACGCCGAGGAGGAGGGTCGTGATCTCCCCGATCTCCCGCCGGCGGACGGGGTCGTCCCATGCCTCCCGGTTCGCGACGATCGCGGTGTACGACTCCATGATCTCGCCGATGATCTTGAGCCCGTTCCTGCGCAGGGTGGTCCCCGTCTCCGTGAGGTCGACGACGACGTCCATCAGGTCGGGCACCTTCGCCTCCGAGGCGCCGTAGGAGGCGAAGAGACGGACATCGACCCCGAGCTTTTCGAAGTACCGCGCGGTGAGACGGGGGTACTCGGTGGTCACCCGGGCGCCCGGCCGGATCTGATTGGGGTGCTCGATCGGGTCCGATCCGTGGACCGCGACGACGATCCGGACGGTCCCCTCACCGGTCTTGGAGTAGTTGAGCCTCGCCACCTCGACGACGTCGGCATCGGTCTCCCGGACCCAGTCGAGGCCCGAGATCCCCAGGTCGAAGTAGCCCTCCGCCACGTACTGCGGGATCTCCTGGGGCCGGAGGATCTTGACCCGCGCGATCCGTTCGTCCCGGATCGTGGGGCTGTAGTCGCGGTCCGTCCGCCGGACCTCCAGGTCGGCTTCCCGGAAGAGGGCGAGCGTCTGCTCCTCGAGCGAGCCCTTGGGGAGTGCGAGTGAGATCATCGGGGAGAGGTCGGCGGGCCGGGATAAAAAGGGGATCAGTCGAGCAGGTGGACCGTGAAGCCCGAGAGGAGCTTCGGTTCGAACCAGGTCGACTTGGGCGGCATCACCAGTCCGGCGTCCGCGCAGTCGAGGACCGTCTCGATCGGGAGGGGCTGAAGGGAGAACGCGACCGCGTACTCCCCGGTGTCGACCTGCGTGACGAGCCGGGAGAGGGGGCTCGCCCCGCCCAGGTAGTGGAGGCGCGGGTCGCCGCGGGGGTCGGTGATCCCGAGGATCGGGCCGAGGACCCGATCCTGGAGGAACTGGACGTCGAGACCGTGGATCAGCCCCTCACCGGGCTCGCGGCGGCAGACGAACTCGTACCACCGCCCCCCGAGGTAGAGGTGCAGGACCCGCCGGTCCGCCGACGGCTGGGTCCTCGGGACGACGTGGAATCCGCGCAGGTCGACCCCGTCGATCGGTTCGATCGAACCGAGCGCACGGAGCGCGCGGAGGAACGACTCCGGGGAGAGGGGGCCCAGGTCGGTGACGAGCCGCGAGTACCCGTGGAGGCGGACGTGCTCGTGGGCAAAGAGGACGGCCATGAACCGCTCGGACTCGGGCGAGGCGGTCCCGTTTGCCCGCCGCTCCTGGGCGGCGTTCACCGCCGACTTCGCGCGGTGATGGCCATCGGCGATGTAGAGGGCGTCCACCCCGGCGAAGGCGGCGTCCACCGCGGCGATCAGGCCCGGGTCGTCGCACCGGTAGAGGCGGTGGCGCTCGCCGCGGTCGTTCCCGACGTCCATGACGGGCACGACGCGCCCGGCGTGGCCCTCGATCCGGGCGTGGACCCCGCCCGGGTCGCGGTAGAGGAGGAAGACGAGCCCCGTGTTCGCGTTCACCGCCTGGATGTGGCGCGTGCGGTCGCGCTCCTTGTCGTACCGGGTCTGCTCGTGCCGCCGGATCACGCCGGACTCGTAGTCGCCGACGTCGACGCAGGCGACGAGACCGGTGTAGACCCGGTCCCCGGAGACGATCTCGTAGACGTAGTACCCGGGGGTGGGATCCTGGACCATCAGCCCTTCCTGGAGGAGGCGGGCAAAGCGCGTAGCGGCGAGCTCGTAGACCTGGTCGTCGTCAGGCGGGAGGGCGGGGAGGTCCGCGTCGGAGCGGATCACCGAGAGGAACGAGAGGGGGTTTTTTTCGAGGACGGCACGGGCCTCTGCGGCGGAGACCACGTCGTACGGGACCGACGGTATCGCCTGGGCATGACCCGGAGCGGGCCGGACGGCGGCGAAGGGATGGAGCTGCACCATGACTTCGGGTACTCTACGGCGTGAGTTCACTTAAGCCCGTGCCCGTCCGAACCGAACCCTGATATGGTGGATCGGCCAACCTAGACGGACGATGAGAGGAGAACTCCTGCAGATCCGCCGGGCCCGGGCGAGCGACCTGCCGTTCGTCGCGACGATCGAGCGGGCTTCGTTCCCGGACCCCTGGGACGAGGCGACCCTCGAATGGGTCCTGGAGTACTGCGGGGACTTCTTCTTCGTGGCGTCGTCCGGTGAGGCCCTCGCCGGGTTTCTCGCCGGGGCGCTCGAGGAGACGGGCGTGGAGGTCTACGGCCACATCTGCAACTTCGCTGTGGCACCGGAGTTCCGCGGGCGCGGCATCGGGCGAAGGCTGGTCGCCCGTGCCGAGCAGCAGTTCCTGGTGGCGGGCGCGTCGGCCGTCCAGCTCGAGGTGCGGGAGTCGAACCTGGCCGCCCGGGCATTCTACTCCCGGTGCGGGTACCGCGAGGTCCTCTGCATCCCCGCCTATTACGCGAACGGCGAGGATGCGAGGTTGATGATCCGCTGGCTCTACTGACCCCTGCCAAGGGTCGCGTGCGCCCGGACGAGGTGGTTGGCGGCCAGGGCGCCGATAAGCGAGAGCTCTCCGGCGAGCACCGCCGCGCCGACGATCTCGGCAAAGGCCTTCGCGTGCGCACCGGGGGGATCGCCGCCGCCGGCGACACCGAGGAGACCGAGGCATTCGGCCTGGGTCTCGATCGCCGTCCCGCCTCCGACGGTGCCGAGCGGGAGGGCGGGGAGGGTGACGGAGACGTAGACGCCCCCGGGTACCGGGTCCACCGTGGTGACGGCGAGCGACCCCTCGACGACGTGCGCGGGGTCCTGGCCGCAGGCGATGAACAGGGCGGCGACGACGTTCGCGGCGTGCGCGTTGAACCCGAGTGCGCCTGCACGGGCCGAGCCGACCAGGTTCTTGCGGGTGTTCACCTCGGCGAGCGCGGCGGCATCGGCCTTCAGGACGTCGCGGACCAGGTCGTCGGAGAGGAAGACGCCGGCAACCACGCTCCGCCCCCTCCCCTCGACCGCGTTCACCGCCGCCGGTTTCTTGTCGGTGCAGAGGTTGCCCGAGAGCGCGACGAGGCGGGCGCCGGTCTCGCGCTCGATCACCGCGGCGACGGCGCCGGAGGCGATCGTGACCATGTTCATGCCCATCGCGTCCCCGGTCGTGAACTCGAGCCGGACATAGACCGAGGTGCCGGCGACGGAGGTGGTCGCCCCGACGAGCCGCCCGTGGCGCGTGGTCGTGGCGGCAGCCTCCGCGAGGAGGTCCAGGTGGGACCCGACCCAGCGGACGCACTCCGCCGCGTGGGCGACCGAGGTGGCGGCGAAGACCGGGGCGCGGGTCATCCGGTCGGCGATCAGACGGACCTCGGCACCCCCGGCGCGGGTGATGGTGCTGCACCCCCGGTTCACTGAGGCGACGAGCGCGCCCTCGGTGGTGGCGAGCGGGAGCCAGTAGCTCCCGTCTGCGTGTTCGCCGCGGACCCGGAGGGGGCCGGCGACCCCGACGGGGACCTGGACCGCCCCGATCATGTTCTCGCAGTTCCGCTTCGTCACCCGGTCGGGGGAGATCGAGAACGCTCCGACCGCCGGGAGCCGGGTGCCGGTCTCCTCTTCGATGAACGCCCGCCGGGCGGCGACCGCCTCGCCGGGCGGGACCTCCCGTTCGAGGGCATAGAGTTTAACCGCCCCGCTCCGAACCTTCCTGAGCAACTCGTCCATGCCCAAGGTATGGGCGGCGGAGATGATGAGCGTGGGGGAGAGGGAGCAGTGGGCGGTCCGGGTCGGGCGGCAGGACGGAGAGGCGGAGCGGTGCCGGTTGCTGGCGGCAGGGCTCCTGGACCGGACGCTGCGGGTCCGTCCCGATGGCACGGGGCACCTCCTCCTCCCGGTCCTCGAACCGGTGGAGGGGGCGGTGCGCGCGCTCTTTTCCCCCCACGCGCCGCGCCCGGAGCTGCCCCGCCACGAGCTGGTCGGGGGGATCGCGATCCTGGCGGAGCCCGATCGGGAGGCGGCAGAACGGCTGCGTGCCTCCCGCCCCTCGATCCGGACGGTGGTCGCGCCGATCGGCCACGTGGAAGGGCCGTACCGGACGCGGCGGTTCGAGGTGCTCGCCGGCGAGGACTCGACGGTGGCAACGGTGCGCGAGCACGGGCTCGTCTTCCGGGTGGACCTCGCCACGGTCTACTTCTCGGCCCGGCTCTCGACCGAACGCCAGCGGCTCCTCGCGCTCGTACGGCCAGAAGAGCGGGTCCTGGACATGTTCGCAGGGGCGGGGCCGTTCGCCCTCACCCTCGCCCGTGTGGCCGGGCTCGTCGTCGCGGCGGACATCAACCCGGCGGCGGTGGAGGCGATGGTGGAGAACTGCCGGGCGAACCGGGTGCAGAACGTGCTCCCCTTGCTGGCGGACGCGGCCCGCCTGCCCGCGCTCTTCTCCCGCTCCTTCGACCGCGTGGTGATGAACCTGCCGCTCTCTCCTGTCCCGTTCCTTCCGGCGGCCTTTTCGCTCTGTCGGCCGGGAGGGACGATACACCTCTATCACCTGCAGGAGACGGAGGGAGAGGCCCTTCCCGCGCTCGCGGGCTATCCCGTCGCGAAGGTGAGCGAGCGCCGGGTTCGGTCCTACTCCCCCGGGCGGTGGCATGCGGTCTACGATCTCCAGGTCGGGAGCGAGGAATAATTAAAATACCAATATTTCCTATTCTGAATAAATTCCTGGCGGAGGGGCGACGGGGGATCGGCGTCCTGAAGGGGACGAACGGGAGGGTGCAGGGACGGGAGGACGGGCGTGGTCGTTCCAATCCCTGGCATCCCCGATACGAACATGATGATGGAACGGGTGAATCGGCGTATGGGTGATGACGTGGGTCACCGGGTTTCCACCGGTGTACCGGAGCGCCCTCCGATCCCGGAGGGCCCGTCCCGTCCCGACAGGGCGGGGTGGAGCGACAGGGAACCGGATCAGGGGCGTTCCGGCCGATCCTCCGGGCACACCGGGCCGTTTCTCCGGAACGGCGCTCCCGCGGGGGAGGGGGTGGCAGAGGCCCGGCAGGGGGAGGAGCGGAGGCGCGGAGGGTCGTCGTACCAGCACCGCCTCTCCGCGAGGGGGATCGCGTCGGGCGGACGGGCGCGCTCCCACTCCAGCGAGGACCTGATGACGACGATGAAACGGCTCGAGCGGGGAGGCGGGCACCCGTCCGGGAGAGCGGGCGGGGCGCCGAACCGTCACCCGGGAGATCCGGACGTCGACCGGTGAGCGGCAGGCACCGGTCCAGAGACCTCTTCTGAACGCGGCGGCGGGCACCGGACGGTCCCTGTCCAAACGGGTCGCGGAAGATCCTGGAGAGGGGGCGTCATCCGGACGCCGGGTGAGACGATCGGACCCGGCAGTCTCGTCCTTCGGATGGCGAGAGAAACGGATGGCCCGTCGATGCGTGGTTGTGCCGCGGGGCGACGAAAAAAAAGGGAGGGTTCCTGACGGTCTGACCGTCAGGCGATGACCCGGACGTATCCGGCCCTCTCGACCGTCTCCGTCGTGCCGTCCGTGTAGGTGAGGATCACGAGCGGCGTGTACGTACCCACGGCGGGGTAGTAGAACGTCGGGTTGATCGTCCGGGAGTTCCAGGTGCTGTAGTGGCCGTTCTTGTCGAAGGTCCACCAGGCGGACCTGATCGTCTTGCCGGTGGCGGGGGTCACCGTGAACTTGATCGCAGCGCCCTTCTTGACCGGGATCGGTATGGCGGTGAAGCTCGCGCCACCGGTGGTGGGCTGGGCGGTGGTCGTCGTGGTC
>JAKPPV010000023.1 GCA_029547145.1 Methanobacteriota archaeon
ACAGCACGCATCCCCTCTGATTGGTCGCAAAGATAATCTTCGATAATTGATAATGGGATCATGGCCCTGTTTCTCCTTTCTTCAAATCTAGGTTGGATTCAGGGCCATTGAGATTTTACATCACTTTTGGCACACTACCCATGTAGTTGTCGATGAGCGCCGTCTTCACGTAGTCGAAGGCGTCACCGAGCATCGTTCCATAGTCCATAGAAGAATCGCCTCACCAGATCCTGGACTACAAAGTATTTATAGGATGACGTGGCCGGGCCGGTCGCCGGCAGGGGGGGGGTGAAGGCGCCGTGGATCGGGGGGTCCGGCCGACCGCCTTTATCCCCCCGAAGACCCCACCCGTACCGATGAACGGCCCGGTCGACCTCGGCGAACGAGCCCGGGAGCTCCGCCGCCGGCTCGCCGACCACGGGCACCCCTCCTCGGAGCCGGTCCCGATCCGGCACGGGCTCCAGTTCCGGGTCGGGGACGGCGGGGTGGTCCGGCTCTACGCCCGGAGGGACGGACGGGTCACGGTCGACGGTTCGCAGGTCCGCGACCCCGCGCTCCGCCTCCTGGTGCAGGGGTCCGCCGCCGCGGCGGCGGGCGATTCGGCCGCCGGGCTGCTCGGGCGCTGGCCCCAGGTGGGGGCGGACGAGTCGGGCAAGGGGGACTTCTTCGGCCCCCTCGTCGCAGCAGCGGTCCTGGTCGACGCCTTCGAGGCGGCGGGCCTCGCCGCCCGGGGCGTGCGCGACTCCAAGACCGTCTCCGACGAGGAGGTGGCCCGGCTCGCGGCGACGGTCCAGGATGAATGCGCGACCGCGACGGAGGTGCTGATGCCGGCGGAGTACAACGCCCGGTACTCGGAGTGCGCCGCCCGGGGCCAAAACCTGAACGACCTCCTCGCCGGTCTCCATGCGGCCGCGATCGGCAGGGTCGCGTCCGGGTCCCGGGTCGGGGTCGTGGTCGTCGACCGGTTCTCGGCGACGCCCCGGATCGAGGCGGCGCTCGCCGCCTGCTGCCCGGGCGTCCCGGTCCTGACCGAGTGCGGGGCGGAGGCACGGACCGCGGTGGCGGCCGCCTCGTGCGTCGCGCGGGCCCGGTTCCTGGAGGGGCTTTCGGCGCTCTCGGAGGAGGTGGGCGTCGCCCTCCCGAAGGGGGGCTCCTCGCCGGCGGTCGTGCGGGCGGGCCGGCGGGTCGTCGAACGGGCGGGGCCCGGCGCCCTCTACCGGGTCGCGAAGGTCCACTTCCGGACGACCGCGCGGGTGTGGAAGGGCTGATATATTGGCACGACGAGACTGATGCCGGGGAATCAGCGATGGATCGCTTCGAGGCCTTCACGGCCGGGAACCGCGGCCTTTCCTTCGCGGACCGCTCCGCCGAGCTGGAGCGGCTCGCCGCCCGGTGCGCCTGCCCGGACTGCCCGACCTACAACGACTGCAGCGAGGGGGCGGGCGAACGGCTCTACTGCCTGGTCGGCCGCTCCTTCGGCTGCATGACCGGGAACCTCGGGTGCGCCTGTGCCGGGTGCCCGGTCCACCGCGCCCTCGACCTCGCGTTTGCGGAGTACTGCATCAACGGGCCCGAGGCCTCACGGCGGTACGAACGCACCCTTCCGTGACCGGGTGAGGCCCCGGCGCCCAAGACGAATGCCGGGGGCCCCTCGCTCACCTGGCGGGGCTCCCCGTCTCCCTGGGAATCCCCGGTCTCCTCCTCCTGCTGGCGACCGCCCACCCGGCCTCCGCCTGGACGGATCGGGCCGGGTGTATCGCCGCCGCCGTCTTCCTGCTCGTCCTGGCCGGCGGGACCGTCCGCCTCTTCAGCCCCCGAACTCGACCCGGCTGAACCCCGAGACCGGGTCCGCGCACCGCCGCGCCCCGAGGAGGAGCTCGAAGAGGATCACCTCGACCGTCGCATAGACCCGGGCACGCTCCCGGAGGCAGCCGACCGAGACGGCTCCCGCCCTGCCCACCGCCCCGTGGAGGTGGAGGACCGGCCTCTCCTCCTCCCGGAGGAGGAGGCCCGCCCCGAGGAGCTCGCGCCCGTCCTCGAAGGCGGAGAGGACCGGGACCGGGGGGAGGGTCCGGGTGGTCGGACCCTCGGACATCCGGCCGTCGGCGAGCGCTCCCAGGACGAGCACGACGCCCGTCTCAACCCCCTCCGCCCCGGCGAGCCCGGTGAGCGCGGCGAGCAAGTCCTCCCCGTGGTCGACGCGCATGACAAAGACCCGCCCGGGCGAGCCCGCGGTGTAGTCCATGGGGAGCGTGGGCCTGCCCGCGACTTAACCCTCGTCCCCGGAGGGGGTGAAGAGGACCTTGTCCACCCGGTTCCCGTCCATGTCCACCACCTCGAACCCATGGCCGTTCCAGGTGAACCGGTCCCCCGTCGCCGGTGTCCGCTCCAGGTGCATCATCACGAACCCGCCGAGGGTCTGGTAGTACCCCCGGTCCTCGCCGGGGAGCGGGGGGAGGCCGAACCGCTCGCGGAACTCGGCGACGGGCAGGAGGCCGTCGACGAGCCAGGTGCCGTCCTCCCGCTGGACCGCCCCGGGCTCGGTCTCGCCTTCGTCGGGCAGCGTGCCGACGATCGCCTCGAGCAGGTCGTGGAGGGTGAGGAGCCCCTCGACCGACCCGTACTCGTCGGTGACGAGGGCAACGTGGGTGGCCGCCGCGCGGAACTGCTCCATCACCTTCAGGGCAGGGAGGGACTCGGGCAGGTAGAGCGGCTCGAAGAGCACCCGTCCGATCTCGATCGGGCCGCGTCCCCCCGCAGTCTCGGCCCAGAGCGCCCGGACCGAGACCATCCCCTCGATGTGGTCGAGGTCCCCCCGGAAGACCGGGAAGTAGGAGTGTCCCGCCTCGCGCATCCGTGCGAGGTTCTCCTCGAGCGGGTCGTCCAGGTCGATCCCGACGATCTCGTGGCGCGGGGTCATCAGGGAGGCGACCCGCCGGTCCGAGAGGCGGAAGACCCGGTCCACCAGTTCCTGCTCCTCCTCGTCGAAGACGCCGGCACTCGTCCCCTCCTCGAGCATCATCCGGACCTCCTCCTCGGTCACGATCGGGACCGTCTGCTCCCGGACCCCGATCAGCCGGAGGACCAGCTCGGTCGAGGCGGAGAGGACCCGGACGAACGGGGCCGCCACGATAGAGAGGAGACGCATCGGGCGCGCGATCCGGGCGGCGATCGGCTCGGGCCGGTCGAGCGCGAGCCTCTTCGGCACGATCTCACCGATCACCAGGGTGAGGTAGGTGATCAGCACGACGACCAGGGCGAGCCCGAGCGACGGGGCGTAGGGGGCGAGGGACGGCACGCGGGCGATCCACTCCGCCAGCAGGGAGGCGAAGGCGGCACCGCCGTAAGCGCCGGAGAGGACCCCGATCACGGTGATCCCGATCTGGATCGTCGAGAGGAAGCGGTTCGGCTCCGCGGCGAGGTCGAGGGCGGCCGCCGCGCCGGGGTCGCCCTCCTCGGCGAGCGCCTGGAGCCGGTGGCGGCGGGCGGAGACGATCGCGAACTCAGACATCGAGAAGAGGCCGTTCGCCAGGATCAGCAGGCCGATCACAACGGCCTCGACGACTCCGGCGATCGCCACCACCCCCCGGCCCGTGCCGACACAGTGGTGATGTGATGGTCGTACGCGGTATTAAGTGTATAGACGGGCGAACCGGCGCCGGACGATGGACGTGGGCCCGGCAGACCGATGCGAAAGGGCCTTACCCGCTCCATCGCGAAGGGGACCGTCCCAAAGACTCCGTGCCGTCGGCTGGCAAACCCTTTTCCCGTCGTCCCGCCCACGAAGACTGGATGGTCGTCGAGTACGTCCGCGTCACCTGCCATGCCTGCGAGGGCGCGGGGTGTACCTACTGCGACCGGCGCGGGTGGGTCGAGGTCCGCCCCCCGGCGACCCTCTGCCCGAGCTGCGGGGGGGACTGCTGCATCTACTGCGGGTACACCGGGTGGGCCGGCCTGCGGCCCAAGTACGACGACCCGGAGGCACCCCCGTCCTGCGGGGGGCCGTAGGAACCCGGCGCGACGCCTTTATCCCCCTCTCCGGATCAACTCTCCTTCGATGCCAGTCGTCACCATCAGGATGTCCGGACCCCGGACCATCGACCAGAAGCGGCAGATCGTGGAGGGGGTGACCTCGACCCTCGTGGAGGCACTGGGGGTCGACCCCTCGCTCGTCACGGTCCTGCTCGAGGAGCTCGACCGCGAGAACATCGGCCGGGGCGGCCGGCTCCTCGCCGATGGCTGACCACGGGGACCACCCCGCCGTCACCGCCGGCAGGGGTTCTCCATGAGCGGGCTCAATGGCCTCTCCCACGTCGCCCTCGCGACGGGGGACATGGATGCGACGATCCGGTTCTGGCGGGATCTGCTCGGATGCCGGCTCGTGGGCCGGCTCGGGCGCCCGGGGCAGCGGGCGTACTTCTTCGAGTGGCCCAGGACCCTGCCGGTCGCGGAGAAGGAGGCGGGCGTCCCCGTCGCGGGGCCGTTCGCCCTCGACCACGTCGCCCTCGGGGTCGGGTCGCTCGACGACCTCTTCGCTCTCAAGGACCGCTGCGCCGCCGCCGGCATCGCCGCCTCGGACGTGACCGACCACGGGTTCCTCTACTCGGTCTACCTCCACGACCCGAACGGGATCACGGTGGAGTGCTGCTGCCCGGCCCGGGGCGTGGACCTGGAAGCGGCGCCGGTCGCGGTCGAGCAGGACCCGACCCCGGTGGCCAGGGAGGGGACCGACCCGAACCCCTCGGTCTGGCCGGCGCCGACGTCCCGGGGCGAGTGGCCGGTCGTCCCGGGCACCGGGTACCGGGCCTTCGCCCGGTGAGGGAGGAAAAGACCCCGCGGGACCGGGGCGGTCAGGACCGGTCCCGGGACCGGTAGGTCCCCGGGGGGACGACGAGCTCGAACCGGGCCCCTCTTCCGAAAACCCCGGTCTCCCGGATCGAGATGCCGGTCAGGGAGAGGATCTCGCGGGCGAGGAAGAGACCGAGCCCCGTGTGCTTTCCCACGCTCCGTTCGAAGATCCGTTCCTTCTCCTCCTCCGGGATGCCCGTGCCGTCGTCCTCGAAGGCGACGACCAGGCCCTCCTCTGTCTCTTCCGTCCCGATGCGGATCCGGGAGACGGTGCCCCCGTGCCGGACCGCGTTGTCCAGGAGGTTCGAGAAGACGTGCCCAAGCATCAGGTCCGCGAAGACCTCGTACCCGCCGGTCTCGTCGATCAGTGCCACCCCCGCGGGGACCCGGAGGCCGGCAACGACGCCGCCGAGCGCCTGCCACTCCGGGTCCCGCGAACCGAGGTGCTCGAAGAGGCCGGTGAACTCGATCTGCTCCTCGATCCGCTCCGTGGTCGCCTTCAGCCGCTCCAGGACGCCCAGAACGACCGGGTCGTCGGTCTGGTCCTGCGCCAGGGAGAGGTACCCGAGCATCACCATCAGGGCGTTGCGGATGTCGTGCCGGGTGATGCTGGAGAGGAGGCTGAGCTGCCGGTTCGCCTTCCGGAGCGCGGCATCGGCGAGCCGCCGCTCCGTGATGTCCTCCACGACGGGGATGAAGAGCCGGATCCGCCCCTGTTCGTCCGTGATCGGGAAGACGGTGAGCGCACCCCAGACGATCCGACCGTCCCGGGCCAGGTAGCGCTTCTCGAGCTGGAAGAACGGGATCTCCCCCGCGGCGAGCCGGCGGGTGCAGTCGAGCCCGACCTGGACGTCCTCCGGGTGGGTGATCTCGGAGAACTCCCGCCCGATCAGTTCCTCGCGGGTGTACCCGAGCATCTCCGAGAAGGCCGGGTTCACCTCCTGGAACCGGTGGTCCGTCCCGACCAGCGCGATCCCGAGCGGGATCCGCTCGAAGAGGTGCCGGAATCGCTTCTCGCTCTCCTCCCGTGCCTCGGCGGCCCGCACCTTTTCGGTGACGTCCAGGGCGACGGAGCCGATCCCGAACCCCCGGGGGGTCGGCATGGAGAAGGCGGTCTGCCGGATGATGATCCGGGTGCCGTCCGCCCGTTCCACCTCGACCTCCCGCGGACCGGAGAAGAGCGGAACGCCCGACGAGAGCACCTCCCGGAAACGCGCCTCGAGGTAGGCACGCCGCTCTTCGGTCCGGTGTTCCGACGGAACAGACCGGTGGAGGATCTCCCAGGCCGGCACCCCGACCGCCTCATCCCTGCTGATGCCCGAGATCCGCTCGGCGGCGGGGTTCCACTCGACGATCCGGCCCTCCTCGTCCGTGATATAGACCGCCTCGGCCATCGTGTCGAAGAAGAGGCGGAGCCGCTGTTCGCTCTCGCGGATCCGTTCCGTCGCGCGCTGCTGCTCGGTGATGTCGGTGACGAGCGTGAGCTGCGCCGGGCGGTCCTCGATCTCGATCGAAAGGGAGCTCAGGAGACCCGCGCGCACCGAGCCGTCGGCATGCACGAAGGTGATAGGCCGGTTCTCGATCGCACCTTTCTCCCCCATCTCGGCCCAGAGCGCGGCGTCGAGCCCGGGGGGCACCAGCCCGATCTCGACCGGACTCTTTCCGATCACCTCCCCGACCGGGATGCCGGTGATCCGCTCGAACGCCGGGTTGGCGTCGAGACAGACGTTCCGGGGACCCCCCGAGAGGGTCAGGGCGACCGGGGCGTGGGAGAAGACCGCCCGGAACCGCGCCTCGCTCTCCCGGAGCTGCCGCTCGCGGCGGACGAGCTGCTCAAGCTGCGACCGGAGCTCCTCCTCCCGCACCACCAGCTCCTCGTTCGCCCTGACGAGCCGCTCCTGGGTCTCCCGGAGTCCCGTGACGTCGTGGGCGATCAGCTGGACGCCCGCGAGGCGTCCCCCCTCCGTGATCGGGGTGCCGTAAAACTCCAGGAACAGGGACCGGCCGTCCTCTGTCCGGTAGACGACCTCCAGGGGACCGGTCGGCTCCAGCGCCCGGGACCGCTCCATCGCCTCCGCGATCCGCACCCGGTCCCCGGGGCGGAGCCGGTCGAGGGGGAGGGGACCGCCCAGGAACGGCTCCGGATCCATGCCGCTGATCGCCTTGAACGAGGGGGAGATGTAGGTGAGTCTGAAGTCCGGGTCCAGGACGAAGACCAGGTCCCTGATCCGCTCGGTGATCCCGCGGTACCGCTCCTCGCTCTGGCGCAGGGCCTCCTCCATCCGGCGCTGCTCCGAGAGGTCCTGCATCGTGCCGAGCATCCGGTGTGACCGGCCGGACGCGTCCGTGAGGATCAGGCCGAGGTCCGCCATCGGGATGTAGGTGCCGTCCGCCCGCCGGAAACGGTACTCCGCCCTGAACATCGCCGCCCGGGCGATCGCGTCGTCGAGGGCGGCAAGCACCCCGGCACGGTCCTCCGGGTGGATCCGCTCCTCCCACCCGGTGATCCCGATCCCCCCGAACGCCTCCGGGGAGTCGCCGATCACCCGCTCGATCGGGCCGGACCAGCGGATCCGGCCGGTCCCGATCTCGTAGTCGTAGACGAGCTGGCCGGAGCACTCGGAGATGAGACGGTACCGCTCCTCGGACTCCCGGAGCGACGTCTCCGTCCGCCTGCCCTTCAGGACCTGCCAGAGGCCCTGTACCAGGAGTGAGAGCTCCGAGACGTCGCTTGCGGTGTAGTCGGTCTCCTTGTTCGCGACGCCGGCCAACAGGACGACCCGGTCGCCATCGATCACGGGGACGCTCATGAACCGCCGGATCGGCGGGTGCCCCTCCGGGTACCCCCGCTTCTTCGGGTTCGGCGCCGCGTAGTCGTTGACGATGAACGGCCGGCGCTGCCGGACGGGCTCTCCCCAGATCCCGGTCGACTCCGTCCGGTAGACGAGCGGTTTCTCCTGGATCGTGCAGATCTCCATCGCGGTACTCGACCAGGCGTGCATGAAGATCTCGCTCTCGTCCTCGTTCAGGAACCCCAGGTACGCAAGCGGGCTCGCCGTCACGATGCCCGAGCCCTCGACCGCGAGATCGAGGAGTTCCTTCTCCGGCCGGGCGGCCTTCTCGTAGAGGCCGAGCATGAACCGGAGGCGTGCCTCGCGGAGGCGCAGCGCCTGTTCGGCCTCCCACTCCGCGGTGACGTCGCGCCCGACGACCTGGTACTCCACAGGCCGGCCGTCGTCACCGAAGAGCGCCCGCATCGTGTAGTTGATGTACCGGGTCCTTCCGTCCAGGTCGACGGCGCTCACGCCGTACTCACAGATCGGGTGGTCGGGCGAGAGGGAACCGATGAACGATGCCATCCGGTCCGGGTCCAGGGCTTTTAAGAGCCCGTCGATCTTCTGCCCGATCACGTCGCCCGTGCCGTGAAACGCGGCTGCGTGCGTCCGGAAGGCCCGGTTCGCGAAGGAGACCGTCCAATCCGGGGTGAACCGGGCGATCAGTTCCACCTGGTCTTTCACGACGGAACGATACCGCGCCTCGCTCCTCTTCAACCGCTCCTCGGCCTCCCGGCGCTGGATCGCGCCGAGGATCCCGTGCTCCAGCTCGGCGTACTGGACGGAGGGGTCTCCCCCCTTCTGGAGGTAGAAGTCCGCGCCGTTGTTGATCGCCTCGATCACGATCTCCTCGCGCCCCCGCCCGGTGAAGAGGACGAACGGAACCTGCCCGTACCGGTACCGCACCTCCTTCAGGAATCCGATCCCGTCCATCCCGGGCATCTGGTAGTCCGAGATGATCGCGTCGAACCGTTCCTTCTCGAGCACCTCGAGGGCGGTGGCGGCCGAGATCCGGGTCTCCACGGTGAGCTGTCCGCTCGACTCGAGAAAGATCCGGCCGATCTCGAGCAGGGAGGGTTCGTCGTCGACGTAGAGGACCCGGTATCGGGGCGGCATCCTGTAGTAGCATTCGCATGCCCGGAGTATTTAACAGCAGGGTTCTGCTCGCCGGTTCGTTCGCGTGCAACCTTTCGGTACCGGAGCACAGGTTGATGGTTCTGGCAGCCACACGTTTCCACACATGGGCACTGGAGACGGAACCGCGGGCCGGGAGGGTCCAAAGACCTTCCGGTTCGCCCACCTGGCGGACCTCCACGTCGGCGCCTGGCGCGAACGGCCGCTCGCCGAGGCCGCCGTGCGGGCGTTCCAGGACGCGATCGAACGCTGCATCGCCATGCAGGTCGATTTCATCATCCTCGCGGGAGACCTCTTCGACTCCCCGTTGCCCGGGATGGACTTCGTCCGCGCGGTCGCCCGGCACCTCTGCCGGGTGCGGGACGCCGGGATCCCGGTCTACGTCACCTACGGCTCGCACGACTACAGCCCCGCCTCGAGCTCGGTGATCGACGTGCTGGAGGCGGCGGGCCTCTTTCTCCGGCTCCCCGGCCCCGAAGCGGTGGGGGAGGGAGAGGGACAGCGTCTCCGGCTCCGGTACCTGGTCGACGCCCGTACCGGCGCGCACCTCGCGGGCCTCCCGGGACGGCAGCGGTCGCTCGAGCGGGAGTGGTACGAGCGGCTCGAGCACGACGGACCGGGGGACGGGACGGGGTTTTGGGTCTTCGTCTTCCACTCGGCGCTCACGGAGGTGCTGCCCGAGCACGAGCGGTTCGCGGAGTCGATGCCGCTCGCCCGCCTGCCTCCGGGCTTCGACTACTACGCCGGGGGCCATATCCACGCCCGGGTCGAGGTCCGGTGCGGGAAAGAAGGCGGGGTCATCGCCTACCCCGGCCCGCTCCTGGGCTACCAGTACGGCGACCTCGAGCGGGCGGCCGGAACACCGCGGGGCTTCTTCGTCGCCACGGTGGAGGGAGAACGGCTCGCGGCGCTGGAGTTCGTTAAGGTGCGCCTCCCCGAGGTCGTCGTCCACGAGGTGGACGCGGGGGGACGGACGCCGGGAGAGGTGGGCGGACTGCTCGACCGGGTGGTGGAGGAGCGGGACCACGCGGGGGCGATCGTGCTCCTCCGGGTGCGCGGCACCCTCGCCTCCGGGGAGCCGCACGACGTCCCGATCGGCGCGGCCCGTGCCGCCCTCGAGGCCCAGGGGGCGCTCTGCGTCCGGGTGAGCCGTACCGGGCTCGCCGGGCCCCGGGAACGGAGTCTCCCCGGCGGGGGCGGGTCCAAGGAGGAGATCGAGGCGCGGGTGCTCACGGCCCGCTGCGCGGCATACCATCCCGACCCGGCGCTCGACGACCCGGTGGTCGTCACCGGGCTCGAAGCCCTCCTCGTGGGCGATGCGGGGGCCCGGACCGCCCGCCGGCTGCTCGATGCGGTCGCGATCGAGCCGGCCGAGCACGAGGACCGCCGCACCTTCGCGTCGCGGGTCAGGACGCGGGCCCGCGATGTCCTGCCCGGGCTCCGGGAGGGCTGAATGCGCCTGATCTCGCTCGCCCTCTCCAACATCCGCTCGTACGGCAAGGAGGAGACCTTCGTCGAGTTCCCGCCGGGGGTGACCCTCTTCTGGGGAGACATCGGGAGCGGCAAGTCGACCATCCTCGCCGCGATCGAGTTCGGGCTCTTCGGCCTCGGCGACCTCAAAAAGACGCACCTCCTCCGTCACGGGGCGCGGCGGGGCGACGTGACCGTCCGGTTCGCGGTCGACGGGATCGAGTACGCGGTCCACCGGGCGATCCAGCGGCGCGCCCGGCGGAAGGACGGAGAGCCGGGGTCCGTCGAGCAGGTCGACGGCTGGCTCGAGGAGGACGGCGTCCGGACCCCGTACTCGACGACCGAGCTGAAGGCCCGGGTCCTCGCGGTGCTCGGGTTCAACGAGCGGGCGGACCCGAAGGCGGGGTCGCGGATCTACCGGTACGCCGTCTACACCCCGCAGGAGGAGATGAAGCAGGTGCTCCTCCTCGGGCGGGAGGAGCGGCTCGACATCCTCCGGCGGGCGTTCGGCCTGGAGCAGTACCGCTGGGCCCGGCTGAACATCGACGAGCACCTGGTCCGCGGGGCGATCGCCCCCGAGCAGGAGGTGCTCGCCGGTCAGGCGTCCCGCCTGCCGGCGGTCGGGGAGGAGGAGCGCCGGTTGCTGGAGGAGGAGGCGCGGCTCGGAGAGGAGGAGGACGGGATCGAGGAGGCCTGCCGTGCGATCGAGGACGCGTGTGCCCGTCTCGGGGAGGAGATCCGCCCCCTCGCCGCGGCGCGCCCGGAGCGGGACCGGCTCGCGGGCGAGCACCGGTCGCTCGTGGCGGTGCTCGCGCAGGACAAAGCCGAGCTCGACCAGGCCGACGAGGCGATCCGGGGCCTGGAGGGGGCGATCGCCCCTCGCGGACCGGAGGAGGAGGACCGGTTCCAGGACCTCGCCGCGCGGTACGCGGAGTGGGAGGAACTCGAACGGGAGCGGGCCGGCCTCCGCGCGGCGGCCGAACAGTTCCGGGCGCTCGAGGCGGAGCGCCGGGAGCTGGCGGGCGCGATCGAGCGGGAGCGGGAGCGGATCGCCGGATCGCTCGACGCCCTCCGGAGGCGGGCCGGGGGGACCGGCGCGACCGAAGCGCTCCGGGAGCTGGAGGCGGAGGCGGCCCGTCTCGGCGAGGAGGAACGGCGCCTGGAGGAGGCGCTCGCCCCCGAGCCGGGGCTCGCCGAGGAGACCGCGCTCTGCCGCGAGACGCGGGGGCGCGTGATCGCCGAACGGGGGCTCGCCGAGGAGAGGCAGAGACGGGTGGAGGCCGAATGGGAGGCGATCGCCGCGATCGGGGTCGGGGCCCCCTGTCCGACCTGCCACCAGACCCTCGGCGCGGACCACCTCGCCCGGGTCCGGGAGGGGGCGCTCGCGGAGGCGGGCCGGCTCGAGGCCCGGGTGGCCGAATGCACCGAGATCCTCCGGCTTCTCGACCGCGATCTCGCGGTCCTGGAGGAGCGACAGCGGGCGTGCGAGCAGGTCCGCCGGGCACTCGCCGGCGTGCGGGCGGAGAGGGACCGGCTCGAGGGGCGGCGGCGCGAACTGGTGCAGCGGAAAGAGGAAGAGGCCCGTGCCCGGGAGGAGTGCGACCGGCTCGCCCGCCTGCTCGCCTCCGGCGCGTTCGGTGCGGCGGAACGGGAACGCCTCGCCCGGGTGGAGGCCGGGCTGGAGGCGGTCCGCCAGGAGGCCGCCCGGTACGACGCGTGCGAGGCGGCGATCGGGCGGTACGAGGCGGCGGGGGTCGTCGAGGCGTACCGCGCCGCCGCCCGGGCGCGGGAGGCGGCCCTCGAGGCGGCGCGCCGTCTCGCCGGGCGGCGCGAGGAGCGGGAGCGGATCGCCCTCCGCCTGCGCGAGCGCGAGGAGAGGCGCGCGGCCCTGGAACGGGAGCTCGCGGTGCTCGACAGGACGGTGGCGCGGCTCGAGGCGCTCGAGGAGGAGCTCGGCCGTCTGCGGGAGCGGGCGGAGGCGGCCGGGAAGGAGCGGGTCCGGGTCCGGGTCGAGCGGGGCCGGCTCGGGGAGCGGCTCGGAGCCGTCCGGGCCGAGAAGGAGCGCCTGCAGGAGCTCGAGCGCCGCTGCCGGTACCTCGGCGAGGTCCAGCGCTGGCTCCTCAATCACGTCGTACCGGCGATCGTCGAGATCGAGGCAGGGGTCCTGGACAGCATCCGGGACAGGTTCGAGGCCCTCTTCGCCGACTGGTTCGCCCGGCTCGTGGAGTCCGACGACCTGCGGGTCGCGGTCGACGCCTCCTTCTCACCCGTCGTCCGGTCGGGGGAGTACGAGCTCGAACACGAGACCCTCTCGGGCGGCGAACGGACGAGCCTGGCACTCGCCTACCGCCTCGCCCTCAGCACGATGGTGCGGCAGGAGGCGGGGATCACCCGGGAGAGCCTCCTGGTGCTGGACGAGCCGACCGACGGGTTCTCGTCCCAGCAGCTGAACCGGCTCCGCGAGGTCCTGGCGGAGACCGGGTGCGACCAGACGATCATCGTCTCGCACGAGCAGGAGCTCGAGGGGGTCGCCGACACCGTCTACGGGGTGACGAAGGAGAGCAGCGGGTCGCGGGTCGTCCTGCTCTGACCGGAGGGTCAGGGGCGGGTGGCCAGGATCAGGTAGTGGTACGGCCCGAAGGGCGCGATCGCACCGACCGAAAAGCCGGCCCCCCGGATCAACCCGGCGGCCTCCTCCTCGCCGAACCGGATCTCGACCGGCGGGCCGATCGGGTCCCGGCCCGAGAGGGTCTCCTCCTTCTTCCAGTCGATGCTGGCGAGCCGGCCCCCGGGCCGGAGCGCGGTCATCGCGTTCCGGAGGGCGACCGCCGGGTCGGCGAAGTCGTGGAGGCAGTTGCCGTAGAAGACGAGGTCGGCACAGCCCTCGCAGACCGCGATCTCCTCCGCCGGGACCGCACGGATCCGGATGTTCTCGAG
The DNA here is from genome assembly GCA_029547145.1 of Methanobacteriota archaeon. GTDB lineage: Archaea > Halobacteriota > Methanomicrobia > Methanomicrobiales > Methanospirillaceae > UBA288. The sequence goes on from JAKPPV010000023.1 coordinate 13,224, forward strand.
CCCCTCCTCCTCGGCCCGCTCGTGGAGGCGGGTCAGCCGCTCGACCGACGGGTCGACCGCGTAGACGACGCCCCGGGGGCCGACGCGCCGCGCGATCGGGAGGGTGAAGTAGCCGTCGCCGGCACCCACGTCCGCCACGGTCCCCCCGGGGGGGACGCCGACCGCGTCCAGGACCGCCTCAGGGTCCTGCCACCGCCGCCGCTCCGCATCGTCGTATGCCTTCATCATCCCACGTAGTCTTGGCAACGACCCATATCAAGGTGCGGGCACCCGGCGATGCAGGTTCTTATACCGGGATGGACAGACCTGGAGAGCGATGAACCGCCATGCCGGGTACGTGCACGGGTACTCCGCCGCGGAGGAGCGCCGGCTCCTGGACCAGGCCGACGCCCTCGCGACGCTCCTTCACCGGGAGACCCGGTTCCCGCCGGGCTCCCTCGTCCTGGAGGCAGGGTGCGGCACCGGGGCGCAGACCGCCCTCGTCGCCGCCGCGAGCCCGGGGGCGCGCCTGGTCTCGGTCGACCGGTCGGACCGGTCGCTCCGCGCCGCCCGGGCCCGGTTGCCCGGCGCCGACCTGCTCCGAGGTGATGTCGACGCCCTGCCGTTCCGGGACGGGTCGTTCGACCACGTCTTCGTCTGCTTCGTCCTCGAGCACCTCTCCGACCCCGAAGGGGCGCTCGACCGCCTCCGCCGGCTCCTCCGTCCCGGCGGGACCTGCACCGTGATCGAGGGCGACCACGGCTCGTGCTTCTATCACCCCGAGACCCCGGAGGCGAGGGAGGCGTGGCGGGCGCTCGTCCGCACGCAGGCGGCACTCGGCGGGGATGCCCTGATCGGCCGGCGGCTCTACCCGCTCCTCGCCGGGGCCGGGTTCCGGGAGGTGTCGGTCTCGCCCCGCATGGTCTACGCGGACGAGAGTCGTCCCGGGGTGCAGGAGGGGTTCGTCCAGAGGACGATCGTCCCGATGGTGGACGGGGCGCGGGAACGGGCCGTCAGGCTCGGGCTCGTCGACCCGGCGACCTTCGACCGGGGGGTCGCCGACCTCCGCCGGGCCGGCGGGCCGGGCGGCACCTTCTGCTACACCTTCTTCCGGGCGACCGGGGTGAACCCGGGCTGACCGGCGGGGGCGGGCGACGGATACGCAAACCTGATATCGCCACCGGCCGATAGACCGGCATGGATGCGAGAGAGGTGATCGCCTTCGCGAACGCGCACCCGGTCGCATGGCTCGCCACCGCCGACGGTGACCAGCCCCGGGTGCGGGGGTTCGCGATGTGGTTCGCGGACGAGACCGGGTTCTACTTCCACACCGGCACGACGAAGGACGTCTGCCGGCAGATGCGGGAGAACCCGAAGGTCGAGCTCTGCTTCTTCGACCCCGGGGACGGGCAGGGGGCGGGCCGGCAGCTCCGGGTGGCGGGGACGGTGGAGTTCCTGGACGACGCCGGGCTCCGGGACCGCCTCTACCGGGACCGCCCCTGGCTCCGGGAGGTCGTGGGCGGTAACGATGACCTCCTCGCCATCTTCCGGCTCGCCCACGGTACGGCCTGGTGCTGGACCATGGCCGCGAACATGCACGAGCGCGAGCAGGAACGGGTCCGCTTCTAGGGCCCGTCCCACTCCTTTTCGTCCCTACCGGCCCCGCGCGAGCTCCTCGTCGAGCCAGTCGAAGATCCGCTGGCTCCCGAGCGCCTGCGCCCCCGCCTGGCAGTGGAGCCCGGCCCCCTCCTTCCCGGAGAAGGTGAGGAGGGCCCGGTGCGCGGGGGGCAGGGCGTCGTACAGCCGCCGGGCCTGGGAGCCGAAGAACTGGTTCTCTTCCACGTCGACCACCAGGACCGGGCACGTGATCCGGTCCGCCGAGCCGTTCATGGTGTAGGCCTCGTGCGCCTTCATCAGGTCGGCCGGGGTGGAGACGCCGAAGGCCCACATGCCGTGGGTGGTCGCCCAGTAGAGCTGGATATCGTGCTCGATCATCCCGGCGACGTACCGGTTGTACTCCCCGGTCTGGTTGTAGAGGAGGTCACGGAGTGCGGCGGTCGTCATCCGGGCGGAGTCCGCATCGTTCTCGAAGACGTCGTAGACACCCTCGTTCGCGACGACGGCCCGGAGCCGGTGCTCGCTGGCGGCGGCACGCGGGGCGAGGTAGCCGCCCATGCTGATCCCGTAGAGGACGAGCCGGTCGGGGTCGACTCCGGGCCGGGCGATCACCCAGTCGACGACGGGGGTGACGACCGCCTCCCAGTCCGGGCGGAAGTGCAGGCCCTGCTTGCGGACCGAACGACCCTGCCCGGGGCCGTCGAAGGCGAGGACGTTGTAGCCCCGCCGGACGGCGCCGGCCCCGACGCCGTACCAGCACTCTTCGGCCGTGCCGTCGAACCCCTGGTGGACGATCACCGTCGGGGCGCGCCGCGAACCGTCGCCGGCGGCAAAGAAGTAGCCGTGCAGGGTCGTCCCCTCGTAGGGGATCTCCACCTCCTCGAACCGGACGCCGGTGAGCGTGAGGCCCCGGACGAAGTCGGCGTGCATCCGGTCCCAGAGCTGCACGATCTCCGGGTCCGACGGGTCGTCGTGGAGGAAGAACTCGGCCGCCCGGTAGTACTCCGAGGCGCGGAGGTACGCCTCGCCCGCGCTCACCGGGTGACCGCGCCGCTCCGCCTCGACGCCGATCGCGTGGATCCGGTCCGCGGTCGCGTTCCACTCGTCGTGCCAGGCGGCGAGGACGGGGTGGAGCCCCCGCCCCTCCGCGGCGGCGATCCGGCGGGCGGTCTCGAGCGATTCGCCGAGGTCGGCGCCGTGCTCGTAGGTCTTTCCGAGCGTCCGGACGAGCTCGAAGTAGAGCGACCGGTCCTGGAAGACGAGCGTCGCGGGGGAGGCGTTCGCCACCGGCGTCCCGGGAGGGGCGGCAGGGGTCCCCGGCGGAGGGCTCCCCGAAGGACCGCCGGTACAGCCGGCGGCGAGGAGGACGAGGAGGAGAGCGAGCAGCACCGGGGGGGCGTGGACAGGGACCATGTGAACCGGTACGGCGGAGAGGGGATAAGCATGGCGCATGCACCCCCCACGCGGGCGGCAGCGGGAGGGGGGCTCATCCGGCCGGGGCGGCGGGGTCGTCGGTCCCCCGGGGCCGGGGGGCGGGGACGCCGGCGGTGAGCGCCCGGATCACCTCCCGGAGCTCGGCGCACCGCTCCAGGCGTTCGGCGGCGAGTGCCTCGGCGACCGAGGCCCGCCGTTCGGCCGCGGCGGCCCGGTCGAGGGCGGCGGCGAGCCCGGCCCGTGCGCGGTCCCGCTCGTCCGCCGCGAGGGCGGCACGGGTCCTCGCCCGGGTCCGCTGGTCCTCGATCCGGTCCTGTTCCTGCTCCATCCGTTCGCGGGAGGCCTGCGAGGCGGCCACCTCGGCGGCGGCCACACGGGCGAGCTGCTCGAGCTCCGACACCCGCGCGGCGAGCTCGTCCCGCTCCCGCAGCACCTCCTCCATCCGCGTGCGTTCGTGCAGGGTGAGGGGGCCGCCCGGGCCCCCGGTACAGGCGGCGAGGACCGCCCGGAGGGCGAACTCCTCGCGCGAGACGGACGCCGCCCCGGCACGGGCGTTGAGGGCCGGGACGACCTCGTCGGGGAGATGAAGGGTGAGCCTCATGCGGAGAGGTGCGGCGGCGGTTCTCTTCTCTGTTCCCCTCCGGGGATGCCCCGCCCGGGGTCCGGATTGCGTGCGATCATCAACCAATAAATCCCCGGGCGGCGACTCCCCCTCCATGAAGATGGTGGTGGCGGTCATCCGGGACTCGCGGCTCGACGCGGTGAAGGGGGCCCTCGACGCGGCGGGCCATGGTTCGATCACGGTCACCGACGTCCGGGGACGGGGCGAGCAGCGCGGTCGCCGGCAGGAGTTCCGGGGCCAGGAGTACGAGATCGACCTATTGCCCCGGACGCGCGTCGAGGTGGCGGTCCCGGACGATGCGGTCGGGCGGGTCGTGGACCTGATCTGCGAGGCGGCGCGGACCGGAGAGGCGGGTGACGGGAAGATCTTCGTCTTCCCGCTCGAGGATGTGGTGCGGGTCCGGACCGGGGAGCGGGGGGAGGGCGTCCTCTAGCCGCGCCGGAGCCGGACGACCGGGGAGGCCCGGTCCAGGAACGCCCCGAGGAACGGCGCGAACTCTTCGGACCAGCAGTCCGGGCCGGTCAGCAGCTCCCGGTCCCGGAGGGCGCGCCGGACGTGCTTGCCGAGCGAGACCTGGAGGATGGCGTCCGAGGCGAGGAGGTCGCCGGCCCGGCAATACCGGCGCGGCACCTCGACGACGTAGCGCCCGTCCTCGATGAACGGACCCCCGACGGCGGCGCCCGGGAGAGCGTACTTCTCCCGGAACCGCTCGGCGTTCTCCCGGTTCCAGAGCGGCGGGCCCTGGTGGCGGGCGATCGGCGGGAGGGTGTCGACCAGGAGCTCGAAGAGGAGGAGGCAGTGGTCCGGCCCCATCTCGGCGTCCGCCCGGTTCACCGCGAACTCGTGCCGCCCGAGGAGCGAGACGAGGCCGTCCAGGCTCTTTCTCAGCTGGGGGACGACGATGTCCTCGATCAGGTTCGGGGTCGGGAACCGGAGGGCAAAGAGCGCGGTCCCCCGGGCGGCGAGCCGCGCGGAGAACTCCCCGCGGCCGACCGGGGGGCGGGGACGGAGCTCGAAGAAGGCGGTCGACGGCTCCTCGAGGTACGCCCGGGCGAGCTCGACGAACTCCATCATCCGCGAGAGCGAGACCGAGGCGGAGACGTTCCGGTTCGGATCGACCGGGTCGACCACGACGAGCGGCTCCTCGAAGCGCTTCGCCGCGTGCCCCTCCAGGTCGATCACGGTCCCCGGGCGCCAGCCGCTCGCCCCCTCGAGGACGGCGCGGAACGAGCCGTAATGGAGGACCAGGAGCTCGCAGAGGTAGCCGGCGAACCCCTCGGTCATCTGGTCCGAGCCGTAGACCCCCCCTGCCTGCGCCATCCGCTTGAGCAGGAGGACGTCGTCGACGAGCCCCCCGATCCGGGCGGTGATGTACCGGGTGTGGAACGGCGTCCGGTCGACCGCGCTCTTGATGCCGGACGCGGAGTCGACCCGGTAGCACGGGACCAGGTCGACGTCGATCCCGTCCACGGTCGCGTTGATGTACGGGTGCTCGGCGTACTTCTCCCGGTAACCGTCGCCGAACTCGAGCGCGATCTTCCGGGCGAGGGCGAGCCCCTCGCGCTCGAGCGAGTCGCGGTCCATCCCGGGGGGGAAGAGGAGGAAGAGGTCGAGGTCCCGGTCACCGCGGACCCAGGTCCCCCGGGCGGCCGATCCGACCACCATCGCCCCGACCCCCTCCCGCTCGATCGCGGGGACGAGGAGGTCGATGACCGCCCGGAGGTGGGTGAGCTCCTCCGGGCGCGGCCGGATCTCGGCGAGGACCGCCTCGCGGACCGCGTCGGTCAGGGGCGCACCTCCGCGAGGGTCTCGTAGACGGGGCCGGCGGGGGTGAGCGTGCTCTTTTTGAGCCGGAGCGCGTCGACCCGGAAGGTGCCGAACCCGTCGCGGGGGAGGGCCCCGAGCCGTCCCGGGAGGGAGGGGTGGAAGGACTTCACCCGGGCCACCGTCGCGTGCCCCCGGAACGGACGGCGCTCGGGGACGTAGCCGAGCGGGACGAGGGCGTCCGCGACCGCCCGGGCGAGGGCGGCGAGCTCGCCGTCGTCCCGGGTGTCGCACCAGATCGTCCGGGGGGATGAACGGCTGTTCGCGGCGATCGGCCCGACAGCGAGGTCGAAGGGGGACCACCGGACGGCGGAGAGGGCGTCGGCGATCGCCGGGAGGCGGTCGGGGTCGACCTCGCCGAGGAAGGCGAGCGTGACGTGGATCAGCGCCGGGTCGACGAAGGTGAGCCGGGCCTCCGAACCGCGGAGGCCCTCCGCCGCCTCGCCGATCCGGGCCCGCATCTCGTCGGGGAGGTCGACGGCGACGAAGGTCCGCACCATGCGGGAGAGTGTGGGCGGGGAGGATAGAAAGGGTGTTCGGTCGGTCCGGCAGAGGAGAGGTCCGCGCCTCACACGAGGGCGCGGACGAGCCCTCCCACCTCGTCCCGGATCGAGGGGTCGAGGGCGAGGACGGCAAAGAGGTAGACCAGGGCACCGAACGCGACGGTGCCGACGGCGACGGGGAGGCTCGCCGGGGGGACGAGGGCCCGGAGGCCGGAGACGGCGACCGCCATCAGGGCGGCGGAGACCAGGACCGCCGCGACCGGGCGGCGCTCGAACCGGACCGTCACCGTCCGGGCGAGGAGGAGGCGGGCGAGGATTGTGGCGGTCACCGACGAGAGGAGGAGGGCGAGGGCGGCGCCGGTGACGCCGAGGACCGGGATCAGGGCGAGGTCGGCGATCACCAGCACCGCCGCGCCGGCGCCGGCGGCGACGAAGGCCCCCCGGGGGCGACCGACGGCGGAGAGGGCCATCCCCTCGAGGAGCGAGCCGACGGTGACGAGCTCGGCGGCGAGGAGGAGGACGAGGGCGGGTGCCGCCTCTGCGAAGTCCGCGCCGTACAGGAAGTAGAGGAGCCGGTCGGCGAGGAGGGCCCCGCCGGCGGCGGCGGGGACGGCGAGGAGGAGGGCGAAGGTCCAGGCACGGGCAAGCGCGTCGGCGACCTCGCCGAGGGCACCGTCCCGGGCCCACCCCGCGATCCGGGGGGCGAGCGAGGCTCGGATCGGCATCGTCGAGAGGACCGCGAGGGAGGCGAGCTGGAACGGGGTCCGGTAGAGGGCGACCTCCCGGTCCGAGAGGAGGTAGCCGAGCAGGAGCGTGTCCGCGTTCGCGGAGACGACCGCGACGAGCGAGAGGAGGAAGGACCAGAGGGCGAACGAGGCGAGCGAGGAAAGGTGCCTTTTCCCGAAGCGCGTGAACCGGAGCGCGAGAAAGCGGCGGTTCACGAGCGCGGCGGCGACGGTGCCGGCGACCAGCCCCCCCGCGAGCCCGGCGGCGCCGAAGCCGAGCGCGACGGCGGCCACCTGGACGGTGACCCGGACGCCGACGCCGACGAGGTCCGCCGCCTGGGTCACGCCGGCCTGCCCGCTCGCGTAGACCCCCGTGGCGATGATACCGGCCGCGGTGGAGGCGATGAGGGCGAGGGCGAGCCAGGGGAGGAGGCCCGCCGCGTCCAGGTCGACGAGGAGGGGACGGGCGGCGAGGAGGGCCCCGACGACGGCGAGGGCGAGGGAGACGCGGACGACGGCATAGGCGGAGAGGTGGGCGGCCGGCTCGTCCCGCTCGGCGATCCGCTGGGCGGCGGCCCCGCCGAGGCCGGGGTCCGAGGCGAGGAGCAGGAAACCGAGGTAGGCGGACAGGACGTAGTAGGCGCCGAGCGCGGCGGCGCCGGCGGCGTGAGCGATGTACACGGTCGACGCGAACCCGATCAGGGTCGAACCGACGGTGGTACAGAGGCCGATCAGGGACTGCCGGCGGACCGGCGAGACCGCCATGAGCCGGGCGAGGCGAGACCGCACGGATCTAGTATGCGCGCGCCGGGGGGGATAAGGGTGCCCTCAAACGAAGGCTTCATGGATGCCCGGTGCCCAGGAAGACCCATGAAGAACGCAGTGCTCCGGGTCCAGGGACGGGGTGAGGCACGGGCGGAGCCCGACCTTGTCGTCCTCTCGTTCCAGGTGGAAGCATGGTCGATGGACTACGCGGAGACGCTCGAAGGGATCAGCCGGTCCGTCGAGGACCTCCGGGATGTGCTCGGGGCGCAGGGGATCCCCCGCACGGCCCTCAAGACCGTCGGGTTCGGGGTCGAGACCCGCTACCGGACCGCGAAGAAGACCGGAAAGCCGATCTTCCAGGGATACGATGCGAACCACGCGCTCCGGCTCGAGCTGGACCGGTCGCAGGACGTCGGGGCGGTGCTCCGGGCGATCAGTAAAAAGGCACCGGCGGTGGAGGTCCGGCTCTCGTTCGAGGTCCGTGACCGGCGGGGCTTCCGGCAGCGGCTCCTCGCCGCGGCCGTAGAGGCGGCCCGGGAGAACGCCGAGACGATCGCCCGGGAGTCCGGGGTGCGGCTCGGGCCGGTGCTCGAGATCGAGTACGGCTGGACCGAGGTCCGGTACAGCTCCCCGTTCGACTACCGGACGGTCTCGTTCAGCCCGAGCGAGGCGCCGGTGCCGTCGTTCGAACCCGCGGAGGTCCGGGGGACGGAGTCGGTCACCGTGACCTGGGCGATCGGGAGCGCGGAGGTGCCGGCAGGATAACACAGATTATTCAACGATGCCAACGATACCCTTCGAAGGAGTGGTGGCGCTGATGGATGGGGTGACGGTGTACAGCCTCGAGTTCTGCCCGAACTGCGAGGTTCTCAAGGCGTATCTGAAGGAGCGGGGGGTCGCGTTCGCCGAGGAGGACCTGTCGTCGGCCGCCGCGCTGACCGAGCTGCGGATCAACGGCGTCTTCGTCACCGAGGCGCCCGTGCTGCGGAAGGGGAACACCTTTCTCACGTCCGCCGAGCTCTTCTGCGGCGGCGAGGTGAACCGGGACGCGGTCGACGCGCTGATCGCGGGTGCGTGAGCCCGTGCCCCCGACGAAGAGCAGCGGGCAGTCGACCCTCGACGGGGTCTGGCTCCCCGCGATGCCCCCCGTCCGGCGCTCGGACGGGCACATCCTGGACTGGGACCGGGAGCGGATCGTCCGGCTGATCCTGCTCGAGACGAGCCTGGTCAGGACCTTCTACGATGCCGAGGGCGCGGACGAGGCGACCGCGCGGGAGATCGCCCGCGAGGTGGAGGACCGGATCCGGCGCCTCGGGCTCAGGACCCTCTCCGGACCGCTGATCCGCGAGATCATGAACATCGTCCTCCTCGAGCACGGGCTGGTCCATTTCCGGAACGTGCTGACCCGCGTCGGCACGCCGGTCTACGACGCGCACCTGATCGACGTCGGGCGCGGGTTCGAGGCGCACGACAACGCGAACCTCCAGGAGAACGCGGAGACCTCGCACAAGAAGAAGGCGGACAAGATCTCGAAGGAGCAGTACCTGCTCCAGCTCCCGCCCGAGATCGCGGACCACCACCTCTCGGGGGACCTGCACATCCATGACCTGGAGTACTTCGGCACCCGTCCCTTCTGCCAGGACTGGGACCTGCGCTACTTCTTCTACTACGGCCTGATGCCGGACGGCAACGGGACGAAGGCGTCGGTGGCAGGGCCGGCGAAACGGGCGGAGGTGGCCGTACTCCACGCCGTGAAGGCGCTCGGGTCGGCCCAGACCAACTTCGCCGGCGGGCAGGGCTACTACAACTTCCTCACCTTCCTCGCGCCGTACATCGAGGGGATGCCCTACGAGGAGATCCGGCAGCTGATGCAGATGTTCGTCTACGAGATGACCCAGATGATGGTCGCCCGCGGGGGCCAGCTGGTCTTCTCGTCGATCCAGCTCTCGCCGGGGGTGCCGACGCTCTGGAAGGACAAGCCGTGCGTCTACAAGGGGAAGGTATGGAACGGGGAGCAGGCCCCGCTCCGCACCTACGGGGAGTTCGAACGCGAGGTCCGGCTCCTCTTTCTTGCCCTGATGGAGGTGATGCTGGAGGGCGACGCCTGGGGCAAGCCCTTCAACTTCCCGAAGCCCGAGGTCTCGATCGAGCCGGACTTCATGGTCGAGGACGAGGAGTTCAACCGCGCCCACCCGGACCTGCCGACCTACCGGGACCTCTACCTGAAGTCGTTCGAGCTCGCCTCGAAGTTCGGGACACCCTACTACGACAACCAGCTGCCCGCGTACCGGGGGGCGGGCAAGGGGATCTCCTGTTACCAGTGCTGCGCCTACCAGTTCTCGGCGCTGGCGGACCGGGACGAGGGGTTCGAGGACAAGCTCTACTTCCGGGACGGGCGGCACTTCTCGATGGGCTCCTGGCAGGTGGTCTCGATCAACTGCCCCCGGGCGGCATACATCGCCGAGGGCTCGGACGAACGGCTCTTCGCCGAGCTGAAGTCCCTGATGGACAAGGCGGTCGAGACGTTCCGGATCAAGCGCCGCTGGATGAACATCATCCGGACGAACGGGCGGATGCCGTTTGCGATGCAGCGGCCGAAGGACCCGAACACGGGCGACCGGGGGTCGGTCGCGGTCGACCTGGACCCGCTCGTCTACACGATCGGGGTGGTCGGGGTGAACGAGATGGTCCAGCACCACTGCAACGCCCAGCTCCACGAGAGCCGGGAGGCGTTCGTGCTGGCGGTGCGGGCGATGACCGAGCTGGAGCTCTACGCGCGCGAGCTCACGAAGAAGCACGGGATGACGATCGCCCTCGCGCGGACGCCGGCGGAGACGACCGGCCAGCGGTTCGCCGTGGCGGACCTCCTCGACCGGCGGTTCCGGGCCCACGCGTCCCGCGTGATCAAGGGGAACCTGGAGGACGCGCTCGCCCGGCTCGGCACCACGAACGACCTGCCGATCTACTACACGAACGGGACCCACGTCGCGCCGGGGGCGCCGGTGCCGCTCGCGAAGCGGATGGAGATCGAGCACGTCTTCTTCCCGATCGTGGACGGGGGCAACATCTTCCACATCTGGCTCGGCGAGCGCCGGCCCGACCCCAGGGGGCTGATGGAGATGGCGTTCAACCTCTGCCGCCGGACCCAGATCGGTTACTTCGCCTTCACCCGCGACCTGACGGTCTGTCTCCGGCAGTTCCACGAGTACCACCCGACCCACCGCCTCGAGGGGATCCAGCCGGTCGACGCACGGGCCGAGGTGTAGGGGCAACCGCCACCCTCTTCCCCATGCCTTTATCGACTCCGACGCCGAGATGCGATCCGAGTGAGACGGAAGATGGAGTCCCTGCCGGAAGATGAACAGGTGATCGTCCAGGGGAACGCGCGGTCGGACTTCTTCGGAAAGGGGACGCTCACCCTGACGACGCGCCGGCTGGTCTTCGAGGTCGCGACGGGAGGACTCCTCTCGAGAGCGAAGGAGACGAAGATCGACCGGCCGATCGGGGCGATTCTGTCGTTCGGGAGCGCCGGCCGGAAGGCCCTGGAGGTCCACTTCGAGGGGAACATGGAGCCGACGGTGCTGTACGTGGACAACCCGGAGATGTGGGAGGTCGCGATCCGGGCCGTCTTTATCCTGGGGGGCGCCGCGTAGGACCGAACATCGCCCCCCGCCGGGGGCAGGGGTCACGACAGCCCGACCGGGCCGGGCACGTGCACGGGGGGGCGTGGCGTGCGGCCCCCTCGTCAGGGGCCCCGTCGGACGAGCCGGACGACGAGCCAGAGTCCGCCGGCGATCACCGCCAGGTAGTAGGCTCCCTCGACGAACGGGAGGTACGGCTCGGCGACCCAGAACCGGACCGCCTCCTGGACGACGAGGTAGAGCTGCAGGGTCGCGAGGAGGACGAGGAGGAGGACGATCCCCGCCAGCCCGGTGACCACGAAGCCGGCGAGGGACCCGCGGGTCTCCCGGCGAGGGTCCGTTGGGGGCGGCGGGGGAACCCCGCCGGAGACGGGGTCAGTCACGGTACCGCCTCCGTCCGAGGAGGGCGAGGGCAGCTCCGGCAAGGGAGGGCAGAGGGCCGAAGCCCGGCGTCCGGGTGGGGATCGGCACCGGCGTCTCGCGTGCCGTGACAAACTCGCCGGTGTCGATCTTTCGTATCGTGAACTCCTTCTCCCCCGCCGTGGTCGCGTTCGGGGCGAGGTTCACCGACCGCGAGCCCCGCTCGACGATCACGTCGCCGCTCCAGAGCACCGCCTCGACCTCGTAGTTGTGCTGGTCCGGGACCGAGAGGGTGACGTTCCGGGTCACGGTCGCCCCGGGGCGGACGGCGCCGACCGTCGTCCACTGCCGGTCGGCGAGGAGGCGGGCGTCGGCCTTTCGCGCCTTCACCTCGATGGCGAGGTCGGGGTTGGGACCGGTGCCCTGGTTGGTCAGCTGGACCTCCGCCTCGATCAGCGCCCGGCCGTTCACGACCCCCGGACCAGGAAGTCCATGTCGGTGATCGTGACCGCGGTCCGGACCGGGTCCGGCGGCAGCCGTTCGAGCGAGCGGACCGTCACCTCCCCGCCGGCCCCCTGGAGGCCCCCGATGAGGTCCGCCCGGAGCCGGTACGAGCCCCGGCGCGGGAGGGTCAGTTCGCAGGGGACCACGACGGTATCGCCCGGGCGGACCGGGCCGAACCGTTGCGTGACCTCGTGCACGCGAAGACCGGTCTCGTCGTCCAGGACCTCGACCCGGAGGACGCCGTCCCCGATCCCGGGGCCCGAGAGGTGCCGGACCGTGGTGGTGACGTTCAGGACCACCTCGCCGGCGGTCACGTTCACGGGTTCGACCGTGATCCCCGTGACGCCGGCCGTACCCTCCCGGAGGCACCCCGCCGACGTGACGGCGAGCAGGGTGACGACCAGGAGGAGGAGGAGCCGGCCCGGGGAGACCGTCGTCATGCTGACCAGCCGTTCTTTCCGGTACCGGAGATCTCTCTCACCGGGCGATGCCTTGTCCGGGGCGGTGTTCGGGGCAGGGCCCCTTTCCGGTGTGGGCCTGCGACGGGGGAAGGGGCGACGGGAGGGGAAAGAGGAATGGGGTTCAGTAGTTTGCTAATTCCCCTCGGTGATCTTTTTCATGCATCATCAATCCTCGTTTTTTCCCCCAACCGTGACTTCTGAGTGCAGGATTTATCCGGGCGATCTTCAACACCGATCGCACCGCTTCCCGGACGAAGAGCCGGAGCTGATCGACCATGAAGATCGTGCGAAACATTCCCGCACTCAAAGATCCGGGATCGTCAAAGAGAACCAGGAGCGCGAACGAATGAAAGATGGGACAGAGAAAAATTAGCGAAGTACTGATACCAGTACTCCTTTCCCTTGATCCGTTTGATCCGGACGGTGGGCTTTATCCGCTTATCAATCAAGCGCATTGAATGATATAGATCTTTCGAAATCGCAGGCAGATCGCAGATTCACAGCGGGGATGAGGAGATACTGCGCCTAAAAAAACGGAGGTCAGGTTGGGGGCCAGTCTGCCACCATACACGAATTTTTTGAAAAATTGAGTCCTTTCAACCTTGTCGGGTCAGAAAATGTATCCCTGTTTACCGGTGGCGAGCTGGACGAGCTTGGAGCGACACTGGTAGTTGCCCTGCGTGTACGTATCACGGTGGAGATTGAGCGTCTCAAATCCCAGTGCGGAGTACGTGTAGAACTCGACCCGTGCCTGCTTCGGTGTCATCGTCACCGTCGGGGACCAGTCCGCTGGCAGCTTCTCCTTCACCGTCCAGGCTTCCCGAGAGAACGGATCCAGCGGTTCAGACCCGGAGTCGTCGGAGACCCAGGAGGCGCCCTCTGTGAACGGGTCCCCGCCGATGATATAGTGCGTGCTCCAGTCGGACCCGTGCCACACCGCGCCGAACTCGTAGATCTCGCGGCCGAAGATCGAGGCCTCGAGGTAGCTGCGGGGGGAACCGTCGCCCTCTATTGCCGGCATGATGGCGGTTGAGAAATAATTCTGAACCTGCCAGCCACCCATCCCGAGATGCATCTGCAGGTGGGCCTGGAGGAAGTTCTGCAGGGAGAAAGGATGCCAAAGGTCGCCCGGCGGGTCCGGCACAGGTTTGTCCGCCGGCCAAGCAAGGACGATCCCGTTGGCATTTTCGTGGCTCGTGAACTGGAACCCGACGAGGCGGTATCCCTCCTTGAGCCTGAGTGTGGGGAAGAGCGAGAGGATTACGTTTGGGTCCACGGGGGCCCGTCTCCAGCCTTCCTTGACTCCTCTCAGGTCGCACATCGACTCCTGTAGTTCCCTGGATTTCTCGCGCAGTTGCGTGAGGGTTTCAGACGAAAACGTGGTTACGGATCTCTTCGAATTCCCTTTCATATGCTATCGAATTATATTGACGCAGAAAAGGATAATGCTTTTTGATTTCAAAAAATAGGGGCGAAATCTGGCTTGATTGATCTCTCTTCATCCTCCGAAAAGCCCAACGTTTAACCTGATCGCCGCATGGGGTACCAGCCGTCGCATGACCGGGATCGGCGGAAATGAACGTGGCATCTTAAATCACCCCGCAACGGATCGTGAGACCTCGGGGATCGAGCTGCCGCTGGAGGTCGGTCCAGAGCTCGTCAACCATACCGGCGTCGTCGAGACGATTCTTGAAGACCCAGATCGTTGAACGATCGGGGATCGTAGCAGGAAACCCGAGAAAGTGACGAAAGGAAATGCGGTCCCCGGCCTGACGTTCGAGCTCGTAATCAGAGAGACTCTACCATTGCTGGAGCACGA
>JAKPPV010000033.1 GCA_029547145.1 Methanobacteriota archaeon
CCCCAGATCACCTCCTGGTACGAGACTCCCTTGCTGCCGGAACCCTTGGTGGGGATCTGCTCGGATTTCAGGTTCTCGACCGAGAAGTCACGGAACGTGCTGATGAGGTCGACGATCTGTCCGGCGTTCAGGTCGTTGTCGGTCTGTACCGACTCGATGCCGGCGTTCACGAGACCGATCGCGGTCGACGGGTTGCGGATGCCTTCGTCGATCGCCCGCTGAGCGGCCTGACGCAGGAAGTCCTGCTGGCGGGTGATCCGCCCGAGGTCCCCGGTCGGGTCCTGGATCCATTTCGCGCCCTTCGCGTACACGTCGGTGTTCTGGTACTCGAGGTGACGCGACCTGGCGTACGCGAGCGCCTGGGTCGGCTCCACGTAGATGCAGCCCGTCAGCGGGAGGTACAAGCCGGTCGCCGGGTCTCGGATCGGGTGGGTGTTGAAGACCGTGAGGCCGCCGAGCACCTCCACGAGATCGCGGAACCCGCCGAAATCGACCTGCACGTAGTTGTCGATCGAGATACCGAAGTTGTGCTTGATGGTGGCGATGAGCGTGCTGGGACCGTCGTTGCCGCCGAACGCCGAGTTGATCTTGCTCTTCGACCAGCTCGGAGCGATCGGCACCCACGTATCTCGAGGGATCGACAACAGCGATGCTTCCTTCGTCGCCGGGTCGACGCGCAGGATCATGATCACGTCGGCGAGGTGCTCGCCCTGATTGCGGCCCTTCTTGACCGGGTCGCCCTTGGCGAGGCTGTCGGAGTTGTCGGTGCCGACGAGGAGGAAGTTGCGGGGGCCCGACAGGTCGGGGCGCTGACGGGCCTCGGAGCCGATGTCGACGACCGGGAGCGACTCCGCTTTGGTGCGGATGAAGTTGAACACCCCGGCAGCACCGATGCAGGCGATCACGAGGATCGAGTTCACGAGGAGCAACAGGCGCTGGGGCCAAGAGCGGTGGCCGCGTCGGCGTCGGATTCCCACGAGGGACGAGGCTAGTGCCCCCGCCTGTTATGTCTGGGCGGGGCCACCTCCACTCAGGCTCGCTCCCTCGTCCCTCGGGAGCTTCTTCCGCTCCGGTACCCCGCCTGTTATGTCTGGGCGGGGCCACCTCCACTCAGGCTCGCTCCCTCGTCCCTCGGG
>JAKPPV010000039.1 GCA_029547145.1 Methanobacteriota archaeon
GCAGATCGCGGCCCCTGCGTCGCAGATGCCCTTCTCGTCGAGGTGCGAACCCATCGTCGCGACGGCCACCGGGCTGTTCGGGTCGCCCGAGTGGAAATCGCCCTGAACGATCGGCCATCCGCTGGCTGGTGACTTCTTTTCTGCCATCGCTCTATCCCATCCTGATCAGTTGAAACGCGATGATCCCCGCGATGAAGAGCCCGATCGCCATGCCGTACCAGAAGGCGGTGACGCCACCGGCGATCGTGAGCGCCTTCTCGCGACCCGGGTAGGACGCTGCGAGGATCCCCTCGCCGGACAGCATGTTGATCAGGTCGTCTGCCACCGTCTCGATTAGGGCCACCTGCTCGATCACAGGCGCATATGACTCGCCCATCGATGTGACGATACCGACCATCGGGTCGACGACAAGCCCGTATTCGGGGAGGACGTGAACGTACATCGTCAGTGTCCCTCCGCTTCAACGATGGGCTTGGAGTCGAGCCACGCGGCGGCATCGCGCTTCGAGAGCGTGATGTACTGCGAGTAGGTGTAGTACCAGCCGATCACCGAGATGATGATCGAGACGATGAACGCTCCCATGCCGAGGAAGGCGAAGCTGAAGATCGCGATCATCAGCATGGAGAGGAACCCGACCTCGGCGGTGAGCGTCAGCGTGCGGTCCTGCTTCTCGGACGGGCCGAGACAGGCGTTGAACCCGTGCTGAAGCGCGATCGAGCCGAGCATGAAGATCGCCGCGATCAGACCGCCGCCGATCAGCGACGTCGAGAACGCGCTGGCGGATGCACCGAGCACGGTCACCGGGATCGCCGAGATGGGCGAGAACGTGAACGAGCCCGTCGCCATCGCGGTGAAACCGATCATGACCAGTGCACCGACCGCAGCGAGTTCGGCGATCGACTGGATCATCACCGGGATCTTCATGGCGAGGATGTTGTTCGCGATGTAGCCGAGGATCGCCCCGATGAGAAGACCGAGGACCAGGGCAAGCACCGGCGATGCGATCCCGAACTTCGTTGCCAGGAGCATCGCGATCACGCCCGAGCCGAACGAGAGCATGCCCGCCGAGGGGACGCCCGTGCCGATACCGTAGCTGCAGAGGCGCTTGATTGTGTCCGAGCCCCAGACGAGGGCTGCGATGGCACCGAGCCCCCCGAAGAACGAGAAGAGCTGGGTGCCGGTGACCGTGTTCAGGTAGGTCAGGTAGATCCCGACAAGCGAACCGATGATTCCATAGATCATCAGCGTGTTGTGGGGGATGCCACCCTCTGTTACCGTTATCTGTGCCGTCATGTCGTCACCTCAGATGTTCAGGTTCACCACCACGATCAGGATCGCGACGAGGCCGCAGAGCGCCGAGGCAACGAGCGATGCCACGATCGCCCGTGGGAACCGCTTGAACTTCGGGTCGTGCGGGCCCTCGATGGTGCCCGTGATGTTGTAGGCCGCAAGCACTGCGTTCACGAGGAACATGCCGATCGCAAAGATCCCGGCGAGCGAGATGGCGACGGGCATGATCTCCTCGACCTTCGCGTTGAAGATCGCAGGCAGGAACTGCTCGTAGACGCCGAGCAGCATCAGGTAGATCAGCGTGCCGCCCGCGCCGCCGAAGAGGCCACCGACGACACCACCGACGAACGAGATGAACGGCAGTCCGTGCCCCTCCGTCCCCTGGCTCTTGTACTCGACCTGCGAGTCACCGGTCAGGGGGTCCGTCGCGACCTTCCCCGATGCGGCGGGAATGCCCATGCCGAAGACGTAGATCACGTTGACCATCAGACAGGTGATCGCCATCATCAGGCCACCACCGATCGCACCGGTCACGGTCGCGACGACGACACCGAGCTCGGCCGCCCAGGCACCGCCGAAGAGACCGGCGAGACCGGCACCTGCGGCGAGCATCGCGACACCCGTCGCGATACCTGGGGCCTGTCCCATCGCAGCCGGCGCACCGCCGACCGGGACGAAGTGCACCCCGAAGCCGATCAGCACACCGCCCAGGATGATCCCGAGCAGAGGCATCACGGCGGTGGGAGCGATGACGAAGACCGCACCGATGAAGATGACCGCAAGGACGAGGCCGATCACCGAGGAGACCGGGTCCATCGCACCGCCGGCGGCAGGCTTCGCCGCTCCAAGAGCGCTCATGACGAGGCCTCCTCGGCGGACGTGTACGGCCCGTAGTTCTTGCGGGCGTAGACCTCGACCCAGCGGTCGATCACGACGAAGACCAGGATCATCGCGAGCCCGACGATGATCGCACCCCACCCGGCGCCGATGTGCTCGAAGAGGACCGTGCGCCAGAGTTCGAGGAAGACGATCAGGCCGAAACAGACACCCGAGGCCGGTCCGCCGAGCTTGGACGAGAACCAGCCGTTATCGAGCGAGTTCCGCTGGCCCGCCTCGGCATACCGGACGATGTTGCCCGAGGCCGAGATCGGAACGCCGGCACCGAACTTCTGGTTCTGGTACTGCCGTTCCTTGCCGTAGAAGGGGTTGCCCGTCGCGGAACCGGCCGCACCGAGCGCGATACCCCAGACGAGTCCGAGGAGCGGGAGCGGGAACGGGTGCCCGAGGGATGCGTTCATGAGGTAACACATGGCCACCGTCGTGAAGATCGCCACGAAGGCGTGGGCCATCGTGACCGAGAGCATCGACTTGAGGATGTCGATGTACACCGGCTGGCCGAACTTGGCCAGACTTGCCGTGCGTCCGAGATAACCGGATGTCGCGTAGACTCCCTGGACGAACGTCGCGATCGTCGCGCCGAGGATCAGCGCGAGGACCGGATTGACGTCCTTTGCCAGGAACGCCCACGCAAGGCCGGCACCGAGCGTACACCAGAGACCGTACGCCGGGGGCTCCCCCGCCACCGCCTTGTTGAAGATACGGTGGATGAAGCCCATCTGCGGAGCGAGCTGGACCTGCGAGTTCGGGTCTCCCTGCGACCCGATATCGGACTCCGTGTCCTCCGCAGCACCGGCAACGGCGGCGAGCGCCCCTGCCAATGCAGTGATTCCAATTCCGAATACGATGTTTTCTACCATTGAGCCTCCTCCCGTGCCAGTGAATAGGCGCATGAGAGTTTGGGAAATTGCATCGCCACGTGTATGAGTACAAACCCTTTGTGGTTCATGTAACGGTTGGCTGAGAATGAATTAAAGGTTTCGAAATTATTTCCGTAAAGACCGGCTTATTTTGCCTAATATCGATTTTTAACCCGAAATCGTCGATTTTATCATTATTACTTGCGTTAATGAAATAAAAGTTGTGTAATAACCCGATATTTGGGAGTCGGTACGACAGAACAGGAGAAGGAGGGTCCAAGGTCCCGGTTCTCCTATATTTACCGGGATACGAGACGGACGACCTCTCGTATCGAGAGGGTCTGAGCCCATACCATGGAAGGACATAAATCGAATTCCAAGGTTCCGCACGAAAGGAGTCGAGCTGTATAGAGGCCCGTACGCTCGCGATCCGTTTGGCGAGGCAGACCTGGAGATTATGCGATCTCCAGAGGAACGCTGCTTCATGGTTGGAGGGGGAGAGGGGACGTTCGCGTCACGTTGTGCCGATAGTGCCGACCCTGATACTGAGGGAAAAGGGCCGTCACACCCTCTCCACCCACGACTCATTCCGATGCTAAACTTCTGTACCTGTCTTCGGTGTTGCTGATACCGATATCCTGAACGTGCCGATTGCGCCGTGTTCATCGTTGGAGCAACGAACACCCCGTCGAGGGAACGGACAGGACCGTGCTCGATTTCGGAAACCGTGAAAGACGACGTGGACGATATTCAGACTGGTGATGGAGACCGCATGGAAAGCAGCCGCTCGGAGGGGAGATAAAAAAAAAAAGTGGTGTTTGGGTTTACCGGGCAGGGATGATCAGCGAGCGCTCGCCGGCGGGCATGAACTCGCGGATCGCACCCCTCGCGAACTCGCGGCGCGGCTCGGCGAAGTCGAAGGCGAGCGCCGGGTCCGCGAACGTGATCTTGATCAGCGGGTTGAGCGTCCATGCATCGCCGCGGGCGTAGTGGCACGCGCCGGAGATGGCGGCGTACTCGCCCTGGTGCCCGACGTTCATCGCGTAGTTCGGGTAGTTCGGGCCACGGAGCTCGCCGATCAGACCCTCGTCCGGGCGGATCGAGAGCGAGTTCGCGGAACCACACTGGTCCTGCAGGTCGTAGCCGAAGAAGCCGAGACGCGACCAGCCCTCCTTGTGCATCAGCATCGAGAGGTACCAGCCGTTCAGGCCGGCGTTCGAGTTACCCGTCGCCATCGAGGTGGTCAGGCCGGAGGCGGCCGCGATGACCGATGCACGCTGGGAACCGCCGAAGTGGTCCTCCAGCATGGTCGGGAACTCTTCGTACTGCTCCATGGAGTAGAGCGTGACCTCGCTGGCGATATCGTTGACCGCTTCCTGGGTCACCGGAGCCTTGCCCCAGCCGCCATACTTGTCCGCGACGTAGTCCTTGCCGTAGTAGCAGAAGTCGTCGAGGATGTTGTCGGTGTACGCGGCCGTTGCGTACTGCGTGAACCCGACACCGCCGGACATGTACGAGCCGAGCCAGATCTGGTCGAAGAGCATGGCACCGGCGCCGACGACCTCGAGGGAGGCCTTGACGGGGTCGTTCGGGTACTTGCGGTCCGCCTGGATCATGTCGCAGAAGTGGCCGAACTTGATGCCACCGGGCTCGTTCGGGCCGCGGGCGCGGCGAGCGGGCAGGATGTCGGCCATCTGGATCACACCGGCGTGCTTCGCGGCGTACGACAGGTCGGCGACGGCTGCCTCACCGGCGCACATGCGGTACGCGGCGATGAAGGACATGCCGAGCTGCATCGCAGACCACCGCGAGGTGGTGCCACCGTCACAGGTGCGGCTGACGATCGTCGGGATGTGGACCGCCTGCCACATCGACTTGCCGACCGCCTTCTTGAGGGCCTCGGCCGACTTGGCGGGGAAGAGCTTCTCGATGTTCAGGAGGAACTGCGGCTCGATGTCGTCCGCCACCTCGTCGTCACCGGTGAAGACCTTGACGTAGCAGTCGGCGGTGAGCGCGGGGTGCGTCTCGACCATGTGCTCCTGGACGACGGCGGCGCCGGGCATCGCGTGGTTGAGGATGTGCAGGTACTCGTTGATCGTCTCGGGCGTGACCTCCTTGCCGAGGCGCTTCTGGAGCGTCTGGTGGGCGAGGTCCATCCCGACGATGATCGTCCGGCGGATGTCGTCCCACATCTGCTGCATCGCCGCGTTGTTGACGAAGTGCAGGTCGTCACCCTCGACGAAGGTGCCCGTGGTGGAGACCTCGTAGGTCATCAGCTGGCGCTGTCCGAGCGGGATACCGCCGAGGTGGCAGCGCTTCGGGTCGTACTGGGAGATGCCGCGCTCCATCTCGACGGCCTTGCCGAGCTTCATGAACTCCCGCTTGCGCTCGGACTGCTCAAGCCCCTTGCGCAGGAAGGCGGTGTTGAGGCTGGACGGGTCTTCTCCGGCGAACTTCTCCTTGAGCGCCTTCAGGAAGAGCTTCTGGGATCTCTCGATTTTTGCCATGTCAGATCACTCCTTCGGCATGAAGCCGTACTTGGTCCTGAGCGCGTGGATGCGCTGGATGTACTCGAGCGCCTCGGCGTCATCGCGGTAGGCCGTGCCGACCACCGCGTGGTAGATCGTCGTGTGCGCCTTGAGCCACTTCTCGTCCATCGGCTTGCCAACCTTGACCTCACGGTCGAGGGCCTCGCCGATCTGGTTCTTGACGTACTTGACAACGCCGTCCTTCTTGTCGAGGACGCAGCGCTGGAGCATGTCGAACATCATGCCGTCCTCGTCGAGACGGAGCGAGTGACCGTGCACGGTCGCACCGCGGATGCCGACGCGGGCCGGGTCGAAGAGCTCGGTGTTGACAAGCTCCTTCGCGTACTTCTCGAGGTCGCGCTCGCGGCACTCGACGATCTGCCGGCCGGAGAGCGTACCGGGGTCGACGCCGCGGAAGCG
Organism: Methanobacteriota archaeon; assembly: GCA_029547145.1. Classification (GTDB taxonomy): domain Archaea; phylum Halobacteriota; class Methanomicrobia; order Methanomicrobiales; family Methanospirillaceae; genus UBA288. The sequence continues at coordinate 5,996 of JAKPPV010000039.1, forward strand.
GTATGCCTCGAGGTACGACCGGAGGTAGGGCTGCGACGGCGCGTTGTACATCGAGTCAGCGAACTGGATGTAGCGGACGCGGTCGCCGGCCTTCGCACCCTCGGTGGGGGTGACGATCTTCCGGATCGGGCAGTCGGGCTCGCCCTGCTCCGCCAGCGGCGGGTGGGCGGTCGGGTAGGCCGATCCGGGTGCGCGGTGCCCCATGACCAGCACGATGTCCTCGTCCGTGACGTCACGGATCGTCTCGAGCTTGTACCCGGGGTTCATGTACTTGCGCCGGTTCTCGGCGACGACAGTGGACCCAGGTCCATACTGAGGTTTGTATGCCATGTCTTTTTTCACTCCATTGTGGACTCTTTCATCAATCTCATCACCTGCCGGATGACTTCCGCCATCTTCTCCCGTGTCGGGGTCTGCCCGCGGGTCACCCCGCTGACGATCGCCATGACCGTCCCCTGCGTCCGAACCCTGTCGAGCGGGGGCATCACGTACGCGGTCTTCACTCCTTCCTTTGCCAGATCCTCGAAGTCGATCGGAGCCTGTGAGACGACGATCGCCGGGATATTGCAGTATTGAAGGATGAATCTGACCTTGTGGACCACGTGTGAGCGGACGTTGCCGTGATGCAGAATCGCAACCTTGTGCCGTTCGATCTGCTGGATCTCCTTCTCGGTGAGGCCGAAATACGCGCCGAGCACCCCTCCTGCTATGCTGGGCGCGTCCGGAGGGACACCGCTGCCCGCGTTGAGGACCAGCGTACTGACACAGTACTCGATCCCCTGCTGCCGCAGGGCGGAGGTGATATCGCAGACCGGTTTGGTGACGTGGCGCCGCCCGGGGGACATGCCGACGACGATGATGTCGGGGGAACGGCACTCGGATATCGTGCCACGCTGGGCTATGCCGCCTCCCTTGCCCATACCCATCGCCTCGCGGCAGTCGACCACCTGGGTCACACGTCCCATCGGCATGACTATCGGTATCCCTGCAGGATCACGGGTCCCTTCCGGCTCTTCGGATCGACCAGTCCGAGCAGGATCTCATCCGCGTTCGGACCGTACTTTGCGTAGTCAGAGACTGTCGGCTTCGTCTTCATGAATCGGCCCTGCTGGATCCGGAACGTGAACTTCGTGAAGACCTCCTCGCATGCCGCCCTGATCGCCGGGAGTACCTCATCCGTCTCCAGTTCCATGTCGATCATACCGACGTGGGTATGGAGCTGGATCTCCTCGCCAAGGACGCGGATCGTCTGGCGCCTGGAGTGGGGGTTGACCGCTCCCCGCGCGGGGCCATACGGCACCGTCGCGGGGATGCTCTGCCCCTTCAGGAGGATCCGGCGGATTCCGGGGTTCGCGGCGAGACGGTTGAGCAGCTGCTCGACCGTCTCGGGGTTGAGGAGACGCTCTGGCGCGACCCTGACCTGGGGATATATGGCGTCTTTCATCTGTCAGGTGATTGTTCTACTTAGATGGACTGCGCGATGGTCTGGATCGGCATCTTGAACTCCGGCAGCTGGCCGAAGGTGTCCTGGTAGATCTTCGCTGTCCCCTCGGGAGAGAACATCTGCGTGCCGGCGTCGAGCGCACTTGCTGCGACGAGGCACGGGATACCGAACCCGGCCGAGTGGCGCGTGACGACGTGGTTGCCGTTGAAGACACCGGGGCCGCCGCCACCGTAGATCGAGTGGCTGAAGAACGAGAACCCGACGGCGACACCCATCACACGGCCGTAGTCCGCTCCGGGCAGGCCCGTCTCGTGCTCGAGCAGGTCGTTGAAGTACAGGAGCGTCGACGAGACGGCCTGGGCGAACCGGCCCGCACCACAGTTGACCATCGTGGCGGCGAGGGTTCCGGCGGACGCGTAGGCGTTCCAGAGCATCGGGTCCTTCGTCTCGTAGAAGACGTAGCCCGACTTGCCCTTCTTGCCGGCCTTGATGACCTTGTCCTCGATCGCGCGCTCGACGAGCGACTGGACGACCGTACCGATCGTGCCGGTTGCGCCGTTCGCCTTGACGAGGTCGTAGACGAGGTTGTTCGCGTTCAGGCCCTGGTACGCGAAGCCGAGGAGCTGGGCCCGCTCGAAGGGTCCGATCGCATTGCCCATCTCGAACTCACCGGCCTGCTCGTAGGTCGAGGCGAGGGCGGCGCCCTGCATCGCGTTCCGGTGGGTCATCATGACGAACTGGTTCACGGCGACGTTCCGGAGCGCAAAGCCGAGACCCTCGTTGTTCTGGGGGATGGAGAGGATGCCGACGACGTTCGCGCCCTGCATGTCCATCGTCTGGGGGTAGGTACCCATCACAGCGGCCTTGACGTAGGAGCCGTTGAACATGTCAACGTTGTACTGGTCGATGACCGCGAGCGTGGTCGCCGAGGCGACTGCTGTGATCGCCGCGTCGTAGGTGGCTGCCGCGGAGAGACGCGCCGAGGGAACCTCGACCATCAGCATCTTGCCGCCGCCGTAGACGCGGATGTTCGTGTCATCGCCCTCTTCGACCTGCACCATCGACTTGATCTTCTCTGCGATCGCCTCGTGGTCCTTGACGATCGAGAAGTCCATGCCGCGGCCCAGGATCTGGTTCATCTTGCCGCCGACCTTTCCGCTGGCGAGCGCCGCCTCGAGTCCTCCGAGGTTGACCGCAACCGTGCGCTTGGTCAGGTCGATGATCTTCCGGATACCGGGGTTCGACACCGGGCTGATCTTGTCGATCGTGACGCCGCTCTTGAGCAGCTTGCCCCCATCATCGTAGAGGTCAATTGTTTCGGTATATTTTGCCATAACGTTCCTCTGATTACGTGGTTCGTGTGTTCAGTTCGCGCCTGGTACTGAATAGTGAAGGTGACTACAGGAGTCGCTGGTGATCAGTGACGGTCACTACTGCACGTCCCCTCTTGGGACATTGCACATATTCTCAATGGTGATATATATGATTTCCCTTTTTTTCCAATGCATATTAAATATAATAATAATTCAATAAATCAGATTTGAGCAAGAATGTTCAAATATTCGGTCAATATCCGGTTTCCCCGATCCACCTCGTATGAAAAAAATTCGAATTGATTGTACTTTGTCGAATAATAATACATAAAGGTTTCGAAGATCATGCGCGCGCAATCAGGTGGGCACCGTTCGGGTCGAAGGCGGCGGAGACCTCCTGTCCCGGTTCGAGCGCAAGGGCGACAAAGGTCAGACGTCGGACGAGCGCGATCAGGGGAAAACCGCAGTCGAGATGCACCCGGACCAGCGGGCCGTCGGTGTCGACCCCGGTCACCCGGCAGGACAGGTGGTTCGGTGAGCCCGCGGGGCCGGCAGGACCACGGGACAGGACGATCTCCTCGGGCCGGATCGCGACCGTAACCGTCCCGGAGACCGGAGCGTGGACGGCGACGGCGAGGAGACCCCCGGTGGTCCGGACGAACGCCACGCCCCGGTCCATCCGCTCCACCGTCCCCTCGACCAGATTTCCAGCCCCGACAAACCGCGCCACCTCGCTCGTCCCCGGGCGGTAGAAGATCTCCGGGGGTGACCCGACCTGCACGAGCCGGCCCGCCGCCATGACCGCCAGGCGGTCGCAGAGCCGCTGGCCCTGGTCCAGGTCATGGGTCGCCATCACGATCGTAGTACCGAGGTCCGACCGCGCCTTCCGGACGACGTCCTCGACCACCCGGGTGGAGAGCGGGTCCAGGTTCGCGGTCGGCTCGTCAAGAAAGAGGACGGTCGGGCGGGTGACGAGGGAACGGGCGATCGCGACCCGCTGGAGCTCCCCTCCGGAGAGGGACGAGGCCCGGCGCGGGCCGAAACCGGCAAGACCCACCATCTCGAGTGTCTCCTCGACGAGGAGACGGGCATCATCCCCCCGTATCCCCCGGAGACCGAGCCCGATCGAGACGTTGCGCCGGACGTCACCCGAGAAGACCGCGGGCCGGTGAAAGACGATGCCCATGCGTCGACGGAGCCCGACCAGGTCCACCCGCCCTGCGGTCACCTCGGTGGAGTCGATCCAGAGCCGGCCGCTCGTCGGGGTGACGAGCAGGTCCATGATCCGGATCAGACTCGATTTTCCGGAGCCCGACGGTCCTATCAGCCCGAGGACCTCTCCCTGCCCGACCGTGAGAGATATATCATCGAGGACGGTCTTCCCCTCGATCTCCCACCCGACCCGCTCGCACCGGATCATCGGCGTCCACCTCCCTGCAGCAGGTTCACACCAAGGTTCACCACGAGCGCGAGCGCAAGCAGGATGATCCCGAGGGCAAGGGAGAGGGAGATGTTGCCCATCGAGGTCTCCAGGCTGATCGCCGTCGTCAGGACACGGGTATACCCCCGGATGTTGCCCCCGATCATGATTGCGACACCGACCTCGGAGATGGCCCGACCAAAACCGAGCGTGACCGCCGCGAGGAGGGCGAACCGGGCCTCCCGGAGGAGAAGGAGGAGCCGCTGCGACCACGTGGCACCGAGCGAGACGAGGGTGTCGTGCAGTCCGCGATCGAGCCCGTCGAGGGTGGTAACGGTCAGTCCGAGCAGGATCGGTAGGATCAAAAGGGTCTGGCCCAGGACCATTCCGGTCGGCGTGAAGAGGAGCCGGAGAGGGCCGAGCGGCCCGGATGACGAGCACAGGAGGAAGAGGAGGAGGCCGACGATCACCGTCGGCACCGAGTAGAGCGTCTGGATCAGGAACAACAGGGCACGCCGGCCCCGGAACTCGCTCAGTGAGATGGCGCCTCCTGCCGGCACGGCGATCAACGTGGCGAGGAGGGTCGACGAGAGCGAGATGACGAGGGTCCGTGTCGTGATCTCGATCACCTCGGGGTCGAGGGTGATGATCAGTTCGGCAGCCTTCGTCAATCCGTCCAGGATCTCGTTCACCACGGTATCCACCAGGAACCAGCGCGTCCGCTATCTATGTACACCCCAGGCCTCATATGTCAACTGGTGGACCAGTGTGTCTACCATTTGTATTGAATGATTTAAGAAGATATAAATAAATTAGTAAACAGACCGGATCGGGAGGCACTCGATGAACCACCTTTCACTCATAGCAGGAACGGGCCTGCTCGCCATCCTCCTCGTCCTCTTCACCGGCGTCGCGGGCTGTACGGGCAGCATCCCCGGCGGCGACGTGACGACACCCCCGATCGCATCGGGCCAGGCGACGGCAGCGCCCACCGGCATCACGACAGGCGGTGTGACGGCGATCCCGACGAACCTCACCAGGCCCCGGACGGACCTCCTGATCGCGACCACGACGAGCCTTGATGATACCGGGCTCCTCGACTACCTGACACCCTTCTATGAGGCGACGCATCCCGTGAACCTGAAGATCACGTCACAGGGCACCGGCAAGGCGATCGAACTCGCAAAGCGCGGTGACGCGGACCTGCTCCTCGTCCACTCCCCCTCCCTGGAGACTGCGTTCATGGAGGGCGGTTACGGTGTGAACCGCCGCTCGTTCGCCTACAACTACTTCGTGATCGTCGGTCCCGAGAGCGATCCCGCCGGGATCAGGGGGCTCACCCCCGAGGAGGCGTTCACAAAGCTGATGAAGGATGGAAAGGCGGGCAACAGGGGCGTCGTCTTCGTCTCGCGTGGTGATAACTCCGGCACCCACTCCGCCGAGAAGACGATCTGGGGCAAGGCGAAGGTGAACTACGCCACCGATGTCCAGAAGTCCGGCGCCTGGTATGTCGAGGCGGGCAAGGGCATGGGCGAGACCCTCCAGATGGCGTCAGAGATGGGGGCGTATACCCTCTCCGATGAAGGGACCTTCCTCGCGTACAGGGGCAACCTGAAGCTGACACCCCTGATCACCGAGGGTGCGAGCCTGCTCAACATCTACTCCGCGATCGCCGTGGTGCCGGAGGGCAACGCAACCGCATCGCTCGAGGCAGCCAACCAGTACATCGACTTCCTGCTCTCCGCCGACACGCAGGAGAAGATCGCAGGGTTCGGAAAGGAGCAGTACGGCAAGGGTCTCTTCTCCCCCATGACGGCAGAGAAGGCGAAGGAGTTCGGGGTCGACGGCTCGACGCCGGCAACGGCGATAAAGCCGGTGCTCGTCTACGCCGCCGGCAGCCTTGCCTCGCCGTTCGCAACCCTGAAGAGGTCTTTTGATGCCAATACCACGGGCGCAGAGCTCGGCATCTACACGGGCGCCTCGGTCACGCAGATCGAGAAGGTGACAAAGACGAACGCGAAGGCTGACGTCGTCGCGTCCGCAGACGCCTTCCTGATCCCGAAGCTGATGTTCCCGAACAACGCCAGCTGGATGCTCTCCTTTGCCCGGAACGCGATGGTGCTCGCCTACAACAACTCGACCTCGGACTACGCCACGGAGATCAACGCCGGTAACTGGTACGAGATCCTCGACCGGGACGGCGTCAGTTACGCCACCTCCGACCCGACCACGGACCCAGGAGGCTACCGGTCGTACATGGTGATCAAGCTCGCCGAGAAGTTCTATGGCAAGAATACGATCTTCCAGCATCTGGTCGGCGACCACTCGAAGATCACCTGCACCACCGCGAACGACAGGACCACCATCGACGTCTCGAAGCCCACTCCTGACGGCGTCACCCTGGTGATCCCCAGGACGGGCGACCCGAGCTACACGGACCAGCTCAGGTCCGGAAAGGTCGACTACGTCTTCACCTACCGGTCCAACGCGGTTCAGAACGGGTTCAACTACATCACCCTGCCCCCCGAGATCGACCTCTCCGACCCGGCGCACGAGGCCGAATACGCAAAGGTCGAGGTGAAACGCCCCGATGGCTCGACCGAGGCAGGTATGCCGATCATCTACGGGATCACGGTACCGTCGGTCGCGAAGAATCCCGAGCTCGGGCAGGCCTTCGTGCGCCTTCTGACCGGGCCCGAGGGGGCGGCGGTGCTCGAGGCTGAGGGCTTTATTCCGATCACCCCCTCCGTCGCCACGGGAACGGTTCCCGCTGGCGCTGCTGGCGCCTGAACCCCTGATCAACCAGATTTTTTTTCTTTTTTCCGTATCGGGCATCCTTGGCCCCTATCGGACAGAGAACACCTACAAGGTCAGAAGAGATTCAATAAAACCCCAATGAGATTAAAATCACGAAAGTATATCAGAAAGTATATATGTCATCTATAACTATAGAACTCCCCTCAGAGAGAGGCGATCGTCCGGACGGACGTCCGGCGAGCACCGGAGGGAGAACCATGGAGGAGAAGGGCAGTTCAGGAAAGACGAACCGGGGCCTTGCATCCGCCGACACGGAGACGAGGCAGCGGGTTGCACGGGCGGGGGGCGAGGCCCGGCACGTGAAACGGGGACTCCAGGCGGCGGACGAGAAGACGCGCGAAAGGGTCGCACGGGCAGGAGGAGAGGCACCACACAGGTTGCGGGGACTCCAGGCGGCGGACGAGAAGACGCGCGAGAGGGTTGCACGGGCAGGAGGAGAGGCCGCACGCGGGGGCGGGTCATCGGGATCGGAGGGGGGCCCGGAGAGAGGCGAACGACCCGCCCGGTGAGCCGGACCACCGGTGCGACCCTGAGAGCCGTGGAGTCAGGAATCCAACGCCGATCATTCTCTTTTTCGAACACGTGACCTGATCGACCTGGTTGATCGCGGAGTGGGTCTTCGTCATGGCGTCACGGCGAGGGTCCCGACGGGGGTGGTTTCAACCGTGGCAGGGGTCGGAGGAGTGGTCACGTCCCAGGGCGTCGGAGGTAGGGTGAGGACGGCACCTCCATCCACGCTGTCGATCAGGTGCCCGTCCGCATCGTACAGGTACGCCCGGTCCCCGCCCGGCTCAAAGACGTCGCTGGCATCCCAGTAGAGCACCCCGTTCCCGTCGATACCTCTGCCGATCTGGACCAGGAGCGTCCCGCCCGGCGGGATCTCGCAGGCGGGGAACCGGAACGATGCAGAGCCGTTCCCGTTTCCCAGGCGCCAGTCCGTCAGGTTCACCGGCCCGGACCCGCCATTCCTGACCAGGACCCGTCCCGCCCCGAGGTCGAGACCCTCGAGCCGGACGGGGACCAGGGGCGCCGTGACCGTCGGCAAGGGCACCGTCACGGTCGGAACGACCGTGAAGGGGGGTGGATAGGGTGGCCCGAGCACGAACGGCGTCGGGGTGGCGGACGGAGCGGGTCCATCGCGGTCGGCAGGCAGGTCGGGCCGGAAGGTCGTGCCCCGCACAGGCTGGCAGAGCGTTCCGTCGCAGGTGAACGCGACAGTTCCGGACATGTTCGTCAGGTAGACCTTCGAACCCAGCACGAGGAGGTTCTGGACCAGCCGGTCGTCGACCCGGTCCGCCGGCGGACTCCCCGCACTGATCACGGCGAAACGGGGACGGACCGCCTCCAGCAGGGCCGGTGGAGCCGACCCCCGCTCGCCGTTGCGCGGGACCTGGAGGACGTCCGCCGCGAGCTCCTCCCCCGACGATGCCAGCCGTACTGCGGCCCCCGACCCGAGTCCCCCCGTCAGGAGCACCGCCGTCCGGCCGTAGACCAGGCGAAGCACGAGGGAGTCCTCGTGCTGGTCCCCGGATCGGTCGGGGGATGGGTTGAGTACGTCGAGCCAGACCTCCGGGTCGAGATACAGCCGCTGGCCCGCCCGTACCTCCGAGCGGGTGACGTTGGATGCCTCCAGGATCGAGAGGAGACGTTCATACGCCGCAGGGTGTCCGGCGGGGAGACCACCGTCGAGAAAGACCCCGACCCTCTCCAGGCCCTCCACGACGGTCGGCATCCCCCCCACCTGGTCGGCGTGTGCATGGGAGGCGATCAGCAGGTCCAGGCTGTTCACACCCATGGACCGGAGGTACCGGAGCAGGTCGGAACCGCGACCCTCGGGTCCCCCGTCCAGGAGCGCGGTGCGCCCCCGCGGGGTCTCGATCAGGACCGCATCGCCTTGACCCACCGCGACGAAGTGGACCACCAGCGGTCCCTTCGGGGGCGGGAGCAGGACCGGGGTCGGTACCGGTGTGGACGGGATCGGGGTGGCGTCCGCTCTCGTGGGTGTGGCTGCCGGGACCGTCCTCTGGGGACCGGGCGTCGCCGTGGACCACCCCTCCGGCGATGAACCGGGGGAGAACCGCGAGAACCCGCCGAGGAGGGCGAAGAGTACCAGCACGAGGACGAGCAGGATCAGCAGGGTGGACAGCGAACGCGCCATGGTCCCGGGTTCTCTCTCAGGTTGAGACCCCGGAGCTTATAGACCCGCGTCCGCACACAGAATGGGTGCGAGCGATGGCGGCGATCGAAGGGGAAAGGGGCGGGTGGATCAGGCGGGGCGGTATCGCGGGCATCCACGGAGATCCCCATCGTATGCCTAGAGTCGCTCGAAGAGTCGGACGACATCGGCAAAGTCGATTCTACCGTTCCCATTGAAGTCGAACGCGATGATCGGCCCGTTCTGGTTCACCCAGTCGATCTGGTTGAAGAGGAGGACCACGTCCGCGAATTCGGCCCGTCCGTTTCCGTTCACGTCCTCGTAGAGCCCGTCCCTGTCCAGGTCCCGGGGGGTGTCGTTGCCACCCGGAAAGCGGGTGACGGGCGGGGTGACCGGCGCCGGTGAGAGGAGGTACTGCATCGCGGTCGCATTCAATAGACCGGTCCCGAAGGCCGGATCGTGTCCTGCCGGCCCGATGTCGTCGGCCGACGCAACGAGTGCGGTCCTCACCGCCTCCGCCGGAGCGGATAGATTGCCTGACCACACGAGGGCGGCGATCCCTGCGGCATGGGGCGCGGCGGCACTCGTCCCCCAGAAGACCTGCGGGAATCCCCCCGAACCGGTCACGCGGACCCCGTCGAGGCCGGACACGTCGGGTTTCTGCCGCACCTCGAGCCGGGGTGCGATGATCGTGACGGGGCCCCGGGACGAGTAGTACTCCAGACCGGAGGCGGTCGGGTCCTCCGCGTCGACCGCCGCGACACCGATGACCCCGTTCGCCGCCGGATGACCGTAGATGGAGTCCGCCATCACCGCGTTCGTCGATGAGAATGACGCCCCGCCGTCCGGGTAGACAAAGAGCTCGAGCAGGCGGGACGGGGCCTGGAACGGGTTGTGGACATCGATCTCTGCCTGGACCGTCCGGGACCCGTCATTCTCCCAGGAGAGGTACTCGAGCGGATCGTCTCCACCGGACTGGGCCGATGCGCTGATCGCGAGCGGTGCCGAGAGATCGGTGGAATCGAAGAGGTAGAGGTCGAAATCCGAGGAGGCCGAACCGAACGGCTCGGACCACTGGAGCACCACATCGACCGAACCGCCCGGTGGAACCGATACGTAGAGCCGTTGCCGGTCGGGGTTCGTCCCCCCCGAGAAGTCGTGCCACCCGTCACCGTCGTCCCGGTACGCGCCCTGGTAGTGGACATCCGCGTCGTTGCCGGTCGCCGAGGCGAAGACCACCCCCCGGTCGCGGACCACGTCCCTGACGTGCGCCGCGACGACCCCGTCCTCGAAGAAGGGCTCATCGACCCAGCCGATATCGTCGACGATCACCCGGCAGCCCGCGTTGACGAGCGCGTCGATCGCCTGGTTGAACTCGATCACGCTCCAGCCGCAGTCGTGAAAGGCAAGGCTTGCATTCGGTGCCAGGTCGTGAACGATCTCCAGCATGGCGGTCCCTTCGCTGCCCCCGATCGAATTCTTCAGCACCTGGATGCCACCGGGCAGGTCTCCCAGGGTGCGTGATGCCTGCAACCCGTCGATCCCGTCCGAGATCACCCCGACCTTGACACCGAGGCCCGAGAGCCCGGTCGCCTCCCGCAACGCCCGCGCGTGGAGCAGGGTATCACCATCGGTCGTCACCGAACCGGTCCGGACGCGCGGACGGTGGACGGGGCGTATCTCGCGCACCGATGGCTGCCGGGCGAGCGGGAGAAGGTGACGGGGTTCAACCCATGCGGCAACGAGCCCGTTTCCCGGGTCCTCCGCCATCAGGCGGTCGATGTAGGGGCGGAGCGGGCCGGCACCGTCGCCGGGAGACGTCCGGATGTAGACCGCGACCAGATCGGTGGACGGCGTCCCGAGCCCGCGGTACCGCTGTCCTCCCCGGGCATAGTGCCCGCTCCGGGCGAGCGCGGAGACGGCGTCCGCCCTCGACTGGTTGGGAAGCAGGAAGCGGTCATCGACCAGGGCGAGCAGGTCGGACGAGAGCCGCTCGTGCCCGGCAGGGAGATCGAGCGACGGTCGGGCGTACGGAACCGGCGAGCCTGCAGGAGCACCGAGCGCCGGCACGGCACACAGGGCGAAAAGGATGAACGCCAGGCAGAGTGCACTCCACATCCTGCATCTTGCCACCCGGGGTACCTCAGAAGGGTGCGACGTAACCGGCATCGGCGTATCTGCCGTTGTGATTGAAGTCATGGTATGGTCCCCTCCCGGAGGGGGGTTTCTGTGTCGGAGTCGTGGACGAGGGGGAGGACATCCCAGACGTCGGCCCGTCCGTTCACACCGACGTCCTGGAGGCGGCAGACCCCTTGCTGGTCGCACGGGAAGGCGAGACCGGGCAGGGATCCCGGGCCCGCACTCCGTGCCCAGCCCGGGTCGGTATCGACCGACAGGGAGGAACCGTCGACCGCCTTGAATTCCGACGCCGGCACCCGTCGGAGAGACGGGTGATGAGGGGAGGCGCGCACCAGGAGAGGGATCACCCGCACCAGGGCCGGATAGGCCCCCCATCGTAACCTCCGGTCGTCCGCAAGCCCTGCCCGCAGCTGCATCAGTCTCCTGTGCGCCGGGAGGGTATATGGAGGTTCCAGTCGTGTCATTCGACCCGGATACCACCCCTCCGGAGGAGGTAATACCCTGCAGAGAGAGAGAGGACAACGATACCGAGCCCGATCACCTCGTAGTCCCCTGCTGCCTCAAGCTCCACCAGGATCACCTTGCGGGCGATCGCGGTGATGGCGATCGCGATGATCAGATCGAAGTGGATCACGTTCTCCTTCAGGTAGGCCTTGATCGACTCGAGAAACTCGAGCCCGATCAGCACCAGCAGGAACATCCCGAAGAGGTCCAGGATCTCGTGATTCTCCAGCAGATAGACCGGGGGGGAGAGGAGTCTCTCGACCGTGACGACCATCAGCGAGACGAGCGAGGCGCCGATCACCACCAGGAGAAGGAGGAGGAGAAGCGTGTAGACCGCCTGTTCAAACCGGTTGACGAAGCCGACCACCCGGCTGGATCCGTCCGGGAGCGGGTTCAGGTCCATGATGAGAATGGGATCCCGGAAGAAAAAAACCGACGGTCCCGGGGTTCTCCCGGAACAGGGAGTCCCCGCTGACCCCGACAGGGTGGATCGAGATCCTCCGGCGGACATCCTCAGCCGTTGTCGGGGATCGTGGTACGGCCGAACGGATGAGACATGGCAGGTGCCGGACGGGAGGCGTTGCCAGAATCGCTGTCGTTTCCAGTACGAATCCCGTTCGTCATGGAACCCGGGGTACCGGCAGGCACCATCAGGTGGGAGCGTCCGATGCGTCGATGCCCCGGGTTTCGGACGGGCGAAGAGGGTGGGCGTGCTCGAACCCGGTCTCCTGCCCGATCCCTGCAACCGTCCGCAGTCTTTCCCGGTATTGCGGGTCCGCCTCGCCGCGATCCACACCTGCCCCACCACCAGGCCCGTCGGATGCCGAAAGACAGGTGTTCCTGGTCCGGTGCGCCCGGAGAGGAGAGGACATGCCGGGGCGGCCCCTCCGGGCAGCACCGCTCCAGGTGACGCGGGCAGGTGCCGCTCCTTCGCCTGTATCTGATCTTTTTATAATCCTTCATCGTCAAACAGTACGGGAGATTCATGGGGCGAAGACGCTCTCCATCGAGGCCGGTTTTCCGTTCGAAGACGGCCCTCGGGGGTATAATCACTGTCTGCTGGTTCCTGCTGGCGCTCCTCGTCGCCGGCACCGGCACCGCCACCGGGTTCAACCCGTTCGGCGCCGACGGGGTCACCGAGCAGACGACAGTACCGCCTCCGATCTCCACGGAAACGACGGTGACGACACCGGAGACGACAACGCCAACGGTCACCACCGAGATACCGACAACCACCTCCACCCCCACCCAGACGACCGCTCCGCCGACGACACCTCCCCCGACGCCCACTCCGCCTCCGAAGACGCCAACGCAGACGACCGTTCCGCCGACGACGGTGCCGACGACGGTGCCGACGTCCGTACCGGTATCGCTGCCGCCGGTCGTCTCCCTGACGACGCCGGAGACGAGCGGTCTCAGCGTCAGGATCGGCGGAGGCGCCCTTGCCGGGACGCCGGGGCATTCGATCACCGAGATCTACTGGAGCTGGGGAGACGGGTCGAATGAGGTGCACGCGTTTCCGAACACCCATACCTACGCGGGGAGCGGGACCTACGTGGTACTCGTCCGGGCGACCCAGAGCGACGGACAGGTGACCGAGAAGAGCACCGTCGTGACCGTGACGAACCCGACCCCGGTAACGACGGTCACGACGTCCGCGCAGACCACCAGTCCACCGAACACGGTCCCGACCACCACGGAGACTCCGGTTGGCCCGCCCATCATCGCGCTCGCCCAGCCATCGGTCGAGAACCAGACGGTCGTGATCGGCGGCTCGGTGCTGCCGGGAGGACCCGGCGTCACCGTGGACGCGATCGAGTGGGACTGGGGGGACCGGACGCGGATCCGTTCGAACGAGATCCCCGCGATGCATACCTACCTTGCGGCAGGGAGTTACACGATCACGGTCACCGTCTTCCAGAGCGATGGACAGACGGCGACCACCACCTTCGACATCGGCATCATCCAGGTACCCGGGACCTACGTGACCACCGGGACGCCCATGCCGAACGGGAGCGGATGGCCGATCCCGGCGGTACGGCTCTATGGGATCAACATCCTGCCACTGATCCTGCTTCTCGTGGTCGGGCTGATCGCCGGAGGTCTGCTCTATACCCGGAATCGCGAGAAGGACGCCCCCGGAATCCCGACCACGGAGGCGATCGAGCAGGCGGCGGCCGCGTACCACGAGGCGAAGCAGCACGGGGACCTGCCGGGTGCGAAGCGGTATGCGCTCGACGCGGCGAGGCTCCTGGTGATCCAGGCGGAGGCGGTGCCCCGGTTCCGAGACGCCTACCTTGAGAAGGCGGAGATCTGGAAGGAGATCGCCCGTGCGATCGACGATCGTCCGCCAGAGGCCGTCCCCGATCCGGTAACCGTTCCGGAACCGGTGCCGGTGAGTGCCCTCATCCCGGAGTCGGCGGTTCTGTCGCAGGGGGCCGCGACGGAACGGTCCGATGAGCCCCCGCTCGAGGGAGGGGCGCTGCTGGCGGGCACCGACGTGGAACCGGCCGTCTTCGACGCCGTCCTCCGGATCGCACTTGAGATCGCCCGCGAAGGACGCGAGGGCAAACCCGTGGGGACCGCCTTCCTTGTCGGGGACCTCGAGGGCGTTCTCGCCTACTCGACCCAGTTCATCCTGAACCCCTTCAAGGGCCACACCACGGAGGAGCGGAGGATCACCAACGAAGAACTGGCGGAGAACATCAAGGAGTTCGCCCAGCTCGACGGGGCGTTCGTGATCTCCGGCGACGGCCTGGTCGAGGCGGCGGGACGGTACATCACCGTCGACACGAGTGCAGTCCAGATACCCCCGGGCCTGGGCTCGCGCCATGCCTCCGTCGCCGGCATCACGCTCGTCACCCGCGCGATCGGGATCGTCGTCTCCCAGTCGGGGGGGCTGATCAAGGTCTTCAGGAACGGATCGATCGTCCGGACGGTCTCCCCCTGGTGACCCACCCTCCCGACCGTCCGGGGGTCGTGTCCGGCAGCCTTCACGGGTCCGTGCAGACCATTAGTATACAGACGAACTTATAAGAGGTCACGCCCCAACCTCTAGGTGATTTTCATGATCACGGACAGGCGTGGAGGGATGCCGGGTGAGAAGGGGGTCGGGCTCTTTCGAACGGCGCAGGGGCTCAGGGTCGTGGACAGCCCGACACGGAGCCGGATCCTCGATCTGCTCGGCAGCGGCGAGCTCTCGTTCGAGGAGATCGTCTCGAGGACGGGGAGGGCCAAGTCCACGATCTCCGTACACCTGCGCGATCTCGTCAACGATGGCGTGCTCGCCTCCCGTACCGATCCCGGGGACGGACGGCGGAAATACTTCTACATCGACTCCGAGTATCTCGGACGGCTCTCCGATGCAGAGAGGCTCGAGGCGGATCTCGGTCATATCCTGGCCGGGTACGACCCGCTCTCGGGAGACCTGCCGGCCTTCTACCGCGCGATGTTCCGTGCCGTCCGGGTGACGCTGCTCGCCGACGGGGTGAACATCGACCCGATCCTGCATGCCGCCGGGACGCACCTGGGGCGCCGCCTTGCCCGCGCCTTCGAAGGGATGCCACTCGAAGAGCTGCTCCCGGCGATGGGCCGGTTCTGGGAGGAGCACGGCCTTGGACGGCTCTCGGTGGTCTCGACGGAACCCCTCACGATCGAGATCCTCGACTGCTTCGAGTGCGTCGACCTCCCGTACCTGGGCCGGCCGGCATGTGCCTTCGACTGTGGACTCCTGGAGGCGATCTTCTCAGCGTACCACGGTGCAGCGGCGTCGGTGATCGAGACGGCCTGCTACGCGATGGGAGACGGGCGCTGCCGCTTCGAGATCGACCGTGTGGCCCCATCCGGCGAGGGCGAAGGGGCCTGATCCCGGTCGTTCCTGCTCCCCTTCCTTCCCCCTCCCCTGTCCGTCCATTCTTCAGCACTTCTTCTGAAATGTTCCCACCCTGTGCCTTCAGCGCGGATACGTGGCGGGGATAGGGGCTATCCGCCGGGAGCCCCCCCCCCACGGTGCCACGGCAAAGACGGAGAGGGACACGTTCCCCGCGAGGGGTATCCGGGCGGTGCCGCCATATAGTCCGGGTGCGAGTCGTGACCCCGTGTCATTCGCCGCGCCCTGCGAGGGCGTCGACCCGTGCCTCGATGGACTTCACATCATCGAGCCGTGCCTTCGTCGTCGGCATGCGGGGGACCGCACGGCATCCGGCTCCACCACCGGTCGACGGGCAGAACGTCCCGATCCGACGGGCGATCCGGACGATCTCATCCTTGTCGAGGCCGATCAGGGGGCGGTAGACCGGCAGGCTGACGGCCTCATCCAGGACCTGCAGGTTCTCAAGTGTCTGCGACGCGACCTGCCCGAGCGACTCCCCCGTCACGATCCCGAGCGCCCCCACCTCTGTTGCCAGCTCCTGAGCGAGCCGGTACATCCGCCGCTTGCAGATGACGCAGGTCAGGCGCTGGTCGCCCGGGCGCATCAGCCCCTTCGCCCTGGCGAGGTAGCCATCGTTGTGCACCCGGAGTTCGAGCAGCGGGTCGTACCTGCGGAGCACCTCGAGCACCTCCTTCGTACGGCTGAGGGAGCCCTCGTCCAGGTAGGATTCGAGCCCGACATAGAGAGGGACAATCCGGCACCCCCGCTTCATCATCAGGTAGGCAGCCACCGGGGAGTCGATCCCGCCCGAGAGAAGGGCGACGAGCGTCCCCTCCACCCCCGGGGGCAGGCCTCCGGGGCCGGGGGTCACCTGATGGTAGAGATAGCACCGTTCGTCCCGGATCTCGACGTGGAGCTCGAAGTCCGGGTGGTCCAGGTCGACCCGGAGTCCCGGGTGGGCCTCCAGAATGAGGGCCCCGAGCGCCGCTGCCTTCCCGGACGAGGTAAAGTCGTGTATCCCCGAACGCTTCACCCGAACGGCGAAGCGTTCCGCACGGTCGATCCGGTGCCCGTCGACGTAGTCCAGGACCGTCCGGTCGAGTTCCCCGAGGCGGCAGGGGACTGTCTCCGAGAACGAGGCGATCCCGAAGACGGTCGCCAGCCGCTCGGGGTCGACCGGGCCGGTGAGCCAGAGACGGCCCCGTTCCACCCGGACTTCGACCCCCGGGAGGCGGTCGCGAATCGACCGGGCGAGGACCTGCTCCCAGTGCCGCCTCACCGGGTCGGACTTCAGGAAGAGCTCGGCGTACCGGACCAGCCAGACCGTCTCCATCTCACCGCCCGACCGCAAGCCCGTACTTCTCCGCGATCTCGTCGAGGGCATCGGCGAGGTACTCGACCCGCCGCCATGAGAGACCGTAGGTGGAGAGTTTCCAGTGGCGGGTGGCGCCGGCGAACTGGCCGACGATCCCCCGTTTCGAGAGCTCGTCGGACAGGAAGTATCCCTTGCGCCTGTGCGTCTTCGCGATCCGGTCGAAGGAGCCCGTGGTGTCGATCTTGGTGAGGGCGTGCCTGCGCGGGTACTCCGAGACGCAGGCCGACCCCTCGATCGCGAGGAGGCGGTCAACAAAGTAGTTCGACTTCTTCACCTCCTCGTCCCACCGGGTGACCCGCTCCCGGACGGCCGGGAACGAGGCGATCATCGCGACGAGGTTCCCTCCCATCAGGGTGCACCCGAGCATCTCGACCTCTTTCACCCCGAACCGGCGCCCGGTGAGGTCCCCCTCCACCCGGGTGGTCCGGAAGACCCGGTCGGCGTATTCATCGGTGGTGGCGAGCACCCCGGACGGCGCCGGCGCCGCCATCGACTTGTGCCCTGACCCGACCACGAAGTCGGCGCCGATCCCGCTGCCGTCGACCGGCATGACGCCGACCGTGTAGGCGCCGTTGTAGAGGAACGGTACGTCGTACTGGTGTGCAACCTTCGCGATCCCACGGACATCATGCTCGTTCGCGTTCTGGTAGTCGAAGTGGTCGCAGATCACGAGGGCGGGCGGGCGCCCCGTCTCACGGATGCAGGCCTCGAGCCTCTCCGCGGCGGCGTCGGCGGTCACGATCGCCCGGTCGTTCGCCGGGATCTCCCGGACGATCCCGCCCACCTGCTCGACCGCGAGGTACTCGGTATAATGGCCGAGCGAGGAGAGGACGACGATGTCGCCTTTCCCGACGAGTGCGGAGACGACGGCCTGAAAGCCCCGCCGGGCCCCGGGGACCACCCGGGCCTGGTCCATGTTGAGGAACCGGGCGAGCTCCTCGTGGAACCGGGCCGACGGCGGCTTCGTGATCTTGTCGAGTCGGAAGGGCGCCCGGCAGGCGTCGCAGACCGAGTAACCGTCGCCGTAGACGGCGAGCGCCTTCCTGGCCTCCGGGGTGAGCCGGCCGCCGGCCTGGATCGGCTGAATGTTGATCGACTGCTCCTCGCGCAACCGGAGTTCGATCGAGCCGGCGATCCGGGTCACCCGGGGCTGTCCCGTCCGGTTCCTGATGTCAGCAACGATCCCCTCGAGCTCCGCCAGCTTCGCCTCGAACGCCCTCTCCTCCTCCTCCGAGAGGCCCGTGGGAAGGGCCTGTCGGTAGACCTCCCGCAGGTCCTCGAGGCAGAAGAGCCCCTCGATGATCTTCTGGATCCGGATGTCCATTCGCAACTCCCCGAGGTCGTTCGCGGGGAGCGGACTTATCCCTTTGGATCGTCCGTACGGCCGAATAAGGAGGAAAATGGGTTATTTCTCGCTCATCACGGTCTTCTGACCACGGAGGACGGCGATCCGGCCCGTGCGGTAGAGCTCCCGGATCCCGTAGACGGCGAGGAGGCGCTGGAGCGCGTCGATCTTGTCGGAATCCCCGGTCACCTCGAGGGTCACCGTCTTCGGGCCGACGTCGATGATCTGCGACCGGAAGATCGTCGCGATCTGCATCACCTCGGCACGGACGCCGCCGGGCTCCGCCGCGACCTTGATCAGGGCGAGTTCGCGTTCGACCCTCTCACGGTCGGTGAGATCCGAGACCTTGATGACGTCGATCAGCTTGTTGAGCTGTTTGATCACCTGCTCGACCTCGCGGTCGTCCCCGAAGACCACCAGCGTGATCCGGCTCGTCCCCTCCTCCTCGGAGGTGCCCACCGCGAGCGATTCGATGTTGAAGCCCCGGCGGCTGAAGAGCCCCGTGACCCTCGAGAGCACCCCCGCCCGGTTCTCGACCAGGACGGAGAGCGTGTGTCGCTTCATTGCCGGCTCCCGATCATCTCGTTGATCGCAGCGCCCGCCGGAACCATCGGGAAGACATTCTCCTCCCGTACGACACGGACGTCCACGATGAACGGCCCTTCGTGGGCGATCGCGGTCCGGAGCGCGTCCCTGACCTCCCTGCGCTCCTCGACGACCATGCCGTCGATCCCGTAGGCCCGGGCGATCCCGACGAAGTCGACCTGGGGGAGCTCGGTGTAGGAATAGCGGTGCTCGTAGAAGAGTTCCTGCCACTGCCGGACCATCCCCAGGAACCCGTTGTTGAGTACCACGACCTTGACCGGTATCCGGTACTGGGCGATCGTGCCGAACTCCTGGATGTTCATCTGGAGGCTTCCGTCTCCGGCGACCAGGAAGACCTGCTCGCCGGGCCGGGCGACGCAGGCGCCCATCGATGCGGGAAGGCCGTAGCCCATCGTGCCGAGTCCTCCCGAGGTGATCCATGAGCGGGGCTTGGTAAAGCAGAAGTGCTGCGCGGTCCACATCTGGTTCTGCCCGACCTCGGAGACGACCACCCCGTCGCCGTCCAGGAGCTCCGAGAGGGTCCGGACGACATACTGCGGATGGAGCAGGTCGTCGTCACGGATCACGAGGGGATGGGTCTTTCGCCAGTGCTCGACGCGCTCGAGCCACGGGCCGGTCCGGGAGCCCCGGGGGGGGAGGCGGGCAAGGATCTGCGCGAGGACCTGCCTGACATCGCCGACGATCGGGACGTCGACCGGCTTGTTCTTCCCGATCTCGGCGGGGTCGATGTCGATATGGATCACCTGCGCGTTCGGGGCGAAGGTCTCGATCCGCCCGGTGACCCGGTCGTCGAAACGGGCCCCGATCGCGACGAGGAGGTCACACTCCGTCACGGCATAGTTCGCGTACGCGGTCCCGTGCATACCGAGCATCCCCAGGTTCAGCGGGTGGTCACCGCGGATCGCACCGAGGCCCATCAGGGTGGTGGTGACGGGGGCACCGAGCCGCTCGGCGAGGGCGAGGAGCTCCTGGTCCGCCCCCGAGAGGATGACGCCGCCACCGGCGTAGAGCAGGGGGCGTTGCGCCCTCTTCATCAGGTCGACCGCCCGCTCGATCTGCCTGGGATGGCCCTTCACCGTCGGCTGGTATCCCCGGAGGCTGACGCTCGTCGGGAACTCGATCCCTTCGGGCACCTCCCCCGTCGAGACGTCCTTCGGCAGGTCGATCAGTACCGGGCCCGGACGCCCCGTCGAGGCGATGTAGAACGCCTCCGCGATCACCTGCGGCAGGTCTTCCGCCCGGGAGACCAGGTAGTTGTGCTTGGTGATCGGCATCGTGATGCCGTGGATATCCGACTCCTGGAACGCATCGTTGCCGAGCAGGCTGGTCGGAACCTGGCCCGTCAGGGCGACGATCGGGATCGAGTCCATGTATGCGGTCGCGATCCCCGTGACCAGGTTACAGGCACCGGGCCCGGAGGTGGCAAGACAGACCCCGACACGGCCCGAGGCCCGCGCGTAACCGTCCGCTGCGTGGGCGGCCGCCTGCTCGTGCCGGACGAGGATGTGTTCGAGCGGGGAGTCGTAGAGCACGTCGTAGATGGGCAGGACCACGCCGCCGGGGTACCCGAAGATCGTCTTCGTCCCCTGGCGGAGCAGGCCCTCTATCAGCACCTTGGCACCGGTCTTCATGTATCCGTATCCCTGAGCAGCCGATTCATGCCCGCGACGACGGCCTCCACGGAGGCCGTGATGATGTCGGTCCGGGCACCGCGGCTGGTGATCATCTTTCCGTCCTTCGCCATCTTAACCGTTACATCGACGAGCGCGTCCGTCCCGCCCGAGATCGCATCCACGTGGTACTCCAGGAGCTCGATCTCCCCGACCCCCGCGACCGACCGGCGGAGCGCCTCGATCGCGGCGTCAACCGGTCCCTTCCCGGTCGCGGCGCTCGTGTGCTCCTCGCCGTTCACCCGGATCGTGACGGACGCGGTCGGGATCGCGTTCGAGCCCGAGACCACCGTGTACTGCCGGAGCGAGAGGACCGGAGCGCACTCGATCGCGAGTACCGCTTCGGCAATCGCGAGGAGGTCCGCGTCGGTGACCCGCTTGCCCTCGTCTCCGAGGGCCTTGATCCGCCGGACGATCTCGGCGAGACGGGGAGGGTCGGGGTGGTAGCCCCGCTCGGCAAGGGCCGCCTCGACCGCCGCCGACCCCGTGTGCTTGCCGAGCAGGATACGGCGGGTCCGACCGACCAGCTCGGGCGGGAGCGCCTCGTAGGTGGAGGCGTCGCGGAGGACCCCGTGGGCGTGGATCCCCGACTCGTGGGTGAAGGCCATCTCGCCCGAGACGGGTGCCTGGGTCGCGAGCGGCACCTTCGTGAGGCGCGAGACCAGGGCCGAGAGGGCATAGAGCCGCTGCGTCCTGATCCCGGTGTGGTAGCCGTAGAGCCGCTCGAGCGCCATCACCAGGGCCTCGAAGGCGGTGTTCCCCGCCCGTTCTCCCAGACCGTTCACGGTGGCATGGGCCATCGTCGCACCCGCCTTCAGGGCAGCGACGGTGGTCGCGAGGGCGAACCCCAGGTCGTCGTGACAGTGGATCGAGAGCGGGGCGAGGGCCGCGAGCGGCGGGATCAGGACCGTGGCCCGCTCCGGGGTGAGGAGGCCGACCGTGTCACAGAAACAGAGCCGGTCCGCCCCCCGTTCCACCCCGCCGGCGAAGAGCTCGGCGACGAAGGCCTGGTCGGCCCGCGAGGCGTCCTCGCCCGAGAGCTCGACGACGAGCCCACGCTCCTTCGCGTACTCCACCGCGTCGAAGGCCATCCGGAGGACCGCGTCGCGGTCCTTGCGGAGCTTCTTTTCGATGTGCAGGTCGGAGACAGGAACCACCAGGTGGACCGAGTCGGCCCCGGAGTCGACCGCCCAGTCGATATCGACCGGGAGGGCGCGGACGTAGCAGCAGATCTCGGGAGAGAGCCCGGCGTCCGCCACGAGCCGGATCGCATCCCGCTCTCCCTCCGAGGCGGCAGCGGAGCCGACCTCGATGACATCGACGCCGACGTCGGCGAGCATACGGGCGATCTCGAGTTTCTGGTCCGGACCAAGGGACACCCCGGGCGTCTGTTCGCCGTCGCGGAGCGTCGTGTCAAAAAAGCGCAGCCTACCGGCGAATAAAGCCCTCACTTACGGAGGTAGAGTCCATGCAGATCCGTCGGACGGGGGAGCATAAAAAACTAGGGATCAGACCTTATTACCCGCAAGGACGAACCTGATCCCCATGGGCACGACGATCGAGGGCGTCCTGGTCACGCCGCTCCGGGTGATCCCCGACGAGCGCGGCTGGCTGATGGAGATCCTCCGCTGCGACGATCCGCACTTCTCCGCCTTCGGCCAGGTCTACATGACGACGGCCTATCCGAACGTGGTCAAGGCATGGCACTATCATAAGAAGCAGACCGACAACTTCACCTGCGTCCACGGGATGATGAAGGTCGCGCTCTACGACGCCCGTCCCGGCTCCCCGACCCACGGGGTGTTGATGGAGGTCTTTATCGGTGAGAAGAACCCGGCGCTGATCACGGTCCCCCCGGGGGTCTACCACGGGTTCAAGGCGATCGGGAACGAGACCGCGTTCTTCGTCTCGGTCCCGAACCTGCCCTACAACCGGGAGGAACCCGACGAGTACCGACTCCCCCCGGACACCGCCGAGATCCCCTACGACTGGGGGCTCCTGCCGGGTCTCCGGCACGGGTGAGACCATGCGGCTCCTCGTCACCGGCGGATGCGGGTTCATCGGCGCCAACTTCGTGCGCGATCAGCTCGCCCGCCACCCGGACCGCTCGATCGTCAACCTGGACCTGCTCACCTATGCGGGAAACCCGGCGAACCTTGCCGAGGTCGCCGGCGACCCACGGTACCGGTTCGTCCAGGGTGACATCCGCGACGCGGACCTCGTCGGCCGGCTCGTGGGGGAGGTGGACGCGGTCATCCACTTTGCGGCCGAGAGCCACGTGGACCGTTCGATCGCGGACCCGGGGGCATTCGTCTCGACGAACATCCAGGGGACCTTCACCCTGCTCGAGGCGGCACGCCAGGCCGGTGTCGACCGGTTCGTGCACGTCTCGACCGACGAGGTGTACGGTTCGATCGCCGAGGGGGCGTTCACCGAGGACGACCCCCTCCGTCCGTCCTCCCCGTACTCTGCCTCGAAGGCCGGTTCCGACCTCCTCGCGCTCGCCTATCACACCACCCACGACCTGCCGGTGATCGTCACCCGCTGTTCCAACAACTACGGCCCCTTCCAGTACCCCGAGAAACTGATCCCTCTCTTCATCACGAACCTCCTCTCGGGACGAAAGGTCCCGGTGTACGGGAGCGGAAGGAACGTGCGGGAGTGGATCTACGTCCTGGATCACTGCCGCGCCCTGGACTTCGTGCTCGGGCAAGGGAGGCCCGGGGAGGTCTATAACATCGGCTCGGGGGTGGAGAAGACCAACCTGGAGATCACCGCGGCACTGCTCGCACTCCTGGAAAAGGACGACTCCTGGGTGGAGCACGTCACCGACAGGAAGGGGCACGACTTCCGCTACGCGATCGACTGCCGGAAGCTCCGGGGGCTCGGTTGGGCCCCCGAGTTCACATTCGAACGGGCCCTCGCCGAGACGGTCGAGTGGTACCGGGCACACGAGGCATGGTGGCGGCCCCTGAAGGGACGGTCCTGATCCTCGGTGCGACGGGACGTCTCGGGCGCTCCCTCGCGCGGATCTACCCCGGGGCGGTCCTCGTCGGCCACGAGGTGGAGCTGACGGACGGGGTGGCCATCCGATCGGTGATCGGGTCCCACCGGCCCCGCCTCGTCTACAACTGCGCCGCGTTCACCGACGTCGACGCCTGCGAGGAGGAGCCGGAACGCGCAATGGCCGTGAATGGTCACGCGGCAGGGACGGTGGCAACCGCCTGCGCCGAGATCGGGGCGATGCTGGTCCACATCTCCACGGACTACGTCTTTGGCGGTGACCGCAACGGATACACGGAGTGGGACCCCCCGGACCCGATCAACACCTACGGCCGTTCCAAGGCGCTCGGGGAGGCACGCGTCCGGTCGGCGGGGGGGGACTGGCGGATCGTCCGGACAAGCCGGCTCTTCGGGCCGGGCGAGAACGACTTCGCCAGCCAGATACGGACCCGCTCGCTCGTGAAGCCGGTTGTGCCCGTGATCGAGGACGAATGGTCCCGGTTCACCTACCTCCCCGAGCTCGCCGCGCGCCTTCCCGAGGTGGTGTCCGCCCCTGTTGGGATCTATCATCTCACGAACGAGGGGACCGTCTCGTGGTACGGGTTCGCCCGGGCACTCGTCCCGAACGCGACACCGGTCAGGGGGCGGCAGTGCCATCGCAGGGCGCTCCGGCCCCGCTGCTCGGCCCTGCTGAACACGCGCCTCCGACCGATGTGCTCCTGGCAGGAGGCGCTCTCAGACTATATACGCTGCGAGGACGAACAGGTGATCAGATGAAGGGTGTCATCCTTGCCGGCGGCACCGGCTCCCGCCTCCTGCCGCTGACCAAGGTCACGAACAAGCATCTCCTCCCGGTCTACGACAAGCCCATGATCTTCTACCCGCTCGAGAAGCTGATCGAGGCGGGCATCCAGGAGATCATGATCGTCTCGGGCAGGGGGCACGCCGGCCACTTTCTCGAGCTCCTCGGGTCGGGCTCGGCGTACGGCGTCCGCCTGACCTACGAGATCCAGGACACGGCCGGCGGGATCGCCCAGGCGCTGGGCCTGGCGCGCCGGTGGGCCGGCGACGAACCGGTGGCGGTGATCCTCGGCGACAACATCTTCGAGGACTCGTTCCGGGACGACATCCAGGACTTCCGCTCGGGCGGCAAGATCTTCCTCAAGGAGGTTCCCGACGCGAACCGCTTCGGGGTGGCGGAGGTGAAGGGGGACCGGGTGATCGGGATCGAGGAGAAACCGGCCCGGCCGAAGTCGAACCTCGCGGTGACCGGCTGTTACCTCTACGACTCCAGGGTCTTCGAGATCATCAAGACCCTCGTCCCCTCGGGCAGGGGAGAACTCGAGATCACGGACGTGAACAATGCCTACATCCGGATGGGAGAGATGCAGTTCTCGATCCTCAGGGGCTTCTGGTCGGACGCCGGGACCTTCGACTCGCTGATCCGGGCCGGCGTGATGGTCCAGCGGCACCGGAAGGCGGCGCGGGGAGGGGACGGGGCATGAGCCGGATCGGGATCGTCGGCACCGGGTACATCGCGAAGGGGATCCTCTTCGCCCTCGGAAGGACCGACGACCTGGAGGTGACGAGGGTCTTCACCCACTCGTCGCCCGAATCCCGGACGGACTTCCCGAAACGAACGCTCCTGACGAACTCGATCGAGGAGCTGGTCGATGCAAGTGACCTCGTCGTCGTCGCCTCGGGAGACCCGGTGAGGGCGACGGAACCGGTGGAGGCGGCGATCGATGCCTCGCTCCCCGTGGTGACGATGGACGCCGAGCTCCAGGTGACGGTCGGGACGCACTTCTGCCGGCGCGGCTACTTCACCGAGGCGGAGGGGGACCAGCCCGGATGCCTGGCGGCGCTCCGGGAGGAGGCCCTCGCGATGGGCTTCACCCCGCTCGTCTACGGGAACCTGAAGGGCTTCCTCAACCACCGCCCGACCCTCGAGGAGATGCGCTACTGGTCCGGGATCCAGGGGATCAGCCTGGACAAGACGACGGCGTTCACGGACGGGACGAAGGTCCAGATCGAGCAGGCCCTCGTGGCGAACGGCCTCGATGCGGCGATCGTCCAGGACGGACTCCTCGGCCCGACGGCGGAGGATGTGGCCTCGGGGGGGGCGGCGCTCGCGCGGATCGCCGACGAGCGGCATCAGCCCATCTCGGACTACCTGCTCGGCGTTCCGGGTGCACCCGCAGGGGTCTTCCTGACGGGGCGGCACGAGGAGGAGATGCAGCCCTACCTTCGCTACTACAAGATGGGCGACGGGCCGTACTACACCCTGCTGCGCAACTACCACCTCTGCCACCTCGAGGTCGCAAAGACGGTCCGGCGGGCGATCGAGGAGAGACCACCGCTCCTGAACAACGGGAGATCGCCGACCGTCCAGGTGGTCGGAGTCGCTAAGCGCGACCTCGCGGAGGGGGAGGTGCTCCGGCACCCGATCGGGTCGTTTGACGTGCGGGGGGTCGCGATCCGGACCGCCGACCACCCGGAGCACGTCCCGATCGGCCTCCTCGACGGCGCGCGCCTCACCCGCCCCGTGCCATCGGACGGGACGATCACCCTCGACGACGTCGAACTGGTCGAGAGCCGTGCCGTCGAGATCTGGCGTACAATCCGGTAATATTTTCCTTTTTACTGCCGGTGGCGGAAGAGGATCGTCAGGGACTTGAGCACCAGCGCCGCGCCGATGAGAAGGAGGCCGGCGGCGATCAGGAGTCCCCCGATGATCGAGGAGAGGACCGGCACACGGGAGGTGGCCGTGTACTGGGCGACGGCGATGGTCCCGATCAGAAGGCCGACCGTCGTGAGGACGAGACCGGGGACACCGAAGGAGAGGAGAGGGCGCCGGGCGCCGATCAGGGCGATGATGTTGGCGAGCACCCCCAACCCGTGGGTGATCGGGTTCTTCTTGTGCTTGTGAGGGACCTCGTACCGGACCGAGATCGGGACCTCGAGGATCCTGATCTCCCGCGCCGAGAGGTAGGCGATCATGTCGGACTCGACGTTGTACCCATCGGTGACGAATCCGGCCGCAGTCTCGAGCGCACGCCTCGAGAGGGCCCGGAAGCCCGACTGCGAATCGCTCGACCGGTAGTCGGCGGAGGCGGCGGTGAAGACGTTCAGGACGATCTGGCCGATCCGCCGGTAGAGCGGTATGTGGGCCCGCGTCCCGAGAAACCGGGAACCGATCACGAGGTCGGCCTGCCCATCGAGGACGGGGGCGACGACGGAGGGGATCTCGTCCGGGTTATGCTGCCCGTCGCCGTCGATCAGGACCACCGCATCGAAACCGCCCTCTCGGCCGTACCGCATCGCGTCCAGGACGCCCGCTCCCTTCCCCTGCTGCCGCTCATGGACCAGTACGGTCGCACCGGACAGGCGGGCGATCGAGGCGGTGTCGTCCGTTGAGCCGTCGTCGATCACCAGAACCTCGGAGGCGTGCTGCCGCGCCTTCAGGACGAGGGAACCGATCGTCAGCCCCTCGTTATAACAGGGTATGGCGACCAGTGTGCGGGTCGTGACGGTCATGGGCGGAGGAGAGGAGTACGGCATGGCAGTCCAGCGGTCGTCGCCGCCTCCGTGGGGCCCGGGACCGTCTGGGGGAGAGACCCGGGGGGAGGGGGAATCCCGGTACAGATCTCGCCCCCGGCATTTATGAGCGTTATGCCGATCCCCCGGCCCGGCGCGGCTGGATCCGGGGTCTGCCCTTCAGGGCCTCGACCAGCAGTCGGATCCCGGCCTCGAGGTCGGCGAGGTCGATCACCTCGACCGGCGAGTGGATGTACCGTGCCGGGGTCGAGAGGACGGTCGAAGGGACCCCTTCGCGCGAAAGGTGGATCGCCGAGGCGTCGGTCGTGCCGCCCGACCCGACCTCGAACTGGACGGGGATGCCGTGCGCCGCGGCGGTCTCCCTCATCCAGTCGAGCATCGCCGGGTGTGCGAGGAGCCCGCGCCCGTTCGCGTCGGCGATCGAGACGACGGGGCCCTTCCCCATCTCGATGGGGGCGTCCTTGAGCTGGACGCCGGGATGGTCCCCCGGGATCGTGACATCGGTGGCGATGGCACAGTCGGGGTCAAGGGCGAAGGAGGAGGTCTTCGCCCCTTTCAGCCCCACCTCCTCCTGGCAGGTGAAGACGCCGTAGATGGTGGACGGGGAGGAGACCCGTCGCATCACCTCGATCAGGAGCGCGACACCGGCGCGGTTGTCGAAGGCCTTCCCCGAGACCCGGTCGTTCGCAAGCCGGCAGAACTGGCGGTCGATCGTGACCGGCGTCCCGGGGGCGATCCCCAGGTCCCGGACCTCGTCGGCGGAACGGGCGCCGACGTCGATGAACATCTCCTCGATCTTGAGGGGGCTCTTCTTCTCCTCCTCGCCCATCACGTGCGGCGGTTTCGTGCCCAGGACGCCGAGGACCGGGCCATTTCCGGCATGCACCCAGACCCGCTGGCCTGCAAGCATCGGGGGATACCAGCCCCCGATCGGGGCGAAACGGAGGAATCCCTTCTCCTCGACGAACCGTACCATGAGGCCGATCTCGTCCATGTGGGAGGCGAGCATCACGCGGAAGTCGTCGCCACAGCGGACCGCGACCAGGTTGCCGAGACGGTCCTCGAAGAGCTCGTCGACGTGTCCCTCGAGCTCCGTGCGGACGATCTCGCGGATCGAGCCCTCGTAGCCCGAGAGGCCGTGGGCGTTCGAGAGGCGGGAGAGCAGGTCGACGAGCCGCTCCCTGTCATTCGGGAGGGTGACAGGTGTGGTTACGGGGTTCGCGTCAGTCATTGATGATCCCTCCGATGCGTTCGAGCGCAGTGACGAGATCGTCACGGGAAGCGGAGTAGGCGATCCGGGCGTGCCCGGCACCGGCAGGGCCGAAGGCCTCGCCGGGGACGATCGTGACGCCGGCGGCGATAATGCGCCGGACCAGGTCGTCGTCCATGGGGGGGAAGAGGTAGAAGGCACCCTCGGGGCGGGGGACGTCGATCCCCAGCGCGGAGAGACCGTCGCAGAGAAGGGTCCTCCGTGCTGCGTACTCGTCCCGCATCGCCCGGACACAGTCCTGGGGCCCGTTCAGGGCCTCGAGGGCGGCGTACTGCGAGATCGAGGTGGCGCAGGCCTGGCAGTATTGGTGGACCTTGACCGCCTGGGCGACGACCTCGTCGGGACCCGCGAGCCATCCGAGCCGCCAGCCGGTCATCGCGTAGGTCTTGCTCGTGGCGTTGACCGTGACCACGTTCCCGGCGAACCGGCCGGGGGAGGTCATGCGGGCCCCGTCGTAGACGAAGTGCTCGTAGACCTCGTCCGAGACGATCGTGACGCCGGCATCGTCGGCGTACTCGGCGAGCGCCCTCACCGAGTCGGCCGGCTCGACCGCACCTGTCGGGTTCGCAGGCGAGTTCAGGACGAGCACCTTCGCCCCGTCCATCCGTTCCTTGGCGGCCTCGATGTCGAGGTGGAACCGCTCGTCCAGGGGGAGCCCCTCGGGCCGTCCCCCCGCGATCAGGGCGAGCGCGGCGTAGGAGACGAAGCCGGGATCGGCGACGAGGACACGGTCTCCGTCGTCGACGAGGGCCTGCATCGCAAGATGAAGCGCCTCGGACGCCCCCGCCGTCACGATCACCTGGCCAGGGCCGTACTCGAGGTTGTTCTCCCTCCGCGATTTCGCGGCGATCGCCTCCTGGAGCTCGGGGATGCCGCCGTTCGGCGTGTACCCCGTCCGACCCTCCCCGATCGCCCGGCAGGCGGCGGCCTTGATATGCGCCGGGGTGTCGAGGTCGGGCTGGCCGAGACCCAGGTTGATCGCACCCGCCCCGGCCCCCTCGAACCACTTGCGGATCCCGGAGACCTCGATCCCGGCGACCCGTCGTGAAAAGCGTGTCATGGTCACTCGATGTTGGTATGCCGCTTCTTCATCTGTCCTTCGTCGACCTGCCGCAGCTCCATCAGGCGGGAGATGACCGCGTCGGCGAAGACCATTGCGGTCGTCTCGAAGATGGTCCCCAGCGGAGCGAACGACTTGTGCTCGCCGGTCATCTGCCGCCGCTCGAACTCGCAGGAGTCATCGACACCGGGGTCACGGTTGGACTCGATCTCGACGACGACGTCGGCCATCGTCGCGACACCACCCGTCGGGTTGGCCGTGACGACGCAGAGCGTGCCGCCGATCTCCTTCGCCGTGGACGCGATATCCACCACCGTCCGCGTCCGCCCCGAACCGGAGAAGATCACCATCACGTCGTCGGGGCTGAAGGACGGCGTGATCGTCTCGCCGACCACGAACGACTGGAGCCCCAGGTGCATCAGGCGCATGGCGAACGCCTTCGCGACCAGGCCCGAACGCCCGGCGCCCATGACAAAGACCCGGCGCGCACCCGAGATCGCCCGGATCAGGGCCTCGACCTCCCCGTCCTCGATCCGCTCCGCGATCTGCGAGATCCGGCTTCCCATAAGGCGCATCATCGCCTGGACTCTCCCCGCTGCCATTGCTCTTCAGGCATGGTCCCTCAGGGATGATGAGGGTTGCGGGCATGCAGGAGCCCGGTTCAGGACCCGCCCGGTTCATCGTAGAGACCGAGACGGCAGAAGAGCAGGGGGGCCCCGGAGAGGCACCAGGCCCCGACCGCCGCCGCCCGCAGGAAGATACCGGGGGCGGTCACCAGCCCCTGGTCCGGGAGGAGGAGACCGGGGCCGAACCAGACGACGACCATGACCAGGAGACCGACGAACGTGGCGACCAGCCCGGTGGGAACCGAGCGGAACACCCGGCACCCTCGGTCCATCACGGCGCCGAGGACGAGCCCGAGCCCGAAGCCGGTCGCGATCAGGGTGTTCTCGATCGAGACGGGGTCGGGGCCGGCGATCGTCCCCGTCCACGAGGCGTCGGGCGACCAGGAGGACGCGGACGCCGCGACGATCCCGCTCACCCCGACGGCGACGAGCGAGAGGGCGAGGGCGGTGACCGCCACGCGACGCGGAGGCCAGCGCCGGGCGATCTGAACCGCCTCCGGCCAGGCGAGGACGAATGCGACGAGGAGGACGAGCCCGATCACGTACCCGCCGACCACGTCGATGGGGAAATGAACCCCGAGCACGAGGCGCGAGAGGCCGATCAGCAGGACGAGGAGGGCGCACCCGGCACCGGCGAGGGGCCGTCCTGCCCTGAGAGCGACGAGGCCCCAGACGGCGGCGGCGAGCTCGGCATGGGCGGAGGGAAAGCCAAACGAGGCCGGCGCCTCGAACCCGAGGACCTCCGCGGTCACCCAGTGGGGCCGGGGGGCCTGGAACAGGAGTTTCGCCAGGTCGTTTACGAAGGCGGAGACGGCGATCAGCGCCCCCAGCTCGAGGGCGAACCCCCGCTCCCGCCACCAGGCCAGAACGGCGATGAACGGAAGGTAGAACGCGGGGGAGCCGAAGAACGAGAAAACGACCATCGGATACACCAGGCCCGGGACGGACTGCAGCTGGCGGACGAGCTCGAGCTCCCACGACATGAGAATTGGTCAGCCTGAACCGTGATAGAGGATTGGGTCGGGTCCCGATACGCGATCCCTGGTCCGGTTCCTCCCTCCACCCCCCAAAATATCAGCATTCACCCGGCGGCGGACAGGTCGGGTGAAGAGCAGGACGGACGTCGGAGGGGTCCCGGTTCCGTGCCTGTCCTGGTGAGGACCGGGCGGAGACAAGGATGAGATGGGGACGCAGGAATGCCGTACAAAGAACGGATGTCGGGGTTCGTAACGGTCGAGCCGCACGGACCGTGTCCGGGCAGGTACGACTGCCCGCCCGGTCCCGGGAGGCGGGACCGAATCCTGCGCACCGCCACCATGTCGCTCCTTCGTCATGCCAGGCAGAGAACGGGCGTCTCCTGGTCCCGGCGGAATGGACCGTCACGCCCGGAACCGGCGCTGCGGTGATCGAATAACGATCGATCGGGGCGTCCTGCCGCTCACCTTCCGCTCGATGTCACCCCAACCTCGATCGTGGGACCCGAAGACCGGTACCATGCCTCACCGATGAGCATGCTACCGGTCAGTCGATACCGGATACGGACCGTAGGGTGGCATGATGCCGCGGATGCGGGTTGCACGACACCAGGAGAACGTGACGAAGGGTCGCCCGTGGGGACTTCATCCGGATGATGGTCTTGACCCCCTCTCGACGAGGATGATCGCCTGAATGCCATCTGGTGCTCCGCGCGGGGAAGGCACCTGCCGCACATACAGAAAAATATATCCAATCGGAATATGGAGGCATCGATACAATCGTATCGTGTTCGCCCGTCATCTCGATCCGGGGGTCCCGTCACCGGTCGTCCCTCGACACGGGATGGCGAGCAGGGAGGGAACGATGCAGACCTGGCGAATGATGGCTGGAATTCTGCTCATGCTCTGTCTCTGCGTAGGTCTCTCCGGGGCAGTCCGGATCGACACCAGGATGGACCGTCCATACCAGGACGGGGCAGGCATGTCCGTACAGAGGGCAGTCACCCAGGAGTTAAACACGTATCAATTCGGGGTGAACGAGCCATTCGTCCTGTATGGCCGCTTAGTATGGACGGCAGACGGCTCCCCCGTGGTTGGAACACTCGTGACACTGGAGGAACAGGTGACGGCGGGCGGGGCGTGGAGACCGATCGCCTCCACGGTAACGGATGGCGACGGGCGGTACTCCTTTACGCTGACACGGGCCACGCCGGGGGTCTACACCTACCACATCCGGGTGAACGGGCAGGTTCTTGATGAGTGGATCGTCACGGTCGGTTCCGGGGGGGCGACCCCCACCGGAACCCCCGTCCCGACCGTCCTCCCGACCACGCCTGCCCCCACGGTGCTCCCTGGAGGGGCGACGATGGCGCAGGCGTACGCGTCGTACGAGGCGGGCAACACGGCATGGAGCAGCGCCTGGGGCGCGAGCGACTTCGGGCAGATCCGGTCGTACCTCTCCCAGGCGAGGGCGCACTTCTCCACCTGCCTCGCCACCGCGAACCAGGTGAACGACCCGGCGAACGCGGCGAACCTGGCGCTGATGAAGAAGGTCTC
>JAKPPV010000055.1 GCA_029547145.1 Methanobacteriota archaeon
ACCGACATCGATCGCCTTGCAGCGGACGAACTCGATGTTCTCGCAGACCCGTCCGTCCGCCCAGACGAAGAACATCCCGTTGACGGTGGGCGCGGTCTTCTTGGAGTCCCGGATCGTGACGTCGTGCACCTTCACGTTCGATGTCGTGATCATCAGCCAGCCCCGGTTCGTGATCGTGAGGTCGCTCACCGTCACGTCGGGCTGGGCGATGTCCACCCGCGCCGCGTAGTCGCCGGCCATCGAGAGGACGGTCCTGTCGGGCCCCTGCCCCCTCAGGGTCGAGTTCCCCCGGACATAGATCGTCCCCGAGGTCCGGAACGTACCGGCAGAGAGTTCGACCACGGAGTCGTTCGCAAAGGCTGCGTTGATCTCGACTTCGTCCGCGACGCCGTCGCAGACGAACATGGACGAGGCCCTGGTGGCACTGTCGGCGTCCGAGGCGGCCACCATCACCGCCGACGCACCGACGGTGAGGGATAGGAGGACCAGGATGCTCACGATGACGAGGCCAGTTCTCGACGCCATGCCCATTCAGGATCATGACCGGGATACCTATTAAAATATTGGCCTGTCATCATATCCGAATCCCGGTCATTTTTTGAGAAATACACAACAATTTCAAAAGACTCGTCGGGTCGGGAACGGCGATCGGACGCGGTTCAGAGGGTGCTGAGAAGACCTGCGGAGAGGGCCGCTGTCGTGGCGGTTCCAATAAAAAATCCCAGGGAGAGGGCGATGATCGAACGGTACCGGGGCCAGCCGAACAGCCACGCAACGGGGACGCAGACGTAGAATCCGACGACCATCACGCCGAGACAGAGGGCAACGGGACCCCAGCGCCGGAACCGATCGATCGTCGCAGCGCGCCGCTGGGCGCGCCCGACAAGCCGCCGAACGGTGGTCGAACGATCGGCGAGGGTATCGAGGGCGGCGAAGAGAAAGAGCATCAGGGTCACGCCGAGAAGCGTGACATAGACCGTTGCAGGAACCGCAGGGATACCAATCCCCACGGCGACGACCGCCGCACCGTACTCGATGATCGCAGTCGACGACACGACGCCGACGATCCCCGCGGGAGGGACGCCCCCCGTCAGCATCGCAAGAATGGACACGATGGCTCCGATGCCAGAGAGAATGCCCATCCCTGTCCCGTTACCGGGTTGCGGAAGGTCCACCGGGGGCGCCTCTATCTCCATACTGCTCCCTCACCCCGTCCTGCCATATGAGTCTTCTTTAAACTCCCTGCGAGCGTACCCTCGATCCCATGAGATGGACATCGATCCTGGGTGCTGTCGGTGCTGCCGTGGTGCTGGTCCTTCTCTCCGGATGTCTCGGAGCCGGGCCTGACCCGGCGGGTGACGTCCCTGGAGTATCCACCTCGCAGCAGGTGAAGGGGCCGGGTGGAACCGCCGATCCCACTGCACCCGTCCCGCGGCTCGAACTCGAGGTGATCTACAGCGGGATGTGGAGCGGGGCATACGGAACGCGGGACGCAATCAGGTCCGACGAGGGGTTCGGAAACGCGACCCTGCCCGTCCTGCCGGGGGCACAGTTCGTGCAGGCAAAGTTCCAGAAGCAGGAGTCAAACGACGAACCCCTCACCCTCCGCCTGCTCCGGGACGGCGCGGTGGTCGGGGAGGCGACCGGGGCAGGTCCCCTCGCGGTCGTCACGCTCGAGGTCTCCCTCCAGTGAGGAGGGGGACACGCCGTTTTCACAGCCAGCCGCGCGCGGCCCAGACCTCGTACTCGTGGGACCAGGTCTCCCGGTTCGCGGTGACGAGCATCCTGAAATAGTCACGTGCCGCCTCGAGGGACGGGACCTGGTCGGGGTACTGCCTTTTGGTCGCGATCGCCTCGACGAGGTCCCGTCCGAGGGCCTCGCCCTGTACCATCGCCCCGTTCAGCCGTCCGGGATCCGCTCCCAGGGCGACACCCACCCCGCCGACGGTCTGCGCGCCCAGATCGTTCAGGACCCCGTTCAGGTACCCGACCACGAGGTCGTCGCCGCTCCCCCCCGTCGTGCAGACCGAGCAGCCGTACTTACCATCGAAGGCACGACAGTGGATCGCGTCGGCCATCCGGTCCAGCACCTGCTTGAGCTGGGCGGTGGGACCGTTGATATAGTTGGGCGATCCGAGCACGATGCCGTCCGCTCCGACCATCTTCTCGAAGAGCCCGGCAAAGTCATCGACCCGTGGGCACTCTCCGGTCGCGTAACAGGTCCCGCACCCGGTGCAGAACTCGAAGCGGTACCTGCAGATATCGATGAACTCCGTCTCGGCCCCTGCCGAAGCGGCTCCCCTGAGGACGGACTCGACGAGACGGGCCGTCCGTGATTCCGCACCCCGCGGGCTTGCGCTGATTCCAATGATCTTCATGGCATCTTCCTCTCTTTCTATCCCATTAAGGATTTTCTCCCTCATCTCCGTTCGTCCAGGAAACCGCGGATCGCGGATGCCGGATCCCGGGTACCGGCCCGGTGCGCCGCGAGATGCTCCTGGTAGGTCGGGAGACGGGTCCGGTAGAGCGCCCCCAGCGGGATCCGGGAGTCGGTACTGTAGTCCCACTCCCGCGCGACCCGCAGGGCCCGGTCCACGTCCCGGGTGGGGAACTCTGATGGGTCGAGGTCGTATGCGTGCTCGTCGTAGTACGCGGTCTGGTTGAAGAAAGACGCACAGACCTGGAGGATCTCCAAAAAGGAGAGACCGCGGTGGGAGAGACCGTCGCGGATCAGCTGGCGGAGCTGCGGGAGCCGGCGGGAATACCCGCGTGCGACAAAGCTCGCGCCCGTTGCGACCATCAGCGCCAGCGGGTTGAGTGGATACTCGGGGGAACCGGCGGGGGTCGAACGTCCGGGAAAACCGAGTGGCGAGGTCGGAGTGTACTGCCCGGTGGTGAGACCGTATACCCGGTTGTCGTGGATGATCAGTGTGATGTCGACGTTTCGCTTCGCCGCGAAGACCAGGTGTTCGAGCCCCTCTCCGTAGCAGTCCCCGTCCCCGGCGCAGCAGATCACACGGAGATCGGGGTTCGCCAGCGCGATCCCGGTCGCCACGGGGATCGTCCGTCCGTGGATGGCATAGAAGGAGTTGATGCCCAGGTAATCGGCCATCTTGCCGTGGCAGCCGATGCCCGTGACCAGCACGAACTCCTCTCTCGGTGTGCCACCGTCGATCATCCCGGTCAGCACATCCTTCAACGCGTGCTCGATCGCGAAGTTGCCGCAACCCGGGCACCACGTGTTCGGCGCCGGCGTGATGAGGTCACTCGTCGCCACTTAGACCACCTCCGCGAGACGGGAGACGATCTCCTCGACCGTGAACGGACGCCCGTCGAACCGGTGCACCCGCCCGTCGGCCCCGAACCCGTGCAGGCGCATCAGCTGCTCGAGTTGCCCGGTCCAGTTCTGCTCGACAACGATGAGACGTTCGAGCCCGTCCACGGCGGCTCGAAACGCCTCCGTCGGGAACGGCTCGAGCACGATCGGCCGCACGAGCCGTAGGGGCTGTTCATCGACCGCCTCGCGCACCGCCCCGGCGGTCGATCCCCAGGTGACCACCCCGACGCGTGCGGTGTCCGGTCCGGAGACGTCGACGGTCTCGTACGCCCGAAGTGCCTCTCCGAGGGTCCTCGCCTTCTCCCGTCGCTTTCTCTGCATCGCCGCGGAGATCTCCGCATCCTCGGTGGTCGTTCCCGACTCATCGTGCTCGTAGGAGTTGACCTTGATCACGTCGCCCGCCGACGGGACGGTGCGCAGTGGCGAGACACCGTCCGGGGTGATCCGGTACCGGAGATAGGGCTCACCGGGCATCATCGCGTTCCTGTCGTCCGGGGCAGCGACCCTGAGATCCGGGTCGATCACGGCCGAGTACCCCCCCTCGCAGAGCGTCTTGTCGGCCAGCAGGATCGCCGGCACCTGAAAGCGCCACGCGAGCTCGAGTGCACGGGCAGACCAGACATAGGCCTCGCTCGCGTCCGCCGGTGCGGCGATGAGGCGCGGAAACTCCCCCTGGCCCGCGTGACGGGCAAAGAGCAGCTCGGTCTGGCAAGAGTACGTGGGAAGTCCCGTGCTCGGGCCGGGCCGCTGTCCGAGTACGATCACGACGGGGACCTCAGCCATGCCGGAGAGGGAGAGGCCCTCGGTCATCAGGCAGAAGCCACCGCCCGAAGTACCGACGGCACAGCGGCTTCCGGCGTATGCCCCTCCGAGTGCCATCAGGATCACCGCGATCTCGCTCTCGGGATGGACGACGGAGAGGGCTGTCCGGCTGGCGAACCCGGCGAGGAGATGCAGGATGCTGGACGTGGGAGTCATCGGGTAGGCGATGTAGGTGTCCAGGCCTCCCCGTACAAGCCCGAGCGCGATCGCCTCGTTCCCGGTCAGCACCGGGAGCGGTCTGCGATCGATGCGCGGGATCCGGATCCGTTCTTCGACCATCTCGAACGACCGGCGGGCCACGCGCAGGTTGATCCCGGCATGCCTCCCGAACTCCCGTTCGAAGACCGTTTCGACGAGCGACCACGGGATGCCGGCGGCACGGCAGAAGGCGCCGATCATCCCCGAGTTCCGGGTGATCGGGGGGGCGCCCTCGGCATCCAGGGCCTCGTCGAGCGGCACCGGCACCCCCACGCTCTCCCTGACGACCGACGAGTCGAAGAGCAGCACCCCGCCAGGGGAGAGGCGGGACGCGTGCTGCCGGACCGTCTCACGGTCGAGGGCGATCACCGCATCGACCCTTTCCCGGTGAGTCCCGATGGGCCGATCCGCCGACCGGACGATCGCAAAGTTGTGCCCACCACGGATCAACGAGGGGTAGTCGTAATACATGTAGACATACCGCCCGAGGCGGGCCATCAGTCGGTTCAGTACTGCGCTCGCCCTGTTGATCCCCTCGCCGGCCCTGCCGCCGATCAGCACAGAGAACTCTTCCACGAGGATACACCGATAGGAGGGAGGGAGACCGGAGTATATAGTCCTGGTGCCAAAGGGCCGACAGGTCGGTCCGGAGTGCGGACGCGGTCAGCGCTCCTGTCCATTCACCTGCTCGAGAAGGCCGAAGACGTTCCCCTCGGCATCGGCGCAGTAGGCGACCCGCCCCACTCCGGATACAGAACGGCGTGGCATCAGGACCTCGCCACCTGCCCTGATGCATCGGAGCATCGTGTCGTCGATCGAGGTGACGCTGACCAGGTTCGTGAATGACGAACCCCGTACCCGCGGCATCACGGCCCCATCGATTCCGGGTTCGCCGGTTCCCCCCGACCGGAGCAGGATGTAATACGGGTCCTCGGTACGCTCGATCTCCCACCCGAAGACATCCCGGTAGAAGGCCGCCACCCGCTCCGGATCGTCAGCATGGCATTCGAAAAGAACAACACGGGGCATGATATCCACCGCGCTGCGTGTGAGATGGCTGGATGATAAACTTTTCTTCCGCCGGGTAAGAGGTCGCCCGGTTATTTGTACTCGCGCCTCGAGTAGGTGTACCGCCCGGACTCCCCGCCCTTCAGGACGATGTAGAGCCACTGGTAGAGCGAACGGATCGTGCCGAACTGCTCGTACCGGCGCATGGAAAAGCCGACCTTCAGACCGGGATCAAAGAGGATCCGTCCCTCGAGCAGCATGCGGCGGGCGATCTCGAGGTCGTCCCCCGCATCGATCGTCCGGTACATGCCCGCCCTGACGAATGCATCCTTTCTGAACCCGGTGTTGCATCCGAGGGTATAGTACATGATACCCGTCCGGTAACAGAGGGCGGAGAGGGTGTTCGCCATCCAGAGCGAGACCCGGTTCTTGATCGAGTCCTCGATGGGCCGTACC
Organism: Methanobacteriota archaeon; assembly: GCA_029547145.1. Taxonomy (GTDB): domain Archaea; phylum Halobacteriota; class Methanomicrobia; order Methanomicrobiales; family Methanospirillaceae; genus UBA288. Next base: position 5,822 of record JAKPPV010000055.1, read on the forward strand.
GTTCCATAGACCATCACCACCCCTTCCGAGGAGAGGGCGTTCCGAATCCGTTCGAGCCAGTCAGGGGGCAGGACGCAGTCCGCATCCGTGGTCGCGATCAGTGCGGCCCGGGCAGCGAGGACACCGTCGTTCCGTGCTCCCCCCACCTTCGGACTCGTCTGGATGAAGACGCGGTCGGCGTACGCTGCTGCGATCTCCCGCGTCCGGTCCTTCGAATCACCATCGACGACGATCACCTCGAACTGTTCCCGGGGGAGGGTCTGGTCCGAGAGGGAGCGAAGACAGCGTTCTATCCCGCCCTCCTCGTTGTAGGCCGGGATCACAACCGAGATGACGGGGGGCGTCATCGCCGCTCCTCCAGTTCGTGCCGTAAGAGTTCGATCTCGGCCAATGTCTCGCGGTGGAACGAGAGGACCAGGTCTCCGATCAGGCCGAAGACGAAGATCTGGATACCGACCATGATCAGGAGTACCGTCAGGATGGTGAGCGGAAGGTGGGTGATCCCCGCGAGCCACTCGACGACCACCAGGATCCCGATGATGAAGCCGATCAGCGAGAGGGTGACCCCGATCAGGCCGAAGTAGAAGAGCGGATTGTTCATCCTGGCCAGGCGGTAGATCGTCACGGCGATCCGGTATCCGTCCTGTATCGGGTTCAACTTGGTGGAGGTGCCCGGGCGCCGCCCGTACCGGATGGGAACCACCCGGACCCGGTGGCGGTTTCGCACCGCTTCGACCGAGATCTCGGTCTCGATCCCGAACCCCTGCTCTTTCAGGCACATCGAGTCGATCGCCTGCCGGGAAAAGGCACGGTATCCGGAGAGGATGTCATAGAGGTACCGACCGTGGGCGAGGCGGAAGAGTCGGTTGAGGATGTAGTTTCCCACGTAGTTGAGCCGCGAGAAGGCACCGCTGTCGGTCTCCCGGAGCCGGTCGCCGATCACCTGGTCGTACCCCTCCATGAGCGGCTGGACCATCAGGTCCGCGTCTGCCGGATCGTAGGTACCGTCGCCGTCCAGCATCAGCACGTAGGGGGTTTCGATCTCCCGGAAGGCTTCCACGACGGCGTTTCCCTTCCCCCGTCCCGTCTGGACGATCACCCGGGCGCCTGCCGCCTTTGCCAGCTCGGCGGTGCCGTCCGAGCTTCTGCCATCGATCACCAGGACACGGTGATAGCCGTGATCGGCAAAGTCCCGAATCAAACCCTGAATGGTGGGTGCCTCGTTCAGGGTTGGGATCAGGACGGTGACGCTGTCCCGGTCGATCATCATTCCCATATATATGCCGGAAAGGTCATCATAAGTCCTTTGATGAGGCTGGAGAAACCGGGTCTCCGCGTCCTGGGGATCGCCGAGAGCTATCGCGGCAGGCACGACGAGGGCGTCCGGTCACGACTTGCCGGGATCGTGATGAGGCGGGACCTCCGCATCGACGGCTTTGCCGTCGAGGAGGCGACGGTCGGAGGTTCGGACGCAACAGACTCGGTCCTGCGGCTCGTACGATCCCTCGGGCGCGACGACATCAACCTGGTGATGACCTCGGGCTCGGTGATCGCGTGGTTCAACGTGATCGACGGGGAGGAGGTCTGGCGGCGGACAGGAGTACCCCTCGTCTCGGTCACCTACGAACCGTCAGACGGGCTTGAAGAGGCGATCGCGCGCCATTTTCCCGGGGACGAGGAGAGGCTCGAGCGGTACCGGTCCCTGGGAGAGCGGAGACCCGTCGTGCTATCGACCGGCTCGACCCTGTTCGTGCGCCCCTTCGGACTGAGCAATAAAGACGCGGCACGCGTGGTGGATGCCTTCACCTTGGACGGGCGGGTCCCCGAACCGGTTCGCGTCGCCCGGCTCATCGCACGGGGCCTGGGGCGAAGTACTCATCCCGGGAGATGATGCATCCGGTTCCCGAGTCGATGATCTCGGTCCGAACCCTCTGGCGCGGTCTGAAGGTGCCGTCCTTGAAGTCGATCAGCACGAACGCCCCCGGCACCCACCTCTCTCCCTGGCAACCGAGCCCCCCCATCCGCTCGATGCCGAAATGGTGTGTCGGGATGAAGTCCTGGCCGTGGAACGTGGTGACGACACTCCGGATCGGCACGCCGTCGACGAAGAAACGGCCGGAAAGTGGCCGGTTCGGGATGGGCTCACTGCCGGTGTACCGAAGCAGGACGCGGCTGTCATAGTTGAGTATCGGCCTGTCTTCGTCGTAGTCGTGGATCGTGACGATCTCGAACTGCCTGGGCGGGAAGGGATTGCAGAGGTGGGGAAGAGAGAAGAGGGCCAGGATGAGCAGTATGAGGACGATCGTCACCACCACCAGGAGGAGGACGCCCACGACCGGGGAGACACAGTCCTCGTGCTGCACTCGGACCACGCGAGAGGTGATCGTCTGCAAAAATTAAAAAATTATCGAAATATTTCGCCGACCGGCAGGTTCTTTCCTCTGAGTGAAAAATGACAGTACAGACAGATCCCGGGATCGTTACAGGTTCGGTATCGCGAATTCGGTCGTGGCGCTGCCGTGGATCAGATCGTCTCCGGATGTGAAACGGCATCGTGCAACCAGATCCGATCGACCGCGGGATCGGTCTTCGATACCTGCCCGGGTCCTGTTGATGCGGGGCCCGTATCGAACGCGGCATCGGGGATTGGATACCCGTCAGGAGAGCAAGGTATTGGGATGACTCAAGACGACCCTGCAGCGGTCTGCGCGGGCGCAGGGGGCGATGACACGAGCCCCCGCGGGTTCCGGGTACGATGTGGTGTCCTGCCGTGTATCCGCAGCAGGAACCCATCGTCATCGATCGGACCGACAGACTGTGATGGATGGACAGAACGCCTGCCGGATATCGATCAGCACACGGACAGGGTATGTTTCTTCTGTTTCACCTGCTGACCGGTCTCGTGATCGGGTACCTTCTCGCCGATCGGTTCGACGACAGACGCATCGTCCTGCCGTGCATGCTCGGGGCGATCCTTCCGGATCTGGTCGATAAACCACTCGGGTACCTCGTCCTGGGCGATCAGATCGGAAACGGCCGTATCTTCTTTCACACGCTCCTCTTCCTCGTCCTTCTCAGCGCAGTGGGAGCGCTGTTTCTCCGTACGCGGTACACCATGTTGGTGCCCGCCCTGGCGATCGGTGTCGGCTCGCATCAGGTGCTCGACCTGATGTGGGAGCAACCCCAGGAGTGGTTGTACCCCTTCCTCGGCCCCTTTTCCAGGCTCGGAAATGAGGACTGGTTCGTCCATGCCCTCTTCCAGGAGCTCCAGAACCCGGCAGAATGGGTCTCGGGCATGCTTCTCTGCCTCGCACTGCTTCCGTTCATCCTGCCCTCCACCTGTCGGCGCCTGGATGGACGCATCGTCCGGACATTCCGAGGTCTTGCACTCTTTGCGGTTCCTGTGCTGGCAGTGCTTGGACTGTTCATCGTCTCCCAGGGACTCCTTGCCCGGTTCACCCCGGTAACGGGGTGGACCGAACCCCTCTACAATGTGCTCGGCGGAGTCGTGGTCATTCTGGCCGCACTGGCAGTCTACCGGCTCTCGAGAAGGGGCGTTTCTTATGAGCCCCCGGGGAAAGAGACGCGTCCCGCGACGACACTGACCCCCGAACGCTGATGGTATGAATCGCCGACAAACGGACGGAAAAAGGACCCGACAGGCTCGGACACTGCTGGATCTGATCGGTGCAGTCGCGCTCACCGGGCTCACCCTGCTCTCCGTGTACATACCGATACTCAACCAGTCGCCATTGAGAGTGGCATCCGGCCTGGTCATGATTCTCCTCGTGCCGGGTTATCTCCTGATGGCAGCCCTCTTTCCCCGCAACGATGAGCTGACCTGGATCGAACGCCTCGCACTCTCCATCGGGTTCTCGATCGCGGTGGTTCCCCTGATCGGATTCGTTCTCAACGCAACACCGGAAGGCATCCGGCTGGATTCCATTCTGATATGGCTGTCCGGATATTCGATCCTGATGGCGGCAGTCGGAGCATTCCGCAGACTCAGTCTTCCTGTCGATGCGCAACTGGTCCTACCAGTACCGACCTTCGTTCGTGATCTGGGTGCGGGGCTCTCTGGGGGGGACGGTGCATCGTCAGACCGGACCATCTCTGTTTTTCTCCTCGTCTCCCTTGTGTTCACGATCGGGTCGATCTGTTTCGTTGTCCTGGTTCCCGGAGAAGGGAGACCCTTCTCCGAGTTCTACGTGCTCGACGAACAGGGGAGAGCATCCGACTACCCGGTTTCCCTCTCCGCGAATACCTCGCGGTCCGTCATCATCGGCGTTCGAAACCAGGAGTTCCATGAGATGCACTACACGGTCGAGACCCTGCTCGTGAACCAGTCATTCGATCCGACGACGAATCGTTCGTCGATCGATCGCATGCGCCTTCTGGATCGGTACGAGGTTGTGGTGCCTCATAACCAGACCTCTGAGAGGCGGGTGAACTGTACGGTCACCGAACCGGGGTTCAACCGACTCCAGTTCCTTCTGTTCTCCGGAACGCCACCACCCGACGACCTCATGGGCCAGGGACGGATCGACGCGAGTTATCGGGATCTGCACCTCCGGTTCCGGTTCCGGTCCGGGTAACGGGACGATGACAAGACGCTGGTCTCCGTGGTCGCCCCGGACCGGTTCCCGTACGCTGTTCAGGACTTTCCCGGGCTCTCGGTACCATCTCTCCCGGGCGATACGATCATGGTGTATCGATCCGCACCACCTCGATCTGCGATTATCACCATCACCGTTCCTTTGCTGGTTCACGACGACTCGATCGAATGCTCATCAGGGAACAGAAGGGGTAATGGACACCAGAGTCCTATACAGATTCGGAGAGAGAACGTGACCGAGGAGACCATGCAGGCATTTGCGCGCGCCTGCGCCGGGCAGAACAGCATCGAGGAGATCCTCGAGGGGCTGGAGAGATCCCCCGGAGGCGAGTTCGTCTATGTGATGAACATTGCCAGCATCGCCGACTGCATCGACTGGGATCTGACACCCCTCGAATGGGTACGGGGACTCAACCTGGCGCTCCTGTACAAGCTGGCAGAACCGGCAGAGAACTGGGAGGAGGCGGACGCAGCTGCGAGGGCCCTGAGACGGTACGAGATCGCGATCGATACCCGCGAGGATACGAACGGGTTCTTTCGCTACAGCATCGTCAGGGGTCGGGGTATCCTCGAGGAGATCACGCGTGCCCTCCCCTGTGTGCGCCTCCCGGAGTCCGAAGAGCCGGAAGAGGAGGTGTAAAATTCATCTACTGGTCCGTCATCCCCACCGGCGGTGCATGCGCCTGCGAAAGGATGTGCCGGAAGGGTGGGACGCTCTTGCACCTGTCTCTCCTGCCCGTCCCGGCTCGTCGTCCCGGGAAGTGTCGTCTTTCCCGGCAGGGGAAGGAATAGATGGGAGGGACCGGGACCCGGAGCGTGCGTGACGAACCGGTGAAGCCCATGACCCGGTGTGGAGCACCGGGAAGGTGAGGGCTCTCCATCGTCAGGAACAGAGATGGTGCCGGGCCCCGTAGAGATACTCCTGTGCGTACCCCGCGAAACCCCCGAACCGGCCTCTGCCGAACGAACGGAGTTCCTCGTAGTCCGCCGGGCAGATCGACCTCTCTTTCACCGCCTGACGGTAGTGACGACCAAGGATCCGGCTGACCCAGAGATCGACCGGGAACGCCTCCAACTGCCCGAGGGCAAAGAGGCAGATGCAGTCCGCAGCCTTCGGACCGATCCCCGGGAGCGTCATCAACGCCGTACGCGCCTCGTCGTACGGCATCGAGGTGAGGCGGTTCAACCACCCGGGATCGGCGGTGATCCTGGAGAGGGTCCGGGCCGCGAAGTCCGCCCGGTACCCGAGGCGGCAGGAACGGAGTCCTCCCTCGGTCGCTCCGGAGAGGGCGGCGGGATCGGGAAACGCGTGGTGATCCCGGCATGACCCCGGGATCAGGTCACCGTAGTGCGCGGCGATCGACTCCACCCGCGCCTGCACGGCCCGGATGTTCGTGTTCGTCGCGCAGAGGTACGAAACCAGGCACTCGAAGAGGGGCTGCCTGAGGATCCGGAGACCGTAACAGACCTCGATCGCGGCGTGGATCACGGGGTCTCGATCGATCGCGGAGACGACCGCCTCGAGATCGAGGTCGAGTGCGAGATAGTGCCTGATAAAGGGCTCGTCTGCACCGCGGAACTCGAGGCGGCGCCCCTCCTGGCGGAGACGGATCGCATGCCTCCCGACCACCCCCTCCCACCAGTCGTCCCGCCTCGCCCACCGGAACGCCTGCCCGCACCCGAGGGTCGCGTCGAGGTCGAGCGGCTCGTCGACCTCGAGCAGGATCGTCTCAGGCATCGTTCCCCTCGCCGGTGATTCTCAGCACCACCAAGCGTTCTCCCTCGGTCACACACTCCCGGACGACCCCTGTTGCGTACCCGCATGCACCTGCCAGGGCCCGTACCTCCCCGATCCCCGTCAGGGCCGAGACCAGGAGGAGGGCCCTTCCACGTGGTGCCAGGACTTCCCTGAGCCCCCCGAGGAAGCGGGTGATCGTCCGTCGGCCGTCCGGCCCGCCGTCGAGCGCATACTCGAGCCAGTCGTCGATCCGCTCCTCCGGCGAGGTCGGAAGGTAGGGCGGGTTGAAGAGGACCAGGTCGAACCGCCCACGGAGTCCGGCGAAGAGGTCGGTCCGGACCACGTCGAGACCCCGCCTCCGTGCGGCGTGCGCGGCATGGGGATTGATATCGACCGCGAGGATGCACCCGACCAGGGGGTGGAGTGAGGCTGCAATGTGCCCCGAACCGGTCCCCACTTCGAGAACCCGGTCATCCGTTCGGCATTCTTCCCGTGCGGCCTCTAGCATCAGGAGCGTATCCGCCTCGACCGGGTAGACGTGGGGATGGAGGCAACGGGAAGTCATCGCCATGCCTTGACCACCGGGGTCCTGATCCACCGGCACACGGTCGGGGAATGAGGCGGTCACCCGCCCATCGCCCGATCGGGGGTCCGGCAGGCCGGTATCGTCCTGGAGGTCCGGTGGGCGGACGTGTTCGTCTGCCCAGACCGTCCGGGTCCCGGCGTTCCGTGGGCCGTCCTTCGGATCCCAGCAGGGCATAAAAAGAGGGTCCGCACGATCCCCTGATAATGCTCGCGGTCGAGGTGAAGAGGGGGGCCTGGCCCGATCTGCTGCGACATCCAGCCCGTCCGGGGCGGGGCGCCGATGGGGAGCGACGATGCGGATATTCTTCGGGAGATCGCCCGTTCACCCCCGAAAGCGTGCGATGGAGTTCGCAATCGTCGCAAAGTCCTCGAGATAGAGGGCTTCAGGGCGACTGGCAAGGACCTCCTCCGGGAGAGAGAGCAGAAGGTGGTGCACCGCCGATGCGCCCAGAAGACCTGAAGCGGCCTTCAGACCGTTGCGGACGGTCTTTCTCCGCTGCAGAAAGAGCGCGCGGACCACGCGACCATACACCTCCCGGTCCTCGACGGGAAAGAGCGGGTCCCGGGGAGTGATCCGGACCACCATCGATTCCACCTCCGGTGGTGGGGAGAAGGAGGAGGGAGAGAGGACGAAGCATGCCTCGACACGGGCGAAGGTCTGGACCATCACCGAGAGGCGGCCGCAGTCCGGTGTACCGATGAACGCGCGCATCCGCTCGGCGAACTCGCGCTGGAACATCAGTACGGCTGCCTCGTAGCGTGTCTCGAGGAGACGGAAGACGACCGGTGACGAGATCGAGTACGGCAGGTTCGAGACCATCACCTGGAACGGGGGCCAGGGTTCACGGGCCGCGTCGCCCAGGTGCAGGGTGAGCCGTTCTTCCGAGATCTCCCTGGAGAACCGGGTGGAGAGGACCTGGACCAGACGGGGATCGTACTCGATCGCGTCGACGAGGGCGCCCGCCTCAAGCAGTGCGAACGTGAGGACGCCCTGCCCGGGGCCGATCTCCAGGACGCGGCGACCCTCGACCGGCCAGGCATCGACGATCCGGTCCACTGCATCGGGATCGATCAGGAAGTGCTGATCATGCCGGGCCCCCAGGCGGATCCCCCCATCATGGTTCCGTCTCCATCCATCCTCGGTCCTGAAAAACAGGTTGCCGTGGATCGATAATCAATCTACAGGCGCCGCACTCACTGCCAACCACGGACAGGCACGTTCATGGGATGCCGGCGACCACAGATCCCGTACGGAAAGATGACTCGGCACGGAGGGACACCGGAGGAGCAGGCGGACGAGATCCAGCGGTTCTTCGTCCGTCCCTTCTTCCTCTCCCTTTCCATCGGGATGCCGTTCTGCACGTTCAAGTTCCTCCTGGGACTCTCCGCGATCAGGACTGGAGCGTGGCTTCTCGTTCCGTTCGGTTCGCTCGTCATCGCGTGGGCGACCGCGGACTTTGTCATGAATGCCGCACGCTCCATCTTTGATCTCGCCGGTCGGCCTGCACCGTTCGAGTACTGCACGATCGCCCAGCTCGGGCGTCTCTTCCGGCGCCCGCTGGTCTTCCTCGCGGTGGACACCCTCCTCTCGTTCGGAGCGATCTGTGTCATGCTATGGTCCGGGTGGATCGGGGGCCTCTTACCGGAAGAGACGGCGCTCTGGAACGGCGCGACGACCCTGAACCTCATGAGCCTCTCGATCGTCTCGCTCTACAACGAGATGCGGAGGGTTTCAGGACCGGGGGAATGATGAGAACTCGTCGAACGGCGGACCACCAGGGATACCGACCATAGGGGCCCCGCCAGGGTCTGCGGGAGAATCGGGAGAGAGGCGTGCAGGGCCCCCCGCCGACCGAAAGAGAGGGAGGGGTTCAGCGGGACGTGAAGAGATGGTACTTCACGTCGGGGTCCTGGAGTTCCTCGAGGATCCGGTCGATGATCATCCGGTCCGGGTGCGGGATCCCCTTGATCCTGGAGGAGATATCGGCGAAGGACTCGAAGGGCCTCTTCTCACGTGCCTCGAGCACCTCCCACATCAGTTTCTTGCCGATGCCGGGGAGGAGGTGAAGCATGTGCAGCTTCGGGCTGATCGAGATCGCCCGGTTGAAGAACTGGACGAAGTTTGGCTCGTTCTCGTGGACCAGCTGCTCGATGACGAACGGGAGTTCGAGCTTGGCCACCTGGGTCAGGTCCTGGTAGAAGATCCGCCGTTTCACGCGTTCGATCTTTTCGCGTTCCCCGTCCCCGATGTAGACGCGCTCGTGGATCTTGATCTCGGTCTTCTTCGGGATGAGCTCGAGCAGTTTGAACTGCTCGGTCCCCACCGCCTGGACGATCGGCTCCCGCCGGAAACCCGAGCGATGGTCGTCGTGGTTCCCCTTCAGGAGGACGTCCAGGACGACCGCGTTCAGCTCCTTCTTGTCTGACTTCATCGGAGGCCCTTAGAAGTGGCTGAGGACGATCTCGAGGATCTGGTCCAGTTCCTCTCCCGAGAGTGTGAACCGCTCCTTCGCATAGATCGCCCGGAGTTCGTCGCGTGAACGTGGCATCAGGTTCGCGATGCGGTATGCGATCTCGGGGCGCATCTTTTCGAGCCCCGAGAGTGCCTCCACGAGTGCACGGGACTTCTCCGGCGTCGTCTTGGAGAGCAGGTTTGCATGCTCGATCGAACGCCGGAGTTCGTACGACATCTCCCTCTCCATGCCGAGCCGATCGGCCTCGACACGGAGGAGGATCTCCCTCACCTCGGGGAGGGTCACCTTCTCCTCGAACTGCACCGCCTTGACCTTCATGGACCACCTGCCGTTGGCTTGTATTCTCCCGCGCGGAAGTTAGATGTTGCGTCCCCCCGTGCGCTCAGGACCGCTGGGCCTTGAGATGCTGGGGCCGGGCGATGACAACCTTCTCGGCATCCCCGTCCCGGATCGCAAGCATCCACGCCCGCCCGCGCTGACCGATCACTTTGCCCGTCTTGCCGTGGAACCGGCGGTGGGGCATCCCCTTCTGGACCGAGGGCTCGCAGACGATGTGAACCGCCTGACCGGGTTCGAACCGCTGGATCAGGGCCGTTACGGGCTGGATGCCGCGCTTCCGGAGATCCTTCTTGAACTTATACCGCGTCTTCTTTCGCGGACCGTTGTGATGTGCCATCGTTCTCTTCCTCCGTCGGGTCTTCTACCAGGACGACGTCGAGGCGGGTTACCCTCGCGGGCAGTCCGATCCCTTCGGCGAAACTCGGGCGGGTTCGTCCTCCGTCGCCGGAGATCAGCTCCTTGATGTAGAGACCGGCCTCACCGAGGACCTCGACCAGAACACCAGCCCCCTCCCGTCCGAGATACCGAATATCCAGGACGGTCCGATCCCGCACCTTGTCCGCCCGACGATGAGCGACCCTTGACGGGGTGCGCTGCCGTATCGTGACCCCCCTGAGGGCCGAAAGGGCGGATTCGATGGCTTCGTCGGAGAGTGCGCCGTCTACCTCGACCAGAATCCTGTATTTTTTATGCGATCGGCTCGACTTAAGGGTTTCCACCTCCGGGCGGGCCGCCGGCCGGACGAGGTCGACCTCGATCCTCCCCGCGGCGGATTCGTTGACCGCCCGTTCGAGGGCCCTGATGTCGAGGGTGCGTCGACGGGGCCCCGCCACCTCGAGGATGAACGGGCGCCCGGTGCCGATCATCCGGGCATCGATGTCTTCACGCCCCGATCCATGGAGGACGGCCCCGTCTGCCACCAGCGCCGCGACGATCGGCCGGGCGATCAGCTCCTCGACCGAGTCGGGGTACTGCTTCCCGGTGAAACCGCACCGTTCGCAACCGGCGCCCCGGCAGGTCCGGCAGTCCCAGTGGGTCTGCGGAATCCCGCGTTCGAGCTTGCGATAGCGACCGTAGATGAAGAGGGGTGACCGCTGCACCTCGACCGTCCCGTGTGCAATATCGAGGAGCACCACCACGTCCGGATGACGGAAGTCCACCACGCGCCCGGTCCTCGCCGAGACGCGTTTTCCGATCTCGCGGTTCATCTCCGATTTCATCGGCTCCGCGTGCGAGAGAGAGAGATCGGACCAGATCATCTCCTCGTTCTCCGCGAGAAGGGGCGGTATCCTGGTGCCGACCAGGAACGTCGCGTATTCCACCCCCTCCAGGGCGGTCACGACCCGGTCGGCCCACCCGTCGAGCGAGGCGAAGAGACCCCCGCAGATGCAGCAGTCGCCCTTCGCCGGCACGAACGGCTCGTGCCGTTCGATCGCACGGGCGATCCTGAGGGAACGCCCCCGTTCCTCGTTCGAGAGACCGTGAGAACGCTTGCCGAAGAATCGTCCGAGGCAGGCGTCGCAGCAGTCGCCGTACGCGAGGATCGCATCCACCTCATCCAGGACGGTCATGGTCCCCTCCGGTCGAGCTCGTTGAGCAGCACGGTGATCGTGTGGTCGGCATGGAGCGAGCGAGGACCCACCGAAAAGCACGGCAGGTCGCCGACGAGGGCCAACTCCTCCTCGTCCAGGTTCAGGTGGTCCGAGAGCAAAAAGGCATCCGGCAGACGTTCGGCAACCCGGATGTCCTCACCCTGTTCGTCGAGGAGGGCAAACGAATGCTCGCCCAGCAGGCGCACCAGGCCCCCCACCCGGACCGAGACCCCCTTCGTCGACTCCCGGAACTCCGGACCTGCCTCGAGTTCCAGGGCCTTTTTGATCAGCGAACCGGCGGAGCGCTCGTCGGGGTTCAGGTGGCGGAGCCGGTCACCCTGGAACCGGATCGTCTTCTCCGGTCCCGGTTCGCCCCGGAGAACCAGGTAGCAGACCACGTCTCGTCGGAGGTCGTGCGAGAGGAAGAACGAGGTGTTGACCACCCGGCAGAGCACGTCCATCCGTCCTGCCCCACCGGGCATGTCGTTGAGGGACCAGTGACCGTCGGTCCGGGCCCGGTGGCCGATCACGGCGAAGACGGGCATCTCACTGCTTTCCCGAGAACCGCTTCATGATCCGCTGCATATCGAGCCGGCTCCCTCCCGCACCCCGGAATCCCTTCAGGGCCCGCTGCATGGTCTTGTGGTACCGGATCAGTTCCCGTACCTCCTCCACCTGGGCTCCGGACCCGACCGCGATCCGGTGCATGCGCGAGGAGTTGATGACGGAAGGTTCGTCGAGCTCCTGGGAAGTCATCGAGTCCATGATCACCCGGTACCGGACCATCTTGGTTCCGGTCACCTCGTACGCCTCGTCCGGGAGCTCCATCGACCCGAGAGGGAGCATCGACATGATCTGCTTGAGGGGGCCCATCCGGTTTACGGCCTCGAGCTGCCGGTACATGTCACGGAGAGTGAACCTCCCGCGCAGCACCGCGTTCACGTCGAGCTCCCCCGAGCCGGCGATCGCCTCTTCGGCCCGTTCGACGAGGGACCTGAGGTCTCCCATCCCCAGGAGGCGCGAGATAAAACCGTCGGGTTCGAACCGTTCCAGGTCCTCGCTCGTCTCGCCCGAGCCGATGAAGACGATCCCTGCTCCGGTCTCGGCGACCGCCGAGAGGGCCCCTCCGCCCTTGGCCGTACCGTCCATCTTCGTGATGATGACCCCGTCGATCCCGATCGCGTCGTGGAATCTCCGGGCCTGCTCCTGGGCCTGCTGACCAAGGGCCGCGTCGATCACGAGCCACCGGTGGTCCGCCCCTGATAATTTGTTGAGATCGATGATCTCCTGGATCAGGTCGTCCTCGAGTCCGTGCCGCCCCTGGGTATCGATGATGACGACCTCCGCCCCCTGCGTCTTCCGGAGACCCTCGCTCACGATCCGACGGGCATCCTTCTCCTGCGGGTCCCCGATGCACGGGACGTTGATCCGCTGGCAGAGGGTCGAGAGCTGCTCGAACGCACCCGGACGGAACGTGTCGGCTCCGATCACGGCGACGCGCAGCCCCTTGCGCTGGAAGAACCGGGCGAGCTTTGCCGTGGTCGTCGTCTTGCCCGACCCCTGGAGACCCGCCATCAGGATCGTCTGCCTCCCCAGGGTCACCTCGGTCGGCGGGCCCATCAGCCGGACGAGTTCCTGGTAGACGATCCGGAGCACATGTTCCCTGACGCTCATCCCCTTCGCCGGCTCCTCGTCGAGCGAACGGGCCTTGATCGCCTGGGAGAGGCGCATCACGAGCTTTACGTTCACGTCGGCCTGGATCAGGGCCCGCTGGAGATCCTTGACCAGCTCCTCGACCGCAACACGGTCGACGACGGTCTTTCCGGCCAGTTTCTTGAGCGCGTCCTTCAACGAGCTCCCGAGTCGGTCCAGGACCATCTCATCCCTCCCCGGCGTCGAGCAGTTCCGCCACCATCCCCGCCGGGCTGAAGAGTGCCAGGTCGTCGTATCCCTGCCCGGTCCCCAGGAAGACGAGCGGCTTTCCGATCGTGTGCGCGATGGAGATCGCGGCACCGCCCTTCGGGTCCATGTCTGCCTTGGTCAGGACGATGCCGTCCGCACCGACGGTCCGATCGAACTCCTCGGCACGGATCACCGCGTCGTTGCCAGCAACCGCCTCGTCGACGTAGAGCACAAGGTCGGGCTTCATCACCCGTTTGATCTTTCCGAGCTGGTTCATCAGGTTCTGCTTGTTGTGGAACCGGCCCGCCGTATCGGCGAGCACCACGTCGATCCCATGGGCCCGTGCGTACTCGATCGCATCGTAGATGACGGCGGACGGGTCGCCTCCCTGCCTGTGCTGGATGACGCGGATGCCGAGACGTTCCGCGTGGATATCGATCTGCTCTATCGCACCGGCACGGAATGTATCTCCGGCGGCGATCACGACCGAGAAACCCTGCCTCTTCAGGTAGGCGCCGACCTTCGCAACGGTCGTGGTCTTCCCCGTCCCGTTCACCCCTGTGAAGAGGATGCGGACCGGCCGTTCGTGGCTTCGGATGTACCCGATCAGGTCGAAACCCTCGCCGAGGACCTCGAGCAGCGCCCCCTTCAGGGTCTCGAGCACGATCTCGTCGGGGGACTCGCGGAACCTGCGGTGCCGCCCGATGAGGTCGTGCCGGACGTGCTCGATGATCTCCTCTGTCACCGGGAGTGCAACGTCGGACTCCAGCAGGACGAGCTCTAGTTCGTCGAGGACCTCCCGCACATCGTCCTCGGAGAGGATCAGTTCCCGCTCGGTGACGAGGACCTTCAGCTTCGTGAGAAGGCCTGCCTCCTTCTCCTCGCCCGGCCGGGACGCCCCCCCGGGGGCATCGGACGGAACGGCACCGGTGTCGACCTGCTCGTCGGCTCGCTGCCGGTTGAAGAGCCCCGTCCAGGACCGTTTGACCGGCCCGGGCTGCGAGACATCGCCGGGGACCTGGTCGTCCGTTCTCTCGACCGGCTCCTGGGAGCGCGCCGTCCCGGCTGGAGGCACGGGGGCGTCGGCCGGCAGTGCCGGTGAAGGGGGCTCGACGGTGCCTGCAGGGCTGCCTTCCGGGGGAACCCCGGGGTCCGTCGGGATCTGACCGGCGCTCGCATTGATGACGCCCCCCAGTCGGGACCGCACCCCCGCGAGCCTTCCCTTCAGCCCCTCGAACATGGGTTACCCGGTCCGCGCCGCCTGGATCTGGTCCTGCTGCTGGACCGTCCGGTAGACCTGTTCGAGGCGCTGCGCGACCTCGTTCGCCTGCCCCTGGAGCTTTCCAAGCGTCTCAGCGAGTCGCCTGGACGACGCCTCCATCTCGGTCATCCGGTCCTCCAGGAACTCCCGGGCTTCTGGATTCCGCCGCTCGACGATCACATCGGCCCCGAGATTGAGCAGGACCCGGTCTGCATCGAGCACCCGGACGCGAAGGGATGCCCCGCCACCGACAGGCAGCAGGACGGTGCCGTCCGGCGACTCGGCAAGCGCCCTCAGGGTCTCGACGGCGGCGGACGCTTCCGCACGCCCGTGCTCGATCATCTGCAGCTGCTGGCTGAGCAGCTCGATCTGCTGGCCGTACTCGTTCAGGTAGTGCTGGAGCACCTGGACTTCCCGCTCCACCTCATTCACCACTGACCTGTGTGATCCCGTCAACCGTGATATACATTCTCTTCAGACGGTGCTTGGACCCGATCGCCGTCAGGATCCGCTCCTTTGCCTGCGCCTCGTTCGGCGCGGCGACCGTCTTCGTGTACGGCCGCCACTCATCGCCACACCTGAAGGTGCCGCTGACCTCGTACTGCTGCATCATACTCCCTCTATGAATCCGAATACATCCGCGACCCGTCCGAGTTCGAACCCACTCGTCTCGTTCCCGGCGATGTAGCCGGACGAGTTCGCGAGGAGCCCGGTCCCGACGAGGCCGGATCCCATGTTCACCGTGCCGGTACCGATCGGGAGATCGGTCACCGCTTCGAGGCGGCCGATCTCCTTCGCCGTCGCCCGGGGATTGAGGAGGACGCCCCGGTTCATCGCATAGCCGGCCATGCCGACGGTCTTCACACCCCCGAGGGTGAGGCGGATCACCTCGACCCCGAGATGTTCACCGATCGCCTCGATCACCCCGGGCTCCATCTCCGGGTGGACTGCGGCGAAGTGGTCGTTCGCGAGGACCACGTTGCCCGCCGCATTCATCGATCCCTCGAGCCGGTAGACTTCACGGTAGTCCTCGAGCACCCGGATCTCCTCGGGTGTCGCAAGACCGCTGACGACGACCGCACGGCTGTTGCCGGCCAGGAGCGAGCCGACGATGCTGCTCCCCTGGACCGTCGTCCGGACGAGTTCCACGTCGAGAGCCGCCCTGAGCGCCTCGCAGAACTCGTCGGGCGCCTGAGGTGGGACCACCGCGATCTCCTCGAGGACCCGGCAGAAGATCCCGATGTGGGGGTCACCACCGAAGGCCGTCGTCCGGTTCATGCTCACTCCGGAGCGAGCTCGGCCTGGACCTGTCCGTCGTCGAACTTCATCGCGCGGACACGTATCCGACGCGGAGGCTTCTCCGATCCGCGCTCCCAGACCTTCTCGTTGATCGAGGCGTCGAGCTTGACATCCTCGCTCTTCATGTGACGGGCGAGAAACGCACGGATATCCTTGATGGCGGTGTTGGTGCGGCGCCATCGTGGCGCACGCTTCACATCACGCAGCGGAATCACGTAGATCTGCTCGTTCATCTTTTCGACCATGCTCCTACACCTTCAGCGAACTGCGGCGCCAGCTGCGCCGCTTGGGATGACTGACCACGTTCCTCTTGGTCCGGACCATCACCCAGGCCGGAACGCGCCGGTTCTGCTGCGTCGCCTTCGCAAGGCGAATCTTGAATCCTTTTGTTGATCTCGACATCGTGTTACCTCGGGGAATTACCCCATCCGACCCCGTACCAGGGTCTGTTCGTGCACGGGGGGGAAGAGCGGGGCCGGGTCGATACCCCGTCTTCTCAGTCCCGCGCGCAGTTCGTCCTCGTAATCGCCGTTGGGCATCCGGCCGGTCTCACCCCGCTCGACCACGAGGTGCCTGTCTGCCAGCCGGTCCACCTCGGCCCGGGGAAACCCGAGCAGGGGCCGGAGATACGAGCACCCGAACCGGTCCATCAACGAACGGGCCTCGCCCGGGTCGAGCATCGGTACCCGGTCATCGAACCGGGTACCGTCAGCGACGACCCGGTACGACCCCGCCAGCGCCTTCAGGGCCGCACGGTGGACGAGGTTGATCGCACCCCCCGGATACCCATCGGCGACCAGACGGTCGAGCGCGGTCTCGAGGAGACCGTCGGGAAGCATTCTGTGCCACCAGGGGAGCCCGAGCACCGCGGCGGCCGCTTCGACCGCCCCCAGGTCGCGGTTCTGGTCGAAGCTGAAGGTGTTCAGTTCGACCTCGTAATGGGGGGCGAGCAGGAGTGCGGCGAGCGCGGAGTCCTTTCCCCCGCTGAACAGCACACCCACCTTCATCACTTGCGGACGATATTAAAGTCCCGCTTCGCCGGGACCAGTTGCGCAAGGAGCCCTTTCAGCTGCTCGTCCGTGATCTTCTGCCGGATCCGGCCCTGACGGGCGAGCAGGATCAGCTGCTGCTCGACACCGGAGGCGAAGTCCGGCCGGGTCAGACGGATCGTATTGAGCCGTTCGCGCGCCTCCGGAGTCAGGATCTCCATGAGCGCCATCTGCACCGCGGCACGTGCCCGCTCTCTCTCCTCCTCGGCGGCCTGCTGGCTCAGCGCCTGGCTCTGCAGCTCTGCAGCCCGCCTCTGCCGGAGTTCGGCCAGCTCGTCGTCAGCCATCGGCGCCACCTCGTTCCTATGCGTCCGGGGCAGGACTGGCCGTCTTCAGCTGGTGCGCGATCCCGTCGAGGAACTTCATGCCGGCGGGGGAGGCACGCCGACCGTCCTTCTCCCTCACAA
Source organism: Methanobacteriota archaeon (assembly GCA_029547145.1). GTDB lineage: Archaea > Halobacteriota > Methanomicrobia > Methanomicrobiales > Methanospirillaceae > UBA288. The sequence continues at coordinate 23,083 of JAKPPV010000055.1, forward strand.
CGAGCCCGGCGTTCTCCAGCTGCTGGAGCAGTTCGCGGATCACGGAACCGCTCCCCTTCCTGAAGCGGTTGGGTTTCGAACCGCGGTTCTTGCGTCCTCCATAGAAGGTCCTCAACCGCTCGACCCCGACGGGGCCGTCGATGTAGACACGCCGGAGGACGGCAGCGCCCCGGGTATACCACCAGTCGGGGTCCTCGGGTGGCATCTCCTTGTGCACTCCAGTCTTGGCGAACTCGGCCCAGGCGGGAGGTGCGAGCTCCGGCCGGCCTTTCAGCTCCGCCGCGACGAGCGGGACGAGTTTCTCTGCCGGAACGTCATATACCGTTGTCATCTGGTCTCCTCACTGTCAACATCTGTACGCAACAGTCTTTACGTATTCGCGAGAAGGGTTCTTATGCATTTCGAGCCCGGCGGGTCATCGCCGGCGCTCGCATACCACCATCGTGTGACCCCGGACCTCGACCAGCTCGGTCCCCGTCGCCGCGGCAAGCGCCACCGGGTCGACCTCAACGTGGCGCAGCCATTTGACCTTGACCGCCTTCCTGTCTTTCACCTGCCGGATGATCTCCTCGATCGTTCCCTCGGTCACCCCCCGCTTGCCGATCCAGCAGGTCGGCTTCAGGTCCTGCATCCTCCGGTCTCTCTCGTTCATGCCGTCCCTTCCTGTACCGCATCCTGTTGCCGCAGACCAGGCATGTCACGGTGACGTGCCCTTCGCGGACCCGGACCCGTGCGTTCGACCCGATCCTGAGATAGGCGTGACAGGCATGGCAGAACCGCCGCCGTTCTTCGCGGGCGAGCCGAAGGCGCTGACGCATCGCGATCGCCCGGGCCACCTCCACACACCGGTTGCTCCAGGAGGGGTCCGTCGGGTAGAACCGTTCAGCCGTCTCGAAGAGGTGTCGTATCCGCTCCCCGGCGATCCGCTTTGCCAGGCGTTGCTGCTGTCCCCGCCCCTTCATGGCTGCCGGCTGTCCTGTACAATGGTCATCATTCGACCTTCAGCCTGTCGACGGGGGCAGGTGTCGCACACGCCGTCCCTCGCACCGGAGGCGACCCTCGGCATAGAGGCGGATCGCCTCGGGCAGGATCCGGTGCTCTTCGACGAGTATCCGGGCCGCGAGGGACGCCGGGTCGTCGTCGTCCAGGACGGGGACACAGGCCTGGAGGATGATCGGCCCGGCATCCATCTCCTCGGTGACGAAATGAACGGTGCATCCGGCGACGCGGACTCCGTGAGCGATCGCCTGCTCGGGGGCCCTGAGGCCCGGGAAGGACGGGAGTAGGGCGGGATGGATGTTGATCATCCGTCCCTCGAAGGCCCGGACCGTCTCGCGCGAGAGGAGGCGCATGTACCCCGCGAGGACGAAGAGGTCAGCCCCTGTCCCCTCCATCGTCTCGCGCAGCGCTGCCTCGTACTCCGTCCGATCGCGGAACGCGGAGTAGTCGAGGACGGTGACGGGGATGCCCGACCGTTCGGCCCGGCCGATCGCCTGTGCCGAAGGGTTGTCGGTGATCAGGCGGACCAGCTCGACCGGGCAGGTCCCCGCCGCCACCGCGTCGATCACGGCCTGAAAGTCCGACCCCCGCCCCGAGGCGAGCACCGCGCACCGCATCATGCCCATGTACTTATACCGGGTTGGCTTAACGGTTCTCGTCCCCGCTGTCGGAAACCGGGAGCAGGATCTTGATACGGACGATCCTTTTTCCCCGCATCTGCATCACGACGAGCGTGATCCCGTTCTCCGGGAGGACCACGGTCTCCCCCGGGTGGGGAATGTGACCCACGCGGTCGATCAGCAGGCCTCCGATCGTCTCGAACCCGTCTCCCGAAGGGAGGCGGATGCCGAGTCGCTCGTTGAGGTCCTCGATCCAGACCGAGGCGTCGACCAGGTAGACACCCTCGCCGGCGGGCTCCACCTGCGGTTCCTCCTCGTCGAACTCGTCCAGGATGTCCCCGACGAGCTCCTCCAGGATGTCCTCGATCGTCACCACACCGACGAAGCCGCCGTACTCATCCATGACCATCGCCATCGGTACCTTTCTCACCTGGAGCTCGCGCAGCAGGTCGTCGATCTTCTTGGTCTCGGGAACGAAATAGGGGTCGTAGCACAGGTCGGTGATCCTCACGCCGGGGGCGCGGGAGACGACGGCGGAGTAGACGTCCTTGATGTTCAGGACGCCGACGATGTTGTCGACGCGTTCGTGGTAGACCGGCAGGCGTGAGAAACCGGTCTCGTGGAAGATCGTGAGGGTGGAGTCGAGCGAGGCGGTGTCCTCAACCATCGTCACGTCCATGCGAGGAGTCATCACCTCGCGGGCCGTCGTCTCGCCGAAGTCAAGGACGTTGTAGAGCATGCGCTGCTCACCCTGCTCGATCGTACCCTCCTCCTTGCCGACATCGATCCATTCACGGATCTCGTCCTCCGTCACGGTGGGCTCGCCGTTCGACTCCGCACCCAGGGTCCGTGAGAGCCGGTTGAGGACGAAGACGACGGGTGAGACCAGGCGGGAGAGGAGGAGGATCGGACCGGCGGACCGGAGTGCAACCCGGTCGAGATATCGGGCCACGACGAGCATGGGCCCGATCTGGCCGACCAGGAGGAGGACCGCGATCGTCCCGAGGATGGCAAGAGGCACCCCGGACGGACCGAACTCGACGAGCGAGACCTCGGTGGCGAGCGCCGCTGCCGCGACGCAGGCAAGGGTGTTGCCGAAAAGGGTCGTGATCAGGATCCGGTCCGGATCGCCCCTGAGTTCGGCGAGGGCCAGGGCGCCCGGGCGCCCGTCGTTGACAAGTGTCCGGACGCGTGCCCGGGAGATGGAGATGAGGGCGACCTGTGCGCCGGAGAAGAACGCTGAGAGAAGGATGCAGGCACAGAAGAATGCGGCCGAGAACGGATCGAAGGGAAGCATCGATTTCACGCCGGAGAGGCCGGCCCAGAACCGCCCAGTTCAGGATCGGGCGATGCAGTACCTAATCGGGGCGGACCGGTATAAACATAGCGGAATCGTGCATCAATCCAGGACCGAACGGACGAACGCGGTCTCGGAGGCGATCAGGGCCACTTTCTCTTCGATCGTGTATGCGTGGTCGAGCCTGAGGTCCTCTATCTCGAGCGTGACCGGACCCCGGTATCCATGGTCCCGGAGGAGTTCAAGCACGAACCGCCCGTCGGGATGGCCTGAGAGGGAGAGGTGCATCATCCCGTCCGAGGCCCGAGAGAGGTGGACGTTCGCGATCCGGTCTCCGCAGAGCTCGATGAAGTCCCGTACCTCCTCGAGAGAGCGGCCCATCGCGTGCGAGACGTCCAGGGTGAACCAGAGCCACTCTTCATCGTCGAGGACCCTCCGCACCGCCGGTGGCGAGGTGAGGAGGTGGTTGACGGTCCGTTCCATGTTCTCGATCGAGATCCGGACGCGGGCGTCCCGGGCCACCTCCCGCAACGACCCGATCAGGCGGGCGAACCGGCGGTGATCGTCGGGGCTCGGGGGTCGCCGGGCGGTCCGTCGACCCGGGTGGACGGTCACGACATCCGCTCCGCAGCGCCCGGCGAGCGCCACCGCCTCGATGGTGTAGTCGACCGAGATCGCGGCGACGCGCGGGTTGATCGAGCAGGGGTTTAGGTCCAGCACCGGGGCATGCACCGAGATCGGCAGAAGCCCCGGATGGGCATGGAGGACCGAGAGGAGCTCCGCCTCCGGCATGCCGCGCAACCAGAAGAACGGGGTCTCGAGCCAGAGTTCCACGGTATCGAGCGTCGCCAGTTCCGCGGACGAGAAGATCGTCTCGAGCGGGTACTCGTGGAAGAACATGGTCGAGACCGAGCAGCGAACCATACCTATAGGTGACCGGCCATCTAAAGAAGATCCATGGTCCGGGGCCAGCAGGACCTCTCGTCGTTCGGCCAGGAACCGATCGGCTCGGGACGTCGGGTGCTCGATGTCGGCGAGGTTGCGGCGATCATCGACGAGCTTCTGCTCGACGAGCGGCTGATCGAGTGCCGCGTCCGGGGCGAGATCACCAACTGCAAACACCACACCTCGGGTCACTGCTACTTCTCCCTCTCCGGGGAGCGGGACGGGGAACCGGCGCAGGTCCCCTGCGTCTGCTGGCGCCGCGACGCCGCGCGTCTCAAGGACGAGCTCCGGGACGGTCGGACGGTGATCGCGTTCGGGTCGATCGCCAATTACGCCGCCGGCGGCAGGTACCAGTTCTATGTCTGCGACGTCGAACGGGCCGGGATCGGCGAGAAGTTCCTCCAGGTGGAACGCTGGCGCCGTGAACTCGCTAAAGAGGGGTGTTTTTCAGAGGAGAAGAAGCGCCCCCTCCCGCGGTTTCCCACCCGGGTGGGGGTGGTCACCTCTCCGACAGGGGCCGTGCTTCACGACATCCTGAACGTGCTCGGGCGGCGCTTCCCGGTGGAGGTCCTCCTCTCGCCGACGCCGGTCCAGGGGGACGGGGCCGAGGTCGAGATCGCAGCGGCGATCGGGCGGGTCGACGGTCGGGCGGACGTGATCATCGTCGCCCGGGGAGGGGGGTCCTTCGAGGACCTCTTCTGCTTCAACCACCCTCTCGTGGTGCATGCGGTCCATGCCAGCGGCCCCCCGGTCGTCTCGGCGATCGGCCACGAGGTCGACGTCACGCTCTGCGACCTTGCCGCCGACCTCCGGGCCCCGACCCCGTCCGCCGCCGCGGAACTGGTCGCCCCCGACCGGAGCGTCCTCCAGGAGGAGCTCCGTCAGGCACGGCGCCGGCTGAGCGATCTCCTCCATGCTCGGTGGCAGCGGGCGGACGACGACCTGCAGGCACTCCGGGACCGGCTCCGTCCGGCCCGTCTCGGGTTCCGGATCAACCGGCGGCGGGAGGAACTGTCGGAACTGTCGGACCGGCTCGAGCGGTCCGCCCGGCGGGCCCTCGAGCGGCGGGAGACCGACCTCGCGGGGCTTGCCGCCGTCCTGCGGGCGAGGTCCCCGTTCGAACCGCTCTCCCGGGGATACGCCCTCGTGGAGCTCCACGGGAGACCGGTGACGTCTGCCGGTGCCCTGGCGCCAGGCGACCGTGTCCGTGCCCGATTCGGGAAGGGAGAGGCGGCGCTCAGGGTGGAGGAGGTGTATGATGACGAAGAAGACGTATGAAGAGCTGGTCGCCGAGCTCCGCGAGGTGGTCCGGCGGCTCGAGGACGACGGGACGGGGCTCGATGACTGCATCCGCCTCTACGAACAGGGAGCCGTGCTCGTGAAGCAGTGCGAGGAGCTGCTGGCGACCGCCGAGATCAGGATCACCGAGCTCGGCCGGGACTAGAACACGACCAGCTCCACCTCGAGCGGTTCGCCGGACCTGAGGCGATCGATGAGCGGCCGGGGGAGGGTCCTGGCGACGTGGTCCGAGCGGATGCCGATCGTCCGTCCGCAGATGAAGTCCGAGCGGCGCCAGACCAGGTCCGTCGGGTGGTCGAGGAGAAGCCCCGGGGCCCCCCGCGCATGGACTTCCACGGCGATCGGTCCGCAACGGAGCGTGGTCACCAGCACGGCCCCCTCCCTCGCCAGGGCCCTCCGGAACGGACCCGAGAGGTCGGCGGCGCCCCTGTCGGCCCCGACGCCGATGATGCAGTCGCCCGAGCGGGAGAGATGCTCCTCCTTTGTGATCTCGAAGGTCGTCGGATGGCGCGACAGGACGAGGGGGTGGCCCCGGCAGCGGATCAGTTCTCGAACGGACATTCCGAGGTACCAGGGACCGGCGAAGATATCAACACCCACGCCTCAACCGGTTCGTCGATGGCCGGCTGGGAGAGGTGGACCCGGGAGCGCGCTGCCACGAGGGGACGGGCCCGCCCACGGACAGACGGGTCATGCGGACACAAAGAGGGGGTCAGGCCGGCCCCCCGCAGAGGGGGGGACCTCAGCGTGCCTGGTTCACGACAAGTCGCCATTCGGTGCCGTGGAGACCCACCGTCTGCCAGGCGATGGTCCGGGAGGTGGTCTCGTTGACCCGGTACTGCCTGATGCCCGACGGTGTCGAGACGATCGTCCGGGCGAGTTCGGCAAGATCGGTCGCCGAGCCATACTGGGTCGCGTTCAGCATCGACCGGCCGATCTGCCCAAGGTCCGTGTCGAAGATGATCGTGCCGTCGGTCTGGACGGCCGAGAGCGCGTGCGAGCCGTTACCGAGGGCCTTTAAGGCCGCCGGGGCGAGCATCCGTTCCGGACGGAAGACGACGGAGACCCCGCCCGCGACCCCCGACGCGTTCATCACGGGATGGGCGAGCGCAACCCCCCGGAAACCCTCCACCAGGTTGATCCGGGGACTCATGCCCGGCGTCCCGTTCAGGGCTGCCCGGATGTTGGATGCGCCGTGGATGTTCGCTCCGATGGCGAACTGGTAGTCTTCCGGCATCACGGCGACCACCACCCCGTTCGGGTCGAACGTCACCGCATCACTGGTGTAATTCCCCGAGCGGGAGAGCGACAGGAGGACGTCCTCCGCGTCCCTGCCCGAGAGGCCGGTTCGTGCGAGAGCAGAGGCCGCTGACGAGGTGTTCGCGTCGAGAGCGTCGAGGGAACGCTGCGCCTCGGTCACGAAGACCCGGAGGGTATCGTTCACCGTCTCGTCGGTGATCGACGGCGTGCCGCCGGCAGGACCGGAGGGACCGGGACCGGCGCCCGTGCAACCGGCTGCCGCGAGCACGAGCACGAGTAGACCGCTGAGAATCAGTAGCCGCTTCATCCGGAGAGAGGTACGAGGTAAAGATATAAACAGGCGCCGATCGGCGGGAAAAAGGGGAGGGCTTACTCGTAGAGGAAGGGGGCGTCGATCCGGTCGTACGCGACCACGCCATCGGGGAAGTGGATCCCGATCTCGCGTTCGGCGGACTCGGGCGAGTCGGCCGCATGGATCACGTTCCGGCCGATGTCGAGACCGAAGTCTCCCCGGATCGTGCCGGGTGCCGCCTCGATCGGGTTCGTCGCACCCGTCAGCGTGCGCACGACCTTCGCCGCATCCTTCCCCTCGACCACCATCAGGAGGCAGGGGCCGGACATGATGTACTGCCTGAGCCCGGGGAAGAAGGGGCGCTCCAGGTGCTCGGCGTAGTGCCGGTTCACCCGTTCTTCCGTCAGGCGCTCGAAACGCGCCGCGACGAGCTTGAGTCCCTTTCGTTCGAGCCGTGAGATGATCTCACCGACGAGGCCCCGCTGAACCCCGTCGGGCTTGATCATCACGAAGGTCCGGTCCACGCTCACTCCTTGCCGAGCGCGCGCCGGCCGGCCCTGGTCCAGGCGACCCGCCGCGGGACCCGCCCGAGCCGCTGGTTGTTCTGGCACTTCGTCGAGCAGAAGTAGAAGATCGTCCCGTCCCGCTTTACGAACATCTTGCCGGTACCGGGCTCGATCGCGTTTCCGCAGAACGAACAGGTATATGCGTTCACCATGTCCCTATCTCCGCGAGAGCTTCTTCGCTTCGCGCTCGGTCTCCAGGAGCATCAGGATGTCGCCCTCGCGGATCGGTCCGACCGTGTTCCGCGTGATGATGCGACCCTTGTTGTTGCCCTCGAGGATCCGGCACTTCACCTGCATCGCCTCGCCGTGCATGCCGGTGCTGCCGATCACCTCGACCACCTCTGCCGGCGTTGCCTCGTCAGCCATTCACGTCACCCGCGGAGGGCCGCGATCTGGGCGCCGAGCTCGTCGATCATCTCCTTCGCCTTACCGGGCTTGACGATGGCGGCGGCAGTCGAACCGACTTCGAGCCCGGAGGCGGCACCGATGTCGTTCTGCCGGTTCACGTAGATATACGGGATCTGCTTCTCGTCGCAGAGCGGCCCGAGGTGCATCACGATCTCCTCCGGCTCGACATCGGCGCCGATCAGCACGAGCTGGGCGGTGGACCGCTCGACGGCTTTCGTCGCCTCGTTCGCACCCTTCTTGATCTTCCCGGTCTCTCTCGAGAGCTCCAGCGCTTCGAGGGCCTTGTTCTGGAGTTCCTCGGGCGCCTCGTAACGGACGTATCCTTTTGCCATGACTTACCTCATTCAGGATTGCGTAGTTCCTTCATCACTCATCAGCAAGTGAGGATGGGTCCATATATTTTTCCGCGGAATCTTCATAAAGGTTTGGAGAATCCGGGGGGATATTCCGGGACTTTTTTTTGAACGCCCGTGTGACTTCGCTTCAGCCGGTCCCGGGAATCCGAAAGATCTGGACCCCGTCCTCCAGGTAGATCGACTCGAGACCCGCGCTCTCGAGCTTGACGTCGTACTTGCGGTGCTCGATCTCCCCGACGTAGAGGAGGGTGCAGCCGTACCGCTGCATCAGCTCGATGGTCCGCTCCGGGTTCTCGTAGATCGCCTCGACGTCCGCGGGGCGGATCCACCACCAGTCGTTCTCGTTCGTCCGCCACTGGAGCTCGTGCGATCGCTTTCCGACGATCGTCGGGATGCCGGTGAACGAGGAGATCGGCGCTCCGAAGCTGTAGTCGTCCCCCACCGCCTCGACGATACAGCCCGCTCCCCGGTATCCTTCCAGGAAACGGACGGCACCCGCCGTTCCGGGGTGCTCGGTGTCGAGGTACGCAAGACCATCCAGGGTATGCGATCCACCCCCGAACCGGATCCCCAGAAGGTCCCTGCCGATGTCCGGCTGGAAGATGACGGGGAACGCAAGGAGCAGGACGATGCAGAGCACCGCTGCCAGTCGCTTCGCCGCGGGAGGCACCACGGGAAGACGGTCGGCTGACTGGATGCTCCGGCCCACGATACCGGCGCACCCGATGCCGAGGAGCAACCAGGCGATATAATAGAACTTGTGCATCGTATTGGTCCGGAAGTACTCGTTGTCGAAGGCCTCGCGGAAGTAGACGAGTTCGACCGCGAGGACGATCAGGAGCCCGGCGACGACGAGGAGGTCCTCGATCCGCTCCGTTCTCCAGGCGCGGACGAGCATGAAGGCGACGAGAACGGCGGCGATCGCCGCAGAGTAGTACCCGAGGTAGGCAAAGGGTACGGCGACCAGGAAGAGGAAGAGATGCCGCGGGACGAACCGCGCGATGGCGCAGACGACCACCGCGAAGAAGAACCCGTGAACGAGCAGAAAGGAGAACGGTTCTGAAGGAGAGAGCACCGGCAATACACCGTGGACCGCACCGGGCTTCAGGGCGAGGAGATAGGGGAGGTAGAGACCGATCCCCAGTCCCGGGACGAGGAGCGGGTAGAGCAGGGCCTGGCGCGCGGTCGATCCCCCCTCCTGCCGCTCCCGCCACCAGATGAGCAGGCCGATCACCAGGACGAGCGGTCCGTAGACCAGGATGTCCCAGGAGTTGATCCCCGGCATCGCCCCGAGCGAGAGGGCGGACAGGCCGATCACCACCCACCGCTGGCGCATCGAGAGCTCCCGCCAGCGGTTCCAGGCGAGGACGAGCAGGGCGATCAGAAAGAGCTGGTTGAACATGCTCATGACGAGCGCATGGGGGTCCCCGAGAATCGAGGAGAAGAACGGGTACTCGGTCAGTCCGAAGGCGATCGCATGCCGGGAGTGGTCGAGGGCCGGGACAAGGGCCTTTCCGGAGGCGAGCTGGACGAGCGCGGTCGGGTTGACGAGCACGAGGAGCCCGAGCGGGAGCCAGCGGTGACGTTCGAGGAGGAGGTGCCCCAACATGAGGCAGTTCACCGCAGCAAGACCGAAGACCGTCGGCAGGACCAGGTTGAAGACGATCCGGGCCGGCACCCCGGAAAGGAGACCGAGCTGGGCCATCAGCCAGTGACCGAGGTAGTAGTAGATGTTCAGGGTCTCGCCGGCGAACCAGGGGTCGGACGGGGTTACAACCGGGTTCCGCATGATCGACGCGATCCAGGCCATATCCATGTACTGCTCGGAGTAGTGCGAGACGTACGGGTTGAAGAACCGGAGCTCGAGGACGAAGACGAAGAAGACGAAGAAGACCAGCTCCCACCGCCATGCCCCCTCCCACTCGTCACGCCCGTACTGCCGCCGTGCCATCCCGGCGCCGAGCAGGACCAGAAACGGCACGACGACCGGCCACGTCGGGAGGTGGGCGAGCCCGAGATACCACGAGCCGGCGAGGAGGGCGAGGAGCGAGGTCGAGAGGGCGGCGGGGTAGGCGAGCTGGCCGAAGGTCGGCCTGAGCAGGGGCCAGATCGAGAGGTGCACGAGTTTCAAGACTGCCAGCCAGGACAGGACGAAGAACGCCTGTTCACCGTACCCGATCATCGCCTACGCCCCCGCAACCCGGTAGATCTGGACGCCTCCCCGGTCGTACACCGGCTCGAGCCCGGATTCCGGAAGCGAGACCCGGTACTGCTGGCGTTCAAAGTCACCCACGTAGAGGTACTCGGCGTCGTATTTTCTGAGGAGCCCGACCGACCGGGACGGGTCCTCGTAGATCGCCTGAATGTCGGCGATCCGTTCCTGGATCGGACCGTAGTCGTTACGCCACATGAACTGGTGGAAGGTCCAGCCGACGATCGCCTGCATACCCGAAAACGACGAGATGCGCGCGGCGTAGGAGTAATCGTCCCCCTTCGCCTCCGCGATCACATGCGGACCCGGGATCCCCTGGAGGTACCGGATCGCCTCTGCGTCGCCCGGGTGTTCGCGATCCAGGAACGCAAGCCCGTCGAGCGTATAGTGGGGGTGTGAAAAGGACCCTGCTGCCACGAAGGGGGAGACGAGCAGGAGAATGAGGGCACCGATGACGACCCCCTGCCGCACACGGCACGGGACCGCTGAGATGCGGGAGATGACCGCCTCGCGGTCGAGTGCACGACCGACCATCACGAAGGTCCCCACCCCGGAGAGGAGCCACGCGGCGATGTAGAACTTGAAGACCGTGTTCATCCGGAAGTACTGGTCTCCCATGTTGTCCTTCAGGTAGACGATCTCGCAGAAGAGGGCGATTCCCAGCCCGAGAGCGACGAGCAGGTCCTCGGGCCGGATCTCCGGACGCTGCCCGATCATCCGGATGGCGAGAGAGACGAGGGGTATCGCTACGATCGCTGCCGCGGCATACCCGGCGAGGAGAAACGGAACGGCTGCCAGCGCCAGGTACGGCCGCCGGCGAAGGTCCCCGGCGCAGGCGGCGCAGGCGATCGCGACGAAGAACCCGTGGACGAGCAGGAACTGGACAGGGTCGGAGGGCGAGGGGACGATACCGACCCCCTTGATCCCCTGCGAGGCGAGGGTGAGGTAGTACGGAGCGTAGAGCGCGATCGCCGCCAGCGGCCCGATTACCAGGAGGTGGAGCGCGTTCACCCTTCCCTCAGACGGTTCGTGCCGGTGGGCGGACCAGACGATGAGGGCGACCAGGACCGTGATCGGCCCGTAGAGCAGGACGTCCCAGCTGTTGATCCCGGGCATCGCCCCGAGCGAGAGGGCGACGAACCCGATCAGGACGAGCCGGGCCCGTTCGGAGAGCCGGCCCCAGCAGGAGAGGGCGATGACCAGGAGCGAGATGAGAAATGCCTGGTTGAAGATCCCGATCACGTGGGCGTGGAGGTCCCCCCAGGTGAAAGAGAAGAGCGGGTACTCGTTGATCGTGTCCGCAATCACCCGCGTGCTGTCCCAGGCGACCTTCGAGAGCGGGTTGCCGAGGAGGAAGAGCTCGATCGAGGCGGGGTTCGGGAGCAACAGCGGTACGATCGGGAGCCAGCGGAACCGGTCCAGCAGGAGGTGCCCGACCATGTAGAGGTTGACACCGGCAAGCGCCAGCACCGTCGGGAGGCCGAGATTGAAGACGAGGCGGGATGCGACTCCCGAGGAGAGACCGAGGACCCCCACGATCCAGGACCCGTAGTAGTAGTACACATTCAGATGCCCGCCGGCATACCAAGGGTCCAGGGGCGGGACCACCGGCTCGCGCATGATCGATGCGAGAAAGCCGTGGTCCATGAACTTCTCGGCAAACGAGGCGGAGGGATTGATATAGCGGCATTCAAGGAGGAAGAAGAAGAGGACGACAAAGACCGCATCCCATCGCCAGTGCTCGGCGAGGGTCCTGCCGGAATACCGCCGCCGGTGGGCGTTCCAGGCGAACAGGGCGACGAAGGGGAGGAGGGCGAGCTGTACCGGCAGCCGGAGGATGCCGAGGTACCAGGCGAGGAGCGCCAGAGCGAGCACCGATGCGGAGAACGAGATCGGATAGGCGAACCGCCCGAAGTGGGGCCGGAGCAGCGGCCAGATCGAGAGCTGGGCGAGCTTGATCACCGAAAGCCATGCAACGACCGCCAGAGCCTGAACCTCAATCGCCAGCGGACTCCCCCCTGATCACCTTCTTCTCGAAGACCCGCCTGATGACGACGACCATCCAGTCCCCGAAGAGATATATAGAGAGCACCCCTCCGATCACCGTGACCAGGTTCTTGATCAGGTGGTCGATGAAGGCGACCAGGGTGGCGGCGACATGGGGCATACCGCCCCGCTCCAGGATCGTCTGGAGCGTGAACTCGTAGGTGCCGAGTCCGCCGGGCGTGATCGGGACCGCCTTGACAAGATTTCCGACCACGATGGCGAGGACGACCGTCGGGATGTCCAGGGGCGCCTGGAGCATCAGTACGACGAAGATGCAGACGGTGACATCGACGAGCCAGATCAGGAGCGAAATCCCGCCCAGGACGACGAGGGAGCGGATGGAGAGGGAGACGGTGCGGATCTCTTCGAGCAGCTGGAGGACGAGAGAGACGACCCGGTTCTCCGAACGTACCCGGCCGACCAGGAGCAGCAGCAAAAAGAAGAGCACGCCGCCGACGAGCGGAACCATGATCAGGGTGTAATATTCGGGGGGAAAGTTCAGAAAGAACGGGATGGAGATGAGGCCCAGGAGGGCGACGGTGAGTATGTCGAAGACCCGTTCGACCAGGATCGATGAGAGGCCCTGCGAGTAGGTCGTCTCGAATTCGTGCTTGAGGAGGAAGACCCGGACCAGGTCCCCGAGCCGGGCCGGGATCACCAGGTTCGCGGTCTGCGAGACGAAGATGCAGGCCATTGCGAACCCGAGGGTCGAACGGACCCCCAGACCCTTCAGGATCAGGCGGTACCGCCATCCCCGGAGCGCCCATGCCAGGACGCAGACGGCGATCGCGGCGAACAGGAAGACCGGAACGACGTGCTCGAGGGCGGCAAGGAGGTCGGTCCAGATCGGGACCAGCATGTAGCCGATGATCGCGACGGCGATCACGGTCGGTATCACGATCGCGCTAATCTTTCGCCACATGGAGCTGCCACCAGAGTCGGAAGACGGCACTTCCCATCTCGAAGACGTCCTTCGGCCGGACCGTCGTGCCCGGCCCCTCGGTCCACCTCACCGGGATCTCCCGCACCACGTACCCGGCATGCTGCCCCCGGACCAGGACCTCGGTGTCCCAGAACCAGTGGGGCGACCGGACCCGGTCGATGATCGGCAGGAGCCGGACCCGGTCGAACGCCTTGAACCCGCACTGGTGGTCGTGGAGCCGCGAGCCGAGCACGGTCCGGACGAGCAGGTTGTACCCGCGACTCGCGAACTCGCGCCCGCCGGAACGGACGATCTCCGAGTCCGGCAAGAGGCGGGAACCGGTCGCGATCGCCGCTCCTTTTCGGACCGCATCGATGAGTTCGCACAGGTGCCGCATGTCGGTCGCGAGGTCGACGTCGTAATAGCAGACGATGGGGGCGGTCGAGCCCCGGAATGCACGGTTGAGGGCCCGTCCCCGCCCGAGCCGTTCATCCGAGTGGATGAGCCGGACACGCGGGTCCCGGGACCCGTAGTCCCGGACGAACCCGGCCGAACCGTCAGTCGAACCGTCCTCTGCTACCACGATCTCGAACCGATCGGCGCACCGTTCGAGGGTCTCGATGGAGACCGGGATCGCAGTCTGGAGCGCCGGAAGGTCGTTGTAGACCGGGATCACCGCCGTCAGTTCAGGATCAGCCATGGGCGGCGCGTCTCCTCACACAGGTCGCCACCTGCTCTCCGGCGATGACCGACCCCTCCATCGACCGCTCCGGATAGTTGGGCCACGAGAACATGCCGGCCATGTAGAGACCGTACTGTTCGTAGTTCGGGATCAGGCGGCGGTAGCCCGTCGTGTAGACCGGGCCGGCGTAGGGATCCACCTCCAGGTGATGCCATCGTACCTCGTCCCGGGTGACGCCGAACCGCCCGCAGAAGTCGTTCAGCATCTGTTCCCCGTACCCGGCCGGCAGTTCGCCCGTGAAGTAGGAGGCGAGGTAGACCAGGTGCTCCCCGTAGCGCTCGAAGGGAACAAAGTTGGTATGAGCGACCACCGCCCCGTAGGGGGCCTCGTCCCGCATGTTCAGCCAGTAGATCCCGTTGGTGACCTCGCGGTCGAGGGCGAGGGTCATGCAGGCGGCTCCCTGGTAGGGGATCGGGGGGAACGCGACCCCCGATATCGACGAGAGGAGCTGGGGCGGGATCGTCGAGACGACCGTGTCGTACGGTCTCCCCTCGACCACCCAGGTGAGCGTGTTTCTCTGCATGGACGTGACGGGCGTCCCCGTGAAGATCGTGGTTCCCCGGGCCTCCAGTTCCTCGCAAAGACGGTCGATCAGCACCTGAAAGCCGTGCCGCAGGTACCCGAGACGCTCCCCGCCGGAGGTACGGTTCGAACGGATCGCGATCCGGGAGACCAGCCAGGCGGCGGAGACCTGGTCACGCATCGGCCCGAACTTGGACCTGAGCAGGGGCTCGAAGAAGGAGGAGTAGACCGAACGTCCGACGTGGTCGAGGATGAACTCGCGGGCCGTCACGTCGTCGAGGGCCTTCCGGTCCATCCGTCCCGCCCGGAGGGTCAGCCAGGCGAGGCGGGCCTTGTCCAGCACCGTCAGGTGGGGGTAGGAGAGGATCTCCATCGGGGTCGAGAGCGGGTACGAGTGGCCGTTCACATGGTAACCCGTGGACCCGGTGAGCCACTCGAGTTCGTCCTGAAGCCCGAGCCGCCCGATGAGGGCGAGCAGGTGCCGGTCCCCCTCGAAGCAGTGATGGTAGAACGATTCGATCGTATAGGTGCCGCGGTCGATCGAGGAGAGGCAGCCACCGAGCACGGGTCGCCGCTCGTAGAGATCGACCTCGTGATCGGCAGGGAGAGAAAGGGCCGCTACGAGCCCGGTAAGCCCTCCTCCGACAATACAGCACTTCATTCCTGGATACAAGGTTTAATGCAAAAAGGATAAGAACGTTTGTGAAGTCGAATAAAACCTCATAAACGTGAGGCACTCATACTGATCCACACATGGATCCGCTGGAGAGTGTCAGAGGATGAGGGTCTTCTTTATCGGGTTCGGCCAGGCCGGGGGCAAGGTCGTCGATATGTTCATGGAGCAGGACAAGACCCACCTGTTCCGTGCGGTTGTGGTGAACACAGCCCGGACCGACCTCCTCGGGCTCAGGCACATCCCGATGAAAGACCGGGTGCTGATCGGCCAGACGGTGGTCAAGGGCCACGGCGTCGGAACCGACAACGCACTCGGCGCCACGATTACCCGCGACGAGATCGACTCGATCGTCACCGCGATCGAGGGGATCGGGACGCACGACATTGATGCATTCGTCATCGTCGCCGGGCTCGGTGGTGGAACGGGCTCAGGAGGCACCCCGGTCCTTGCCCGGCATCTCAAGACGCTGTACCAGGAGCCGGTCTACACGATCGGCATCATCCCCTCGCCAGAGGAGGGGAGGCTCTACTCCTACAACGCAGCCCGTTCTCTCACGACCCTCGTGAACGTCGCCGACAATACGTTCATCTTCGACAACGCGGCCTGGAGAAAGGAGGGCGAATCGATCAAGACCGCCTATGACCGGATCAACGACGAGATCGTCCGCCGGTTCGGCGTCCTTTTCAGGGCCGGCGAGGTCGGGCAGCATGGGGTCGGAGAGATGGTCGTGGACTCGTCCGAGATCATCAACACGCTCCGGGGCGGGGGCATCACGACGGTCGGATTCGCCAAGACGGAGGCTGTCAGCGCCAGGCAGAAACAGCGGGAAGGGGCGCTCAGCGCACTCCTCGGCGGGCTCCGTCGGAAGGAGGGTGCCGAACAGCAGCTCCTGGGGGACGATCGGTCCGCAAAGATCCTCTCCCTTGTCCGTTCCGCCGTACTCGGCCGGCTCACACTCCCGTGCAACTTCCATTCGGCCAACCGCGCCCTGATCCTGCTCGTCGGCCCTCCGGAGGAGATGGACCGGAAGGGTGTCGAGAAGGCCCGCTCCTGGATCGAGGAGCAGATCGAGGGAGACGAGATCCGATCAGGCGACTACCCGATCAGGTCCAGTTACGTCGCCGCGATCGTGGTCCTCGCCTCGGTCAGCGACGCACCCCGCATCCGCGACCTGCTCGAGATGGCAAAGGAGACAAAGGAGGAGCTCGCCAGGCAGAAGCCGAACGGGCGGACCATGTTCCAGGATGGCATCGAACCGCTCTTCGAGAACGATACGGAGAATGCATCATGAACCCTCTTGTGCGCATCGCCATTGCCGTGCTGCTCGTCTGCGCCCTTCCGTTCGCGGGCAGCGCATTCAAGGTGGAGACCGCCGAGGTCTCGCCGAACGGAACCCTCCAGGCAGGGGTGCCGGTGACCGTGAACGCCATCGTCGACTTCCCCGCGATCTCCGGGAGCACCTTCCCGACCGAGGACACCTTCGCCCTCTTCTCCGAACTCGAGAGACCGAAATGGACGTGGGCGGTCGTGATCAGCGGCAACGAGAACCCGAAGCCCGAGGGGTACGGCAAGTTCTTCAAGATCAGCGGATTCGAACTCGAGTACCCGAAGGAGACATCGGTCAAACTCCGGGTGATGCTCGAGGGGACGGTCCCCCAGATCAACACGACGCAGAACCTCACCGTCATCAGGTTCCAGTGGCTCGACCAGTCGAGCAAGGTCCGGGAGAACGGGGAGTACCGGATCGAACGGAAGGTCGTGAACCCCCAGGACGTGAACCGGAGCCTTGAACAGGCACGAACGGCACTCACGGACCTCCGGGGGAAGATCGACGCACAGACGGCACGGGGTGCGAACACGACCGAGGCCGAACGGAAGTACGGGGAGGCCGAACGCCTGCTGAACACGGCGACCTCGGGGGACGTGTCGGCCCAGGCGGGTGCGATCGAGCGGATCAACACCCTCGTCGAGGAGGCGGAGGCGAGCCTGGACCGCGCGAGTGCCCAGGCGGAGATCGACCGGGCCACGTCACAGCTTCGGAACGTCGATGAGATGCTCACGTTCTTTAAATCCAACAGCGACCTGGCGAACGACCCACGCGTGGCCGCGATCACCATCAAGCGCGAGAGTGCCCAGCAGTCCCTGACGTCCGCGACGGACAGCATGGCGGACGGGAACTTCAACCAGGCCCGGATCCGTGCGAACCAGTCCGCGGAGAAGGCGCTCGAGGCGTACAACGACTCGGTCGAGCTCCGCTCCCATTACGCCGGGGCCCAGGGGACACCGGGGGGATCGAACGCGACGGCGGGAGAGGCACAGCAGGGCAGCGGCATCCTCCCCTACGTCGTCGTGCTCGTCGTGATCGCCCTGGTGGGTCTCGGCGTGGTCGTCTACCAGCGCCGTAACCGCTGGGACGAGCTCGGATGACCCGGTTCACCACATCTCCCTTTTTTCCACGAACAGGAACGGAGCCCGGGTACCGGGGGTGAATCGCGTGGACGGGGGGTCGTACGACGCGGTGAGGGACCACCTGGACCGTCTGATCGCGAGCGTCAGGAGAGAGCTGGACGAGGAGGTCGGGGCGCTCGGGCGCCTCGAGCGCCACGACGTGCGATCGGACGTCTCGAACCTGATCGTCGCTGACCTGATCCTCGCGAACGTGCTGCTCTGGCTCGTCGTTCCCGGGTACGCGATCTACTGGATCACGGCCAGTTTCTTTCTCTACGTGATCAACCCGTTCCTCCTCCTGATCCCGTCGACCGGAGACGGCAGCGCACGGGCGCCTGCCGGGGACGGAAGCCGGATCACCGATCGCCTGGGAGAGATCGGGCTTGCGGATCACCGGTGGCTGATCGCCCGGGTCTTCTGGAATTCGTTCTTCATCAACAGCCAGCCCCTTGCACCGGCATTCATCGCCATCTACGGCCTCGACATCATCTTCGTCCTCCTCGGGAACCTTGGACTGCTCGGGTGGCTGATCGTCTTCCAGTCGGCCGCCATCATGCTCTTTTACCTGGCGATTGCGGTCCTGCGGCCCTACACCGGGGGGTTCCTCGACTCACTGATCGGGATCCAGAACAGGGTCTACCGGAAGATACACCGCCGTGTCGAGCCACTCTGGAGGGTCGTGCTGCCGATCGGGATCGCCGCCGGGTTCGTCGCCCTTGTTTTGATCGCGGCGATGATCCTGCCCGGGTTCACCCTCGGTGTGATCTGGAACTCCCGCGCGATCGTGAGCGGGGCCGGATTCATCCCGGTCCTCTTCATCCTTATCTGCCAGGTGGTCCTGGTCCGGTACGCCCAGGGCGAATCGAGCCGTCGGCTCGCCCGCCAGCTCCGGCAGCGGAAGGTGTCCACCCTTGAAAAGTACGTGCTGGCACCACTCCTCGAGTGCCGTCGGGTGATCGACCGATCCGTACCCGCGAGCCTCGACCAGTACGTCAATGCATACTCGGACATCCGTGCGACCTTCCTCTCCTCCAGGGTCTATCGCGTGCAGGTGCAGGACCTGGGTGGTGTGCTCCCGATCTGGGTGGTGGTGCCGGACCTCGACCTCCTCCTCAACCCCGATACGATCCGGATCCTGGACGAGCGGCCGGACTCACGGCAGATCCTGTAGGGCAGTCCTCCGGGACGGGGCACCGGAGGAAAGACCGGTTCAGTCGACCGGGTTCAGACGGAGCAGGGCGACCGCAGCAGCCCGCCGGACGGACTCGACCGGATCCCGGATCGCGATCAGGAGCCCCTCGATCGCCGCCGGATCCCCGATCTGGCCGAGGGCATCGGCCGAACCGGCTCGAACCCGCGCGTCCGGGTCCTCGAGGGCGAGGGTGAGAAAGGGGAGGGCGATGGAGCCGATCCGGACGAGAGCGGAGATCGCCCGCGCCCTCACGAAGCGATCGTCATCGGCGAGTCGCTCTACGAGGGCAGGGATGGCCCGGGCGTCCCCGATCTCACCGAGTGCGATGCATGCCTTCCACCGGAGATCGGGGTCATCGTGTGCGACGAGGGAGAGGAGGCTGTCGACCGCCGGCGCTCCGATCCGGACGAGGGCCTCCGCGGCACGCCAGCGGATCCCCTCCTCGTCGGGTCCCTGGATCGCCTGGACGAGGGCGGGCAGTGCCTCCGGTTTCCCGAGATCCCCGAGGGCAGCGGCGGCGAGGTGCCGCACCGATGGTGCGCCCCGCACGAGGAGATGGACGAGGCCCGCGACATCTCCCCGTCCACGCAGGTACGCCACCCTCCGCTCCGGGTCGAAACGCCCCGCGATCAGGTCGTACAGGCCCATACCTGTAGGGGGGTGGACGCAGGAGGGGATAAGGTCAGCTCGTCGCCTCCGCGATGCAGTCCTCGACCGGTGCCAGGCGGGCCTCGGCACCGCACATGCCCGGCAGGTACGCGAACCCCTTTCCGCTGTTCGTCATGATCGCCCCGTAGCGCTCGAGGGCCGGCGATACAACCATGCAGGTGTCCGCAAAGACCCGTGCACCGCTCCGCTCGATCGCGGCGACCACGTCCGCATGCTCCTGTATCACGCGGCGGGCAGCGAAGACATAGAGCGGCTTCGTCGTCCGCCGCCCGTCGAGGAGGAAGGCGATGCGGGCCAGCTCCTCCCCGGAACAGTGCGGACATCCGAGTGCGACCGCCTCCACAGGGAGATCGGACCAGACCGCCTCCACCTCTGCCGCCGTCACGGTGATCGTCTCGAGATCCCCGGTCTCGAACGGAAAGACCCGTGTCTCCGGAGTGATCCGGTCGACGTGGAAGAGGGCGACCGCTCCCGTCGCGGCCATAGCGGCCCCCAGGCTCTTGAGGTTATCACGGGTCGGCCGGATCCCGGAGAAGAACGGGATCTTCGCCCCCACCTCCCTGCCCACGAGGACACCGAGCGCGCCGAACCAGCCGTCGCCGGGCGCTTCGGGGGCGTCCTCGACCCTCACGGCGACGTTCGGACGGCGGTTCCGGACCAGGTGCAGACCGTAGTACGGGGTCCTGCCCACCAGGGCGGCGGCGAGCGCCGATGGGCCGCCCTCGCGGTTGGTCCTGGCGCCGATCACCGAGTTTGCGTAGCAGACCGCCGAGGACTCGGACCACGCGAGGTGGTCGCCGTAGTTCGTGAGGGCCAGGTAATACGGGGTGCACGTGCACTCGAGCCGGATGCCGAGGCGGCGGTAGACACGGACCACATCCTCCTGCTTGCGGGCGAATTCCGCCGAGATACCCATCTCCTGCCAGCGCTCCAGGTCCATCCCGACCGGGTTCAGGACGGCGGGGACCACCGCCCTCGCATCGAGGGAGGAGAGCCACTGGAGGCCCCAGTCCCCGATCGTCTTGTAGGACGCACCGGAGATCTGCGCCGATGCGATCGGGATCAGTCGCTCCGCCCCGTAGACGGTCCCGAGCCCGACGAGCAGTTCCATCAGCCGCTGCCTCGTCTCCCCGAACTCGCCCGCGAGGATCAGTTCGTCGTCGCGGTCAAGATACATCGTCCCACCCCGCCCGGACGAACTCCTCCTCCCTTCCGAGGTCCATGGTCGCGTCGACCCCGATCTTGACGTTGGTCCCGTCCGCCATCCGTGACGGGTCGAGCGAGGAACCGCGGGCGCCCGTCACCACGAGCAGGTCGGTGTCGCCACGCACCCGTGTCGCGATCGCGTACTCGACCTCCGACAGGTTGCACGGGTCGATGTCCTCGTCGACGACCACGACGTGCTTGAGGGACGTGTGGGCGGCGAATGCGGCCATGCAGGCATTCTTGCCGTCGCCGTTCGTCGCCTTCCTGATCTGGACGACGGCATGCAGGTACCCGCAACCACCGGGGGTGAGGACCACGTTCCGGACCGTCGTGACACCGGCGACCGCCCGGTAGATCTTCGGTTCATACGGCGTTCCCATCAGCACCTTGTGCTCCGCGCCGCCCGGCAGGATCCCATGGTAGATCGGCTCCGGCCTGACGGACATGCCCTTCAGCCGGATCACCGGTTGTCTCCGTACCGGGTCGTAGGTGCCGGTGATGTCGACGAACGGCCCCTCGTCCGCCGTTTCGGCCCCGATCTCTCCCTCGAGCACGACCTCGGCATCGGGCACGAGCACCCCGTTCGAACACTCCCGCACCCCGATCTCGCCTCCGAGGAGCTCCGCTGCATAGGCGAGCTCCTTGCCCTCGGGCACGCGGGTGCACGCCGCGAGCATGACCGCCGGGTGGACGCCGATCGCGATCGCGACCGGGAGGCATTCTCCCGCCTCCTGCGCCTGGCGGTGCAGGTTGAAGGTGTGCCGTCCCTCGACGAGCCGGGCGACGAGCCGGTCCTTTCCCTGGACGAGCATCCGGTGGACGGATGCATTCTCCACCCCGCCGTACCGCGAACAGACGATGCCCGCCGTGATGTAGCGTCCCGCGTCCCTGGGGTAGTGCTTCATCACGGGTACCCGATCGAGGTCGGGCCGGACGGTCTGCAGGGGACCGTCGACCCCGACCCGCCCGTCAAACCGTGCATCTGCCAGGGTCCTGAGGACCCGTTCCGGAGGGAGGTCAAGGGCCCGTGCGATGGAGGTCCGGTCCGAGACCAGGTTCATCACGCCGCGCCATCCCTCTCCGAGGTCGTTGAAGACCAGCATCCGGTCGGTTTCAGCCGACCGGCGGGGGGCTTCGTAGACCGGCGAGACCCGCCCGGTCACCTCGATCGCATCCCCCTCCTCGCACACCCGTGCGATGAACTCCCGCATCGTGACTTCGTTATGCATCGAATCCCTTCCATCGAGGACCGAGGGCGTGGTCAACCCCCAGGTGGTCGAGCACCCGCCCGACCACCATGTCGACCAGGTCGTCGAGCGTCGCCGGCCGGCCGTAGAACCCGGGACTCGCGACCATCACCGTGGCGCCCGCCTCGTCCACGGCGAGCATGTTCCGGAGGTGGACCCGGGAGAGAGGCATCTCCCGCACCAGCAGCACGAGCGGGCGCCGCTCTTTTAAGGTGACATCCGCCGCCCTCGCCAGGAGCGAGGCGGAGAGTCCGTGGGCGATCGCGGCGAGGGTCTTGGTGCTGCACGGCACGACGGCCATCCCGTCCGAACGGTGCGAACCCGAGGCGATCGCCGCCGCGAGGTCGCTGTTCGGATGGACGATCACGTCGAGGTCGTCGTACCGGACACCCTCGTGCGCGGCGATCGCCCGGGCCTGATCCGTGACGACCAGGTGAACGGTCGCCTCCTTTGCCAGCACCTCAAGCAGACGACGGGCGTAAGGGGCGCCACTCGCCCCGGAGACGCCCACCACGAACTCCTTTCTCCGGCTCATCCTCCCGGCTCCTGCGTATCCGTAGGGCGGGGAGGCTCATGAGACTATGCCGGGGACGGGAGGACGTATGCCTTATCCTTCCCCGGGATGAGTACACGTGCACGCATGCCCGACCCGTCAGAGCGTCGGCCCGAGGACCTCTCCCGGACGATCGTCGTTCCCCCGCCGTGGCCCCTCTCGATCGCGACCATCGTGCTGCTCGGGCTCGCCGTCGAGTTGATGTCGGCGATCGGGGGCCGGGCGACGACCGACACGGTGGACTGGTTCGGGGTACTCGGATACATCATGCCCGGGATCGCCGGCGCCGCCCTCGGGACCCTGCTCGTTCCGCTCTTCCGCCGGGGACCGGACTGGCCCGCGTCTCTCGCCGCGGCCGGAACGGTGCTGCTGGTCGTCGTCTCGCTCCTCCCGGCACCCATCGTGACACCCGGGTCCTTTCCCGGTCTATATGCCGTCGGCACGGGGGTGGTCTTCGGGTTCGAGCTCTTCGCGCTGGCGGCACTTGCGGACCGGCACCTCTCCCGGGTCCTGGTGCCGGCGCTCGCCCCGGCCCTCTTCGGTACGGCCGCCCTCGTCCATACGTTCGGGCCAAGCACCGCCCTTCCCCTCATCGCGGCCGTCATCACCTCCGGGTTCGTGGTGCTGGGCATCGTCCACTTTTTCGAACGCACCGTCAAGGAGGCCCTTGGTCTGCCCCTGCTCGCACTCTCGAATGCCCTTGCAGCCCACCTGATCGCGGGGTCCGGCCGGCTCGAAGAGTGCTTCGAACGGCTCAGCAGGGAGGTTATCGTCTTCCAGACATCCATCCACCTGGTCCGCGCGCAGGGACCGCCGATCACGGTGACCGTCCCGAACCTCCACCCCGGCCCGCTCGGTGAGCTCGGTTCCTCGAACCTTCCGGCCGAGCTCGCCGCCCGCCTCGGCGACGGCACCCTCGTCCTCCATGGGTGCGCGACCCACGACCTGAACCTGGTCTCCCGGGACGGGGTCGAGGCGATCGCGCGTGCGGTCGGGTCTGCGCTCCCGGACCTCGATCACCAGCACCGCGCCGGACCGTCCGTGCGGGCCCGCGTCGGGACGGTGGAGGTGATCGCCCAGCCGTTCGGAGACTCCGTCCTGGCGGTGGCCACGCGGTCGCCGCTCACGACGGACGACCTGGACTACGGGATCGGCCTCGCCGTCCGGCGGGGTCAACACCCGTTCGCCCACGTGGCCTTCGCCGATGCGCATAACTGCATGCACGAAGTTCCGCCACCGGTGGAGGCGGCATCGCCGCTCGGCTCCGAGTACATCGCCGCCGTCGACCTTGCTCTCCACGCCGCCTCCCAGGTGACCCAGGGGGCCTTCGAAGCGGGAGCGGGGCGCCGGGTGGTGCCCTTCGGCCGGAGAGAGGGGTTCGGGGAGCTGGGAGTCCGCGTGCTTGCGGTCCGCGCCGGGGGGCAGACGACCGCGTGGATACTCCTCGACGGTAACAACCTGCTTCCCGGGGTACGGGAGGAGGTACGCGCCGTGCTGCTCGAACGGGTCGACGAATGCGAGATCCTGACGACCGATACCCACGTGGTCAACACGCTCTCCGGATGGAACCCGATCGGGCTCGCCGTGCCCGCCTCCGCGATCCTGCCGTTCATCGAGGGGGCGCTCGACGATGCCCTCAGGGACATTGGACCGGCACGGGCCGCCGGGTCCACGGTCCTGGTCGACGGGATCCGGGTCTTCGGGTACCGGGGGGTCGGCAGGCTCGGAACGGCTGCAACGGTGCTGCTGGCGAGGCTCAACCCGGTCTGCCGGGTACTGCTCGGGATCGGCCTCCTCTCGACGCTCGGCGCATACCTGCTGCTCGCATGAGCGGAGAACGACATCCAGGCACGAGAGGGGCATGTCAGGACGACGGGGAGGGGGCGCCAGAGATGCCTTATGGGATGCCCACCAGAGATCAGCACGGGATGGCAGCGGAGTTCTCCCGGTACGGCGGGGTCCGGTTCGGCCCGCCGGATCTCCGGGCCCTCGAGGAGGAGGGGTATACGGCGGTGGACATGCACGTCCACACCACCCACTCGGATGGGCTGATGCACGTCAAAGACGCCCTGGCGCGGGGCCGGCGGATAGGCGCCGCGTTCGCCGTCACGGACCACAACACGGTGACGGGAGCGGTCGAGGCGGTGCGCACGGCAGAGGAGGGTCAGGTGATCGTCCCCGGGATCGAGGTCTCCGCGGCCGAAGGGCCCCACGTGCTCGTCTACTTCTACTCGATCGACGACCTCGTCGGGTACCATCGCGAGGTGGTCGCACCCGCGCTCCAGGCGAGCCCCTACCTCGCAACGACGCTGCCGACGGAGGCGATCCTCACCGGGCTCGAGGGGCGCGACGCGATCTCGGTCGCGGCCCACCCCTTCGGATACCTCTTTCTCTGCCGGGGCGTCTGCAAGGCGATCGCCGCGGGAGAGCTCGCCCCCGGGGTGCTCTGCCGTCTCGACGGGCTGGAGGGGATCTGCGGTGGGATGACGCGGAGCCAGAACGAGCGGGCGATCGCCTTCGCCGATGCACATGACCTCGTCCTGACCGGGGGGACCGATGCCCACCTCCTCTCCGAGCTGGGTCGTGTTGTCACGGCGGCGCGGGCGGATTCCGTCGAGGAGTTCCTGGATGCCGTGCGACGAGGCGACGCCCTCGTCTGGGGACAGGAGAAGAACGCGCTCGAGAAGACCCTCCAGGCGACGGCGGTGCTGCCCCGGTTCGCACCGTATCTCGGCTCGTCGATCGGAATCCACTACCGGCAGAACGCCCCGCGTGCACTCCGGTTCCTGAGGAGAGGGCGGCGGCGCACCGGGTAATTCCGGCGCTTCTCCCCCCCCTCCTGCGGCGCACGTCCCCCTCAGACGAGGGCGTCGAGGATGATCCCGCCGGCGTACAGGACCATCGCACCGTGCATGCACGGGAGGGCCCTGAGAGCGGCGTCCTCCCCCGGGGATCGACGAATGAGGAGGTTTGCGACCACGACCAGCCCAAGCCCCCCGGCGAGCCCGATCCGGCCCGGGAGACCGAGGAGCGAGGCGAAGAGCAGAGCCGTACCGCCGTGGACGAACGAGGACCAGAGAACCCAGCGGGATGCGCCGGGGACTCCGTAGAGGACGGGGATCGTCATGAGGCCGCGCGCACGGTCGTTCGTGATGTCCGCCATGTCGTTGATACCGAGATGGGCGAGAGCGAACGGATAGAAGAAGAGGAAGTAGAGAAGGGCCCCGATGTCGGGGTGACCGAGCGCGAGGTACCCGGCGACGGGGAAGAGGGCGAAGTCGGTCCGCCCGAGGACCTGGGCGACCGGGTACCGCTGCCGGCGCTTCAGACGCTGGTAGGCGTATTCGGCCAGGTAACTCCATGCCATGATCGAGACGACGTACACCCGGTGTGGAAAGGGGAGGGTCAGGATGGCGAGGAGGGCCAGCACCCCGAGCCCGACGGCAAGGACGCGGGCCCGGGCGGGAGAGACCGTGCCCTGGGCGACGGGACGCGTCCCGAACGGTCGCCAGTACCGGCTCAGGCGTCGGTCGACGTCCCGGCGGTCGAGATCGCGATCGACGTAGTCGTTCAGGACCAGTCCCGCGGAGAAGCCGAAGAACGCGATCAGGACCACGGTCAGCACCAGGGTCCAGGTCAGACCGGGGTAGGACTTCGATGCCAGCAGGGTGCCGGAGGAGAAGAGAAGGGGCCATGCCGGGGCGAAGTGGAGCCGGAGGAGGTCGAGGTACGGACGCAACCCATCTGACACATTTTTCCCCCCTTCTCTCAAACCTGTGCGGTCCGGCACGATAATGCCCGCACTCCGCGCGGTTCAGGCACCCCCGAAGACGCCGAAACCGGCCCAGTAGAACGGGTGGGAGAACGGGGTGTCACCGAGTTCACGGATACCGGACTCGAGGTGGCAGAGCAGGCGGCGGAGGTACGGGAGTTCGCTCGTCTCCAGCCACCCGACCACCGTCTCTGCCGATGCGGACCGGCAGTCGGCCTGGGCTGCCCGGAGTGCGGTGGACGGCCGGACACCGGGGGTGCGCCGGTGGGCGAGGTACCGGGAGACGAGAAACGCGGTCGAGACCGGGTTGACCTCCCACAGGTTCGCGATCACGTTGCGGGCGCCGGCACCAAGGAACGGCGCCGGGAGGCCGATGTACTCTGCGGACAGCGCCGTCCTCGCAAGACCGCTCTCACAGGCCGCGAGCACGACGCAGTCGGCGTCGACCCTGCCGAGCGCGGAGAAGAGGTCGAGAAAGGAGAGTTCCCCGCTGTCCGCGAAACGGAGGGCGGAGGCGGTCGGCCTCTCCGGGCGATGACGCCCGTGGCAGGCGAGCACCACGTCACCGGTGACCCCACCGGAGAGGGCGTCGATGACGGTCCGCGGGTCTCCGGCCGCGTACCGGGGCCGGTGTTCCTGGTTGACGAGTGAAAAGAAGACGAGGTCCTGGCTCTGCTCGTCGAGGACGAGGCGGGGGCAGGACGGCACGGGAGGGGCAGGGCGGTCGCGTGATGCGACGAACTGTGCCAGGGTCTGGCAGTAGGAGACCGTCACCGAGTCGCCCAGCACGCCGTTGTCCATTGGGAGCGCATGGTAGGGGACCGCGTTCATCTCGTACCGGGGAAAGATGACGAGACGGCGTCCCCGGAAGCGGTCGAGGTGGTCGCGCAGGAACTCCCCGAAGAGTAGGTCGTGTGCGGCGAGCAGCCCCTCCAGCGCACCGGGGAGCGTGCACGCAGAAGGGACGTCGTCGGGTGCGGTCGCCTCACGCCGGTACCTCTCCTGAGCGCGAAGGAGATCCCGCCGCGTAACCCCGGCGAACGGGTGAGCGACCATCTCAGCCTCCCCGAGGTCGACGAGGACGAAGATCGACCTCTGCCGGCCGATCTCGGCAAGCAACAGGCAGGTCGGTTCCTCCGGCAGGTCCAGGACGCGCCGGGCGATGGCATCGGCATCGAGGCGTGCCGCCCGGTCCGCACGCACCCGTGCCCGCGCCCGCAGGTAGGCGGTACGTTCGCGGTATCGGGTCGGATCACCGGCTTCGGCGAGGAAGGCCTCCCGGTCGATCGGCTCCGGGCCGTAGAGGCGGAGCACCCCGAGCCGTCCGGCCCTGATCGACGCCCGCGTTGCCGGGTCCGCCTCGTCCCCGAGCGTGTACTCGGCATGGATGTCGTCGGCCATTCTCGGTCCGTTCGCCTCGAACTCGGCAAGGATGTCCGGGAGCGATCCCGACCCGGCAGCGACCAGGAGTGCGTTCGGCCCGAACGAGACGGCGAGCTCTTCGGCGACGGCCCGGGCGACCGGGAGGTGCTGCCCGCAGAGGTGCCGCCCGAGGGCGATCCGTCCGAGCCGGTAGGGTTCGAGCGGCCCCATCGGGACGGGGGATTCGGCCACCGGGTCCCCGCCCTGCCGGGCCGCCTCCACCCCCCGGAGCATCCGTTCAAGGAGGCAGTCGCCCAGTTCCCGCAGGGAGAGACCGCGCCAGTACGCAAACCGGTCGACCGGGTCCGCCTCGTGTTCGACGGCGCGGAGCAACAGACGGGCGGCGAGGTCGAGGTCGCCCTCCCTTCGCCGGGCGTATCCGAGGAGCCGGAGGAGGTGCCCGACCTCGCTCGCCACCCCGTGTTCCAGTGCAAGGTCCAGTCCGGCTGCATAGGCCCCGGAGACCTCACGGGATGCACCATCCGCCATGGAGAGGCGAAGACCGAGGAACCGGTAGCAGGAAGCGGCGAGGATGGCCGATCCCTCCATTTCATGTCGATCGGCCGATGCCCGGAGCTCCCCGGGGGTCACCTGTTCCAGCGCGGGCCGGTGTTCGGGGTCGCGCCAGAGCCAGGGCGATCCGTCGGTGAGGCGGATCCAGGCGAGGTCGGCTGCGAGGTGGTCAAAGAGCGGGTTCGGCCGGGCCGCCCCGGAGTACAGGTGGGCATAATGCCGGCGCACCACAAAGAGGCGCGTCTCGATCGCATGACGGACCCCGATCAGCTGTGGTGCGAGTGAGGGGGTGGTCCCGATCGCCTCCACGAGGTGGACGAGGGCGGTCTCGAGCGAGTGGACGGCGAGGTCTTCGTTCGCCTGAACCTGCGCATCCGCGTAGAGGAGGGCCGCAGGCAGGAACGCAGCAAGGTCGCCCGAGCGGAGGGCCGCCAGCTGGTAGAGGTAGGCGAGCCAGAAACCACGGTGCCGGTCGCGATCGAGTTGCGCGGTGATCACCTGCCGCATCCGTTCGTGGTCCGCCGGAGCCCGGCAGACCCCGGCGAGTGCGTCCACGAGGAGGTGCTCCTCCTCTCCGATCCGCGCAGTGTCGTAGCCCAGCGCTGCGACCCGATCGAGCACCCGGGAGACGACACCCTGCAGGGCAGGCCCGGCGTCCCCTGCCTCCCCGGTCGCGTCCCCCGTCGCCGGCCTCATCCGATCGTGTACTGATCGGCCAGTGCCCTGCGGTCGCTCTCGAACGTCATATACCAGGAAGGGCCGACCAGCTCACCGACCAGCGTTGCCCGGACCCCGATCGCGGTGCCGCGGGGTGTCCGGAGGATCAGGTAGGACGTGAAACCCTCCTCGAGCCTCGCGTCCCTGACCTCCCAGTTCACCTCGCTGTTGTTCCTGCCGGTCCCCTGCACGGTCACCTCCCTGGTCATCCACTTCAGGGGGACGGTGATCCGGATGTCGAGCGCCCCGGCGAGGGGCTCCGCTGCCGGCCCGAAGACGAACGAGAGCCCCTTCGCGAGGTCGATGGAGAGGGTCCCGACGTCCGTCGTATGCTCCACGAGTTCGCGCGTCGGGAAGAGATCGGTCGCCACCGGCGGCTCAAGGGGAGGATCCCCCTGAACGGTGCCCGGCTTTGTCCGGGGCGAGAGTTCGACCCGGAGACGGAGACGCCGCAGGCGCCCCTTCCCCTCGGGGACCAGGATCGAGAGGGGGAGCTCGGCAAGGTAGTAGGCATAGCGTTCCGGGTCCGGCGTGAGGGGACCGAGGGGGGTCGTCCCCGCCCCCGGGACGAGCTCGCGCCAGGCGAGAACGCTCGGGAGCTGGAAGGTGACCTCGTCGAGGAGTCGCTGCGCCGCCGCCTCGTCGAGCCGTTCGAGCGGCTCGCGGAGGGTCCCCTTCAACAACCGTTCGGCCTCCCACTCGGGGATGAGTGCAGGGCGCACCGCAAGGTCCGGTCCAGTCATCGGCATCCTGTATCGCCGTGGAGTACGGCGATCTGGATGATAATCCTGCCGGTACGCACCGGCCCGACCGAGCGGCCGGAGCACGGGGATCAGCGGAACCTTCTCTCAGGCACGGTCAGGGAAGGCGCCAGAACCGGGGTCCGCCCCGTCGCTCCATGACCTGTCGCGATCACCACCCGACCAGCATCACGAAGAACGACGAGACCAGGAAGATGACGGTGCCGGCGGCCATCGCGACCATGCCGAGGTTGTTCTCACCCTTCTGTTTGGCCATGTACCCGAGGATGATCGCACCGATCCCGAGGATCGGCCCCGCGATGAAGAACCCGATCACGGCAAGGGCGATGCCGGCATAGGCGAAGTTCCGGGCAGAGGCGAGTTCCGCATCAGAACGGACCCCCTCACCCCCGGCGAACGGGGAAGGACGGCCCTGGGAGACGTGGGGAGGGGCCTGGGTCGACGTCGATCCGGGAGAGGGGCCGGAAGGCTGGGCCTGGGTGAGATCCCCCCCGCAGTTCGAACAGAAACGCTGATCCGCCGGTAGCGTTTCAGAAGTGCTGTAATTTCCCTCGGGTCCTGTCTCCCTGGATCTCCATCACTCGTCCATCAGCAAATACCTTTTCCCGGTGATCCACTCCTCGTTGATGTCCTTGAGAATCGATCCGGCGAGTCGCAACA
>JAKPPV010000058.1 GCA_029547145.1 Methanobacteriota archaeon
TGTTATGGCTCCGAAGAGCGCTACGCCGTGCTTTTCGAGGAGTTCGATGGTTCTGGCGGGGAGGGCGTTGCCCTCGGTCTTCCAGAACTCCCAGCCGATGTCCCCGTGGACGTAGTCGGCCTCGAAGCCCGAAGCGTCCAGGACCTTCAGAGCCTCCTTCATGACCGCGGCTCCGATGCCGTCTCCGGGCATCACAAGGATCGTGCGTCTCATTTCCTCGCCTTTCTGGTTGGATTCCGGACCATCCGCAGGTTTCGCGCCATCACGTATAACATAAGGTTCCGGATGGGCGCCGGGTGACGAATATGCTCAGATCCGCCCCATGACGGCCTCCACCGCCGCCTCGAGCTGCCTGTCTATCCCGCGGTCGAAGTCGGAGGGCAGCTCCGCCACCGGGATATCCGGCATGACGCCTTCGTTCTCGAGGTTCCTGCCCTCAAGCGTGAACCATCCGCTGGACGGGATTCTGAAGCCCGTGCCGTCCACCAGGAAGACATCGACGGTTCCGATCACTGCCCCGAAGGTGGCGGCGCCCACGATCGGACCGAGGCCCAGCTCGCGCCATGCAGCCGGGAATATCTCGGCGTCGGAGTAGCATCTCTCGTTTATGAGGAGCGCCATCGGCCCCTGCCAGACACCGAGGGGCTCCAGCGAAACCGTCCCCCCACGGGACCTCGTAGTGGCGTACCCCGGCCTGGAGAGCATCCGGAGTATTTCGTCGTGAGCATGCCCGCCGCCGTTCCCCCGGATGTCCACGATCATCCCTGCCCTGTCCAGCCCCTCGGAGTAGAGATCGGCCACGAACCTGTCGACGGCCCCGGAGTACATGCCCGGGATGTGGAGATAGCCCACCGAACCGCCGGAGAGGCGGTCCACCATGCGCCTGTTCCTCTCGATCCAGGCTTCGTACTCGAGATCCGACATCCGCGCCCGTGAAACCGGTTCGATGGTGGTCGAGGTCACGAGGCCTCCACGCCGCCTGATCTCGAGGACCACCTCCTCCCCCACCGTGCCGGCGAGGGGTCGGTAGAAATCGTCCTCCGGCCCCACGGCGACTCTGTCGATGCTCAATATCACGTCTCCGGGCTCGAGCAGGGCCGGCTCCAGGCCGGCGGGGCTCCAGGGCACGATGCTGTCGATCCGGATTCCGTCTCCGTCCCAGCCGTAGTCCGGAATTACGCCCAGCTCTCCGGTTTCGAGGGACGGATTCCACTCCCACGGGCCGTAGATGCCCAGGTGGGAGGCGGACAGCTCGCCGAGCATCCGGGAGACCACGTCGTTGAAGTCACGATTCAGTATGCATGCCGCCGCCCTGTCCCGGTACTTTTCCCTTACGGCGTCCCAGTCTGTTCCGTGGAGCGCGCTGTCATAGAAGCGGTCCCTGAGGAGCCTCCAGCATTCGTCGAACTTCTGGGCCTGGACCTCGGGGATGGACCAGCCGGTCCTCTCGCGCCAGCCCAGGAACGAGGAGGGCCCTCCGGAGGCGGGGACTGACTCGAGGGAGCCGCCCATGCCGATGTAGTAGACAGTCCCTTCCGGGGAGACCCGGATGTCGGAGGGGGCGCATCCGCTGAACGTCAGCCTATCGAGCCCCGTCCCGGTCCAGTCCACGGTCCACAGATCGGAGCCTCCGTCCGAATCGTATCCCCTGAAGGCGAACGTCCGACCGTCCGGCGAGGCGCCGAAGGCGTCGTAATAACCGGTGACCGTGCAGAGGGTCTCGGTCCGCCTCCGGATGTCGTCCGTCTCTATCGAAACGCGATCCACCGGGACATCCAGGAGATCCTCGCGAGTCTCGCGGTCGGCCTCGAAATCGGCTCTGGTCAGCCATAGCTGCTTCAGAGAGTAGTCGCCCTCATCCGTCCTGCTCGCATAGATCAGCCTGCGTCCGTCGGAACTCCAGAAGGGCTGGAAGTCGTCGTTGGAGTGTCTGCTCACGTTCACGGGCGTACCGCCCCGGGAAGGCACCACGAAGACATCCTCCAGGTGGCCGAGGACGGGCGTGCTGTAGGCAAGCCAGGCATCGTCGGGCGACCAGGAGAAGAAACAGACCTCTGTAGCCGGGCTGACGGGCCAGTCCCTCCCCGATGCCGTCTCTACGACCCGGAGGGATGCCTCGCTGTCGAGATAGGCGATCATGTCGCCTCCGCGGGACCAGCACGGTCCGATGGCGACCCCGCCGGCCACCGGAAGGATTCTCATCGGTATGTCCCCGTGGTCGGTGAATGCGCTCGGGGAGGATACCGGGCCGGCCTGCACGAGGTCCGAGCGACCGTCCCACTCCACGGTGAAGGCCAGCGTGCGTCCGTCGGGGCTCCATGCCGGCGATCCCTCGCGCCCGGGCGTGGCGGTGAGCCGCCTCACCTCATCTATCGATCCGTCCTCGAGGTTTCCGCAGAAGATGTCCCCCCTGGCGGCCATGGCTGCGGTTCCGGTATCCGAAAGGATGTCGTAGCCGTCCAGGAAGGGCCCGGCATAGCTCTGCACATCGAGGGGGAACGGGAGATCGGCTGCGCAGTCCAGGGGGATCTCCACCGGGGTCCAGTCGGGCCGGGACGCCCGGTACAGGGCCCCCGCATACTCGAAGCACACGGTGGCCCCGTCGGCGGTGACGGAAGGGAAGGTGATGTCGCCGTCGAGGCGCGTGAGGGGCGCGACGGAACCATCCTCCCGGAGAAGGTGGAGGTTGGCGCATCCGGAGGCGTCCTCGCGGACGAACAGGAGTCCGTTCTCGGAGGGACTCCACATAGGCCGGCTCTCGTCGAGGCCGGTGGAGAGGAGAGGCGTCCACGAGCCGTCGGATCCCGCGAGCCAGATGTCCCTCGAACCTGCGCCACGATAATGGCGCCTCCACCAGGGCGTCTCCCCCCTCTCCACGGCCAGCCCCCCGGGCATGCGCGCCAGTTCCCGCGTGAGCGCCCTCACCACTGGAATCTGGGTGCCGCCCGAGACAGGCGCGGAATAGACCCAGCTCTCCCTGCCCTCCCTGTCGGCGAGGAAATAGACGCTGTCGCCCGAGGCCGACCAGCCCGCCACGGCGTCGAAGCCGCCGTGCCAGGTAAGGCGCGTGGATTCACCGCCGCACGACGGCATCACATAAACGTCGCCCCCGCCTGTCCTGTCGCTCGTGAAGGCGACCAGGGAGCCGTCGGGCGAGTGGCACGGATGGCTCTCGCAGGATGTCGAGGGGGTGAGGCATCTCATGGTTCCGCCGGCGGCGGGCGCCGTCCAGAGGTCGCCCCGGTAGCAGAAGACGATGGTTCCGCCGTCGGGAGAGATCGAGGGGGTTCTTGGATCGATCACGCCAAGGATCAGGGCGCAGAGGAGGGGTGTCATCCCGCGTCCTTTCTCGATGCCAGGGTAAGCATCCGGGGGGAGGCCTCCGCATCGAAGGGCGAAAAGTCGTAGTCGCCCCAGATCTCCTCCACGGAGAGACCGGCTTCTTCGATCTCGGCGAGGAGGAGGCCGGGTGGAATGAGGGCGAGTTCGAGCGCCAGCTCGGAT
>JAKPPV010000001.1 GCA_029547145.1 Methanobacteriota archaeon
ACCCGGACACGCCGTCCCGGAGCGACTCGGTACCTCAACCGTCCCGCAACCGGCACAGTGCGCGATGTGGTAGATCACGCGACCGCTCGTCGGGGGCTGTCCACCCCCCGGATCAGGTGCATCAGCACCGTCTTTCCGGCACCCGAACGGCCGATGATCCCCAGGATCTCGCCCTCGGGGATCTCGCACGAGATCCCGGAGAGGACCCGTTTGCCATCGAAGACCACCGAGACCCGGTCGAGCGTGATCAGCGACGCGCCCGTCCTCTCCCTGGTGCCACGCGAGCTCTCCAGGACGTCCATCCCCTCTCTTCTCCCGGCGGCCGGTTCCGATGCCGCTGGAGTCGTGACCGCTCCCAGTTCCTGCCCCATCTCCACTCCACCCGCGGTCCCGGCCGAACGGCCCACCGCAGAATAAGTACACTTATGAGCGGAATTACTTAAAAGAAGCGTCCGTCACGGACCGGTACGGGCAGCCCTCGACCCGAAGGCAGGTCTCCCGGAGCCGGCGGGGGCAGTCTTTGGTGAACGAGGTGGCGCATCCGGTCACCACGATCGCCTTGCCGTGGAGCAGGGCATCGGCGACCTTGCGCCGTGCCTCGTGGAGGTCGCGCCAGAGCGTCTTGCGCGAGACACCGAGCGCGTTCGCCGCATCCTCCTGCTGCAGTCCCTCCAGGTCGACGAGGCGGAGGCACTCGAGCTCGTCCGGCAGGAGCTCCACCTGCTCGGAACTCTCCGCGGGCCGGCACTGGGGCAGGAAACACCGGGGAGCGGTCCCGCTCGCCACGAGTCGACGGACCCGCGGACGGCCCCGGCGGGGGCAGCAACCGACCTCTTCCGGTGTCTGCTCCTTCGCCTCCATGGGAAGAGAGTGGCGGGCAACCCTAGTAAGCCTTCTCCTGCCGGCACTCGCAGCGGGGGACGTGCCTTTGGGAGAGGGGATCCGGCAGTTCGGGTATGAATACCCTTTTTCGGCCGTACGACGATGAGGAGAGCACGTGCACGATATCGACCTGATCCTCACCCTGACAGGCGGTTTCGCGGCTGCCCTGGTCTTCGGGTACCTCACCCACCGGATCGGCCTCTCTCCCATCGTGGGCTATCTCCTCGCGGGGATCGTGATCGGTCCCCACACACCCGGCATCGTGGCCGACCAGGAACTGGCCGAGCAGCTCGCCGAGATCGGGGTGATCCTGCTGATGTTCGGTGTCGGGCTCCAGTTCCACGTCAGGGAGTTCCTGGCGGTGAGACGGGTGGCCGTCCCCGGAGCCATCGGGCAGAGCCTGGCGGCGACCGTGCTGGGAGCCGTGGTCTTTCACGGGCTGGGCTGGAGCTGGGCGTCCGGCATCGTCTTCGGCCTGGCCATCTCGGTGGCGAGCACCGTCGTGCTGACCCGGGTCCTCTCCGACAACAACGAACTCCACACGGTGACCGGGCAGATCGCGGTTGGGTGGCTCGTGATGGAGGACCTCTTCACCGTCTTCGTGCTCGTGCTCCTCCCGGCGATCTTCGGTGCGGCGGTGGCCACTCCGACCGATCTTGTGGCCGCAACCGGCCTGGCCGCAATGAAGGTGGGAGTACTCGGGGTCTTCACCCTCACCGTGGGAGGGTGGGCCCTTCCCCGGCTCTTCGCACGGGTCGCCGACACCGGCTCGCGCGAGCTCTTCACGCTCGCCGTGCTGGCGATCGCACTGAGCATCGCGGTCGGTTCGGCCCTGCTCTTCGACGTCTCCATGGCGCTCGGGGCCTTCCTCGCCGGGATGGTGGTCGGCCGCTCCGACTTCAGCCTGCGGGCCGCCACAGAGGCCCTCCCCATGCGGGACGCCTTCGCCGTCCTCTTCTTCGTCTCCATCGGCATGCTCTTCGACTGGCCGGGCCTGGTCGAGTCGCCCGTCCTGGTCCTCGCCGCCCTCGGGATCATCCTGCTCGGCAAGCCGCTCGCCGCCTTCACCCTGGTGGTCCTTCTGCGGTATCCCCTCCGCGTGGCGCTCTCCGTGGCACTCGTTCTCGGTCAGATCGGCGAGTTCTCGTTCATCCTTGCCACCATGGGCAGGGATCTCGGCGTCCTGCCCGGCAACGCGGCCAACATCCTCGTCGCGGCCGCGATCATCTCGATCGCCCTGAACCCCCTCCTCTACCGCGGGAAGGTCGGGATCGAGCGGTGGATGGAGCGGCGCACGCCCCGCATGACCCGGCGGATCCGGGCCCGTACCGCCCCGGACGTCCAGGCCGAGCCGCCCCTGCCAGCCGTCGCTCCGGAATGGTTTCACGCGGTCGTCGTGGGCTATGGACCCGTGGGGCAGACGATGGTCCGGCTCTTTCGGGAGAACGGGATCGATGTCACCGTGGTCGAGCTGAACGTGAACACGGTCCGCTCGCTGAGGGAGCAGGGGATCAGGGCGTGCTACGGGGATGCGGCCCGCATGGAGACCCTCCTCGAGGCCGGCGTCGCCGGGGCGCGCGTCCTCGTGCTCAGCACACCGCAGATCCGGGGAAGCGCCGAGATCGTCCGGATGGCCCGGGAGCTCAACGCGGGGATCCGCGTGATCGCCCGGACGGAGTACCTTCGCGACTGCGGCGGACTCTGCGATGCCGGCGTGGACCAGGTGCTCTCGGACGAGGTCGAGGTCTCGCTCGCCGTCACCGAATACATCATGAGGGACCTCGGCGCCACGCCCGAGCAGATCGACCGGGAACGCGCCCGCGTCCATCACACGCTCCTCCCCCCGTCCCCGCCGGGAGACGGCCCTGACTGAAAGCCACGAGAGGGGCCGTGCGCACCGACAGATGCTTCATTAGCCGGGAGAGACCACCACGTCTCATGGCCCTGGTGATCGAGGCGGAGGGTCTCTCGAAGCGCTACGGGGAGACGGTCGCGGTCGACTCCCTGGACCTCGCGGTGCCCGGGGGGGCGCTCTTCGGCCTGCTCGGCCCGAACGGCTCGGGCAAGTCGACGACGATCCGCATGCTGACCGGCCAGGCAAAGCCCTCTGCCGGCCGGGCCCGGGTACTCGGGGTGGACGTGGCGGCAGACCCGGTCGGCGTGAGGCGCCTGGTCGGGATCATCCCCGAGCAGGAGACGCCGCCCTCCTTCCTCACCGCCGCCGAATACCTCCGGTTCGTCAGCGCCGTCCGGGACTTTGCCGGGGGGGAAAAGGCCGCCCAGTGGTGGTTCGACTTTTTGGACTTCGGGGACAAGAGGGACGTCCTCTGCAAGGACCTCTCGAGGGGGACGCGCCAGAAACTGATGTTCGCGCAGGCCTTTCTTCATTCCCCCCGGCTCGCCCTGATCGACGAGCCGCTCGTCAACTTCGATCCGATCGTCCAGCACCAGGTCAAGGAGTTCCTGGTCGAGTACGTGAAGAGGGGGAACACGGTCTTCCTCTCGACGCACATCCTGGAGGTGGCCGAAGAGATCTGCACCGGCTATGCGGTGCTCCACCGGGGCCGGCTGCTCGCAACCGGTCGTCCGGACGAACTCCGGGAGGGGGGCCGGCACCTGTCGGACGTCTTCCTCGACCTTGTACGGCGGGAACGCGGCCATGCGTGACCTCTTCGTCGCCATGTTCCGGGAGGAGTGGCGTATCCACGCGGTCCTCTTCGGCGATGCCGTCTTCGCCCTCCTCCCGGTGCTCGTCGGAGCGATGGCCTTCATGGGCACCTTCCTCGTCCCCCTGGTGAACCGGGCCCTCCCCGCCGGGGACCTGGCCTCGATCGTCCACGCCCTCTATCTCCTGCTCGGGGTGATGGTGGGGGGCTTCGGGCTCGTCGGCAACGAGGTGATGAACCGGCGCTTCGGCCAGGCGTCGTTCGTCGCCTACGCGGCCCGGACCCTCCCCCTCTCCGAGCGGCAAATCTTCTCCGCGTTCGTCGCCAAGGATACGGTCTACTACCTGCTCTTCTGGGTCCTGCCCGTCGTCGCGGGGGTCGCAGTCGCCTCGCCCTTCGTCGGGCTCCCGCCCGGGGCGGTCCTTTGCCTCCTCGTCTCCCTCCCGCTCTCGTTCCTCTCCGGCCTCTCCGGCCTCTTTCTCGTGACCACGGTCTGGAGCCGCTCCCGGGCGGCCTTCGCCGTGCTCGCGGCGGTGGCCGTCATCGCGGCAGGGGCGTCTGTCCGGGCGACCGGCGGCATCCCCCCGTTCCCGCCCCTCGCCCTCTACCGGTCGTTCTCCTGGGCGGTCCTCGCCGGTACGGGGATCGGGATCGGGGCCGGGTTCGGGGTCTCCCTCCTCCTCTTCGAGCCCCGGTCCCCCGGCGGTGAGCACCGGCACCCCGACCGGTTCACGGGCCTGCTTCGCAGGCTCCACGCCCTCCCGTACCCCGCGCTCACCGCCCGCGACCTCCTCGACCTCTGGCGGAGCGGCGGTGGGGTCGGGCAGGTCCTCTTCTCGCTCGTCCTGCCGCTCGGCCTCTGCTGGTTCCTCCTCTCGCTCCTCGGACCGGTCCTTCCCCCGTACGGCGTCCTCACCCTCTTCTCCGTCCTCGCCGGGGTCCTCGCCTCCACGATCTACACCTGGCTGACCGCCTTCGACTCACCGGGGGCCTATGCCTGTCTCCCGGTCGCGCCGGGCGACCTGATCCGGTCCAAGCTCGGCCTCTTCGCCCTCCTCCACCCGGTGCCGGCCGCCATCGTCCTCGGGGCGGCGGTCCTCTCCGGGAACGGTCCGTATGCGGCCCCCGCGCTCGGACTGATGCTCGGGGTATCGGCCTGGTCGGCCGGCATCATGGTCTACCTGGCGGGCCTGTCGCCGAACCTGCTCGTCTACGACCCGCGGGTCCTCTTCACCTACCTTTTCGCGGTCGGGCTACCCGCGGCGGGCCTGATCGTGCTCGACCTCCTCGACCCGTGGTCCGGCCTCGCGGCGCTCCTTCTGGTCGTTCCGGCCGTGCTCGCGGTGCGCGCTGCCGTGCACCGCTGGGAGGAGGCAGAGATCTTCCTCTCCTGAGGCGGGTGGCGGCAGAGGAGGGGGACGAAGGGACGGGAGAGGAACGGACGGATAAAAGAGAGGGGGAGGGAAAGCGGAGGGAGGGGGAGGAAAGGGCTGGCGCGGGGGACCTCAGAAGTCCATGCCGCCCATGCCGCCCATGCCGCCCATTCCACCCATGCCGCCCATCTCGCCGCCGGGTCCGCCCGCGGGGGGTGCCGACTTCGCCGCCGCGATCACGTCGTCGATCCGGAGGATCATGACGGCGGCCTCTGCCGCGGAGGAGATCGCCTGGGTCTTGACCCGCAGGGGCTCGATCACGCCGGACGCCTGCATGTCGCCGGGGTGGCCGGCGAAGACGTCGAGGCCTGCGGTCTTCTGCCCCTTCTCGTGGGCGGCACGGAGCTCGACGAGCATGTCGATCGGGTCGAGGCCCGCGTTCTCGGCGAGGGTGCGGGGGATGATCTCGAGCGCCGAGGCGAAGGCCTCGATCGCGAGCTGGGCCCGTCCGCCGACGGATGCCGCATAGTCCTTGAGTCGGAGCGAGAGCTCGGTCTCGGGCGAGCCGCCACCGGCGACGAACTTGCCGTCCTCGATGACGACCGAGACGACCCGGATCGCGTCCTCGAGGGCGCGGTCCAGCTCGTCGACCACGTGCTCGGTGCCGCCGCGCACGAGGACCGTGACCGCCTTCGGGTTCTGGCAGCCCGTGACGTAGGTCATCTCCTCGCCCGCGAGCTTCTTCTCCTCGACGAGGCCGGCCTGGCCGAGTTCGTCCGCCGAGATCGCGTCGATCGAGGAGACGAGCGAGGCGCCGGTCGCCCGGGCGAGCTTCTCCATGTCGGACTTCTTGACGCGGCGGACGGCGAAGATGCCCGCCTTCGCGAGGTAGTGCTGGGCGATGTCATCGATCCCCTTCTGGCAGAAGAGGACGTTTGCGCCCGACGAGACGATCCTGTCGACGATCGAGCGGATCATCCGCTCCTCCTCGTCGAGGAAGGCCTGGAGCTGGTCCGGGCTCGTGATGTTGATCTCGGCGTCGACCTCGGTCTTCTTGAACTCGACCGCGGCGTTCAGGAGGAGGATCTTCGCGTTCTCGACCTTCTTCGGCATCGCCGGGTGGACCCGCTCCTTGTCGATCAGCATCCCCTCGATGATCTCGGAGTCGTTGATCGACCCGCCCACCTTCTTCTCAACCTTGATGTTGTCCTTGTCGACGGTCCCGTCCTCCTCGGCGACCATGCTGACGGCCTTCACGACGAGCTCGGTCAGCTTCTCCTTGGAGGCCTCGGCACCCTTGCCGGTCATCGCGGTCTCGGCGATCTTCCTGAGGAGCACGAGGTCACCCTTCTGGACGGGGATCGCGATCTCCTGCAGGATCTCCCGGGCCTTCTCCGCTGCCTGGCGGTATCCGTGGGCGATCACGGTGGGGTGGACATCCTGGTCGAGGAGCTCCTCGGCTCGCTTCAGGAGCTCGCCGGCGATCACGACGGCCGTGGTGGTGCCGTCGCCGACCTCGTCGTCCTGGGTCTTGGCGACCTCGACCATCATCTTGGCGGCCGGGTGCTCGATGTCCATCTCCTTGAGGATCGTGACGCCATCGTTCGTGATCACGACGTCGCCGATCGTGTCGACGAGCATCTTGTCCATGCCCTTCGGGCCGAGCGTGGTCCTGACTGCGTTCGCAACGGCCTTCGCCGCGGCGATGTTGTTGCCCTGCGCGTCGCGTCCGCGGGTGCGCGAGGACCCTTCCCTGAGGATAAAGATCGGCTGTCCGGTAAGCTGTTGCGACAAGAGTATCACCTGATGTGTCGATAATTTTGGTTTGTGGTTCTATATAAAAATTGCTCTCAACCGATCAGATCGAGGAGCTCGTGCCCGTCCTCGAGACGGTTGAGCGCCTCAGCCCCGATCAGGAGGGTGCGCCCGATCCGCTTCTCCCGGACCTCCTCGATCGTGATGCAGAGCGCGTGCGTGCGGGTGATCTCGGAGAGGTTCCCGATCAGCCCGGCGCGCTTGACGACCTTCTGGGTCGAGCCGCAGCCCGTCAGGATCGTCTGCTCCTCGAACCGGGCCATCGCCTGGAACGGGGCCCGCCGGAGATGATGGAGCTGCAGCCCGAGCCGGTGGAGCGCGGCGAGCGCCGCCGACTCGGGGGCGGGTTCGCCGGGTGGAGACGGCTGGAAATGGGACCGGTAGTTGAGCAGGTCGATCGACTCGATCACCTCGGCGTCGAAGAACTCCTCGAGCTTGATCGCCATCTCGAGGGTCGTGCCCATGCCGGCCTCGTACTTGCTGATCGTCCTCCGCGACACCCCGAGCACATGCCCCAGGTCGCCGAGCGAGAGGTTGCGCGACTCGCGCAGCTCCCGGAGCACGTCGCCGTCGATATTCACGTAGAGCCCGCCGGGAGAGGCATAGACGAGCGGTGGGACACCCTCGACCAGGTAGTCGTAGAGGGTCTCGGGGTTGACGGCGGCGATCCCGTAGCGGAGGTAGACCGCGCCGCGCTCGAGCTCCGCGTCGCGCCCCCGTTCGCCGATGATCAGCGGCAGGCCGGAGAGGTGGGTCGCCACCAGGTCGAGGTCCCGCGCGATCTCCTCGGAGACGTTGTCGATCGGGCTCGCGACCTTGATGATCAGGAGGAACTCGTCACGCTTCGCTATCAGGTCGAACGAGCGTGGACGGATGTTGCACCGTTCCGAGCAGGCGAACCCCGCCATGAGCAGGACGCTGACCGCCTTGTTGACGAGACGTTCCTGGACCATCGGTCTTAATGAGACTAATCACTCAC
This sequence comes from Methanobacteriota archaeon, assembly GCA_029547145.1. GTDB lineage: Archaea > Halobacteriota > Methanomicrobia > Methanomicrobiales > Methanospirillaceae > UBA288. The sequence continues at coordinate 7,716 of JAKPPV010000001.1, forward strand.
CGGAGTAATAATCATGGCGATCGGGGGCGTTGGGTACCGGCTCGGGCTCGATGACACCGATGCGCCCGCGGGGCTCTGCACCACCTGGCTCGGGGCGGTGCTCGCGGAACGGCTCGAGGCCCGCGGTCACCGGGTCTTCGAGCGGCGCCTCGTGCGGCTCAACCCGAATGCCCCGTTCCGGACGCGGGGGAACGCTGCCGTCGCCCTGCTCTGCGACGGGGACCCGGCGGCGGCGTTCACGCTCGCCTGCTCCCTCGTGGAGGAGTACGCCCCCCTGGACGCACCGATGACGAATCCCGGGGTCGTCGTCGCGGAGCGACCCCTGTCGCCCGCCTTCTACACCCGGGCGGTCACCGACCTCTGCACGGTCGACGAGGCCCTCCGGGAGCTCGGGGCGGCCGGGGCCCGGTACCGGGGATACGGGAACGGGCGGGGACTGATCGGCGCGACGGCGGCGGCGGCGGCGGAGTTCCCGGACCGGACCTACGAGCTCCTCGTCTACCGCGAGCCCTCCCGCTGGGGGACGCCCCGGGAGGTGGACGCGGCGTCTCTCTTCGCCGCCGAGGCGGCGACGGCGCCCCACACCTGGGACTCGGTCGATCCCGGGAACCGGGCGGTGGTCTGTGTTCCGCACACCCCGGACCCGGTCCTCTTCGGGATCCGGGGCGAGAGTCCGGCGTGGGTACGGCGGGCGCGGGAGCTCGTCGTCTCCGAGCGGGCTGCGCTGGAGGCCTGCTGGGTCACGAACCAGGGGACCGACGCCCACCTGGTGCCGGGAACCTGCGGTCTGCTCCGCGAGGGTCGGTCCTACGCGGTCGCCGGCACCGTGGTCAACGTCCCCTCGACCGGGGAGGGGGGGCACGTGACCCTCCTCATCCAGGACGGGGAATGCGAGCTCCGCTGCATGGCCTACGAGCCGACGAAGGGGTTCCGCGGGGTGATCCGGGCGCTCCGCCCCGGTGACCGGGTGGTCGCCTGCGGCTCGTACCGGCAGGGCTCGCTCAACCTGGAGAAGCTCCGGGTCGTCTCCGTCGCCGAGGCGGTCGTGCTCCGTCCCCCCCTCTGCCCGTCCTGCGGGAGGCGGACCACGAGCGCCGGTGCGGGAAAGGGGTTCAAGTGCCGGCGCTGCCGGGCACGGGCCCCTGCAGCGGAGCGCGTCGTCGAGGAGCGGTCGATCGCGCCGGGGTGGTACGAGGTCCCGCCGGTCGCCCGCCGTCACCTCGCCCGTCCGCTCTGCCGCGGCCCGCCGGCGTTCGGCCCGGACGGCGGGGGGTAGGACCCGACGGTCGGCCGGGGGTGTCCCATGCTGATCGGTTATCACGGATGAGTGACAATGATCGGAGTGATGGACTGCGGAACTCCGGTCCTGCCGGTCACCCTCAGGCCGGGCATGACCGTCTCCGACCTGGTCGACGCGCTCGGGCGTGCCGGGGCCTACAACGGCGGCTCGCTCGCCCGGGGGGTCGATCTCTGGGAACGAATGGTCAGGGACGAGGAGGCCGTCCGGTTCTTCGGTTTGGCCGGCGCGATGGTACCCGGCGGCATGGGCAGGATCGTCGCGGACCTGATCGAACGCGGACACATCGACGTGCTGGTCTCGACCGGGGCGAACCTGACCCACGATGTGATCGAGGCGATCGGCTGCTCCCACTACCGGGGGACCGCAGCCTGCTCGGACATCGAGCTGAGGCACGACGAGATCAACCGCATCTACGATGTCTTCCTGCCGAACGAGGCCTTCATCCGGTTCGAGGCCTTCATGCAGGAGGCCTTCGAAGCCCTTCCACCGGGGGAGGTCCTCTCGATCAGCGACCTGCTCCGCCACATCGGCGGGCGGCTCGAGACCGGGATCCTCGCCGCCGCCGCCCGGGAGGGGGTCCCGGTCTACTGCCCCGCGATCCAGGACTCGATGATCGGGCTCCAGTACTGGCTCTTCTCCCAGACCCACCGCGTCGTGATCGACGCGTTCCGGGACATGCCGGGCCTGCTCGACCGGTGTTTCCGGGCGCGGCGCGCCGGGGCGTTCCTCGTCGGGGGGGGCGTCCCCAAGAACTATATCCTCCAGTCGATGCTGATGACCGAGAACGGTTTTACCTACGCGGTGCAGCTGACCGGCGACCGGCCGGACCTCGGGGGGCTCTCGGGCGCGACGCTCGATGAGGCCCGCTCCTGGGGCAAGCTGACCGAGGAGGCGGAGGCGGTCACCGTCTACGCCGACGCGACCATCACCTTCCCGATCATGGCCGCCGCCCTCCTCGAGCGGCTGGAGGACGATCCATGACCGAGCTGATCCTCGCCCTCGACGTCACCGACCCGCTCAGCGCCCTCGAGATCGCGGAGGCCTGCGCCCCGTACCTGGACCGGATCAAGCTCGGTTACCCCCTGGTGCTGGCCGCCGGTATCGGGATCGCGAGGGACCTGGCGACCTTCGGCCTGCCCCTGATCGCGGACTTCAAGGTGGCGGATATCCCGAACACGAACCGGCTGATCGCCGAGCAGGTCTTCAACAACGGCTTCGACGCGATCATCTGCCACGGGTTCGCGGGACGCGACGCGATCCAGGCCTGTGTCGACGGGGCCCGTGCCTACGGCGGCGAGTGTTACGTGGTGGCGGAGATGAGCCACCCGGGTGCGACCCGGTTCTTCTCGCCCGGGATCGCCGAGCGGCTGGCCGAGCTGGCGGTGGAGTGCCGGGCCGACGGGATCATCGCCCCCGGCACCCGGCCTGAGAGGATCCGGGCGCTGCGGCCGATCGTCCGGACGCGACGGATACTCTCCCCGGGGATCGGGGTCCAGGGGGGTGACCTCGCCCGCGTCGCACCGCTCGTCGACGGGGTGATCGTCGGCCGGACGATCTACGACGCCAGGGACCCGGCGACCGTGGCGGCCGACATCGCCGCCACACTCGCGAGCCTCCCGGGCCGATGATGAGCACTCATCCTGACCGGCGATGAGCCCTATGAGTCCCTGAGGCCCCGGTGCGGGCGCCTTGCCCGTGCCGACACCTTTACATCCGGGATCCCCCATTCTGTAGGTATGGACTGGACCCCGGAGCAGCAGGCACTCGCCCGGAAATACCGCCGGCTCGACGAGATCCCGGTGGAGGAGCGGAAGTACAAGTGCCATACCTGCCACCTGATCGTGGACGCTTCGCCCTGCCCGAACTGCGGCGAGCCGCACCCCCGGATCATGTGCCCGCTCGACCACTGCCACTGCTCCCATGAGATCGTGACCGGGATCGAGTACTGCCCGCTCTGCGGTGCTGCCGTCTGCCCGGAGTGCGGCTCGCACGACGTCGTCCAGATCTCGCGCGTGACCGGGTACCTGCAGGACGTCTCGGGCTGGAACGCGGGCAAGCAGCAGGAACTCAAGGACCGGGTCCGCTACACGGTCGCATGAGGTACTACACGAAGGAGGGTGCGCTCCTCCTTCGGGGGCTCGCCTTCGCCGCCGGCACGGACCTTCCGCCCGGCGGAGCGGCGGTCCGTTCGTTTCTCTTCGCCCCGGTGCCGCCGGCCTGCCCGGCGATGCCCGCCGTCGAGCTCGCCGCACGCCGTGCCGGGCTCGACAGCGCTTCGACGGCCGGGCTTCCCGTCTCCGTCGATGTCAACCGAGCGGTCGTCACCCAGTACGACGGGGCGATCGCCTTCGCCCTCGCCGACCGTGACCGGGTCATCCTCGTCGCCTGGACGCCCTTCTCGGTCCCGCCGGGGGAGGTCGGAACCCTCCTCGAGGGGCTCCGGAGGAGCTGCCCCGTGCCGCCCGGCGCCCTCGTCCTCGCCTCGGACGCCGGTGGCCCGGGCCTTTGCACCGGGCCCCTCTTCGAGGCGGGAGCGGCCGCCGTCGCGGAGGCGCTCGCGCGCCGGGACAGGGCGGCGACCGCTCCCGCCTTCCTGATCTACAGCCGTTTCGGCGGCGGGCACTGGGTCGAATGGTCCCCCGAGGCCTGCCCGTACTACCCCTGCCACCACCTGGAGGGGCAGCGGTGCGACCACTGCTACTGCCCGTTCTACCCGTGCAGGGACCCCTCGCTCGGGGACGAGGTCGTCTCCTCGACGAGCGGCGCGGTCTGGAACTGCAGCCGGTGCACGCTCCTCCACCTCCCGGTGGTCGCGGACCACCTCAACCGGAACCCGATGGCCTCGCTGGCCGAACTGAAAAGAGTGGCGTCCCGCCGGTAGGCGGGGGAGTTCAGGCCTCGATCCCGAGGGCCGCGAGCATCTCGTCGACGGGGACGCCGTGCGCCATCGCGGCCTCACGGATCGTCTCGCCCTTCGCGATCGCGCACCCGACGCAGCCCATACCAAACTTGAAGAGGACCTCGACGGACTCGGGTTTCTCCTGGAGGAGTTCGTAGATCGTGCTGTCACCAGTCAGAGCCATATCCTATGATTCTTCTTCCCCCGGTAAATGATAGTAGCGATCGGACACTTTCGCACCACCACCCCGAGCTATATACCCCGTCGGACCGAAGATCCCACCGGAGATGTAGGTATGGACCTTTCCATAATCGCAGCAAGAATCTCCCAGAAGATCCAGACACGGGGAAAGAACGTCGAACAGCACGAGATCGAGGCGAAGCTCCGCCTGCTCGTCGATGAGTTCGGAGTCCCGCCCGCTGAGGCCGAGCGGACCGTGATCAGCGAACTCGGGCGCGAGTACCAGGTGCAGGGACTGGCCGGCGCCGTCGAGTCCGACCGTCACCCGATCGCCGAGCTCGTGCCCGAGGAGTGGGTCACGGTCGAGGGGAAGGTCGTGAGCCTCTCGACGCCGAACAGCCCGTCGATCGCCCAGACCGGGATCATCGCCGACGCATCGGGAGCGATCCGGTTCGTCGTCTGGGCGAAGGCCGGCGCGCCGCACCTCGAGGCGGGACGGTGGTACCGGATCGAGTCGGCCGTGGTCGACGAGTTCCGGAAGGCACCGAGCCTCAAGGTCCACTCGGGCACCACCATCACCCCGCTCGGGACCGACGAGGCACTCCTCCCCACGGTGACGCCCGTCGCCGGGCTGAAGCCGGGCGTAAGCTCGGTCCGGGTGAAGATGGTCCAGGAGTGGGAGGCCCGCTCCGACCGGATCCTGCAGACCGGCCTGGTCGGCGACGAGACGGGGACGATCAAGTTCACCATCTGGAAGGAGGAGGGACGCGACCCGCTCGTCCCGGGGACGGTCTACGACATCTACTACGCGACCGTCGATGAGTTCAACGGACGGCTCTCGCTCGTGCTGAACTCGGGGACGATCCTCCCGGACGAGGAGGCGGTCCTCGAGGTCGGAACCGGGGGCCAGGTCTATTCCGGGGCCGTCGTCCACGTCGGCCAGGGCTCGGGCCTCGTGAAGCGGTGCCCGGTCGAGGGGTGCAACCGCGTCCTCTCGCGCCAGAACTACTGCCCGATCCACGAGTTCCAGCCCCAGTTCCGGTACGACCTCCGGATCAAGGCCGTCCTCGACGACGGCGTATCGACGAAGAACATCCTGATGCAGCGCGAGACGACCGAGTCCGTCTGCGGTATCCCGCTCGACGAGGCGGTCGGGATCGCGGAGAACAGCCCGCTCGGCATGGACGAGGTCTTTCTCCGCGTCCAGTCGGCCGTGATGGGCCGGTACCTGGACTGCCAGGGCCGCGAGATGGACACGACCGTGCTCGTCACCTCCGCCGAGCGGCGCCGGTTCGACCCCGTCGCTCTCGCCGCCCTGATCGACCGTGCGGGAGGAGAGGCATGAACCCGCCGCAATCGTCCTCCGCCGGGAGGCGCGAGGTCCGGTTCGAGCGCGAGCCCGCCCGGCGGGTCTTCGCCGCCGAGCTCCGGGAGGCGCGGCACCAGTTCCGCGAGGGGACCGAGGAGAAGAGCCCGACCTACGTCCTGCTGCCGACCGGGCAGCGGTGCAACCGTGTCTTCGTCGTCGGATCGATGACCGAGAAGCAGCGGCAGGGGGAACAGAACATCTTCTACCGTGCCCGGATCGTCGACCCCACCGGCACCACCTTCGTCACCGCGGGCAACTACCAGCCCGAGGCGATGCAGCAGATCTCGCAGATCGAGCCCCCGGCGTTCGTCGCAGTGGTGGGCAAGCCGAACGTCTTCGAGGCGCCGGACGGCGGCGGCGTCTACGTCTCGCTCCGGGCCGAATCGGTCACGGTCGTCGACCGCGAGACGAGGGACCTCTGGGTCCTGGACGCAGCGAAGGCGACCCTGGACCGGATCGATGCCTACGGCACGACCGAGGACTCCCGACGGGCCGCCGGGGAGTACCGGATCGAGCCGGCGCTCTTCCGGAAGACCGTCGCCGATGCCCTTGCGCAGCTGAACCTGTAACCCTTTTTTTCTGACCGGGACGCACCCTCCCGTCACGTGATGCTGACCGTCCACTCGCCGTCGGCATCGACTCCAAAGGAGTAGTATCCCCACTCGTCGAACCAAACCTCGACCCGGTCCGAGACCGGGCCGGTCTCGTCCACCAGGAGATCCAGTTCGTATCCGTCCTCGTCGAGCAGCCAGACCATGAAGGGGCCCTTCCCGGAATACGAGTAGGAGAGAGATGCGGATCCGGATGCATGGGTAAAGGACGGGGTCTCGTCGGTCCCCTCGCCCTTACAGGAGAAGACGGGTGTCGACGGCGGTGCACCTCCCGCGAGCGTCTGGTACGGACCCGGTGTCCGTCCCACCCCCGTCGTCGGAACTGACCTGCCGGGACCGGTACCGCCTCCCGGGGCGGTGCACCCGGAGATGAGGACGAGGAGCGCGATCACCAGAAGACCGGACAGGACGTACAATAAGGTTCGTCTCGCCATGGATATCGCCGGGATCGAAATACTATTTAACCATTCTGATTCGATGCATATCGGCCCGGATCCCGATATGCCCCGCCGGCACTGCAGGTCCCGATCGCGATGACACAAAGGTGGCCCTGGACGGTCCTATTGCTCCTCTCCCTCGGGGTGATCCTCCCCCAGTTCCTGGTCCCGCTCGCCCTCCCGCCCGGAACGCTCCACGCGCCCGTCTCCGTCTCTTTCGACCGGCCGGAGACCTGGCCGTACGCGTTCGGAGCGATGGTCTGTCACCAGCGGCCCGACCGTTCGTTCTCTCTTCGTGAGAACCAGCTCCCGGTCTGCGAGCGGTGCCTGGCGATCGAGCTCGGGATGACCCTTGCCTTCGGTGCGGCGGCACTCGTCCCGCCGCCCCCCGGTTTCTTTGCGTCCCTCGGTCACTTCCTCCCGCGCCGTCTCCGGGGGCGGGCGGGGGTCCTCACCGCCGGCATCGCCCTCGTGCTCCCGATGGTCCTGGACGGCGGGCTCCAGCTCGTCACGCCCTACGTCTCGACGACACCGGTGCGGGTGCTCACCGGGCTCCTCTACGGGGTCGGTCAGGGGGGGCTCGCGATCGGGGTGGTCGGCTGGCTGACCGCCCTCGCGGCCCGGTGGCACCGGCGGGTCCCGCCGAAACCCTCTTGAACCGGGGCGGTGATTGAGGGTCATGGAACCCACCGTGCTGGTCCAGCCGGATGCCGCCCGTCACGACCTTCCCGGTCACCCCGAGTCCCAGGCCCGGCTCGAGAAGGCGCTGGAGGGGGTCCCCCCCGCGTCGGTCCGGCCCCTCTCCCCGGTGCCGCCCGCCCCGGAGGAGGCGATCGCCCGGGTGCACGCCCCGGTCTACATCGCCGCCCTGCGGGCCCGGTGCGCCTCGCTCCGGGAGGACCAGGCCGGATACCTCGATCCCGACACCTACATCCGCCGCCACTCCTTCGAGACCGCCCTCTCGGCCGCCGGCTACGCGATCGAGGCGTCCCGCCTCGCCCTCGCCGGCACCTCCGCCTTCGCGTTCGTCCGCCCCCCCGGTCACCACGCCGAGAGGATACATCCGATGGGGTTCTGCCTTTTCAACAACGTCGCGGTGGCGGCCGCTGATGCGCTCGAGCGGGTCGGACGGGTCGCGATCGTGGACTGGGACGTGCACCACGGCAACGGCACCCAGTCCGCCTTCTTCGCGACGGACCGGGTGCTCTACTGCTCGGTCCACCGGCGGTTCCACTTTCCCGGCACCGGGTGGTACAGCGAGCTCGGCACGGGACGGGGGACCGGGTTCACGCTCAACGCCCCGCTTCCGGCCGGCAGCACCGGGGCGGACTACGACCACATCTTCCGCGAGGTCTTCTGCCCGGCACTCGCCGAGTTCCGGCCGGACCTGGTGCTCGTCTCCGCCGGGCAGGACGCGCTCGCCGACGACCCCCTGGGGGGGATGGCCCTCGAACCGGGGGACTTCGGCGCGATGACGGACCGCCTCCTCGAGGTCCCGGGCCGGCCCCTCGCGCTCGTCCTCGAGGGCGGGTACGGCCCCCGCCACGGGGAGGCGGTCGCCGCGATCCTCCGCGCCCTCGGGGGAGAGGCGGCGGATCGCCCCCGGGGGACGCCGGGGCGCGAGGTCCGGCTCGTCGCCGAGATGCTCGCCGCGGGCTCGCCCCTCCTCCGCGGTGCGCCGAGCCACCGTTCATCGGGGACGAAGGAACGTCCTCTTTCCGACGCATGAGAGGGGAGGGCGGGTCGGGCAGGCATCATTCCTGCCTGTCCGCCGATCACCGGACCGGCCCCCAGGAGTCCCCCGGCGGAGTGCCCGGCTACCTCCTCCCGGAAAAGGAGGTCTCGTCGCGCTCGAAACGACCGTAGATCCGCCGGATGCGGCGGGCGACGGTCTTCCATCCCTCCTTCCGGAGGACGGGACCGTCGCGCAGCTTGATGTGGGAGATCCGGACACGCCTCCCGCCGAAGGTATAGACCTCGCCGACCACGAAGACCTGCTCCCCGTCGACCCGCTGGTGGAACGGGCGCGTCTCGCGCCCCCGATGGACCGAGACGGGGACGACCACGTCCTCGATCACCCGTGTCCAGAGCGTGACGACCTCCTCCGCCCGTGCCCGGGGGACCCGTCCCCCGCCCTTCACCTCGATCGAACTCACCTCGACGCCGACCGCCTCGTCCCCTTCACCCTCCGCCACGAGCAGGTTGCCGACCTCAACCAGGTCGTCGGGCATCAGCTCGATCGTCCCGGGACGGGACTGTGTCCCCGCAGAGACGATCGCCCGGACGCGGAGGGGTTCGGGCGGTGCCTCCCGCGGCGCCCGGTGGACGTGCCCGCAGGCCGGACACCGGAGCAGGAGGTCGTGGGACTCGCGCAGAACCTCCAAGTCGGCCTGTTCGCCGCACGCCGGGCAGCGCTGGTTCCATTCCATGGGGTGTGGTTGGTGACGGCGATCCGTTAATCCTCCGGTCCCGGGGCGGCAGAGAGGGAGGAGCGGCGGGGCCTGCGGGACCTCTCAGATCAGGTTTCCGCGCCAGAAGAGCACGATCCCGAGGGTGCAGAGGATCGTCGTCAGCCCGACCACGATCAGGAACGCGCCCGGTTCGTTCTGGAACGGCAGGGCGACATTCATCCCGTAGAACGAGGCCACGAGCGTCGGGATCATCAGGATGATCGTGATCGTCGTCAGGGTCTTGACCACGGTGTTTAGGTTGTTGGAGATGAGCGAGGCGAAGGCGCCCATCATGTTGGAGAGGATCGAGGAGTAGATCTTCGCCATGTCCATCGCCTGCTTGTTCTCGATGATCACCTCGTCGAGCAGGTCCTTCTCGTCCTGGTCCATCCGCGAGTAGGTGGCGTTGTGAAACTTCTCCATCATGAACGCGTTCGACCGGAGCGAGGTCGAGATGAAGACCAGGCACTTCTCCAGGTTGAGGAGCCGGATCAGCTGCTCGTTCCGGGCCGAGCGGTGCAGCTCCTTCTCGACGTTGTTGGTCACCCGGTTGATGTCCCGGAGGTACCGGAGAAAGAGCAGGGTCGTCCGGAGAAAGAGCAGGAGGATGAAACGGGTCCGGTCATCGGTCGAGAAACCGCGCACCTGACCCCGCCTGAAGTCCCCGATCACCTCGGAGTCGAGCGCCGAGACCGTGATCACGATATCCTGGACCAGGATGATCCCGACGGGGAGGGTGGTGACCGGGATGTCGTCCGTCCAGCTCTCCAGGTGCGGGACGCGGACCACGATCAGGCGGGCGCCGTCCTCGGTCTCGAGCCGGGCCCGCTCGTCCAGGTCAAGCGGGTCGGTGAGGAAGTCGAGCGGGACCCCGAACCGTTCCACGAGGAGGGCGAGTTCCTGGTTGCTCGGATTCGAGACATGCACCCAGGCGCCGGCGACGAAGTCATCGACGACCAGGAGCCCCTCGCTCGTGGACTTGTGGATCGTGATCACGCTCTCCCCTCCTTCCCGGGCCGACCCGTGCCGGTGTTCTCACCCCGAATACCGCGTGCATGGCCGATACAAACCGCGTTTCCAAATCGGAACGTTATTCACGGAGGAATAATAAAACGCGGCGGCCAGAAGACGTGTATCAGGGAAAGATGGATCCCGATGGGTAAAAGGACTTTGGTCGGCTAGAGAGGGAGACGTTCCTGCCTCGTCACCGGGCGGACGTGGAGGAACTCGACCGCCGCCGCCCCGACCCGCTCCCGGACCTCCGGGGGGGCGTAGACCCCGAGGCGCCACTGCCCCCGCCGGGTCTCGTTCAGGGTCCGGATCATCGGGGACCGCTCGTCGAGCGGGACCGTCCCCGAACCGCGGCTGATCCGGACCTCCATCGAGAGGTCGGCGGGAAACGGGGGGGCGTCCACGATCACCTGCTCGGGCGATACCCGGGCCAGCTCCGCGATCCCCTGCGCCGCCGAGAGGGCGTAGGCGGGATCGGGGACGGACGGGAGTGCAGCGGCGTTCACCTGGTCGTGCCCGACGTAGATCGCCCGCTTGTAGAGCTGCCGGTTCACGATCCGGCGCATGAGCGCGCGCGTAACAGGGTTCGGCGAGGAGAGCAGGGCCTGGATGCACCCCCCGTCGTCCAGGGAGAGGAGGTGAGCGGCCGAACCGCCCGCGCCCGGTTCGGCCAGGTGGAGGGCCAGCGCCAGGGCAAACATCCCCTCTGCGATCCGGGCGACGTGGTGGTAGTAGACCGAGGGGCGCATCAGGGTCCGGGCGATCAGGAGGGATTCGGCCGCCGCGATACCGCCCTCGTCGACCGCAAGGCCGTGTCCGGTCACCCGGATCGAGCGGATCAACCGCTCGGCGTCCACCGTCCCGTACGGCACGCCCGTGTAGTGCGCGTCCCGCCGGAGGTAGTCCATCCGGTCGACGTCGAGTTCGCCCTGGATGATCCCGGCGAGGGGGTGGTCACCGGCGACGAGGCGGCAGACCTCTCCCGGGTCGATCCCGGCCCGCTCGAGAAGCCCGCTCGTGCCCGACGCCTCCACGATCCCCCGGATCTCCTGGTGGGACCGGCCCAGCAGCGTGACGAGGAACGATTCGGAGACGTGGCTGAACGGCCCGTGACCGACGTCGTGGAGGAGGGCCGCGGCGGTCACCGTCCGGGTGAGGTCCGGGTCGACCTCCAGGTGACGGCAGAGCCTGCCGGCCAGGTGCATCGCGCCGAGGGAGTGCTCGAACCGGGTGTGGTTCGCCCCCGGGTAGACCAGGTAGGCGAAGCCGAGCTGCCGGACCAGGCGGAGCCGCTGGAGGAGCGGGGAGTCCACGAGGGGGAGCAGCGCCGGTTCGACCTCGATGTACCCGTGCACCGGGTCCCTCACCGACTTCGACCGCTGCCCCATCGGGATCAGCTTAACCGTTCCAAGATAAAATGGAGACTGGAATGATCACCGTGCTCTCGGGCGGGACGGGGACCCCGAAGCTCCTCCGGGGCCTCCGCCGTCTCGTCCCCGACCCGGACCTCGCCGTGGTGGTGAACACGGCGGAGGACTGCTGGCTCTACGGCAACCACGTCTCGCCCGACATCGACACGGTCCTCTACCTCTTCGCCGGCCTCCTCGACCACGGGACCTGGTGGGGGATCCGGGGCGATACCTTCGTGACCCACGAGATGGCGCGGCAACTGGGGGTGGATGCCTTCCTCCGGGTCGGCGACCGGGACCGCGCGGTCCACATCCGACGCGCCGAGCTCCTCCGCGAGGGGAGGACCCTCACCGGGGCCACCGCCGCCCTCGCGGCAGTCCTCGGGGTGCAGGCGCAGGTGCTCCCGATGACCGATGCCCCGTACGCGACCTACGTCCGGACCCCGGAGGGGCTTCTCCACTTCCAGGAGTACTGGGTCCGCCACCGCGGCACCCTCCCGGTCGCGGAGGTGGTCCGCCTGCCACCAGGTAGCCCGGCCGCAACGGGAGCGGTGATCGACGCGATCCGCGGGGCGGAGGCGGTCGTGATCGGCCCCTCGAACCCGGTCACCTCGATCGCGCCGATCCTCGAGTGCCGGGGCGTGGTCGAGGCACTCCGGGAGGCGTTCGTCGTCGCGGTCTCCCCGTTCATCGGCACCGAGCCGATCAGCGGGCCGGCCGGTCCGCTGATGGCGGCGGCCGGCCAGGAGCCCTCCTCGCTCGGTACCTACCGGCTCTATGCGGAGTTCGTCGACCGGTTCGTGCAGGACGTCCGCGACCCGGTCGAGGTCCCCGGGGCCGTCCGGACCGACACCCTGATGGTCGACGAGGAGAGGAGCGAGGCGCTCGCCCGGGTCGTCCTCGACCTCGCGCACCGCCGGTAGGGGTGCCTCAGCCCCGCCGGGCGAGGCGCTTCTCGATCCCGAACCTCCCCCGCCCGAACTCGGCCGCAAGCCGCTCGATGGCGGCGCCCTTCCCGAGCCCCCCGGCCCGGAGCCGGGCATAGGCCGCTGCCAGGGCGCGGTCCTCCTCCTCGGTCCATGCCCGCCCCCGTCGGGCCCGGGGAGCCGCCGCCGGCCTCCGGAGGGAGGAAAGCCGGCTGCCGGGCTCGAGCCGACGGAGCTCGGGCAGACGGGCGGCGAAGATCGCGGGGGAGAGCTCGAACCCGACGAACCGGCGACCGAGCCCGATCGCCGCACGGGCGGAGGAGCCGCCCCCGAGGAAGAGGTCGCAGACCAGGTCGCCCTCGTTCGACGCGTACAGGATGATCTTCTCCAGGAGGGCCTGCGGCAGTTCGTTCCGGTTCTTCGCCTTTCCGGGCTTGTACTCGCGCCCGATCGTCCAGACGTCCTCCCGGTCCCGGTAGTTGAGCGAACCGCCGCTCTCGTCCCGCTCGTCGAGCCCGTACCGGCACTCCAGGTTGAACGTCCGGGGACCGCCGGGACGGGCCCAGTAGAGGACGTGGTAGTGGCTCGAGACGAACTTGCGCTGCGTGAAGACGCCGAACGGGTACTTCCAGATGACATGGTTCACCTCGACGAGCGGGGAGGACCGGAGGGCACCGAGGACCTCGTAGAGGTGGGTGTACCCCGAGACGACGAAGAGCGCGCCCCCGGGCCGGAGCACGCGGGCGGCCTCGGCGACCCAGGCGGCGGAGAACGCCCCGTATTTATCGGCCGGTACCTCGACGTAGCCGTCGACCACGTGCCGCTCGTCCCGGTTGTAGTGCCGGTCGAGCCGGTCACCCCCGATCCCGTAGGGGGGGTCGGTCACGACCAGGTCGACCGAGCCGTCGGGAAGGAACCGTCGGGCGCCCTCGATGCAGTCGCAGTTGACAAAGAGGCTCGTCTTGCACCGGACCGGCTCGATCATCCACAGCACGGTACGACGGCCCAGAAGAAATAGGAAACGAGGGGGACGCGGGTGGCAAAAGAAAGGGGGTTACTGCCAGGACTCGAGGTCCGCCAGAAGCTCATCGCACGACCCGATCACGCGCCGGCAGGCGTCGCGAATCGCGGCGACCGGTTCCCGCCCCCCGTGCGTCGTCACCAGGAGTTCGGGGTCGGCGAACTGGAACCTGATCACGTACTTCGCCACGTCGACCCCGGGGTCGAGCAGCAGCTCCTCCACGAGGGCGTTCATGAACGTGTGCCCCTCGCCCCCGACCACGAACCGTGCCCTGTCCGGCCCGAGCTCAAGGACCTTGACATCCATGCCTGCATCGTTGGAGGCAGAGGAGTTTAATGGTATGGATGCGGCTAGAGGTGCGGGGGACCCGGGGAGCGGGCCGGCACGTCGACATGGTCCCCCAGGACGAAGACCTCGCCGTCGCGCCCGAGATGCGGCAGGTCCCAGGGGACCATGTGGGCGAGGTGGACGCACCGGAACTCCTTCGGCCGGAGGTGGGCGGCGAGCGCGGTCGCCTGGTCGTAGGTCATGTGCTTCCTGATATGGAACCCCGCGGGGGCGATCGCGTCGAGGAGAAGGAGGTCCGCGTCCGCGAAGAGGGAGAGCGAGCGCCCGGGGATCTCCGCACGGGTGTCGGATGTGTAGGCGAGGACCGCCCCGTCCGCCTCGAGGCGGAGGCCGTACGCGGGCCCCGGCGGGTGGTTGACCGGGACGAGGGTGAGCGTGGCACCGCCGATCGCGAACGGCTCGTAGGGTGGGTGGGGATGCCTGTGAAAGTCCAGGAACGAGAAGATCTGCCCGCAGTAGTCGAGCACCTCGGGCGCGGCGTGGACGGGCGGGGGGTCCTGGACCCGGTAGAACTCGCCGAAGCCCATGAAGTGGTCGTAGTGACCGTGGGTCCAGACCAGCGCGTCGATCGGGGGCGAGCCGGCCAGGAGGAGCTGCCGGCGGAGGTCCGGCCCGGAGTCGACCAGGATCCTGCAGCCCCCGACCGTGACCAGGAGCGAGGTCCGGAGGCGTTCCCGTCCCGAGAGGAGGGCCTCGCGGCAGCGGGGGCAGGAGCACCCGACCTTCGGCGTCCCGATCGCGTCGCCCGTGCCGAGCAGCCGGACCTCCATCCTACACCCAGGTGTTGTCCTTGATCACGTTCCTCTTCATCACCAGGCTGACACCCTTCTCGATGTCCGACTGGACGATCCGGGTCCGCTCCTCCATCAGCGCCGAGAGGACGCCCTCCTTCACGATCATCCGGAGGTCGGCCCCGGAGAACCCCTCCGTCTCGTCGGCGAGGCGTTCGATGTCGACGTCCGTCTCGAGGCCGGCCATCACCTTGGTCAGGATCTCGACCCTCATCTCCCGGTCGGGGAGCGAGAACTCGATCACCTCGTCGAAGCGGCGCCAGGCGGCCTCATCGAGGAGGCGCGGGTGGTTGGTCGCGCCGATCAGGACGACGCTGTTGCGGATCAGGCTGATCTGGTCGATGTTCTTCAAAAGCGCGTTGACCGCCCGCTTCATCGCCCCGTGGTCGTCCGTCACCCGGCTCTTCGCCACGAAGTCGAACTCGTCCACGAACAGGATCGCGGGCGCGAGCCGGCGGGCGAACTCGAAGACCCGGTCGATGTTCTTGCTCGTCTCGCCCAGGTACTGCGAGGTGATCATCGAGATCCGGACCTCGATGATCGGCATGCCGAGGACATGGGACATCGCGAGGGCGAGCGAGGTCTTTCCCGTGCCGGGGGGACCGACGAAGAGGAACTTTCCGACCTCGGCGATGTCGTGCTCCCGGAGGAAGGCGAGGTGCTCGAGCGCGGTCAGCACCTTCTCGATGGCGGTGATCTGCTCGGGCGTCAGGACGAGGTCATCGAGCCGCCTGCGGATCTCCTCGGGGGCCGAGATGATGCAGAGTTCGAGTGCCGAGCGCATCCGCTCGTCCTCCGAGAGCAGGGCCGAGATCCGACGCTCCAGGTAGGCCTTCGTCTCCTCGTACTTCGGGTTGCGCCGGCGGGCGTCCGCATAGTTCGCTCCATCGACCGGGTCGTGCCGCTCGTAGTAGTACGCGAGCGCCGGGTTCTCCCGGACCAGGGGGGCGCCCCCCTTCCGGGCGAACCAGCGGGCGGCCTCGGCGAGTGCCGTCACCCGGAGCCGCTGGCCGAACTCCTCGTAGCTGACGAACGGGTTCTTCTTGAGACGCTCGATCGCGTCGGGGTTCCCGCACACCTTCCGGAGCATCGCCTCCGAGACCGCGACCGGCCGCTTCGCCTCCGACAGACCGCCGACGCCGAAGACCTCGCGGGAGGTGGGGGGCAGGTCGTTCATGTCAAGGTTCGGGTGCTGGTTGTAGACCTCGGCGGTCAGGACCACCTCCACGAGCCGGAGCAGGGCCTCATCGGAGACTGCGCCGGTCACAATCGGTGCGTTGGCTGCGTCGGCTGACATGGATGCGTATCCTGATCTTTGCGGCCTCGCAGTCGATAAGGGTATGCTTCATGCCGTCGTGACCAGGCAGCCGTCCTCCAGGATCACGAGCGTGTGCTCCGCCTGGGAGACGAACGAACCCGGGACGTCGTGGAGGACGGGGTACGTCCGGACGATCCCCTGTTTGACCAGGTTCGCGAGCGCGACGTCCCGCTTCGGCAGGTCGAGCCAGCGGCGGGAGAACGGCATCCCATGCCGCTCCCGGACGAGGTCGAGCAGGCGTCGTGCGCTCGGGAGCCGGGTGGGACGGACCGCGATCTGCCCGAAGATCTCCACCCGGGCGGCCTCGGAGACGAGGCCCGACCCGGTCGAGGCGAACGGCTCGATCGCGACCACCTGCCCCTCCTGGAGCGGCATGCCCCCGGGGTGGCCGATGTTCGGGACACCCGGGGGCCCGTGGAGCAGGTACCGGTCCAGGCCGTGACCGGTCAGGTTCGCGACAGGACGGTATCCGTGGAACTCGATCGCCGCCTGGATCGCCCCCCCGAGTTCGCCCGTCGTGATGCCGGGCCGGGCGAGCGCGATCGCGGCGTCGAGGGCGGCGCGTGAGGCCTGGACCAGTTCGCCGTGATCGCCGAGGTCGATGGTGACCGCGGTGTCCGCGACGTATCCGTCCAGGTGGACACCGAGGTCGAGCTTGACCAGGTCACCCGTCGAGAAGACCCGCTCGTCGCCCTCGGAGGCGGTGTCGTGTGCGGCCGCCTCGTTGAACGAACAGTTCAGTGGAAAGGCGAGTCCCGCGCCGGCGGAGAGGACCATCGCCTCCACCGCCTCGACCGTCTCCAGCACCCCGGCACCGGGCCGCACCATCCCCTCGCCGGCGGAGAGGACCCGCCGGGCGATCCGTCCCGCCTCGCGGTAGAGGTCGAGAAGCTCGTCCTTCACAGGACCAGCTCCTCGTCGAACCGGGTGAAGTTCTCGAACCCGTCCGGGGTCACGAGACCCATGTCCTCCAGGCGGACGCCGCCGACCCCGGGGAGGTAGAGCCCGGGTTCCACCGTGATCACGTTCCCCGCCTCGAGCGGGCCTCCCTGCGGGCCGAGCGTGGGGAGCTCGTGGACCTCGAGCCCGACGCCGTGCCCGAGGTTGTGCGTGAAACCGGCCTGCCCCTCCGTCGGGTACCCCCGCGATGCCAGGTGATCGGCGACCGCCTGGTGGACCTCCGCGCCGGAGACACCCGCCCGGATCCGGGAGATCGCGAGCGCCTTCGCCTCGCGGACCGCCTCGAACATCCCCCGGACCTCCTTTGAGGGTTCGCCACGGACGACCGTCCGGGTCATGTCCGCATAGTAGCCGGAGAGCTCGTCCGCGGGGAAGAGGTCGATCACGATCGGCTGGTCGGCGGCGAGGGGGCCCGTGCCCCGCTGGTGAGGCTGGGCCGCCTGCTCGCCGCAGGCGACGATCGTGTCGGTCGCCCGGCACCCGTGCGCCAGGAGGGTCACGTGGCACTCTGCCCGGACGCGCTCGGCGGTCAGCACCTCGGCGCCGAGGACCAGGAGCCCGTCACGGACCACGGCGCTGCGGATCAGGTGGATTGCGGCGGACATGGCCGCCTCGTTCGCCCGCTGGACCGAACGGATCTCCTGCACCTCCGCCGGCACCTTGACCGCCCGCAGGCGCTGGACGGTCCCGTCATCGACGACGACCCGGCAGTGTGCCTCGAGTCCCCGGGCGAGCGCGATGGGGAAGGACGGCGGCACCAGCACGTCGCCCTTTGCCAGCCCGGCGATCGCGGATGCCATGGCGGTCCATCGGTCGGAGGGATCTTTCCAGTGAGTGAAGAGGCCCGCCTCCGCCCGCGTCAACGGGGAGAAGGCCGACTCGGAGGCGGCCCGGGCGTACTCCATCTGCGAGACGACGACGAGGCCCCGTTCGCCCGGACGCTTGAGATAGAGGACGGGGTCGGTCGTCTGGAACCGGGTCAGGTACCGCATGTCCGGGTCGGCCGATGATGCGTATCCGACGTAGGCAGCGGTCCCGCTCGACTGAATCGCCTGGTCCAGCAGGTCCATCGGGGGAGTACTGGGAGGTCCGGGTTGAAGTAGGTTCCCCGGGAGCCGGGACGCGCCGTCCGCACCCCCTCCGTCGTTCGGCCGTCCCGAAAGACCGTTCAGGCGCTGAGCCGGGAGACGAGCTCACGCGCCCACGCGGCGACCGCCTCCCAGTCCCGGTGGTCGCCGGTGGGAGCGCCGATCAGCCGGACCACGGCCCGGTCGGCGAGGCCCATGCGCGAGGGGTCGAGGGCGCCCGGGAAGATCGCGGTGGCGACGGGGACGAGCGGGGCGACGGCGCCCGAAAGGGCGGTCCGGACCTGTTCGAGCTGGCCGGCCTTCGGGCTGACCGGGGCGAGCCCAACCGCGAAGGCGGCGACGGGCACCCTTGAGAGCGCGTCCGCGTGGCGGGCGACGAAGGGGGCGAGGTCGAGAGGCCTGCCCATGTAGACCGGCGCCCCCAGCACCACGCCGTCGTAGCCTTCGAGGGAACCGACCGACATCAGGTCCACGGCGGTGGCGTCCAGGCCGGCACCGGCGAGCTCCTTCGCGATCGCCCCGGCGATCCCGGCGGTCGAACCATATTTCGTCGCGTACGCGACCAGGATGCGTGCTGCCATGCACTTCGTCTCCGCCGCAGGTTGGGCCGGGGAGCGACTTAATACCCACCGGAACGGACCTCCCGGGGGTCCGCCGGGTCCACGGTCACCTTCTTCTTCTTCGCCGCAGATACTCGATCATGGACGATGCGACGAAGGAGCGCTTCAAGTGGAAGTTCTACAAGCTCACCGTGCTCCTGAACGTGGTCATCCTCGTCTACGCCCTCTCGGTGATGGCCCTCTTCATGGGCGGTGCGTTTGCGCTCCCGCTCTTTGCCGGGCTCGGCATCGCCGCCTCGGTGCTCGCAATCGTCTTTCTGCGGATGTACAGGAGGGAGAAGGCATGGTTGATGGCCCAGCCCTGAACCCGGAGAACGACCTCCTCGGCAAGATGCGCGGGGAGATCGAGCTGCTCGCCCGGCACGTCGCGGTGGCGAGGGCGGTGCAGGGCCATCAGCCGATCGGCATCCTGAAACTCTCGGAACTCCTGGAGGAGCCGGTCCACCGCGTCCGCTACTCGCTTCACGTCCTGGAGGCGCAGGGCTACATCGCGGCATCGCCGGCGGGGGCGTGCGCGACTCCCCGGACCGCGCAGCTGCTGGAGAACCTGGACGCGGAGATCGAGCGGCTGATCGCGCTCCTCCAGGCGATCCGGGGACGATAGTCCCTCCTGGGCCACCTCAGGGGAGGAGGGCCGATCCGACGGCGTCCAGGAGCTGGTTGAGCCGGTACGGCTTTGGCAGGACACCCACGAATCCCCAGGCGGCAGGATCCGCCATCACCGGGTCGTTCGCGTAGCCCGAGGAGACGATCGCCCGGACCCGTGGATCGAGGGCGAGGAGCGCCTCTATCGCCTCGACACCCCCCATCCCGCCCGGGACCGTCAGGTCCATGATCACCAGGTCGAACCGCTCGCCGGCGGTCAGGGCCGCACGGTAGCGGTCCAGCGCCTCCTCCCCGTCGGCCGCACAGACCACCTGGAACCCGTTCATCCGGAGCATCGCCGCGGTCACCTCCCGGATCGCCGGCTCGTCGTCCATCAGCAGCACACGGGCACCGGTGACGGGGCGCTCCGGGTGCGGCGGCTCCACCGCCCGTGGTGCCGGATGCCTCCCGGGGAGGGCCGGGAGCAGGAAGACGAAGGAGGCACCACCACCCGGCGCCGGTTCGCAGGCGAGGTGACCCCCGTGCCGGCGGACGATCGAGAAGGAGGCCGAGAGGCCGAGCCCGGTCCCCTGGGGCCGGGTGGTGAAGAAGGGTTCGAAGATCCGGTGGAGGAGCTCGGGGGGCACGCCGGGACCATGGTCCCGGACCTCGCAGCGGACGTACGGACCGGCGGGCAGCGGTATCGTGCCGTCTTCGTTCAGCACGACGTTTGAGAGACGGACCTCGACCTGCCCGTGTCCGTCCATCGCCTGGACGGCGTTCATCACCAGGTTCGAGACGACCTGGGAGAGCTGGTGGGGGTCGGCCTCGACCGTCCAGAGGTCCTCGGGCGACGAGACGAGGCACCGGACCCCCGTGCCGCGGCAGGCGAACTGTGCCGACTCCGCGACCAGGCCCGCGATCCGGACCGCCCGCTTCACCGGAGAGCCTCCCTGGGAGAAGGTCAACAGCTGCGTGGTCAGGGAGGTCGAGCGTTCGAGCTGTCGCGCCAGCTGATCGAGCCGTTCCTGCACCGGGTCGTCGGGGGCGATCCCGGCACGCACCAGCTCGAGGTTCCCCAGTGCCGCGGCGTTCAGGTTGTTGAAGTCGTGCGCGATCCCACCGGCGAGGACGCCGAGGGCCTCGAGCCGCTCGGTGGCGGCGAGCCGCTCGTGCATCGCCAGGAGCTCCTCGGTCCGCTCGGCGACCAGCTCCTCGAGCTCGTCGCGGTAGCGCCGGAGCTCCGCCAGGGCCTCGTACCGCTCGGTCTCGTCCCGGCCGACAAACTGGTATGCCCCGCCGCCGAGTGCGCGCACGGTCCAGTCGATCCGGCGGGGAGACGGCCCGTCCCCGACCACCGTCTCGGTCTCGACCGGGGGTGTGCCCGGAGCGTGCGACCGGGCCGCGTCCTCCAGTTCCCGGGCGATCGGGGCCGGCAGCAGCCCGTCGAGCCGGCGACCCCCGGTATCGTCCGGGAGGTCGAAGAACCGCAGAAAGGCGTGGTTCGCGAAGACGACCGCACCATCCGGACCGGTCCGGCAGATCAGCTCGGTCTGGTCCTCGACCACGGCACGGAACTGCTCCTCGCTCTCCGCCAGCCGGTTGTGGAATGCCTGGAGCTCGTCGAGCATCCCGTTGATCGCGGCACCGAGGGAGGTCAGCTCGTCATTCCCCCGGAGCGCCGGGATCCGGCCGGTACCCGGGTTCCGCTCGATCGTCCCGACCGAGGTTGTGAGCGTGCGGATACGCCCCAGGTAGAAGCGCTCCACCGCCAACAGGACGATCAGACCGAAGAGCGAGACCATGAACACGATCCCGCCGAAAAAGACCGTCTTGGCCCGATCGCCTGCTGCCACCATCGTGCGCGGCAACTCGACCCGGAGCCAGACGTCGCGGCCCCCAAGGTCGGGGATCCGGGTGTAACCGGAGACGGTGGAACCGTTCCCGGGCACGACCAGGACATCGCCGTCCTCGTGGACCACCGTCCCGGGAGGAGCGGGGAGCGGCGGTGGCACGAAGGTGACCGGGTACCCGACGAGCCGGGCGATGGCATCCATCCGCTCGTCGTCGTTCAGGCGGACCAGGCAGAGCGTGCCCGCCGGTGGGCCCCCGTACGTGCTGGTCAGGATCCGCGAGGCGGTGACCAGTACCGGACGGTCTCCGACCATGACCAGCCCGCTGACGGTGTCGTCGGACAGGAACGCCCGTGCGGGGAGACCGGCGGATTCGAGGGCCGCCAGCAGCGGAGGGGACGGCCCCTCGAACCCGGAGGACGAACGGTTCAGGGTCCGGGCGAAGAGGAGCGAGCCGTCGGGGGAGAAGACGAGGAACGAATCGATATCGAGGTTGTCGAAGGTATCCGAGTTCAGGTTCGTCTCGACGTAGCCGGAGTACTCACCCCGTGCGAAGCGGTAGGTCTCGTCCCAGAACGCCCAGTCACGGACGCTGCCCTGGAGGGTCTCCGTCCCGAGATCAAGGGCGCTCCTCCCTCGCTCCAGCTCCCGCAGCACGTCCTGCTGCTCGAGAGCCCGGTACTCCTCATCGATCAGCATCGTGGAGCCGATACCCAGGACCACGATCAGGAGGAGGAGGAGGAAGGCGGTCATCGCCGCCACCTGGAGGGTGAGTCTCATCTGGCGGACCGTTCGCGGATAGTTCCGCTACACTCAGACTTTTCTGGCTCGTCCCGAATAAATGTACGGTTGCGGTACGGTTTCGGCGAGGGCGCGACGGGCTGTCGGGCACCCGTCATCCGCTACTTTTATTACAAATTCCGGGCAACGGTATCAGACACCTGAGCCGCCATAACTCAGTTGGTAGAGTGGCTGGCTGTTAACCAGCATGCCACAGGTTCGAGTCCTGTTGGCGGCGTCCCAACCCGTCTTTCTTCTTCGCGTCCCGCGCCGGCACGACGATTATATACCTGCAACGCGGATCTCTTCCGCTGTTCGGGCCCGTAGCTTAGTCTGGTCAGAGCGCCCGGCTCATAACCGGGCGGTCATGCGTTCGAATCGCATCGGGCCCATCCCGGTTCAATGGGAAAGGTCTATCCCCGGACGAAAGAGATCTCTCGTCCATGCGATGTCCGGTCTGCGGCCGGTTTCTCCCCGGTGCCGCGAGTGTCCTGGACGCGCTCGCGGAGCGGTTCGCCCCCTGCCAGGCCTGCCGCCCCTCCCTTCTCGACCCCCGGCGTCCTCCGGACCATCACCCCGAGCCCTGCGTCTGCGGGCGGCGGTCACTCGACGGGGTGATGGCGGCGGTCCACCGGGTCCTGGTGGATGAGGGGGCTCTTTGCCCCGATGCCCCCCTCGCCTCAGTCGGCAGCCCGCTCCTCTCGCCCCTCGCCCCCCTGCGCCGCCCCCCTCACCTCCCGCGGCGGTCGCTGATCCTCCAGACCCTCCACGCGACCCCGGCATCGGCACGGCGCCTCCTGGACGAGGTCCCGGAGCTGAAGGGGGTGGTCGCGGACCGGCGGATCGTCCCGGGGGTGGACGGCCGGACCCACGACCTCCTCGCCGGCTGCGACGTCTATTCCACGGTCCGTATCACGCCTGCCGGCCCGCTCGTCCTCTACCGCCAGGCCTCGAGCTGCCACATCGAGGCACCCGGTCCGCGCGACCCGAAGGTGGCCGCGACCGATCGGGCGCTCGGGCGGACCCGGCCCGATGTCTTCGTCGACGCCTGCGCCGGGGTGGGCACCCTCGGGCTGGTCGCGGGCCTCCGCCGGGTCCCGACGGTGGTGCTGAACGACCGCTGGGGACCGGCGGCGT
The DNA here is from genome assembly GCA_029547145.1 of Methanobacteriota archaeon. GTDB lineage: Archaea > Halobacteriota > Methanomicrobia > Methanomicrobiales > Methanospirillaceae > UBA288. Next base: position 30,809 of record JAKPPV010000001.1, read on the forward strand.
GGTTTGCCGGGCTGAACCTCGAGGTGAACCGTGCTCCGCTCGGGATCGAAACGGTCGAGCATCTCCGTTCGTTCGCCGAGCTCCGGGCCCGTCCCATCCGCGAGGAGCCGGAGGTGGTCGCGGCGGGCCACGGAAGGCAGGAGGTGCTCGTCACCCATGGAACGCTCTGGGCGATCCCCGCCCTCCTCCCGCCGGGCCTCCGGCTTGCCGCCCTCGACCCGTTCGACAAGGAACCGGCTCGGCTCGCCCGGATACTGCAGAAATGGCAAAACTGCGCGGGAGGAGAGGTTTTTATCCCATGAGAAGGGAAGAATGTTGGGAACTAGCCCGGGTGGTCCGGCGTCACCTGTGATCCGAAACCGTCGGCATGCGGAGGGCGAAGTTCGAGGAAGGCGCACACGGCCCGGTCATTCCCGTCGGACCCCGACGTTGAAGCCTTGTCCTGCGAGGTCGGCGGCCAGGGACCAAGGCTCCGGAGGGAGCGGAGGCCTGTCGCTGCGGGCACCGGTTCAGGCCCGGAAGGGAGCAGACCCACCGTAGACGTTCGGCGCCCGCGGGAGTGCGGGGTGGAGAAGGGGTCCGCCGGGTCGGCCGGGTTGGTGACGTCGACCGAGAACGTGTTCCCACCGGTTCTGATCACCATGGCACGGGTTGCGATCGTCGGTGCGACCGGCAACGTCGGCTCTTTTGCAGCGCATCCGATCTCCGAGATTCCGTACGTCGACGAGATCCTGCTCGTCGGACGGCCGGGGCGCGAGTCGCTCCTCGAGGGGCTCCGGCGGGACTTCAACGACAGCTACGCCGCGAGGGGCACGAACTGCCGCCTCTCGTGGTCGACCGACCTCGCGGACGTCGCCGGAGCGGAGGTGGTCGTCCACACGGCGGGCGCCGCCCGGAACGACCGCCAGGACCGGATGGACCTGGGGGTCGCGAACGCCCGGATCGTCGCCGGTGCCGCCGAGCAGATCGGCGAACACGCGCCGAAGGCGAAACTCTTCATGGTCACCAACCCGGTCGACGTGATGACCTCGGTCGCGCTCCGCTGCTCGGGCATGAGACCGAACCAGGTCTTCGGCCTCGGGACGCACCTCGACTCGATGCGCTTGAAGTCCCTGATCGCCCAGGCGTTCCAGGTCCACGTCTCCGAGGTCCACACCCGGATCATCGGGGAGCACGGCCCCTCCATGGTCCCGCTCTGGTCCGCGACCACCGTCGGAGGGATCCGGATCAACCGCCTCCCGTCGTTTGCCGACCTCCCGGTGGAGCGGATGGTCGAGAACGTGCGGGCGAGCGGCCAGACGATCATCCGGTACAAGGGGTCGACCGTCTACGGCCCGGGAGAGGCGATCGCGACCCTGGTCAGGACGGTCCTGGGCGACGAGAACCGGATCCTCACGGTCTCGGCATATATCCGGTCCGAGGTCCACGATATCGGCGACCTCTGCATCGGCGTCCCCGCCCGGATCAACCGGCAGGGGGTCACCCCGATCCCGATCCGGCTCGACCCCGAGGAGGTCGCGGCCTTCAGGGTGTCGGTCGAGAAGATCCGGGCCCATACGGCCCTCGTCTTCGAGCAGCTCGCGTGGGAGTAGGACTCCCTTCCCCACGCACCGCTCTTCCGGGCGGTCCGATCGAAAAAAAAGCGTTCAGGTCAGGGTCACTTCAACGATCTCGGCCCGCTCGACGCCCGGGAGCGACGAGAGGTCCTCCTCGAGGCGGTCGGTCTGGCCTCCCGTGTCGCCCACGACGGCGACGACCATGAGGGCCTTGAGGCCGAACCCGATCGGCTCCTCCCGGATCTCGTGGATCTCGGGCACCTTCTCCTTCATCGCCCTCTTCAGCCCCTCGAGGTCCACCTCGGGGGACTCGGGCATCACCCGGATGATACAGGCAACGTCACCCATGGTTATGGCCCCGTGAACCCGCACTGCGGGCACATGTACGGAATGCTCTGCTCGCGGCACCGGAAGCACCGCATGATCTCATACTCACACTGGGGGCAGAGGAACGCGGTTCCCCCAACCTCGGCGAGAGGGGCATTGCACGATGTGCACTTCTTCGTCGTCATGGAGACCCGATCCCCAGTACATTCAGGCTGAGGGCTCAAGAAACCTGGGGTCGATCAGGGTCCCCGGTACCGGTTCGCCGGCGAGCGCGCGGGAGAGGCGTCCGGGCACGCGGGCGTTCACCAGACGGACCACAAGCGAGCGGGAGAGGGCGAACCGGACCAGGCAGGGGTCGACGGCGTCGGTGGCGACCGGGGCACGGAGCCGCTCGACGAGCCGGCCCCCGACCATGACCCCGTCGACCGACTTCGCGAGGAGGAGGTCGGCCCCGACCCGGTCCGCGCACCAGGCCGCGATCGTGTCCGAGCTGACCGCCCACGCGTGCGGCAGCGGGTCGAGGTCGCGCAGAACCCGGTAGGGGAGGAGGACCGAGGGTGTCGGCGGCAACCCGACCGCCCCGACCGCCGGGAGGCCCAGGTCGGCGAGATAGAGGCCGTACTGCTCCATCGCGGCACAGGCCATCCAGTGGGCCGCGTCGTCACCGGGGTTGAGCCGCCGGACCGCGTCGGCGAACGGGCCGCCACCGGGCACCACGAGGACCGGTCGCGGGGCCGCTCGCAGGACCGGGACGAGCACGGGGGCGAGGTCGAGAAGCGAACCGCCGAACTTCACCACGAGGGGGCGCACGGCATACTATAAAGCCGGGGGTAACGAAAAATCGATCGATGCGGGCCCTCCCCGTCCTGCTCGCCATCCTCTGCCTGGTCACGTCCGCCGGGGCGTACGCGATCGCCGAGGTCTGCCCCGACACCTGGCTTTCGGGCGACCCCGACGAGTTCTTCGTCCTTTCCGCCGAAGGGCCGCTCGACGGGGTGAGCGTCACCGACGGCGAGGGGACGGTCTCCTTCCCGCCAGGGGCGAGAGGAGAGGGACGGGTCGTCGTCGCGCGGAACGGGACCGCGTACCGTCTCGTCCACGGTACCCTTCCCGACTTCGAGGTCCTGGACGTATCGCCCGCCCCGGGGATGGTGCGGACCAGGGACCTCCGGCTCGGAAACGACCACGACGAGCTGGTCCTGCTCGTCCACGGCACGGTGGTCGACCGTGTCGCCTGGCCCGGCGATCTCCGGCCCCGGCAGGGCCAGGTCCACTACCGGGAGAACGGCCGCTGGGACCCGCGCGTCCTTATGATCGGCCAGTCACGGTTCGGACCCCTCACGGTCCTGAACGTCTCGGGGACCGCCTTTGCCGCCCCCGACTGCTCGTCCGCCGTCCTCGCGGACCTGGTCGCCTCGGCGCAGAGGTCGATCCTGTTGAACGCCTACGAACTGACCGACCCGGTCCTCGGCGAGGCGCTCGTCGCCGCCCGGGCACGCGGGGTGGCGGTCAGCGTGCTGGTCGAGGGTGGACCGGTGGGGGGGATTCCGTCGGGCGAGTGGGCCGTCCTCGCCCGCCTCCTCGACGCCGGCATCCCCGTCCACCGGATCGAGTCCGGGGAGACGGCGCACGCCCGGTACCGGTTCAACCACGCCAAGTATCTGGTGGTCGACGACCGCTGGACGATGGTCACGACCGAGAACTGGAAGCCGGCCGCCTTCCCACCGGCGGGCCGACAGGGGAACCGGGGCTGGGGGGTCGTGCTCGACGACCCCCGGCTCGCGGCGTACTTCCGCGAGGTCTTCGCCGCGGACCTCGGGGGTGGGGACGTCGGGCCGATCGCGACCCTGCGCCCGGGGGCGGTCGAGACACCGTCCAGACAGTCCTTCTCGCCCCGGTTCACGCCCTCCCCGTTCCGGGACGCGACCGTGACGACGGTCCTCGCCCCCGACACGGCGGACCAGGTGACCGCCCTTGTCGCCTCTGCCCGCGAGTCGGTCCTGATCGAGCAGGCCTACATCACCAACGAGTCGGGAACCCGGCTCCAGCGTTACCTGGACGCTGCCGTGGACGCGTCCCGGCGGGGGGTGCGGGTGCGGGTGCTCCTGGACTCCGCCTGGTTCAACACCGAGGAGGAGGCGGACAACGACGAGCAGGTCGCCCTGATCAACCGGATCGCGGCGGCCGAAGGGCTCCCCCTCGAGGCGAGGCTCGTCGACCTCAGGGCGCGGGGCCTGGTCAAGGTCCACACGAAGGGCGTGGTCGTGGACGGCCGGCGGGTGCTGATCTCGTCGATCAACTGGAACGAGGGATCCCCCTCGTTCAACCGCGAGGCGGGCGTGATCGTGGACGACCCGGCGACGGGAGCCTACTTTTCCGCCGTCTTCGACGCGGACTGGGGCGACGGCCCGGACCTGTCGGACTGTGCTGTCCGGCGGGGGGTGGACTGGTTCCGGATCGGGATCGGGGCGCTCGTGCTCGTCGGCGTGTGGGCGGTCGTCGTCCGGAGGAGAAGAGGGTGACGGGTGCGACGCCTAGAGGTCGTCGCAAAGGGAGGATTCATACTTCTTTGCCGCGCAGCGGCAGATGTCGCAGAGGGTGATCACACCCTCCTCCTCGCCCATGACCGAGAGCGCCCAGCGGTCGATCAGGGCGGAGAGTTCGGGTGAGATCCCGTTGCCGTCGACGCATCCGCGCTTGCGGCTGACGTACTGGGAGATCGCGGCCCGGCTGATACCGAGGCGCCGTGCAACCTCCGTCTGCGGCACACCCTGCTGGTGGACCAGCCGGCAGACCATCTCGGCGCGGGCGGTGGGAACGAGTTTGCGCACCATGGCATCGCAGACCATGATGTCACAGACCCGCTCGTTCATGCCGTTGCCGCAGCAGCCGCCTGGCGCGACTGGTAGATGATCTGGCGCGCGTCCTTGAAGTTGAACTTTTCGAGGATCAGGTGGTGTTCCTTCAGTCTCTTTAGCGCGTATCGTACGGTCCGCGGTGCGAGGTTCGACCGCTGGACAAGCTCCTTGTGGGTCATCGCACCGCTGCTGTCGAGCAGGTGCAGGACGGTCCTGGAGGATGGTGGAAGACCAGACCCAGTCATGATTACAGTGTTAACGTTGTTAACATTTAAACCTGTCGGCTATATTTAGGATGGCTACGAACTATTTCACCGTATGCTGGTTCCGCAGGAGCGGCGCGCGCTCGTGCTCCTCCTCCTCGTCTTCGGACTGGTGGCGGGAGGGGCCGCCCTGCTCGAGGTGCTCGGCCCGGCACCCTTCGCCGTCCCCTTCTCACCCGACCTCCCCGACGGGACGCTCGCGGTCGTCCGGGGGCCGGTCGACCAGGTGATCGTGGCGGGCGGGGGCCACCTGATCTGCCGCGTGGGAGGCGTCCGGGTCTTCATGCCCGCGAGCACCGTCCCCGACCCCGCCCCGGTCACGGGGGGGATCGTCGAGTGTTACGGTCTGGTCTCGACCTACGGCGGGGTCCGCGAACTCGTCCTCCGCCAGGCGGGCGACCTGCGCCGCGTCGATCAGGAGTAGTCGGCACAGTCGGATGGCGGGGACTCGAACGGGGTCGGTGCGCCGAGCACCGCCCGGTCACGGATCGAACCCCGCCAGGCGGCCTCGAGCGCGGCGGACAGGTCCTCCGGGGCCGACCGGAGCGCGGACTCGAGACGGGCCTCCAGGGCTCCCAGCGCCCGGTCCCGGCAGCGGTCGAACGCCGCGACCGGGCCGAGCTCGACGAGGGCGAGCAGGGCCGCCTCGAGCGGGCGGACATGGGCGGCGAGGACCAGGCAGGGGTGGACCTGGCCGTCGGCCCCGAGGATCCCGGCGAGGTAGCGCGCGGGAATCCCCCGGGCTCCCTGCCGCCGCCGCTCCTCGTTCGTCCTGACCCGGTTCCGGTCGGGCTCCGCGACCCGGAGCATGAAGTCCCCGGGAGCCCCCGCGCCGAAGAGCCGCTTTGCCCCCGCGTTCTCGTGGATGACGGCGCCGTCCCGCCCCACGAGGACGAGGGGAACCGGCGCCGACGCGACGATCGTCTCGAACCGGGCCCGGCGTCCCGCCTCGAGGCCGGACGCATGGTCGCGGAGCACCACCGGGAACCCGCCCTCCGCGAGCGCACCGAGCGCCGCCGCCTCCCGGTCGCCGTACGGCCCGGACCGGTCCGCGACCGCGAGCAGGCCGGCGGGTCGGCCCTCCTCCAGGAACGGGGCGGTGAGCAGACGCCGCACGGGGCGGTGGCCCTCCGGGAGCATACCCGGGTCGATCTCCTCCAGTCGGGCCGGACCTGCGGGCTCGGCGACCAGCCTCCAGGGCTCGAACGTTCCCGACCCGTCCCGGAGGGTCGCCGAGACCGCGAGGGGTACCGGCCTCACCCCGTCGAACCGGTAGACTCCGCCGCAGCGCGACCCGGTCAGGCGGAGGGCGGCGGCGAGGAGGCGATCGGCCCCGTGCCCCGGTTCCGCCCGGTGCACCTCGAGGAGGGCGTGGGCGAGGGTCTGCCGTTCCAGGGCGGCGGCGAGCCGGGCGGAGAGGACGGATGCATCGGTGGCGAGGAGCGACGCGCCAGCGACGGTTCCGTCGGGACGCGCGACCGGTTCGGCACCGAGCAGGAGGTGACGCCCGTCGGCCCCGACCTCCCCGGTGCCGGGAGTGCCGAAGACGGCGAGCCGGGCGAGCGGTTCGAGGGCCTGGGCGACCCGGTCGGGGAACGCCGTCCAGAGGGTCCGACCCTCGACCGCCTCCCCCTCCCCGGCGAGCGCGTCCAGTACCCGGCCCCCGGCGACGACGCACCGGAGTTCCTCGTCGACGAGGAGGGCGGCGCCCGGCAGGTGGGCGAGCAGGTCCCGGTGCCGGGCCTCGCTCGCCTCGAGCGCGTCCGTTGCCGTTCGTTCGGCCGTCCGGTCGGTGACCGAGACCACCGCCAGCACCGGGGTCGCCATCGCGCCCGAGAGGTCGCACCAGCGGCGCGACCCGTCCGCGGCACGGAGCCAGGCGCCCAGGCCCCGGACCTCCCCCGTCCCGAGCGCGGCGGAGAACGCCTCGAACGCGGAGGGGTCCTCGAAGGCGGCGGCGAGCGACCGGCCCCGGAGCGGGCCCAGCAGGGCGACGGCACGCTCGTTCAGGTCGTACACCCGGCCCGTCCCGGGCATGTAGAAGAGGACGACTGCCGGGAGGCGGTCCCGGAGGGCGTGGTACCAGAGACGGTAGGCCTCCGCCTCCCCGGCGGCCGCTCCGAGGAGGCCCGCGACGAGCACGCCGACGGCCGAGAGGGCGGCGCCACCGGGCAGGGCGGAGCCGGACGGCGAACCCGTCGCCACCGAGAGGACGGCATGGACCGCCCCCGCGAGGAGGCCCAGGGCGAGGGCGAGGCGCCGTCCTCGGCACGCCCCGGCGGCGACGGGGACGAGGACGAGGGCCGCGGCGACGGCCGGAAGGTCCAGCACGAGCGCGGCGGCGGCGGCGCCCCAGGCGAGGAGGACGGTGGTGACGAGGAGCAGGGCGCCGGTATCGGTCCGGGGCATGATAAAAGAGGGGTGGCGCCGGATACCGCATCAATCTGCCGTCGGTGCGAAGGTGTGATATGGGAGCGGGCGGTACTCTATCCCATGTCGAATCAGGAGATCCAGGTCCAGATGCCGCCGGACCTCGACCCGGTCTACTCCAACATGATCCAGATCGCCTACAAGGACGATGAGTTCACCTTCCTCTTCCTCCACCAGATCCCCGGGACGAACCAGGCCCGGGCGAAGGCGATCGTCTCGATCTCCCCGCGGCACGCGAAGTCCCTGCTGGCGGTCCTCGGCGGGTCGATGGCCGAGTACGAGGAGAAGTTCGGGACCCTCGAGGGGCCGGGCGAGCGACGGCCCGAGGGCATCTCGAGTACGCTCTCGGGATACTCCTGAGATGGACCTGGTCGCGCCGGTGACCGGGCTCGACGAGTTTGCCGCCGTCGTCGGTGCGGGACCGGACCTCGTCGAGCTCCGGCTCGATCTCGTCTCCCGGGAGGACCACCCGGCCCTGGCCGCTGCCTGCCGGGAGGTCTCCGTCCCCCTGATCGCGACCGTCCGCTCGGTCGGTGAGGGTGGTGGCTTCGCCGGCGACACGGACGACTGCGCCCGCGTGCTCGCCCCGTTCCTCCCCCTCGCCCGGTACGTCGACCTCGAACGCCGGTTCCGTTCCCTGGCGCCGTCCTGCCGCGAGGCGGGGTGCCGGGTGATCGCCTCGGTCCACCTGGAAACGATGCTCCCGCTCCCGGAGCTCTTCGGCCTCGCGCGCGACCTCCGGTCCTGGGGCGACCTGCCGAAGATCGTCCTCGCCCCCTCTTCGGACGACGACCTGCTCGACCTCCTCTCCTTCACCCACGCGGTCGAGAAACCGGTCTGCACCTCGATCATGGGGACCGCGTTCCGCCACGGGCGGGCCCTCCTGCCGCTCTTCGGCTCGTCGTTCGCGTACTGCTCGGTCGGTCGCCCCTCCTCGCCCGGGCAGTACACCCTCGCCGAGATGAGGACCCTCGCCACGCTCCTCGGACCGGTGGAGACGGCCCGGTAGGTCCCCTCACCCCCCGGAGAGGACGGACCGGGCCTCCTGGAGGAGGAGGGCGTCGGCGAGCACCAGCCCGAGCATCGCCTCAGCGACGGGCACGAGCCGGTAGGCGATGCAGGGGTCGTGCCGGCCGGCGATCGAGAGCTCCACCGGCCTGCCGGACGTGTCCACCGTCGACTGGGGACGGGCGATCGAGGGGGTCGGCTTCACCGCGAGACGGGCGACCACCGGCTCGCCGTTCGAGATGCCGCCGAGGATGCCGCCGGCGCGGTTCGAGGCGAACCCGCCGGGGAGGATCGGGTCGTTCATCTCGGAGCCGAAGAGGCCGGCCGCGCCGAAGCCCTCGCCGATCTCGACCCCCTTGACCGCCCCGATTCCCATCAGGGCGCCCGCGATCGCGGCGTCGAGCCGCCCGAAGACCGGCTCGCCGAGCCCGGGGGGCACGCCCGTGGCGACCACCTCGACGATGCCGCCGACCGAGTCGCCGCGGGAGGCCGCCTCCCGCACCACCGCCGCCATCGCCTCCTCACCCGTCACCCCGTGGACCGAGAGGACCCGCCCCCCGACCCGGATGCCGCGGAGGGCGAGGAGCCGGAGGGCGATCGCGCCCGCCGCCACCCTCCCGACGGTCTCGCGCCCCGAGGAGCGCCCCCCACCGCGGTGGTCCCGGACCCCGTACTTCCAGGCGAAGGTGCAGTCCGCGTGGCCCGGGCGGAAGACCTCCCGGAGGGGCTCGTAGTCCCCGGACTGCGCCCCCTCGTTCCCGACCAGGAGCGCGATCGGCGCCCCCGTCGTCACCCCCTCGAAGACCCCCGAGAGGATCCGCACCCGGTCCGCCTCCCGGCGGGGCGAGACGAGGGGGCCCGTGCCGGGGCGGCGCCGGTCGAGGAGCGGCTGGATGTCGGCCTCGGAGAGCGGGATCCGTGGCGGGCAGCCGTCCACGACGGCGCCGAGGGCGGGGCCGTGGCTCTCGCCGAAGGTGGTCACCCGGAAGAGCCGGCCGAAGGTGTTCATCGGAGCGCCTCCTCCACCTCCGCCGCCGGGACATCGAGGCCGAAGAAGGCCCTGCACTGCGCGGCGGCCTGGTGGGCGAAGAGCGCCGTCCCGGGGATGGTGACCGCGCCGGCGGCCCGGGCGAGCCGGAGGAGCGGGGTCATCTGTGGCGTGTAGACGAGGTCGAAGACGGTCATGCCGGGCCGGAGGTCGGACGGGCCGAGCAGCGACCCCGTGTCCGGCGCCATGCCGACCGGGGTCGCATGGACCACGACGTCGGTCCGGGCGGGGTCGAACTCCCCGAGGGCACCGGAGGCGGCACCGAACCGGGCGGCGAGCGCCGCCGCCCGCCGGGGGTCCCGGGCGAGCACGGTGACCTCCATCCCCAGGTCGACGAGCGCGTAGACGGCGGCCGCAGCCGCGCCGCCCGCACCGAGCACGACCGCCCGCAACCGCTGTCCCCCGAGGTGGGCGAGCGGCGCCCGGACGCCCACCCAGTCGGTGTTCATCCCATGGAGCCGGGAACCGCACTGGACGACCGTGTTGACGGCCCCGATCGCCCGTGCCTCGGGCGAGAGGGTGTCGCAGTGCCGGAGCATCCCCTCCTTGAACGGGATCGTGACCGAGAGGCCCCGCAGGGCGAGACGGCGGACGAGCGAGACGGCGGCGTCCGCGGAGGGGGCGTCGATCCGGGTGTAGGCATAGGGGAGGCCGTACCGCCCGATCAGGCGGCTGAAGACGGCCGGCGACCGGCTGTGGGCGACCGGGTGGCCGACCACCGCGCAGAGGAGCCGGCCGTCCTGCAGCGCCCGGTCGACCGCCGCCGCCTCGTCGGGGTCGGGGTTGGCGGTCGCGAGCTCCGCCCGGAGCGCCGGGGACGGGCGGTCCCCGAGCCAGGCGAGGATCCCGGCGACGACCACCCCGGGGTCCCGGCAGCCGGTCCAGGCGCAGTGGTCGGCCGCGGCCCGGTAGAGCGGCTCGCGGGCGGTGAGGACGGTCCGGGCCTCGTCCAGGGCGCCGAGCCCGGTCAGCGGCGGGCGGTCCGAGCCCGCGCACCGGGCGGCGAGCTCCTCCGGCGGGGCGGCGAGCCAGACCACCCGCGCACCCCGGCGGAGGGCCGCGACGTTCGCCGGGTCGAGGACGACCCCTCCGCCGGTCGCGATCACACCCGCCGCCCCGGCGAGCGAGGCGCAGACCTCGCGTTCCCGGCGGCGGAAACCGGCCTCTCCCTCCTCGGCGAACAGCACGGGGACGGGCCGGCCGGCCGCCGCCTCCACGAGCGCGTCGGTGTCCAGGAACGGAAGGCCCAGCCGTTCTGCGAGCAGGCGGCCGACCGTGGTCTTCCCGGCGCCGCGGGCGCCGATCAGGACGAGCTTCACGGGAGCATTGCCCCCCGGATGGCGTCCCAGAACCCGGGCCAGGACTTGGCGACGCAGCCCGGGTCGGTGATCGTGACGCCCCCCACGGCGAGCCCGAGCACGGCGAAGGCCATCGCGGTCCGGTGGTCGTCCGCCGGGTCGATCTCGGCCCCGTGGAGGGGTGCCGGCCGGACGACCAGCGCGTCCCCCTCGACCGTCGCCCCGGCACCGAGGCGCCGGAGACGGTCCGCGGTGACGGCGAGCCGGTCCGACTCCTTGAAACGGAGGTGCCCGACCCCGGTGATCCGGGTCGGCGAGTCGGCGAGCGCGGCGACGACGGCGAGGGTCTGGACCGTGTCGGGCGCGGAGGACATGTCGCACTCGATCCCCGCGAGCGGGCCGTCCCGCTCCACCGTCACCCCCGCCGGGCCGGACGTGACCCGGCAGCCCATCGCCGCGAGGGCCCCGACGAACCGGCGGTCCCCCTGGGCCGAGACGGGGTTCAGGTTCGGGACCGTGACCCGGCCCCCGAGGGCGGCGGCGAGGGCGAAGAGGTACGAGGCGGACGACCAGTCGCCCTCGACCCGGCAGTCGGTCGGGTGGTAGGGACCGGGAACGACCCGGAACCGGCGGTACCCGTCCCGCTCGACCGGGACCCCGAACCGGGCCATCACCCCGACGGTCAGGTCGAGGTAGCTCCGCGAGACGGGGGGGGTCTCGATCCGGACCTCGCACCCCTCCGGGGTGAGGGGAGCGGCGAGCAGGAGCGAGGAGACGAACTGGCTCGAGACCGAGCCGTCGATACCGACCGAACCGCCCCGGAGCGGCCCCGTCACCTCGATCGGCGGGCAGCCGTCCCGGCCCGGATAGCGGACCCGGGCGCCGAGCCGGACGAGGGCCGCGCCGAGGGGTCCGATCGGCCGCTCCTGCATCCGGGCGGAGCCCGTCAGGGTGACCGGCCGCCCCCCGAGGGCGGCGACCGAGGCGAGGAGGCGGAGCGTCGTGCCCGAGTTGCCCAGGTCCAGGACCCCGCCGCCGGTGGGCGGGCCGCCGGTCCCCTCCACCACCACCTCCCCCTCGCCCGGTTCGACCCGGTACCCGAGCCGGGTGAGCCCGGCGCAGGTGAGGCGGGTGTCGTCGGAGAGGAGCGGGTCCCGGATCACCGACCGCCCCGGGGCGAGTGCGGCCGCCACCAGGGCACGGTGCGTGAGGGACTTGCTCGGCGGGGCGGGGACGACGAGGTCGACCGGCCCCGCCCGCGAGAGCACGACCGGTGTCACGACAGCTCCAGGGGGCGGTACCGCCCCAGGTCCCTGACCCGGCAGAGGCGGGAGACCTCCGCGACCGCATCGTCCCAGCCCGGTGCGCAGTCCCCGTCGATGAAGAAGACGTACCGGCCCAGGCCCCGGCGCGACGGTCGCGACTCGATCCGGGTCAGGTTCAGCCCCCGGACCGCGAACGGTGCGAGGAGCGCGGCAAGGAGGCCTGCCCGGTCCCCCTCGGGGTCGAAAAGGAGGCTCGCCCGGCAGGGGGGCGACGCCGGGACCGCCTCGCGCGCGATCCGGACGAACCGCGTCTGGTTCTGCCTGCTGTTCTGGACCTCGCGCTCGAGGATCACGAGGTCGTGCCGTTCCGCGAGCCCGACGGAGACGAGGGCCCCGGTCCCGGGGTTCTCCCGGGCCGCGATCGCCGAGGCGGCGTTCGAGGAGGTCAGGATGATCGGCACTCCGAGCGACTCGACCCGGAGCGAACACTGCTCCACGGTCTGGGGGTGGGCATAGAGCCGCTCGATCGGACGCGACGGGTCGGCGACGGCGAGCTGGTGGGAGACCGCGATCGTGCACTCACCGTTGATCACCACGGGGTGACGGGCGAGGCCGTCAAGGGTCTGACCGACCGAACCCGCCTCGCTGTTCTCCAGCGGCACGAGCCCCTCGCCCTCGCCGGCGGCAACCCGCTCAAAGACGGCGGCGATCGTGGGGCAGAGCCGGACGTCGGGGTCGAGGCGGGCGGCGACCTCGTGCGAGAAGGTCCCCTCGGGTCCGAGCGTGAACAGGGTCATGGCTCCACCAGGCAGCGGATCAGCCGGTCGGTCTCGGCGGTCGCGACCGGGGCGTACTCCGCGAACGCCGCCGCGTTCTCCTCGAAGTACCGCGTGAACGGACCCGGCCCAGGGGCGGCGACCGCGTCCCGGAGGTCATCGAGCGCCCCGCTGCAGGCGGCCAGGACGGGGAGGACGTGGGGGTTCGCCCGGAGCATCTCCCGGTAGAGACCCGGGTCCTGCGCCAGGAGGCGGCCGGCGATCCCGAGTTCGATCCGGTAGACCGGTGAGGTGAACGAGAGGACCTCGTCCAGGTCGCAGCCGAGCCGGCGCATGGTCTCGGCCATCACGAGCGTGAGCGAGTGGGTGAGGCCCTGGACCACCGCCATCATCCGGTCGTGCCGCTCGGGGGTGGAGAAGGTGAGGCGTGCCCCGGCCCGCCGGAGCAGGTCGAGGAGCGGGGCGCACTCCGCTTCGGTCGCCGTTGCCGGGGTCACGACGATCGTCTGGCCGACGAGGGAGGCGACGCCGGGGCCGAACATCGGGTGGAGACCGACGGCAGGGGCCGGAGAGCGGCTCATCTCTGCGACCGGCGCGACCTTGAGCGAGGTCAGGTCGCAGAGGAGCTGGTCCGGCCGGAGGTGGGGAGCGACCCGGGCGATCACTTCGACCGTCGCCTCGATCGGGACCGAGACGACGACCACGTCCTGGCGGGCGAGGAATGTTGCCAGCGGCTCGACGGCCGTCCGGCCGCGGACCGATACCTCCCACCCGGCCTCCTGGAAGACGCGGGCGAAGAGGCGGCCCATCCCCCCCGTGCCGCCCAGGATCCCGACCCTAACGCTCACGGATCGTCTCCCGGACCGCATGGCCGAAGTGGCGTCCCCCCTCGAGGAGCGCCCCCAGCACCCGGTCGCCCACCTGCAGCGCGGCGACGGAGACCGCCCCGCCGCCCTCCCGGACCAGGCGGATCGTCTCGGCGTTCTGGAGCACGATCCCTGCCCGACGCCCGTCGTCCGCGACCGCCTCGACGAGCAGGAGGGGACGGCGTTCGATCTTGACCCGGCCGATCGCGGCGGGCATGGAGCAGCCCCGCGCCCCGACCCCGAGCACCGCGTCCCCCGCCGAGAGGTCGGCGAGGTAGGCGGTCCTCCCCCCGGGGAGGAGACAGTAGGCGTGGACCGCCCCGGCGTTCACCCGGAACGGCCGCGGCGCGACGTACGGGTTCTCCAGGGTCTCCGCATGGACCAGGAAGAGGGCGGACGAGGTGTTGCCGACGAGCAGCCCCTCGTCCTCGCCGAAGAGGGAGCAGGTGTCGACGCAGACCCGGTCCCCCATCCCGATCGGCCGGATCGACTCGACCCTCAGAGGAACGAGGGGGATCCGCTCCCCGTTCCCCTTGACGAGCGCCGCCACCCGTGCGACGACGCCGGGGTCGTCGGTGGAGAGGAGGAGTCCCGCGACCCCCGTCTCCAGCACCCCGAGGGCGAGGAGGGCGTCGTCCTCGGAGGTGACCCGCGCGAAGACCCGGTCGGATCGGGCGACCAGGTTCTCGAGGGGGATCACGGTCCAGTCGCTCGTCTCGACCACCACGATCCCCTGGCGGGCGAGCTCGACCGCCCGGTCCTCGTCCGCGGAGGAGGCGATCGTAACGGCGAAGACGTCACGGTCCCACTCCAGGTCGCCGCCCGGCCCGACGGTCGTGACCCGTCCGAGGGCGCGTACGCGCTCGGGCTCGTCGGTCACGATCGCGTCCGCCCCCGCCTCCAGCGCGGCGGTGGCGATCCGGGTCGAGAACGGGCGGACCTCGACCCAGAGGGCCTTCATCGCCCGTCTCCGTGGACCGTGCGGCAGATCCTCCCGACGAAGGCCCGCGTGTCCTCCCGCTGGAACGCGTTCCGGCCCATGCAGACCCCCGCGCCCCCGGCGCCGACGGCATCCGCGATCATCGCGATCGCCTCCTCGTCCCCCCCCTTCTCGCCGCCGGCGATCATGACGGGGACGGAGCAGGCCTCCACGATCCGCCGGAAGGCGGCAGGGTCCCCGGGGTAGTTCACCTTGATCAGGTCCGCCCCGAGCTCTTCGGCCGCCCGGACGCAGTGGGAGACCGCGGCGGGGCTCGAGCCGTCGATCCCCGCGCCCCGTGCGTAGGCCATGATCAGGAGCGGCATCCCCCAGCGGGTGCAGTCCTTCGAGACCTGGCCGGCCGCCTCGAGCATCCGTGACTCGTTCGGCGCCCCCAGGTTGATGTGGATCGAGACCGCGTCCGCGCCGAGGGCGATCGCCTCCTCGACCGTGCAGACGAGCACCTTGTCGTTGGGGTCGGGGTTCAGGGCGGTCGAGGCGGAGAGGTGGACGATCAGGCCGATGTCGCGCCCGTGCCGCCGGTGGCCCGCCTTGACCATGCCCTTGTGCAGGATGATCGCGTTCGCGCCGCCCTCGGAGACCTCCGAGATCACCCGCGTCATGTCGCGCAGCCCCTCGATCTGGCCGAGGGTCATGCCGTGGTCCATCGGGATGATCACCGCCCGGCCCGTGTTCCGGTCCATGATCCGCTCGAGCCGGATCTCCTTGCCGATCATCGGAGCACCTCCATCGCCTCGTCGGCGCTCCGCCCCTCGTGGACGATCAGGGCGGCCGCGCGGACGAAACGGTCGGGGGCCGCGTGCTGGAACGCGTTCCGACCGATTGAGATCCCGGCGGCACCGCCCGCCATCGCCCCCTCGATCAGGTCGAGGGTGGTCCGGTCGTCGGTCCGCGAACCGCCCGCGACCACGACGGGGACCGGGCAGCCCCGCGTCACCTCGGAGAACGAGTCGGGATCGCCGGTGTAGACGGTCTTGACCAGGTCGGCACCGAGCTCGGCCGCGACGCGGGCGGCGAGCCGGACGTGCTCGACCGCGTGCTCGTCGGTGATCTTCTTCCCCCGCGGGTACATCATCGCGAGGAGAGGCATCCCCCACTCCTGGCACTCGACCGCGATCCGGCCGAGGTCACTGAGCATGCGGGCCTCGGAGTCGGCCCCGATGTTGACGTGCATCGAGACCCCGTCCGCGCCCATCCGGAGGGCGTGGGTGACGGTGTTGACCAGCACCTTCTCGTTCGGGTCCGGCCCGATCGCGGTCGAGGCGGAGAGATGCAGGATCAGGCCGACGTCCGGGCCATGCCGGCGGTGGCCGTAGAGCGCGAGGCCGATGTGGCCCAGCACGGCATTCGCACCGCCGAGGGCGACGGCGTCGACGGCGCCGTCCAGGTCGATCAGGCCCGGGATCGGGCCCTGGGTGACCCCGTGGTCCATCGGGACGATGATGGTTCTCCGGGTATTCCGGTTGATGATGCGTTCAAGACGGATCTCTTTTCCTCTCATGACACAGGCCTCCGCCGCCCCACACCCTGCAGGTCCCCTGCAACCGTGGGGCGATCAGAAAAAATAATAGTCGGCGAATGCGAAGCCGTCCGCTCGCCGGTCGGGATACGATGCGCGGTGACAGGGTGCCCTAGCGATAAAAGCACTCACGGGCGAAAAAACATTCACCACACATTGCGATCCCGTGCGATGGAAGCGGACATAAACCTGCCGGTACGCGGGGGAGGGCGGCAGGCATATGAGGCGGGGTCGCGGATCGGTACCCGATGGCCCCCCTGATCGCGCTCCCCTCCTGGACCGTCTGGGCGATCGTCCTCGCGGTCTTCGCGGCGGCAGCGGTCGCCTTCTGGCCCCTCGTCGGGGTCTCGGTCCTCGCGGCGTCGGTCGGCGTCGTGCTCTTCCCGCTCCAGCGCCGGCTCGCAGCGCGGATCGGGCCGGTGATCGCGGCCGTTCTGCTCACGGTCGTCGTCGGGGCGGCGCTGATCGGGGCGGCGGTCTTTACGATCGGGGTGCTCGTCCAGAACCTGGACTTCATCACCGAGATGGTCCGGGCGATCTTCTCGGTGGCGGCGGAACCGATCGCAAACCCGTTCAGCGCGACATTGCCCCTCGATCCGGCAGAGGTGACGGAGGCGATCCGTACCGAACTCGGGGCGTTCAGCACGTTCCTCTCCTCGCTGATCGACGAGCTCCCCATGGTCGGGCTCGAGACGATCGTCTTCTTCCTGGTCCTCTACCTGACCCTCGAACAGGGCGAGGCGGCGGGTGTCCGGCTGGGAGAGGTCCTGCCGGCGCACGTCCGCAGGCCGGTCGAACGGCTCTGGCAGATGGCAGTGGACGTGATGTACTCGATCTTCGTCGTCCACTTCGCCACCGCGTTCGTTACCTTCCTGATCGCGCTGCCGTTCTTCTGGTTCCTCGGGTACGGCCACGTCCTCTTCTTCGCCGTCCTCTCGGGGGTCTTCCAGCTCGTTCCGTTCCTCGGGCAGACCGTGATCCTGGCCGTGATCGGAGGGTACGCGCTCGCGATCGGGGACCTGCGCGGGGCGCTGCTCGTCCTCTTCATCGGATACCCGTTCGTGGCGGCGCTCCCCGACTGGATCATGCGCCCGCTGTTGATGGGGGTCAAGGCGAAGCTCCACCCGGTGGTGATGTTCATCGGGTTCTTCGGGGGGATCACCCTGCTCGGGCTCGCCGGGCTGATCCTCGGCCCGCTCCTGCTCGCCCTCGCGGTGGGGGCGTACGGGATCATCGTGGAGGAGCTGGAACTCCGCCGGCAGGAGGAGGAGACGACCCGGTTAGCGGAGCGGGAGGCGGGAACGGAGGGGCGGGCACCGGAAGGGTGAACCCGGCGTGAGGACCGGGTTCCGCATGGAGAGACAGGGGGGGTCTATCTGCAGAGCTGCCTGAGCTCGGAGACGGGCTGCTTGAGGATGGAGCTGAGACCCTGGAGGTCCTCGTCGGAGAGCGCGAGGTCGGCCGTCCCCTCGCGGAACCGGCGGAAGAGGTCGTCGGCCACCTGCTGGCTCGAGGCGGCGGTGCTCCTGTTCGGGACGGTGAACGCCCTTTTTTCCGGTTCCGTTGCTCCAGGGTCCGTCCTGCCCGCCTCCGCCTGAATGAGTCTGTACAAGACCCTGTTGCGGTGGTATTTACAGGTTACTCCCGTTGACCGGTCCGTTCGGCGGGGAAGAGGCGCGGGAGGGTTTTAACCTCTGCCGCCGATCCAATAGAGGCGCGGGGATTGCCGAGCCAGGTCAAAGGCGTAGGGCTTAGGACCCTATCGCGCAGGCGTTCGGGGGTTCGAATCCCTCTCCCCGCATACCGACGTCACTCCGATCGTTCCACTGACCCGGGGTATCGTGCCGCCGGTACCTTCGACGCCCCCCCCCTTCCCACGGTCCTGGTGCGCCAGGGAATCCCCCGGTGCCACGGTCTCACCACGGCATCCGCCGACCCCGGTTCCCGCCCTCCCCGCACGTCCGGCGATCCCCCCGGGCGACGTGCGACTACACCAGCGTCCGCTGCCCCTTCGCCCGTGCCGCCACCGCCACCGTGGGCCGCACCGGCGCCGGCTCGGGGACGAGCCAGACCGTCTGATCGGCCTCGAGCGAGACGTGCTGCAGCGCCCCGTCCATCGCGGGGGCGTAGGCGATCACGATCCCGTCGGCCGCCCGCCGCCTCAGCGCACGCACGAGGCGGCTCATCCGCCGGCCCCGCTCCTCCGCGTCCAGGCCGGCCGCGAGCACCGGCGACCACTCCACCATCAGCACCGTGTGGTACGACCGGCTCACCGCGGCGATCATGTCGTCGAGGCGTTCGCAGACCTCCGTCTCGAAGTGCTCCGAACGGATCGGCGGCACCCGGAAGAGGACCTCCGAGTACCCGTGGAAGAGGTAGAGCGTGTGGAACGACCCGATCTCCGGGAGAGCGAGGAGCGAGGCCATCCGGTCGGGAGGCGCGATCAGCACCTTTAACCGGCCGGGCTCGAAGGTCGCCCCGGGCCGGCACCAGAGGCGCAGGGTCATGCGACGCCCCCGTTCTCCTCCGGCGGAGCCGGCCGGGCCCCACGCCCGCCGGAGGCAGGCAGGGGGATGTCGCGGTATGCACCTGTCATGGTCGTCACCTGGAACACCGCCGGCCTGAAGGCCGGCGGGTGCCAGGATCATCGGCGACCGGGCATTTGAGCTCCCGGCATGCGGGGAGAAAGTGAGCGTCAGGCGTCACCCGGCGGGGATGCGGCCCCTCACCATGTTTTCCGGTTTTCTCTATATTTTACGACGAACATATGTATCACAGTCCAGGTTCTATGAATGTCCCGAACATGTTGTTCCATACCACAGGGCTCACCAGAACATTGCTGGCTGCAGCGGTCGTCCTCGTCGGGGCGCTGCTGGTCGCCGGCTGTACCGGAACCGGCAACGGTCCGGCGACGCAGGCACCGACCGCCGCTCCGACGAGCGCGACCACCTCCATCACCTCACCGGTGACCACCGTCGCGATGACCACCCCGACGCCGGAAGGGACCGCCCCCGCAGCGGAGACCACCACCCCCGCCTCCTCCGGGACGGCGTCCGGCCGGATCTCGGTCACCGGGTCGACCACGGTCCTGCCGATCGCCCAGAAGCTCGCAGACCGGTTCATGGAACTGAACCCGAAGGCCGACATCCGGGTCTCCGGCGGCGGGTCGGGTGTCGGTGTCACGTCCGCCGGCGAGAGGACGGCCGAGATCGGCATGTCCTCGCGCGACCTCAAGGACGCCGAGAGGACGAAGTACCCCGGATTGAAGGAGATCCCGATCGCCCGTGACGGGATCGCGGTCATCACCCACCCGTCCAACGGGGTCCCGAGCCTCTCGCTCGACCAGATCAAGAGCATCTACGCCGGGAAGGCGACGAACTGGAAGGACGTCGGCGGAAAGGCCCAGCCGATCGTGGTGATCGGACGCGACTCGGCCTCCGGCACGCGCGAGTTCTTCAACGAGAAGGTGATGGGCAAGGAGGCGACCACCAAGGCGATGCTCGAGAAGAACTCGAACGGTGCGGTCAAGACCTCGATCGGCCCGAACCCCGGCTCCATCGGGTACGTCGGCCTGGGATACATCGACGAATCGGTCAGGGCGGTGGCGATCTCCGTGAACGGCACCCCGGTGGAGCCCACCGTCGAGAACATCGTGAAGGGCACGTACCCGCTCTCCCGGAAACTCTACTTCGTGACGAACGGTGACGCCACCGGCCTTGCGAAGGAGTTCATCGACTTTTCGCTCAGTCCCGAGGGGCAGGCGATCGTCGAGGCGGAGGGCTTCGTCTCGATCACGCACACGGCCTGAACACCCCCCCTTTTTTCCGATCCTCTCATCCGGCCCCGGGGTCCTCCTCGAAGAGGCCGAACGCGTTCCCCTCGGTGTCCCGGCAGACCGCCAGGTAACCGATCGACGGGATCGTCGTCCGGGGCAGAAGGACGGCGCCGCCGAGCCCCTCCACCCGTGCCAGGTAGTCCGCGACCGAGGGGACGCCGATGTAGTTCATCATCTGCTGACCCGGCGCACCGCGGGGACCCATCCCTCCGCCGATGCCGGGCGTTCCGTCATCATTCGTGGTCCCGATCGCGTAGTACTCGATCGGGCCGGCGTAACGCTCAAAGGTCCAGCCGAAGAGAGAGGCGTAGAACGACTGCGCCCGCCCGATGTCGTCCGCGGGCAGGTCGAAGTGGACGATCGTCGGCATACGCGCTCCCCGTCACCCCGGCACGTATTGAACCTGCCGATCGGCCCTGCCGGATGCATCGGCGGGACCAACGATGTCGGAATCGGAGGGTTTCCGGCCGTTTTCGACGCCCTGCGCCGTCTTTGGCCCCGTTGTCGGCCTGCAGAGGAGATACGGCCGGAACGTCCGCGCATACCTCCACGATCGGCCCATTTTCGACGGTGTTCACTTCACCGCGGTGACGACCAGCCCGTACGGGTGGGCAAAGACCTGCACCGACGAGAACGAAAGCGAGGCCAGAAGGGCTTCGATCTCCTCCTTCCGGTACGCAGCCCGCACGGACGTCTCGAAGCCGGCACGGACCTCGGGCCCCTGGCAGCTCTCGCGCATGATCCATACCCTGAGAAAGCCCGCTGTCGTCGCGGAATGAGAGGGCGACGGGGAGGGGGACCGGCGGCGTCCGGCAGGACGGAGCTCTAATACCGGGAGGTCCAACACTGATCCCGGCAACGGGCGGGCCCCGGGGCGCGCCCGAACGGGGGCTCTAGGTCCGGGGAAGGGAGGATCCATGACAACACAGGGCGGTTCAAGGGTCGCGGTGGTGGCGGCCATCATCGGCAACCTGCTGATCGCGGTCATCAAGTTCGTGGTGGCGGTGACGACGGGTTCGTCGGCGATGATCTCCGAGGGGATCCACTCGCTGGTGGACACCGGGAACGGCGGGCTCGTCCTGCTCGGGATGAGGCGCGCGAGGGAACCGCCCGACGAGGGGCACCCGTTCGGGCACGGCAAGTCCCTCTACTTCTGGACGCACATCGTCGCCGTCTCCATCTTCGGCATCGGCGGCGGCATGTCGGTGTACGAGGGGATCTCGCACATCCGCCACGTCGCGCCGGCGGGACAGATGGGCGACCCCTTCGTCGCCTACCTGGTCCTCGGCGTCGCCTTCC
The DNA here is from genome assembly GCA_029547145.1 of Methanobacteriota archaeon. Taxonomy (GTDB): domain Archaea; phylum Halobacteriota; class Methanomicrobia; order Methanomicrobiales; family Methanospirillaceae; genus UBA288. The sequence goes on from JAKPPV010000001.1 coordinate 52,157, forward strand.
TCGTCGAGGCCGGCTCCTTCTCCGTCGCGATCCGGCAGTTCCTCGCGGCGAAGGGTGACCTCGGCGCCTGGGAGTACATCCGGCGGTCCAAGGACCCGAGCCTCTACACCGTCGTCCTGGAGGACAGTGCCGCCCTGCTCGGGCTCGTCTTCGCCTTCCTGGGGATCTTCCTGGGTCACCTGCTCAACAACCCGTACCTCGACGGTATCGCCTCCATCGCGATCGGGCTGCTCCTGATGGGCGTGGCCGGGATCCTCTCGTCGCGGGCGGGCGGACTCCTCCTCGGTGAGGGGGTGAACCCCGACGAGCTCGCGGAGATCCGCCGGCGGGTGGAGGCGGACCCGGCAGTCGACCGCGCCGGCGACATCCTGACCATGTACATGGGCCCGCACGACCTGCTCGTGAACATGGGGGTCTGCTTCGTGCCGGGTACGACGGCCGAAGGGATGCACGTGGCGATCCGCCGGATCGAGGCCGATCTCCGCTCGGCCTTCCCCGAGACGAACCGGGTCTACATCGAGGCCGAGTCCCTGCCTGCCCCGGGGGCGCATGATGCGTGCCGGGCGGGACGGGGTTCCGGGCCACGGTGAGCCCCCCCGCCCTGCGTGCCGGCCCGCAATGGCTCCTGCTGTGACGATGCACAGGTTCATATGCCTTCACGCCAGGGGGAGACCTGAGGTGGACCCGATGAAGAGAGCGATGGTGATCGCCATGGTCGTGCTGCTCCTCTCCACCGGCCTTGCGGGTATCGCAGCGGCCGGCTCGGGGGACGAATCCTACCACGGGGAAGAGGGGACGCAGCCTGCCGTCGGTGCCGGGGACAGCACCGGGCCCGGCCCGCCGAATACCGACGCGGCAACCGGCACGGGCGACCGGACGAGACACAAGGACCGGTGACCCCCGGGGTCGCCGGTATCAGTCTCCTTTTTTCCCTGTTCAGCCGGCAGTACATCCTGGCAGGATTGGTGGACGATGGTGCCGGGCCCGTCACCGGGAGACCGCCGTCCTGAAGAGAACCCCGCCACCGTCTGCCTGGAGACGGACGTTCAGGCGGTGGAGAGCAGGCCCGGTACCGGTGCGGTCCGGTCGTCCACGGAAAGGAGGGTGCAGCGGGGCAGCTCGATCCCGAGCGCCTCCCGCAGCACCTCCTCGACATGTTCCACGAAGACGAAGGAGAGCGCCTCGCGCACGTCGGCCGGAACGTCCTCCAGGTCCCGCTCGTTCTCGCGGGGGAGGATCACCCGCCGGATCCCCGCCCGGTGGGCGGCGAGCACCTTCTCCCGGATCCCGCCGACCGGGAGGACCGCCCCCGTGAGGGTCACCTCGCCGGTCATCGCCAGCCCGGGGTCGACCGCCCGGCCGGTGAGCAGCGACGCAAGGGCCGTGCAGAGCGTCACGCCCGCCGACGGACCGTCCTTCGGGGTCGAGCCGGAGGGAACGTGGATGTGCGTGTCGCACGCGAGGAAGTCGAAGCCGTGTACCGTGCCGGCCAGCCTCGAGCGGACGAGCGAGAGCGAGATCGTCGCCGACTCCTTCATCACCTCGCCGAGCTGGCCCGTCAGGGTGAGTCTTCCCGTCCCGGGCATGAACGTCGCCTCGATGAAGAGGACGTCTCCGCCGACGGGCGTCCAGGCCAGGCCGGTCACGACACCCGGCACCGCCTCCCGGCGGACCGTCTCGAGCCGCACGGGCTCCCGGCCCAGGATCAGGCCGAGGTCCCGGACCCCGACCACGACGGGCGGTTCCGTGGCCCCGGAGACGAGCCGCTCCGAGACGTGGCGGGCGACCTTCTCGAGCTCCCGCTTCAGCTGCCGGACCCCCGCCTCGCGGGTGTACCGCTCGATGATCGTCCGCAGGGCGTCGTCCTCCACCCGGAGCCGCCCGGCGTCGAGCCCGTGCGCCTCGAGGACCTCGGGGAGCAGGTGATCCCTCGCGATCGCGAACTTCTCCCGCGCTGTGTAGCCGCAGACCTCGATCAGCTCCATCCGGTCGAGGAGGGGGGCCGGGATCGTGGCGGTCGAGTTCGCCGTCGCGATGAAGAAGACGTCCGACAGATCGTAGGGGACCTCCACGTAGTGGTCCGAGAAGGCGCTGTTCTGCTCGGGGTCGAGCACCTCGAGCAGCGCGCTCGCCGGGTCTCCGCTATAGGAGACGGCGAGTTTGTCGATCTCGTCCAGGACGAAGACGGGGTTCTTCGTCCCGGCCCGCCGGATCCCCTGAATGATCCGGCCGGGGAGCGCACCGACGTAGGTCCGCCGGTGCCCCCGGATCTCCGCCTCGTCCCGGACGCCTCCGAGGCTCACCCGCACGTACTCACGGCCCAGCGCTTCGGCGATGCTCTTCCCCAGGCTCGTCTTGCCCGTGCCCGGCGGGCCGGAGAGGAGCAGGATCGAACCCTGCCGTCCCCCTTTCAGTCTCATCACCGCCAGGTGCTGGACGATCCGCTCCTTCACCTTCTCCAGGCCGTTATGGCGGCGGTCGAGGACCCGCCGGGCCTCGACGGTGTCGATCGCGGGGGCGGGCGCGGACTCCCAGGGGAGGTCGAGTAAAAGGTCCAGGTAGTTCCGGATCACGGTGCTCTCGTGGCTGTTGCTCCCGGCGGCCCCGAGCCTCCGCGCCTCCGCGAGGGCCCGCCGCCGCACCTCGTCGGGCATCGCCGACGCCTCGATCCGCTCGCGGTACCCGGCGTCGTCGCTCTCCTTCCCGTCCAGGCCGAGCTCCTCCTGGATCACCCGGAGCTGCTCCCGGAGCATCGACTCCCGGTTCGCCCGGTTGATCCGCTGCGAGACCTTCCGGGCGACCTCGACGCGGAGGTCGATCGCGTCCCGCGCCTCGACCAGGAGGGCGAGGAACCGCTCGTACCGCTCACGGACCGAGACCGTCTCCAGGAGCGCCTGCTTTTGATCCAGGTCGATCGGCATGAAGGGCATGATGAAGCCCAGCACCTGGTCGACCGATGCCATCCGTTCGACCGGCGCGACGAACCGTTCAGCCCCCTCGAACCGGTCCGCGAGCTCCCGCACGGTCGCCTGCACCTCCCGAAGGAGGCGCGTCCGCTCTTCGCCGTCGAGGTCCTCCACGTCCGGGAACGGCTCGCAGGCGGCGACCAGGGCCCCGTTCTCCCCGGTGACGGAGTGGACCCGGACCCTCTCCAGGACGTCCGCGACGACCAGGAACCCCTCACCGGCCGGCTCCACCAGGACCACGCGGAGCAGGGTGCCGACCGCGGGGAGCGACCGTTCGGGGGACTCCGGGGTGGTCTCGCTTTCGCGCACCGTCAGCCCGACGACGGCAGGGGTTCCGCGCTCCGCCGCGTCGATGAGACGCTGACCGGTCGACGGGTCGACCGGGAACCGCGTGCGGGTCCCGGGGTAGACGACGAGGTCCGGCAGCGGTACGACCGGGTATGCCCGGGGGGTCTCCGTATCAGATGTCTGCATGATATATACCAGATAATTAGTTCGAATTTACCTAACTTTTCGCATCGGGGAAGATCACCGGACCTTCTCCAGGAGCCGGACCAAAAGGTCCAGCTCGCCCCGGTCGAGCGACCGGACCAGTCGCTCCACCAACCGGGCGAGGGCGGTCTCCTCCGCACGGGCGATCTGCCGCCCCTTCTCCGTCAGGCGGATGTACTGGACCCGCCGGTCGTCGGGGGACCGCTCCCGGTAGACGCACTCCATCCGGGCGCACCGGTCGACCATCTCGCTGGTCGTCGGGCGGGAGGTCCGGGTGATCTCTGCGAGCCGGCTGAACGTGATGTCGCCCTCCCGGTCGATCAGCTTCAGGCAGGCGACCTGCTTTATGGTCAGATCGGCGAGCCCGCACTCGTTGAAGACCGCGCAGGAGCACTCGTTCTGGATCCGGAGCAGGTTCCCGACGGCGTCCGCGAGGAGGTCCGTATTCTCCCCCATGCCTCGATCCCAATTAATTAGGGCATACCTAACTATAAGGGTGACGATCGGGACCGGGGGATTCATACCCCCTCACGATGAACCGTCTGCACGGGCACCACCATGAGAGCGACGGTGATCGTGGACAATACGGCGCTGTACGACGGACCCCTCCGGGCCGAGCACGGGTACGCCATCCTCATCGAGGCGGACGGCAAGAAGGTCCTGTTCGACACGGGGTCATCGGACCTCGTCGTCCGGAACTCCGGACGGCTGGGGATCGACCTCTTCGACCTCGACGCCATCGTCCTCTCCCACGGGCACAGCGACCACACGGGTGGCCTGTACCACCTCCTTCGCCTCTATATCGAGGCGGCGATGGAGGGGACCGCGCACCGGCTCCCCCGCCTGGTCGGGCATCCGCTCTGCCTGCGGCCCCGTCCCAGACCGCCCCTCGCCGATATCGGCCCGCTCCTGGACGAGGAGGTGGTGAGACGGGTTTTGCCGGTCGAGTTCACCACCGGCCCCCTCCCTCTCACCCCGAACCTGGTCTGTCTCGGCGAGATCGAACGGCGATTCCCGTTCGAGGCATTCGACCCCGGGGCGCGCCGGATCGTGATGCCCGGGGGCCGCGTCGAGCCGGACGGTCTTATCGACGACACCTCGCTCGCCTACCGGAGCCCCGCGGGGCTCGTGGTGGTGACGGGCTGTGCCCACGCCGGGATCTGCAACACCGTCGAATACGCCCGCCGGTGCTGCGGGGAGGAGCGGGTCGCAGACATCATCGGCGGACTGCACCTTAGGGAGGACGGGGAGCAGCTGCGGGGTACCTGCGACTACCTCCGGGGACTCTCCCTCTCCGCCCTCCACGCCTGCCACTGCACCTCGCTCCTCGCGAAGGTGGCGCTGGCCCGCGTGGCCCCCCTCGCGGAGACGGGGGTGGGCCTCCGGCTGGAGTACCCGGACCGTCACTCCGACACGGGCGCACCGTTCTCCGGTTGAGAACCCGGGGGCCGGAACGGCAGGACGCCGGGTGCCATCCGGGGGGCAGAGGGCCGGGATCCGGGTCGATCCCCCCAAACAGAGCGGTGCGGGAAAGGGGGTCGCCTGCCCCGAAGGAGCTCTCTTTTTACAATAAGGCGCATATGAGTAAATATACACCGATGTCCCGATGGACGATATGGATTTTGTGCCGGGACGGCCAGGGATGGATCCGTTCCAATGCGGGTCCCCGATGGTCGCGGTCCCTGCCCAAAGACCGGTCGTCCCGAACGGCATCGCGGAGAATGATACGATGAAGCTTGCGATTGCAAAGGAAGGCCCCGCAGTCTCCGGCCACTTCGGCCACTGCGAGGGGTACGCGATCTACAGGATCGAGAACGGAGCGGCCGTGCGGGAGGCGGACCTCGACAACCCGGGCCACCAGCCAGGGTTCCTCCCCGTCTACCTGGCAAGGCACGGGATCGGGGTCGTGATCGCCGGCGGGATGGGACCGCGGGCGGTCGAGCTCTTCTGCCAGAACGGCATCGAGGTCGTCCTCGGTGTCGGGGGGGACCTCGACGAGGTCGCCCGGTCGTACGCCGAAGGGACGCTCGAGGGCGGCATCGGCGTCTGCAACCACAGCCAGTGCAGCGGCGACTGCGGATCGCACTGACGGAGAAACGAGGCCCACCGGTCCGGCACGACCACATCGCCGCGAGAAGAACGGTATCAACACAGGAGAGACGAGAGCATGACCCGGCAGATAGAGGAGACGAGAGAGACCCGAGGTGAGACGAAAGAGAACGGTCGGCCCGCACCCGCGCAGGTGCAGAGAGGGCTCCCGCCCCGGGTGGAGATGGACGTCCGGCACGTCATCCTGGTACTGAGCGGTAAGGGGGGCGTCGGCAAGTCCACCGTCTCCGTGAACCTCGCCTTCGCCCTCGCGAACCACGGCAGGAGGGTTGGACTGCTCGACCTCGACCTGCACGGCCCGAGCGTCCCCAAGATGCTGGGGCTGGAAGGACAGGTGCCCGCCGTCATCGGCAACGCCATTCAGCCCGTGCCGGTGACCGGTAACCTCTCGGTGATGTCGATGGCCTTCCTCCTCCCGAACCCCACCGACCCGGTCATCTGGCGCGGGCCGATGAAGATCGGGGCGATCCGGCAGCTGCTGACCGAGGTGAACTGGGGTTCGCTCGACTACCTGGTGGTCGACCTGCCGCCGGGCACCGGGGACGAGGCCCTGACGAACGCGCAGGCGGCCCCCAACATCCGGGGCGCGGTGATCGTGACCACCCCCCAGGAGGTCGCCGTCCTGGACGCCGTGAAGGCGATCCGCTTCATCGAGAAGCAGGAGATGCCGGTGATCGGGGTGATCGAGAACATGAGCGGCATGGTCTGCCCCCACTGCGGCGGAGTGGTCGACCTCTTCGGGCGCGGGGGGGGAGAGGCGGCGGCAGCACGGTTCGGGGTGCCGTTCCTGGGAGGAATCCCCCTCGACCCCGAGATGATGAGGTCCGGCGAGGAGGGGCGGCCCTTCATCCTGCAACACTCCGACAGTCCCACCTGGAAGGCGATCGACGCCGTGATGGAGAACCTGGTCTCCCGGGTCGAGTCCTGACAGGAGGATCGGTCCCGACCCCCCCCCGTGTCGTACGCCGGTCGTCGGATCGCGTGGTTATTTCCGCACCACGGATCATAGAGAAAAACAATCGGTACGGCAGTTCGACCGGACGCCCCGCCCGGGGGAGCGGGGAGCTTCGGGTGCTCCCGCATGCCGGGGACGGGGGTGAGAGCGTGTGGAGATCGTGGTTCAGGGAGACGGGTGACCGGAGCTGGCAGCACCCCCTGATCCTGGTCCTGCTGATCGCAGCCGGGATCGGCCTGGAACTCGTGGTCCATGCCCGTCTCGGGATCCCGGTCGTCTACACCCATTTCTTCTACCTGATCGTCGCGATCGCCGGCCTCTTCATCGGACGGCGGGCGGTGATGCTCGCCGTCCTCCTCGGCGGGCTCCACGTGGCGGTGGACACCTGGTTGACGGGCTCGCCCGCCGTCGATGCCCTGATCCGGGCCGGAATGCTCTGCATCGTCTCCCTGGTGATCGGAGCGTCCGTCGAGGAGATGACCCGCGCCCGTTCAGAGCTCGAGGAGCGGAATCTCCAGCTCCAGGCATCGGAGCGGGCGTTCCAGATCGCGAACCGGAAGCTGAACCTCCTGTCCAGCATCACCCGCCACGATATCGTCAACCAGCTGACGTCGCTGAGGGGGCGGGTCGACCTCCTCGCCGAGGAGGACGATAGCGAGCAGGTACGGAAGGGACTCGAACAGCAGCGGGCGACCATCGCCACAATCCAGCGCCTGATCGAGTTCACCCGGGACTACCAGGAGATCGGCGTGCATGCCCCCAAGTGGCAGCGGCTCGATGCGATCCTGGCCGGCGCCGGACGCCAGGAGGGGCTCGGCGGGATACGGCTTGCGGTCGACGTGGACGGGCTCGAGGTCTATGCCGACCCCATGCTGGAGCGGATCTGCGACAACCTGATCGACAACTCGATCCGCCACGGGGAGCGCGTGACGGAGATCCGGGTCTATTTCCGGACGGACGGGGACTCCCTGACGGTCGTCTACCAGGACGACGGTGTCGGGGTGCCGGAGGCGGACAAGGAGCGGATCTTCGAGAAGGGGGTCGGTGCCAACACCGGGTTCGGCCTCTTCCTCTCGCGGGAGATCCTGGAGATCACGGGGCTCACGATCCGGGAGACGGGGGTGTTCGGCGAGGGGGCACGGTTCGAGATCCGGGTGCCGGGGGGCCTGTACCGGTTCCCGGACGCCGGGCCCGCGCAGGCCTGAGCGCTGGTCCGGGGGCGGGGAGCGGACCCGTCCGCCATCCCGAAACCATTTTTTCCCGGCCCGAGAGACCGTGTTCCATGGTCCCTTCGCCCCCGTTCCACGCCATCACGGCGGTGCTGGCGATAGTCCTGTTCGCGTGCGGATGCCTCCAGGCCCCGTCGCCGGAGGCGGCGGGCGCCGGCCCGTCCGTCTCGCCCGGGCAGGGCGCGACCGCCGTCCCCGACCTGGTCGGGCACGTCGGAAGGGTAGCGGCCTTTGCCCGCGAGAACGGACGGGAGAGGACGATCGCGGCGCTGAACGACCCGTCGGGACCGTTCGCCTCCGGCGGGGTCCCGGTCTATGCACGGGACTACAACGGCACCCTGCTCGCCGCCTCACCGGGGGTTGGGCCGGGCGGAACGGCCGACCCCGACGCAACCGACGCCTTCGGGGTCCCGTATGTCCGTCACCTGGGGGAGACGGCCCGGTACGGGAAGGGGCTCGTGAGCCACGCCTCCCCGGACCCGGCCCGCCCGGGCACGGTCCGTTCCATGCTCGAGGCGGTCCAGGACGTCGACGGCACGTTCTACGTCGGGGCCGGGATCTCCGATCCCGGGGACGGCCTCTTCCCCATCCCCGGGCCGGACACAGGAAGGGACCGTCCGGGCGTGGACGACCTTGAGGCGTTCGTCCGCGGGGCGGCGGCGTATGGACGGGAGCACGGCAGGGTGGCGGCCCTCGCCGCGTTCGACGACCCGGCGGGTCAGTTCTCCCGGGGCCCGCTCTCCGTGACCGCGTTCGACGCCGGCGGGACGGTCCTTGCCGGGGGTTCGGGCGGGGGTGCGGGGGTGACGCTCCCCGGGCTGAACCTGCTCAATTACCACGACGCCGACGGGGTCGCCGTCGTCCGGGGGATGCGGAACCTGGCGGAGCGCGGGGGCGGGCTCTACTACACGGTGGCCCCCGTGACCGTGGAGGGGCGCGAGGTGTTCCTCCCGGTGATCGGCTCCGTGGAGCCGGTCGACCGCGACTGGTGGCTCTGTGCCGGTACCGTCGACCCGGCGTTCTCCGGCGCGCTCGACGGGAACCTCACCGGGCTTTTCGTGCGGAACCAGACCCGCTCCCGTCTCTACGACCTGGTGCACCGGGCCGTTGCCTATGCCCGCGAACACGGAAAGGACCAGGCCCTCGCGGCGATCGACGACCCTGCCGGACCGTTCGTGGAGGGCGACCTCTTCGTCTGGGCGGAGTCGACCGACGGGACGATGCTCGCCGACCCGTTCTGGACGTCGGCACGGGGAAAGAATTACCTGGACTACACCGACCCCTACGGGATGCAGACGACACGGGTCGGGATCGACGCGATGGAGGACGGGACCGGTTTCTCGCACGCCCTCTTCCCGGACACGGCGGCGAACGGGACCGCCTGGGTACCGAAGCTGGTCTACCAGGCGCCGGTCGACCGGGAGTGGTGGATCGGGAGCGGGGTCTACGGGGTCGAGGTGCGGGCGTGACGGGCACCGGCGGACCCGGCCCGACCACCGGTTTCATCCCCCTCCGGTGACCACGAGAAGTTGATGACAGCGATCACCACCGGGGAGCGGCGGTGCGCCCTCTGCGGACAGGCGTCCGTTCAGGCCGTCCTGGTCGATGCCGGGCGCTCGGGCTCCGCCGACCTCGACCTCCGTCCCCCGCCCGACCAGCGCGGCACGATCGCGCACTGGGTCCAGGAGTGCCCCCACTGCGGCTACTGCGCCCCGGCGATCGATGAGCGGGTGGACGGGGCCGAAGAGACGGTGCAGTCGCCCGCCTACCGCGCCCTCCGGAACGGGGGGGATCTCCCGCCGCTCGTGGTGCGCCTCCTCTGCGCCTCGACGATGCTCTTCCACGCGGGCCGTCTCGTGGAGGCGGCCGAGACGGCGCTCTGGGCGGCATGGGCCGCCGACGATGCGGGTGCCACGGAGGAGGCCCGGCGGGCCCGCCGCCGCACCCTCGACCTCCTCGACGAGCTCCGGAGCCGGGGAGAGCACTACATCGCGGACGAGGGGGCCGAGGGCCTGGTGATGGTCGACATCGCCCGGCGGGCCGGCGAGTTCGACCGGGCCGAACGCCTCCTCGACGGGCTCGCCGCCGTCGACGACCCCCGGTTCGCGGCCCTCGTCGCGTTCCAGCGGGGGCGGGTCGCGGCGCGGGACAGGGCGCGGTACACGATCGCCGAGGCGGCCGGGGGCGGGCCGTGACGTCCGGGACGGTGCCGGGAGGAGAGGACCGGGTGGTCCGGATCGCCGACGTCGTCGGCCCCCGGGGTCTGACGGCGGAGGAGGGGCGGCGGCTCTACGACCGGCTCCACCCGGCCCTCCTCGGCGGAGGGACGGTCGAGGTCGACTTCGGGGAGGTCGGGGAGTTCACGGAGCCGTTCCTGGACGCCGCCATCGGCCGGCTCCTCCGGGACATCCCTCCCGGGGTCCTCTTCTCCCGGCTCGTCGTCCGCAATGCGACCGTCCGGCAGATCGAGGCAGTCCGGTGGGTCCTGGAACGGGCCTCGCGCGATGGAGCCCCGCGTCCAGCCGGCGGAGGACCGGGCCGGGACCCGTCATGATCCCCGTTGCATTCACCATCACCCCCTCCGGCGCCATCGGCCGGCTCGAGATCGATGGCCAGCCCTACGGGGACTACGCGGAGGCGGTCTACGGCGAAGAGACCTCGGAGCTCTCGGAGGGCGGGCCGCACCTAGTGATCGTACTCCCGGTGGAGCGGTTCACCCCGGGCCCGTCCGGCCTCATCCTCTGGATCGGAGACAGGCGGTACCGTGTCGACCTCGGGACCCGCCGTGCACCCCCGGGCGGCACCGTCGGGGGCGAGGGGGACCGGAAGACCGGGACCCTCCCCGTGATGGTGGTGATCCGGGTGGGCGACCGCCAGGTCGTGGGCCGGCTGGTCCCCTCCGGCGAGGAGCCCGCGCCCGGCCCGGACGACTGAGACCGGGCGGTGCCGGCCGACACCCTTTATGCTTCCCGAAAAAGACACCCCTCCATGCCCTTTCGCGAGCCCGACGACCGGCTCTGGGAGGCCGTCCGCCCGCTCCTCCCGGCCCCGAACCCCCGTGGCGGGGCGAAGAGCGACCTGCGCCGCCTCTTCTCCGGCGTCCTCTACGTCCTCTCCACCGGCTTCGCGTGGGCGGACACCCCCCGCTGCTACGGGGCGAAGTCCACGGTCCACCGGCTCCACCTCCGCCTCTGCCGCTCGGGCTCCTACCCCCGCCTGCTCGAGGTGATGCGGCAGCACGGCTACGATACCGAACGGATCGACCTCTCCCGCTGCCCCCGGGCCGACGGGCTCCGGACGACCCGCCTCTCCGACTGGGCAGGCGGCGCGGGCGGACCCGGCCGGTGAACGGCCGCTCCCAACGGCCGGGCATGCAGAAGAGGGTGGAACGGGCGGAAAGGACCGGTCGGGAGCGAACCTTGGGCGGGTGCGGACCTCACCGCGAGACCATGCGCTGGACGAGGCCCATGATCCCGGTCGGCGCGCCGGTCCGCCGGCCCGTCATGAGGGCCATCATCCCGTCACCGCCGGAGATCTCCGCGTTCAGGCGGTCCGCGATCTCGTCGAAGATCCGCCGGTACGCGACACAGTGCGGGTCGACCCCGGTCACCTCTCCCCCCGCCGGGGCGATCGCGTTGTACGGGCACCCTCCGCGGCAGTACCGGACGTGCCGGCAGGAGCCGCAGTGCCCGTCCACGAACGCACGGAACGCGGAGAGCCGCTGCCAGGCCTCCGTCGCCTCGAGCTCGGCCCGTCCCGGGTTCTCCCGGACCGAGCCCATCCTCCACTCCTCCATCCCGACGAAGCGGTAGCACGGGTAGATCCCGCCGTCCGGGCCGACGGCGAAGGTGGAACCGGCGCAGTCGGCGAAGGTGCAGACCGTGCCCCGCCGGACGAAGACCGACTTGATCAGGTCGTCGATGTTCATCACCCGGAGGGTGTCGGGGTGGGCGAGGCAGTCGTCCAGGAGGTGGACCAAAAGTTCGCCGTAGTCCTGCGGCGGCAGGGCGTAGGGCTCCGGCCGGTCGTCGCGGAGGGAGGGGAGGGCCGGGTGGAGCTTCATCACGAAGCCGTTCTCCCGGAAGAACCCGACGATCTCCTCCCTTCGTGGCGCCGACTGTGCCGTGAAGGTACAGATCACGCTCACCCGGAGCCCGTGGCGCCGTGCCACCTCCATCCCCGCACGGGTGCGCGCGGTGTAGCCCGCTCCGCGCTGTGCGTCGGTGATCTCGGGGGGGCCGTCCAGGCTCGTCCCGATCGGGACGCGGTACGCGGCGAGCACGGCGGCCGTCCGGTCGTCGAGGAGCCAGAGGTTGGACTGCATCGCGAACGCGACGGTCCGGGGGGCGAGCCCCCCGGCGATCATCGGCAGGGCCGCTTCATAGAACGCCGGGCCTGCAACGAGCGGCTCGCCCCCGTGGAAGGTGACGGTGACGGGGTTGTCGTTCAGTCCGGCGAGCCAGTCGACCGCGGCGCGGACCGTCCCGAGGTCCATCACCGGGCCGGTGTGCTCGCTCGACCAGCAGTACGAGCACTTCGCCGGGCAGCGGAGCGTCGGGACGATCATGAGGTGGAAGGGGGTCTTCATGGCAGCCAGGGGGACGGGCGTGCCCCTCTTCGGGGAGCGGAACGGCCGTGGGGGGCGGTGCCGCCCCCGGATACAGTGATCTCACCGGGGAGACAATAAAAGGGTTCCCGCCCCGGGGGTTCCCCAACGGGGGCCGGGCGGCGATGCACCGGCAGGCAGAAGAGGTCCGCCGGACGAGACTGTTCGGTGACCGCCCGTATCGATCCCGAGCGGGTGCGGGCCCTCAACAGCGCCGTTCCCCGGGGTGGCCGGTTCGTCCTCTACTGGATGCAGTCCACCCACCGCACGCAGGAGAACCCCGCCCTCCGGTTCGCCGTGGAGCGGGCGAACCGGGTCCACCTGCCCCTCGTCGTCTACTTCGGCCTCTGGCGGTCCTATCCCGACTCCAGCGTCCGGCACGCGACGTTCCTGCTCCAGGGGCTCCGGGAGGTCGCCGCCTCCCTCGAGTCCCTGAACGTGCGGTTCGTCCTCCGGATCGAACGGCCTGACCGGGGCTTCATCCGCCTCGCGAAGGACGCGGCTCTCGCCGTCGTCGACCGTGGATACCTCCGCCTCCACCGCGCCTGGTACCGGACGGCGCAGGAGGGGTGCCCGTGCCCCCTCCACCAGGTCGAGGGCAACGTGGTGGTGCCGGTCGGGACGGCGAGCGAAAAGGAGGAGTACTCGGCCGCCACGTTCCGCCCGAGGGTGACGCGCAGGCTCGCCCGGTTCCTCCACCCGGTCGGCGACGCCGTACCGGAGCGGTCGTCCCTCTCCCTCGACCTCCCCTCGCTCGCCGGCGACAGCACGGAGTCGCTCCTCTCCCGGCTCGGGGCGGACCCGTCCGTCCCGCCGTCCGGGCGGTTTGTCGGCGGCACGTCGGAGGCGATGCGCCGGTTCGGGGAGTTTGTGGACCGACGGCTCGACGGGTTCGCCGGATCCCGCCGCGATCCCGGGGGGGACGGGGGGTCGGGGATGAGCCCGTACCTCCACTACGGGCAGGTCGCGCCCTGGGTCCTGGCGCTCCGGGTGCAGGAGGAGACGGGGGACGGGCCGGCGGCATTCCTCGAGGAGCTGATCGTCCGCCGGGAGCTCGCCGTGAACTTCGTCCACTACAACGACCGCTACGACTCCTTTGGTGCGCTGCCCGGGTGGGCACAGCGGACGCTCGCCCTCCACCGGGACGACCCCCGCGAGGTGGTCTACGGGAAGGCAGACCTCGTGCGGGCGGCGACCCACGACCCCTACTGGAACGCCGCCCAGCGGGAGCTTGTGACGACCGGGATGATGCAGGGCACCATGCGCATGTACTGGGGAAAGAAGATCCTGGAGTGGAGCGATCCGCCCGAGGAGGCATACGCGACCGCCCTCGTGCTCAACAACACCTTCGGGCTCGACGGGCGGGACCCGAACAGCTACGCCGGTGTCGCCTGGTGCTTCGGAAAGCACGACCGGCCCTGGAAGGAACGACCGGTCTTCGGGACCGTCCGGTACATGAACGCCCGGGGGCTCGAGAGGAAGTACCGGATGGACCGTTACCTGGAGCGGGCCGGGGTCCCGGAGTAGCGGGGACGGGATGACGAGAAGGGGCCTACCCGGCCCGCTCCCGGGAGAAGCGGTAGAGGCCCCGCGGGACCCCGATCTCGAACCGGGCGCCCTCTCCGGGGGCCCCGTTCTCCACGATCGTCATACCGGAGAGGGAGAGGAACTCGCGGACGAAGAAGAGGCCGAACCGTCCCCTGCCACCCGGGAACCGCTCGAAGAGCCGCTCCTTCTCCTCCTCCGGCACTCCGACACCGTCGTCGGCGACGACCAGCACCAGCCCCTCCGGGGTCTCCCGGTACCCGACGGTGAGGCGGGTGACCCCGCCGCCGTGCCGGAGGGCGTTCTCGATCAGGTGCGAGAAGACCCGCTCGATCTGCGGGTCGACCAGGATCTCGAGGCCGTCCAGGTTGCACTCCAGGGAGACGGAGTCCCACCCGTCCAACAGCGAGTGCTGGACCCGGAACGTCGTCTCGACGAGCGTCCACCGGGACCCGCCGATGCCCATCTGCTGGTAATCCTTCGTCTTCTGGATCAGGGCATGGAGCGACTCCAGCACGTTCTGCTGCCGTTCCAGGATCCAGAGGTGCTCCTGGGGATCGGAGGCCTTCCTGGCCATCTCCAGGTATCCCCGCAGCACGGTGACCTTGTTCTGGATGTCCTGGTACGTGACATCCGTCATCAGGGCCAGTTTCCGGTTGGCGAGCCGGATCTCCTCCTCGGTCCGTTTTCGCGCGGTGATGTCGCGGACGATCGCATACATCCCCGCGGGGCGACCGTCCTCGTCCACGAGCAGGCTCGTCCGGAGCTCCACCGGCACCAGCGTCCCGTCCCGCCGGAAGTACTCCTTCTCGTAGAGCACCGAGTGACCCAGCGGCAGGATCTGATTCCGGACGATCTCCTGCTCCCTGACACGCCATCGCTCCGGCGTGAGGTCCAGGTACGTCGTTCGTGACAGCTCCTCGTCGGAGTACCCGAGCATCTCCCGGAACGCCCGGTTGTACTCCAGGATCCGTCCGTCCATGTCGACACGGACGAAGGCGTCGATCATGCCCTCGTAGAGGTCCTGGAACCGCCGTTCGGACCGTCGGAGCCGTTCCTCCGCCTGCACCCGTTCGGTGATCTCCTCGGCGATCCCGACCAGGTAGAGCGGCTCGCCGTCGGTGGAGAAGACCGGGATCTTCCTGGCATGCAGGATCCGCTCCCCCCTCCCCCGGACCGTGACCGTCTCCCGGGGGATGTCCACGACCGTCCGGCCGGCGAGCGCCTCCCGGTCCGTCTGGACGAACCGGTCCGCCTCGTCCCGCGGGAAGAGATCGTGGTCGCGCTTCCCCACCATCTCCTCCCGCAACAGACCGAGGAACTCCTCGCCCGCCCGGTTCACCCGGACGAACCGGAGGTCGCGCGCGTCCTTGACGAAGATCATGTCGGGGAGGTTCTCCACGACCATGTCAAGGAACGTTGTCTGGACCTGGAGCTCGTCCCGGAGGCGCTGCAGTTCGGCCACCTTCTCCTCGAGCTGCTGCACCTTGTCGTTCAGTTTCCGGAAGAGGACGTCGCTGTACTCGCGGAGGACCTCCACCTCCGCCTCCTGCACTGCGGGGCCGGGAGACGGCCCGGCGCCACCCCTCCGGCCCGCCTCCTCGACCAGCTCGCGCACGACCTTCACCAGCACGTGCGGGGGCTGCGGCTTGATCAGGAACCGGTCCCCACCCAGGCTGAGGGCGAACCGCTCGTCCCGCGTGTCGGTGTAGGTGGCCGTATAGAAGATGAACGGGATGTCACGGAGGCGTTCGTCCGCCCGCCAGCGCCGGCAGAGTTCGAACCCGTCCATCGTCGGCATCAGGATGTCGGCGATCACGACGTCCGGGGGGGTCCGTCCCGCCGCCTCGAGGGCCTCGGCGCCGTTCCCGACCGCCTCCACCTCGAAGCCATGGCCCGCCAGGATCGACTCCAAAAGGTAGCGGCCCGGCCCGTTGTCTTCCACGACCAGGACCCTCGTCACCCGGACCCTCCCCCGGACCGACTCCTCGCGAGATGGGCGGCGATCTCACCGGAGAACGTCGTCGGATCGATCGGTTTCTCGATGTAGCCGGTGCACCCCGCGGCGAGCGCCTTCTCACGGTCTCCCGCCATCGCGTAGGAGGTGAGGGCGACGACGGGGACCGGGGCGAGCCCGGGGATGGTGCGCAGCTCCCGTGCGGTCTCGTAACCGTCCATCACCGGGAGCTGGATGTCGAGGAGGATGAGCGCCGGGTCGACGGTCCGGGCGAGTTCGATCCCCTCCCGTCCGTCCCTCGCCCGCACCACCTCGTATCCCTGCGCCTCCAGGATGAACTTCACCAGGTAGTAGTTCTGGTCGTTATCCTCCACGTAGAGGACCCGGGTCGTCATTGCCCCTCCCGGTATGCAGGCAGCAGCACCCGGAACGTGCTCCCCCTGCCCACCCTGCTCTCCACTTCGATCGTCCCTCCCATCATCTCTGTGAGCCGTTTCGAGATCGACAGGCCGAGCCCCGTCCCCTCGTACCGCCGCGTCAGACCGGTCTCCACCTGGCTGAACGGCTGGAAGATCCGGGCAAGGTCCTCCTCCGCGATACCGATCCCCGTGTCCTGGATGCTGGTCACGACCCGGTCGCCCTCCCGCGCGCATGCGACCCGGACGTGCCCCTGCTCCGTAAACTTGACGGCATTACTTAAAAGGTTAAGGAATACCTGCTCGATCCGCCGCCGGTCGCCCCACACCTCGCCGGCGGCGGGGTCGACCGCCATCTCGATCGGGAGACCCTTTTCATCGGCGAGCGGCCGGACGGTGGCGACCGCCTTCGTGAGCACGGCGGGGACCGGAACCGGCTCGCCGGCGAGGCGGAACTCCCCCGCCTCGATCTTCGAGATGTCCAGCACGTCGTTGATCAGGGCAAGCAGGTGCTGGGCTGAGTCGTGGACCATGCCGAGCTGCTTTCTCTGCTCGGGGTTGAGCGGACCGGCGAGACCCTGGAGGAGGATCCCCGAGAACCCGATGATGGAGTTGAGCGGCGTGCGGAGCTCGTGGGACATGGTTGCGAGGAACGCGGACTTGAGCCGGTCGGCCGACTCCGCCTGCTCCTTTGCACGGGCGAGGTCCCGCGTCCGCTCGGCGACCGTCTCCTCGAGGTGATCCCGGTACGCCCGCAGCTCGGCGAGTGCCTGCCGGCGGCCCCGCTCCATGGTCGCGATCGTCTCCACCATCGCGCGGAGGGAGCGGCTCAGGACGGCGATCTCGCCCGAACCGGTCACCTCGATCTCCTGATCGAGGTCGCCCGTCTCGGCGATCCTCCGGCTCTCCCGGGTGAGGCGGGCAAGCGGGTGGATCACCAGGTGATCCAGGCCGGCGAGGGTGAACACGGCGAGGAGGCCGAGGCCGAAGACCACGAAGAGGATGACCGTCCGGACCGCCTCGTTCACCCTCTGCCCGATCAGGTCGAACGGGACGAACGTTCCGATCGTCCAGCCGAGCGCGGGCGATCTCCGGTAGACGAGGAACCGGTCATCGAGATAGAGCACCCCCTCGTCCGTCTCCAGGAAGGTCGGCGACTGGTCGCCGAGGACGGCACCGACGTCGGAGAAGAGGAGCGCGGGGTCCCCGGCGGCGAGGATCGTGCCGTTCGGGTCGACGAGGAGCATCTCGCCGGCACTCGCCCGGCTGACGGAGACAAGGTAGCTGGTCAGGTTGACGAGCGTGATGTCGGCACCCACCACCCCGTAGACCGTGCCGTCTTCGTCGACGAGTGCCGTCACGATCCCGATGTTGACGTCCGGTGTCGTGACCGCCCGGTAGGGGTCGGTCTTCACCACCTCGCCCGGGTGCGCCTTTCCGAGCTGGTACCAGGGCCGATCCCGGGGGTCGTACTCCGTCGGACGGGCACGGGGATAGGCGCGGACGAACGCGCCGTTCTCCCGGCCCATGTAGACCGAGCTGACGTACGGGTGGGAGCGCTGGTACGCCCGGAAGAGGTCGACGATCGCCTGCTCGGGGGGGGTGACGGTGTACTCGAAGGTCGCCTCGGAGGCGTTGAGAAAACTGGTGAACCGGGCGTCGTCCCGCGTCCGGACGAGCGGGTTCATCGAGAGCTCGAGGACGTCGTACCGGGCCTCCTCCACGAAGCCGGAGAGGGCATAATCGATGTGACGGAGCTGGACGAGGGACTCCCGGGTGACGGCGTCCCGTTGCTGGGCCTGGAGGGTGGAGGGGAGCAGGCCTCCCACGATCACGATGACCAGGACGCCGATCAGCAGGTAGAGGAGGAGGACCCTGAAACGGAGTGTCATACCGTCGCACACCCGATACACGGGAGGCTGGGACGAACTCGGACTTATTCCTTCGTTTTTTCCACCAGGGCCTGTCCCGGGCACGTCGGTGTGGCGGGACCAACCCTGCAGCTTTTTGTAACCGTGGGGCGGACTGTACTGCAGCCATGGCCCCGTACGCTCCTGCCGGCCCGCCGTCACCGGAAACCGGCCGGGGATCCGAGGAGCGGGAGCGGTCCATCTCGTTCTACGTCTCGGTCGTGCTCTTCCTTTTAATCGTGGCGGCGGTCCTCTACATGCTCGCCTCGGGCCTGATGCACGGGTCGGAGGAACGGAACTTCGAACTGGCGATCACCCCGTCGGGGGGGTCGATCGGGGTCGGCGAGCGGATGGACGTCGAGGTCCGGATCACGCTCCTCCGGACCGGTCCCTCGTTCTTCGAGTACGACCTCCCGGTCACCCTGCGGGCCGAGGGGGTGCCCGAGGGGATCTACGTCACCTTCAACCCGCCGACCGACATCCCGGACCCCCGGTTCACCTCGCGGATGCTGGTCGCCCACGCGGGGGCACCACCGGGCTCGTACACCTTCCGGGTGCATGCGACCGGGACCGACGGGCGGAGCCTCTCGCTCCCGTTCCAGCTCCAGGTGACAGGGCGCACCCCGAACACGACCGCCTCCCGGTGAACACAACCGGCCGGAGAGACCCGACAGGCCTATCTCGTCAGGCGACGCAGCTCGACGGGATGAGGACAGGCGGTCTGCCCGACCGGCCCCGGGTCGGGCTCGGGGGCGAGGGGGTCCTCCGCACGACGAACCGGGAGCGTGAGGCGGAGACGGTGCTCACGGAGGCCCTCGACCGCGGGATCCGCTACTTCGACTCCGCCCGGGCGTACGCGTCGAGCGAGGTCTATCACGGCCGGTTCTGGTCCGGGAGACCGGCGCGCCGGGACGGCATCTTCCTCGCGAGCAAGTCGGCGAGCCGCTCGTACCCCGGGGCGATCGCGGACCTGACGCAGACCCTGGAGAGGATGCAGACCGGGTACCTGGACCTGTGGCAGATCCACGACCTGCGGACGCGCCCGGAGATCCGGGAGTGCGAGGGGCCGAACGGGGCGCTCCGGGCGTTTCTCGAGGCGAAGGAGGCGGGCCTCGTCCGTCGGATCGGCGTCACCGGTCACCACGACCCGGCGGTCCTCGCCGAGGCGGTGGAGCGCTGGCCCGTCGACACGGTGCTCCTGCCGGTCAACCCGGTCGAGGCGGTGCTGGGCGGGTTCGTCGACCGCGTCCTCCCGGCGGCGCTCGACGCCGGGATCGCCCCGCTCGCGATGAAGGTGCTGGGCCGGGGCCATTACGTCGCGCCCGATGGCGGGATCACCGCCGGGGTGCTCGTCCGGTTCGCGCTCACGTACCCCGTCGTGCTCGCGGTCGTCGGGTGCGAGACGCCCGACCAGGTGGCGGGACTCGTCCGCGCGGCGGCCGCCGGCCCGCTCGAGGACGAGGACGCCAGGGCACTGGTGGAGGCGTTCAGGCCGGCGGCCCGCCGCCTCGCCTTCTACCGGGGGGTGCTCTAGCCGGACGGCCAAAGCCCCCTCCGGGAACGGCCACCGGGGGCGGGCTCAGGAGGGCGGGTCCCGCCGCATCGGGCAGACGCCGCACCCGACCATCTCGCCGAAGCAGAACGCGAGCCGCTCGCGGATCGTCGGGGGCAGGGCCTCCTCTTTGACCGGGACGAACCCGAAGGTGCCGTAGAACCCGATCAGCGGGATCGTCGAGTGGAGCCAGAGGGTCCCGTGCCCGAACCGGTCGATCACCGCCTGGACGAGCCGCCGGGCGAGCCCGGCGGACCGGTACGCCTCGGAGACGAAGACACCGTCCACCTCGAGCCCGTCGGGGTGGTGCCGGACCCGTGCCGTCCCGGCGAGGGTGCCGTCCACGAACCCGCCGAAGACGCGGTCGGTCGCCCGGTCGGTCTCCTGCCCGCGGTACTGCTCCCAGAGCCGGTCGACGAGGACGAACTCGTCGGATCCGAGCTCGCGGATGATGACGCCCATGCTGAGACGACGACGGAGGCGGGGATATACCCGTCGGTTCTACCGCCATTGTTTTTACCCCCAAAGACAGACCAACGCGTATGAACCTGCGGGGTCTCGCCGGGCCGCGCGGGCGGCCCGCGATCCTCGGCATCACCGCCTCCGCGGTCCTGCTCGCCAACCTCGCGGGCATCCTCGTCGCCGGCGTGACGGTCGCGCTCCCGCACCTCCTCTACGTCCCGATCGCCCTTTCGGGGTACTGGTACCCGAGGCGGGGGACCGCCGTCGCGGTCCTGATCGCGTCTGCCTACTCGGCGTTCGCCCTCCCCCTCGTGCCCGGAGAGGGTGTGGCCATCGTCGCCCGGGGGGTGACGCTGGTCGCCGTCGGCGCGCTGATCGCCTACCTCTCGCGCCGGCTCCGGGACCAGGAGGCGCTCTACCGGGGCCTCTACGACCACTCGGTCTCCGGGATCCTCCTGCTCGGCCCCGACAACCGGATCGAGGACGCGAACCCCCGCGCCTCCGACCTGCTCGGGCAGGCGCCCGAAGACCTCCGCGAGCGGCCGTTCGCGGAGTGTGCGGGCGACCGCGAGGCGGCCGAACGGTTCCTTGTCGCCCTCGAAAGAGGGGCGGTCGCAGAGCAGGAGCTGGCCCTGGTCCGCGCGGACGGGCGGACGGTCCACTGCCTCGTCTCCGGGGCGCCGCTCGAGGTCGGGCGAAGGGTCGTCACCCTGGCGGACATGACCGGCCTGCACCGGGCGAGGGCGGCGCTCGAGGCCGCGAACCGGACGATGGCCCACCTCTCCGGGATCCTCGACCGCGACCTGGCGACGGCGACAGGCGACCTGGAGGCCTGCCTCGCCCGGATCCGCCGCGAGATCGCCGACCCCGAGGTGCTCGCCCTCCTCCGCCCGCTCGGGGAACGGCTCGGCGCCCTCCGGCGGAGAAACGAGGTCTCGCGAGAGTTCCGGGTCCTGGGGACCCGTCCTCCCGCCTGGCAACGGGTGCAGGACGCGATCGAGGAGGCCCAAGCCCGTCTCGACCCCGGGCCGGTCGCGGTCCGTGCCTGGACCGCGCGGCTGGAGCTCTACGCCGACCCGGCCCTGCCGGTCGCCCTCTATCACCTGCTCGACAACGCGACCCGTCCGGACACGGGGGCGACCGCGGTGATCGTCACCTACCACGACGGAGACGGGGGCTGCCGGATCGTGGTCGAGGACGACGGGACGGGGGTCCCGCCCGGCGAGCGGGACCGGCTCTTCGAGCCGACCGACGACCGGTACGGCCACGGGCTCTTTTTGGCGCGGGAGATCCTGGGAATCACCGGGATCGGGATCGCCGAGGAGGGGACCGGGAAGGGCGCCCGTTTCGTGCTCACGGTCCCGCCGGAGGTGTGCCGCGTCGTATGACCCGAAACTGCGTGCTTGTCGCCACCGACCTCTCGGAGGAGAGCCGGCGGACCGCGGACGCCTGTGCCGGGCTGCCGGGGAGCCCGCGCCTCGTCCTCACCCTTGTCACCGACGAGCCCGACCGGGCCGGGCCGCTCGAGGCGGAGGCGGCCCGCCTCCGGGAACGGGGCGCGGACGTCACGGCCCGGGTCGTCGGGAGGGGGCACCGGACGGTGGCGAACGCCCTGGTCGAGACGGCACGGGAGGAGGGGGCGGACCTGCTGGCGGTCGGTGCCCGGGGGCGCGGACGGGCGGTCGACCGCCTGCTCGGCTCCGTCTCGGAGGCGGTGCTCCGGGGGGGGCAGACCGACGTCCTCGTCGTCCGGGGGCGGACGGCGGGGTCCCTCCTCTCCCGTGTCCTGGTCCCGACGGACCTCTCCGCCACCTCGGTCGACGCGGCCCGGCGGCTCGTGGCGGGGGGAGGGGTCGGCGGCGGCCTCCTCCTCCATGTCGGGGACCGGGCACCGGAGGGGCTCGCCCCCCTCGCGGAGGAGCTCGGCCTCGTCCCGCTCCACCGGACCGGCGAGGTCGTCCCGGTCGTCCTCGGGACGGCGATCGACGAGGGGGCGACCCTGATCGCCCTCTGCCGGGTGGGGGACCGCGACGCGGCTGCCGGGGTGGGGCTCGGGCCCGTGGCGGAGGGGATCGGCCTTTCCGCCCCCTGCCCGGTCCTGGTCGCCTGTCCGCGGGCCGGGCTCGCGGTGCAGGTCCGCGAGCTCCTCTCGGCCGAGTTCCCGCTCGCCGACGAGGTCTGGCGCGACTACCACGAGACCCGGGGGGACCCGTCGATCGACCGGGTCTTCGGCGTCTTCGCCGGCACCAACCTGGTCGCGGTCGCCCGGTGCCGCCGCCACCCCGACGGGTACGAGGTGGATGCGGTCTTCACGCCGGCACCGTTCCGGGGCCGGGGGTACGCGGGCCGGGTGATGGGGGCCCTGGTCGAGGCCTGCCAGAACGAGGACCTCTACATGCACGCGGTCCGCGGGCTCGAGGAGTTCTACGGCCGTTTCGGCTTCGTCCCGATCCCCGAACACCGGCTGCCCCCGACGATCCGGAGCCGGTACGCCTGGGCGTCCGGGGACCTGGTCTCGGCCGGCGTGACGCCGATGCACCGGCCGGCGGGGTGGTTCGCCCGGCCCGGCCGGAATGGACGGGCGGAGCGATGACCGGTCCGCCCATCACGGTCTCCGGGCTGGTCGCGGCCCACCGGTGCCCGCTCCGGTACTGGCACGACCTCGCCCGCCCCCCCGCGGAGTCGGTCCGGTACGCGGTCGCCAAGCAGGTCGCCGCCCACCTCGGCGACGACCTGGACCCCGCTCTCGTCTGGGAGGAGCTGACCGTCGTCCTCCCCGGGATCGACCCCGGGGCCCGGGCCCTGGCGGAGGCCTGGACGGCCGCCTGCCGGGGGGTCCGGCCGTTCCCCTTCGTGCTGAGGGACCGGGCCGTCCGGTCGGAGCGGCTCGGCCTGGCCGGCCAGGTGGACGGGGTCGCCCCGGACCTCTCCTCCTGCGCCGTCGTCCGGGCGACGGAGGCCCCTGCCTGGGGGGTGACCTCCGCCGACCGGGTCCGGGCCGCCGCGTACGCGCTCTGCCTGGAGGAGGAACGGGGCAAACCCCTGGAGGCGGTCCTGCTGCTCTACGTCCCCTCGGGGACCGTCAGGCGCTACCTGCCCCAGCCCCGGGACCGGCGGGCCGTCCTCCGGGCCCGGGAGGTCGCCCGCCGGGTCGAGGAGGGACGCCTCCCGCCGAGACCCCCCGACGCCCCCTGCGGCCGGTGCCCGTACGCACAGGCCTGCGCCGGCGGGGCCCGGAGCGGCCGGTCGATCCTCTGCTAGCGGAAACGGGGAGCCTTATGCACCGGAGAGGAGCGTCTTCGAGCGGATGTACTCGCCGACCGGTTCCCGGCTGGTCCCGACCACCAGCCACCGTTCGCCGCCGTGCCCCTCGAGGACGCCCGCCGCCTCGATCACCTCGCCGTCGAGCGCCTGGCCTGCGTAGGTGTGGGTGAACGAGAGGACGCGGGAGACCACCGGATGGTCGACCTCGTAGACCGCCGGGACATCGTAGGCGAGCGAGGCATCCGTGACGGTCGCCTCGATCCGCTCCCTCCCGAGGACCGGGCCCTTCGGCACCGGCCGGGGGTCGATCGAGGCGTGGTCCCGGGCAAAGAGGAGGTCGAAGTAGGTCCCGCCCACCTGCCCCCGGTTCCACTTCCGGGCCTCGTGCCGTCGGAACTCGCCGTACGGGAGCTCCGGGCGGCGCTTCGCGTAGACCCGCCGCCAGAGGTCCTCCGAGAGGTCGTCCACCAGCCCCTCCCGGATCGCCTCCGGGAGGCGGGCCCTGGCCCGTTCGAAGGCCTCGCCGTAGACGACCAGGTCGATGTCGGAGGCGGGCCCCTCGAGGCCGACGAGGAGCGAGCCGGTGCACCCGGCGGTGCCGGGCTCGAGCCGCAGGGCGTCGGCGAGCCGCCGGACCCGTCCGTCGCGGGCGAGCACCTCGGGGAAGACCTCCTCCGGACGGTGGACGGCGACGCACTCGTCGAGCGGCACCCGGCAGAGGAGGTCGAGATAGTCGGGCTTCCTGGCTGCCACCCGTGCAAAGGCCTCGGCGAAGTCGAGCTTGCGGTAGCGCACCCCGCTCCCGTGCCGGACGCGGTCGCCCGCCGGGTCGGGGACGTAGCGGAGGACGCACCCCGCACGCTCCCGGTTGTCGTAGGCGGCGACCGCGTAGAGCCACCCGTCCCGGTCCTCGACGAAGTCCCGGAGGCGGGGGGGGCGGTTCATCGGTTCCTCAGGAAGGCGACCACCTCGTCCAGTCCGACGCCCGGCCGGATGATCGCCCGGTTCACCAGGTCGACCACGGTGGACGGGGTCCCGGGAAGGCGTCCCGCGTCGATCGTGTAGTCCCGGTAGCAGTGCACGTCGTTGATCGTCGCCGGCTCGGCGGCGCCGTGGGTGTTCGCCGAGGTGGCCGTGATCGGGCCGTCGAACCGCTGCAGAAGCTCGCTGGCGATCGGGTGGGCGGGCACCCGGATCCCGATCAGGCCGGTGCCGCAGTGGAGCTGGACGGGCAGGAGCGGGCGGGCCTCGACCAGGACCGTGTATGGCCCGGGGAGGAACCGGTCGACGAACTCCTCGGCGAGCGGGCCGATGCGGGCGACGACGCCGAGCATCTCGACGTCGGCGACCGCGATCGAGATCGGCTGCGACAGCGGGCGGTGCTTGGAGTCGTAGACCGAGCGGATCGCCTCGTCCGAGAGGGCGTCGGCCCCCAGGCCGTAGACGGTCTCGGTCGGATAGACGACGAGGCCGTCGCGCATCAGGAACTGGACGGCCCGCTCCACCTGGTCCATCAGAAACGCCTCCCCCGCACGCGCTCGATATCGAACCGTGCCAGGCACGAGACATGCATCACCGCGAAGACGCCGGCCTGGATCGGGTCGGTCACCACGAGGTCCGCGTGGTCGGGGACGCTCCCGGCCATGTTCAGCGCGATCACCGGGATCCCCGCCTCCCGGACACGGTCGACCGCACCCGATACCCCGCCGCCCATCAGGGAGCCGGCGAGCACCAGGATCGAGGCGCGGGGCAGGCGGGCGACCGCGTCCACCGCCGCCGTCAGGCTCTCCTCGCCGACGAGCGGGATCGTGTCGACCGAGATCCGCTCGCCCCGGATGTTGTGCCGGTCCGCCTCGTTCACCGCGCCGAGCGCGACCTGGGCGACCTGCGCCCCGCCGCCGATGATGATCACGCGCGAACCGTAGATCATCGAGAAGGGGTCGCAGGCGGTGGCCGAACGGACGCAGGGCACCCGGCAGAGGTCGGCGATCAGCAACCCGGGGTCGACCTCCCCCTCGTACTCGAAGTAGAGCTCCCCCAGGCCCGCCATCGGGCCGGTGTCGAAGGATTCGTGGTGGATCATCAGGATGTTGGCACCGTGATCGGCGACCACCGTCGCGATGTCCCGCAGCACCCCCCTCCTGTTCTCCGCGATCAGGCGGATGGCACGGAGCGTCGCGTCCCCATCGGTCATTGCACGATCAGATGGACGGGGATCGGCATTCAGGCTTGTGGTGAGCGGTTGCAGAAAGAGGGGAGAGGGGGGGGTTCAGGCCGGGACGGGCTGGTCGCCGGACGCCGCACTGTCATAGACGAGGGTGATGTACCGGGCGACGAAGATCGAGAGCGCCGGTGAGAGGGGGATTAAGAGGAGGAACCCGATCCCGAGCGTGAGCACCCCGACGAGCATCATCACGAGGACGAAGACCATGAGAGCGATGTAGAGCGCGATCAGCGCGAGGATGTATGAGCCCCAGCCGATCCGGCCGATGTGGGCGAGCACCGCCCGGATGTTGAACGCCTCGCCGAACGAGCCGGTGCGGGCGAAACGGACCGAGGCGATCAGCGAGACGAGCGAGATCGCGATCGAGAGGACGAGCTCCAGGATGGCGAGCGCGGCGATGACGAGCAGTGCGGCGGACCCCGCCGCCCCCTCGATCGATCCCCCGGGGCCGGAGACGACGGAGACGGGGATCAGGAAGGCCAGGTTGAGCGCGATCGAGATGATCACCACCGGGATCGCGTAGACGAGCTGGACGACGAAGAGCCGGATCCCGTCGATACAGACCAGGATCCAGTCCTGGGGATCGGGCGGTGCCCTCCCGCCACGGTAGACATGGAGCGTGTACCCGAGCAGGATCGGGAAGATGACCGTCCCGACGAGCAGTATCAGCCAGCGGAGCCATTGCCCGAGGAGCGCCGTCTTCGTGTACTCGAAGGCGTCGCCGAGCATCGTGCCGATCTCCATCGATAGGAACCCCGGAAGAACTCTCGATGGACGACTACTTGAGGGTGACGGAGGGTCTTTAAAAAAGGGAAAATCAGGACGGCGCCGCGACACTGTCGTAGATCTGCGTGATGTACCGGGCCGCGAAGATCGAGAAGGCCGGCGCCAGGATGATCGTGAGAAGCCAGCCCAGCACCGGGATCACGCCGAGGATCGCGTTCACCACGCCGATGACCACCATCAGGATCACGAGGGCGACCACGTAGGAGCCCCAGCCGATCCGGCCGATGTGCTCGAGGATCGCCCGGACGTTGAACGCCTCGCCGAACGAGCCGGTGCGGGCGAACCGGACGCCGGCGATCGTGGCAAAGAGGGCGCAGATGATCGCGACCACGAACGTGACCAGTGCGCCGACGAAAAACCCGCCGGCACCCGCCGCGGTAACCGCATCGGACTGCGACATCAGCAGGGCAAAGGAGCCGCCCATGAGGATCACGAAGACGATGATCACCGGGATCCCCCAGATCAGCTGGACGATGAAGAGCTTGATCCCGTCGATAAAGAGCCCGCCCAGGTCGTCCGTGTCGGGGGGCGTCCGGGCGCCGCGATAGATCCGGAGCGTGTATCCCATCACGATCGGGAAGATGATCGACCCGATGATCAGGATCAGCCATCGCATGTAGTGGTAGTGTCTATATAAAGCTGTAAAATTTGAAGACACCCTGTATCCACTCTAAATTGGCAATGGAGGAATACAGGGCAATGAATAGTAAAGATCTCGTAGTAAATTACCTTACCGATAACGAAGAAGGAATGAGGCGTGTTCTCACCTGGTTTCTGAACGAGGTGATGCAGAGAGAGGCAGATGAGCTGGTCGGGGCCGGGAGGTACGAGAGAACAGGATCAAGGCGTACATATCGGAATGGGACCAGGTCTCGATCTCTCAAATCGCGATATGGCACTTTATCCCTCGATAAACCCTTATTGCGGGATATCCCCTTCAAGACACAGGTATTTGAACGATATTCAAGGGTGGAGAAGGCATTGGAGAATGCGATTATAGAGTCGTATCTTCAGGGCGTATCCACAAGAAAGATCGAGAATGTGATCTCAACACTCGGCGTGGAAAAGATCTCAGCATCATATGTGTCGAATATTGCGAAAGAGCTTGACGCAAAGGTCATAGAATTCCTTTCACGACCCATTGAATCACATATCCCCTACCTTTTTGTGGATGCCTCATATTTCAAAGTCAGGGATGGAATCAAGTACACAACCAAAGCATTGCTCGTAATTGCGGGCATCAGGAATGATGGAATCCGCGAGATCCTGGGAGCCAGGATTGCAGACTGTGAGGATGAGCTTACGTGGGAGGACCTGTTCTCCGACCTGAAAGATCGAGGACTAAGGAGAGTTGATCTTGTCATATCAGATGGCCATAAAGGCATCCAGAATGCTGTGCAACGTTCATTCCATGGGTGCAGTTGGCAAATGTGCCAGGTCCATTTTATCAGGGCTATATTGAAGAAAATACCGAGGAGAGATCACAAGTTCGTTGTCGCGATTCTGAAGGATTCGTTGAATGATCCCCGGAGACTCCAGGAATGCATCCTTGAACTTGAATCTCGTGGATTCTCCCGCGCTGCGGACACTATAGAACGATTTCAGTACGATGTGATGAATTATCGTAGCTTTCCTATTGATCACTGGAAAAGAATTCGGACAACGAATCTCCTTGAACGTGTCAATAAGGAATTAAAACGTAGATATCGGTCCATTGGCGCGTTCCCGAATGATTCATCCCTGTTGAGAATTGCGGGATCTATCCTCATGGATATCAATGAAGAGTGGATCACGAGTAGACGGTATTTATCCGATGTGGGGGGATATCCTCTGCGGATACAGGATCTGAAATTACAGCTTATTAGGGATGGTACCCACTATTTCTATAATTATCACATCTTTTCTTTAATTTGAGACATTTTTCTGCACCATAATTCCAGTACAAGTGCTTTAAAAGAAAGCGGGGTAATTATTCCTTTTGGGAATAATCCTTTTGCCAATTTTTTGGCTGTATTGGGTTTCAGCACCCCAAATTCCACGAGTAATCCCCCATCTAATAATTGCCCGTATCGCTGAAACAACGCCTCATGCCATTCCTTAACGGGCGGGGTAAATCCCCTTTTCGGGCGGTTCATTACCCAATCCGGTAAAATATTCTTCAATGCGGATTTCAACCAGGCTTTAGATTCGAGATGATAATCGGAATATGTTTTTCTAAGGCCGATAACAGTTTCAACGAGTCGATAATCCACAAGAGGAAGACGAAGTTCAACCGATGATGCCATGCTTAAACGGTCTCCCTGCGTAATCCCATTTTCAAGAAGATAGGTCTGACTGATTAATCTCGTCATAAGAATATCAACATTTTTCCACGGTCTTGGAAAGGAAAATATCATATATGGCAGGTTTTGGGTCAGTGTACTTTTGAATGAATCCGTATAGAGTTCTTCTTTGTAAAGATCGGCTGCAGTAAAATCCGGAATTAAATCCATGAATACCAGTTGATTTTTGGGGGTGGATTTATCGCGTTGATAGTGCGACAATGATGTCTTGATTCCTCCAAACGTCTGGATCCATTTAATAACTTCATTAGGTGAAGTCAAGCGTGGTATGCTAAATTCAAAATAATCTTTCCAAAAGGAACCTGCCATATTCGTCAGGGATTCTTTCCGTAAAGATTGCTTGATAGCCTCCTTTACCCAGGGATATCCAAAGAAAAGTTCATCGCCACCTTGTCCTTGGAGCATAACCGGAACCCGATATTTATGTGCAAGATTCATGACGGCATAATAACCGTATCCTGAGATATCCGCTATTGGATCATCACGATAATACACCAGTTCCGGAAAAATTGAAGTATGATCCTCTGTTTTCAACTCAATATCATGAAAAGGCATGCCTAAATAATCAGCAAATTTTTCAGCATCACCTCTTTCATCATAGGGTGGATAATCAGGATAACCGATACTGAATGCATGCATCGTATCAGGATATTTCTGTATTGCCAATGCAGCAATAGCACTGGAATCAAGTCCTCCACTTAATGCAATACCTACGGGAACATCGGCGCGTATCGTCAATTCACTAATCTCAGTAAGTACCGTCCTAATGAGTACTGCCGGATTATCTGCCAAGGGTTCGGCATTCTCCATTTCCCAGTAGCAAATTTGTGAACATTTGAAGGGTATAAGATCAATAATGAGGAAATGCCCGGGGGGCAATTTCTTAATATTTTTTATCGGAGTGCGTGGTTCAGGTACATATTGATAATAGAAATAAAGGTTAATCGCATCAGGGTCAAGCTGAAATGGGATTTCCTGCGACTGTAATATTGATTTTAATTCTGAAGAAAAGATTAATTTATCCTTGGTTTCGAAATAATATAGTGGTTTCTCACCCATCCTATCCCGAGCCAGCATTAAACGTTTATTTTTCGTGTCCCATAATGCAAATGCAAACATCCCCCGGAGATAGTGAACGCATAAAGATCCATATTCTTCATAGAGATGCAGAATTGTTTCTGAGTCACTTTTTGTCGAAAATGTATGACCTTTTTGTTCCAGTTGTTTCCTTAGTTCAATATAATTATAGATTTCCCCGTTTGTAATTAAAACAAGTGTCCCATCTTCGTTATTGAGTGGTTGCCTTCCCCCGATTAAATCAATAATACTAAGACGGCACATTGCAAGAGTAATATTATCATCACTGAATATGCCTTTATCATCAGGCCCGCGGTGAGATAACGCGGAATTCATCCGGTTGACCTGTTGGTATTGGGAGGTGGTTATTTTTTCACTGGAAATGATACCACAAATACCACACATGATGCTAACCTATTGAAATACTATATAAGGTGATTTGTCATTATAAAACCATGACTATATCCAAATACTACTTACACAAGATCATCGATAGTAACTCGGTCACAATACGATGGTTATCCAGAAACACAATTATTAAGATAGGGAGGGAATATCATAGCATCTTCACCATGATAATTCAACAACCGTTCCTTCGCAGATTACCACGTTGATGGACACTTTTCCATTGTTGAATTTTTTTCAATAATCGATTCTTCAATCTCACATTTTTTAGGTCGCCCTTAAAAATCAATATTTTTCGACTCTTTGCTAATTTGAATGGGTAATCAAAACTGAATATGGGGGCTGGTCGCCCTTACACCCTTCCCACGAGGATGGTTCCACCGCCCCCGAAGGGCGCCCCGGCGGCGGTTCAATCTTTCAAAATACCAGGAACACTCACTCATCCATGGAACCAGAATTCCAGAATCGGATATTCAGTCAGGCACTGAATATCCAAAAACCGTGGTATATCTCACGCATAGAATTCAAACGGGAAGTAAAATCCCTGAATATCTGGGTTGACTTCGGACGAGGAGCAAAATTTTCATGCACTGACTGCGGGGAAGAAAACTGCGAGATCCATGCTACAGTCGAGAAAAAATGGCGACATCCTGGCTTTTTCCAATACAAGACTTACGTTCATTGCCGTGTTCCGCGGGTAACATGCGAGAAATGCCGGATACGTCTCATGGAAGTTCCATGGTCCCGATAATTCAGTGATTTAACGAGTTTATTCGAAGCCATGATTGTTCTCATGGCCAAGTGATATGCAAATCTCCCAAATCAGCGAAAGATTCCATAAAACCGATATACAACACTGGCGAATTATCAAACACCACGTGAAAAAGACAGTAAAAGAACCGGATCTCTCACACATCACTGCAGTCTGCATCGATGAAATATCGGAGAAGAAAGGACATAACTATATCACGGTATTTACCGATTCATATTCCCAGAATGTGAATTACGTCTGTCAGAGAAAGGACGCAGATTCAGTGGGCTCATTCTTCACGTGTCTCTTCACTCACCATGAAGACCCGAGAAATATCAGACTTGCCTGCTGTGACATTTCTCCCGCATAGATGAAGGGAATTGAGGAATGCCACGAGAATGCACAGATAACATTCGATAAATTTCATGTAATGATGGCCGTGAACAAGGTTGTTGACCAGGTTCGGCGTTTCGAACAGAAAATGAATGGAATTCTGAAAAAGAAACGGTACCTATGGTTAAAAAATCCCCAAAATCTGAACGATAGGCAGAGAGACTCCTTACGTTTATTGAAAACAATGAACCTGAAAACCGTGAGATCATATCACCTGAAATTGAATTTTCTGGAATTTTTATCGGATGGATTATCCGATTCTTGGATGAGACTCCCTGAGAAAATTGTATTTCTGGGCAACTCACTCGAAACTTAATCCTATGATCGAAACCCCGAAAACCATGAAACGTCATATGGATGATATTGTTCACTATTTCGAGAATGGGGCCACAAATGTTTTTCTTGAGGCCATCAATGGAACTATTCAGTCTTTAAAACTATCTGCAAGAGGTTACCGGAACCCCGACAATTTCATTGCAATGATTTATCTCATGTGTGGAAAACTTGAATGCAACTTACCTTCTTAAAATGACGAAGAGGGTTATTTTTCGCCAATAACTTTCCGATATAATTCCACATATTTTCCTGCAACTTTTCCTGATTCAAATGTTTCCATTATCTTTCCTCGTGCATTTTCGGATAAATTCTGTGGAGAGGGATAATTCATGAAGCTGATCACTGCCATCGTCAAGCCGTTCACGCT
>JAKPPV010000019.1 GCA_029547145.1 Methanobacteriota archaeon
GACAGCACGCATCCCCTCTGATTGGTCGCAAAGATAATCTTCGATAATTGATAATGGGATCATGGCCCTGTTTCTCCTTTCTTCAAATCTAGGTTGGATTCAGGGCCATTGAGATTTTACATCACTTTTGGCACACTACCATCCGCCTTCTGTTCCTGCCCGCAGAATGGACAATACATGACCGCAGATACACACATGCTGACAGATAATAATTTTCATCTGCCTTCCATCAAAAAGCGATACCATTATATAATACGTCGGGACTCAGATAGACTGGACGCACCCTCGGGACGGGGGAGGCATATGGCGAAACAGAGGATTCCCAACCTTGAACACAACGAGTACGAACACCCGTTCGACCGTGCCGCCCTGCAGGCCCTCGAGGCGACGCCCGGCCTCGACACCCTGCTGGAGAAGATCTGGAAGTACGGCCTCGAGAACCTCCTCCGGGTCCAGTACACGGGCAGTTACACGAAGATCACACCGAACCACTACCCGAAGATCCACCGCCTCTTCGTCGAGGCGGCGGAGATCCTGGAGCTGGACCATTCGAACATCGACTTCTACCTGATCGGCGGGCAGCAGGTGAACGCACATACGACGGGGGTCGAACGCCCGCTCGTCGCCGTCTACTCGTGGCTCGTCGACATGATGACCG
Organism: Methanobacteriota archaeon; assembly: GCA_029547145.1. GTDB lineage: Archaea > Halobacteriota > Methanomicrobia > Methanomicrobiales > Methanospirillaceae > UBA288. The sequence goes on from JAKPPV010000019.1 coordinate 659, forward strand.
AGGATGAACTCCAGTACGTGATCGCGCACGAGCTGGGGCACATCAAGAGCCGTCACGTCCTCTACCACCAGCTCGCGTCGATCCTGGTGATGTTCGGGCAGATCATCGGCAATGTCACGCTCGGGATCGGGAACCTGCTCGCCACCGGCATCCAGATACCCCTCATGCACTGGTACCGGATGTCGGAGTTCACCTGTGATCGTGCGGGACTCCTGGTGGTGCAGGACGTCGACGTCGTGAATTCGGCCACGATGAAGATGGCGGGGGTTCCCTTCACGCAGAAGGACCAGATGAACCCGCAGGCATGGCGGGAGCAGTCAAAGGAGTTCCAGGACTACGACTACGATACCCTGAAGAACATCTCGAAGCTCTGGACCCTCTATAACCCGGGTTCGACGATGAGCCATCCGTTCACGGTGATCCGGGCGGCAGAGATCGAGAAGTGGGTCGAGGACGGCTCGTACGAACGGGTACTCCGGCGGGAGACGGCGGGGGCGGGTGGTCCGATTGCAGCGGGCATGGTGGCCTGCCGGCGGTGCGGCAACCCGCTCGGGCCCCAGCACCGCTTCTGCCCGGCATGCGGAACGCCCGTCGGGGTGCAACCGCCGGCCGGCGGGGCGTTCTGCACCGCCTGCGGCTACCGGCTCGCCGGATTCGAGGAGTTCTGCCCCGGGTGCGGTCAGCGCAGGCGCCCGTCGGGATGACGAACAGGATGCACGTGATGGAGATGGCCAGGAGATGATCAGGATGGAGAAGAGACAGAACCAGCCCCTGACGAAGGAGCGGATCGTGGGCATGCAGGTGGTGGACGCCGATGGATACTTCGTCGGAAAGGTCCGCGACATCTCGCTCTGCGTGGGAGAGATGGACCAGGCGCTCGTGATCGAGACGACGGAAGGAGATGAAGAGATCCACCGGTGGAGCGAGGTGACCGGCGCGGGAGACGTGATCCTGCTCAGGGCACCGCCGCCCGAACCCCATCCCGATGCGGCGCAGGCACCCGATACGGGACCGGTGGGCGGAGGTGCACGCCACTGCGGTTCGTGCGGTGCCGCCATCGAACCGGGGACGCGGTTCTGCGGCTCGTGCGGGTCGAAGGTGGGCTAGAGGAGGAGCAGAGACCCCAAAATTCGGAGAGGGTCAGGGGGACCGGAGACGGACAATTTTTCCGTCGGGGGGCCCGGGGCGGGAGAGAGGGCACCGGCGACGGTATCGCATGCCCTGCGGTTCAGGACGCCGCGTTGAGGCGGTCGATGTAGTCCTCGAAGAGGTGGATCCGCGTCGAGACGGGGAACGGCGTCCCCTGGATGCTGATGATCGCATCACCTCTGGCGAGTGTCTGGATCTCGGTGTTCATGCTGGCGAGGTTCTGCTTTGCGTTCCCGGCGACGATGTTCCGGTCCAGCTGGTCCGAGAGGCCCATCACGACGTAGGTGTTGAGCTGGGCCAGGATGCGGGGGTCGATGTTCTTCGGCTGCTGGGTGACGAGGCAGAGGCCCACGCCGAACTTGCGCCCCTCCATCGCGCACTCCCGGAACACCTGGGTCGACTGGTTTGCGTTCGCCAGTACCCGCTGGGCCTCCTCGATCGCGATGACGACCTGGCGGTTACCCATCCCGTCGGCGGAGAGCGTATGCTGCTTGTGGGCCTGCAGGATCGAACGGGTCATCGCGGCGAGGGCGAAGAGCTCGCCCCGCTCGCTCATTCCGGGAATGTCGATGAGCACCACCTTGTTCTGGCGCAGGTCATTCAGGATCGCCGGGATCGCCGAACCGAAGCGATGAAAGAAGGCCCGGTTCTCCGAGACCAGGGTCTCGACGCGCCGCTGGACCATGTGGAGCGGCCCCAGGCTGTAGTTCCGGAGCGTATCCGTGATCTCGGGGTGCCGCCCGATCCCGCTCGTCGTCTTGAGGGGGGAGGGGAGCGAGTCGACCCCCTCGTTGATGAAGAAGTCGATCACGTCCGAACCAGGGAGGTTGTCGAGCGACTCGACCACCTCGACGAGCGGGAGTGAGAGCTCGTAGAGAAAACCGAGGTCCCCCATCTTGAAGTCGTCATGCTCCAGACGGAGCTCGTTCAGGCCGAAGTGCTCCCGCTCCTCGGGCGGACGGGTCGAGTAGACCGAGAGACCGTCCCGTGCGGCGGTGTACTCGATCAGCCCCTTGACGCGCCGTCCCTTCACACGGTACCCGGTCACGTACTCACCGTGGGGGTCGACGATCAGCAGTCCGAACTGACGTCGTCGCATGGCCGACGCGCAGAAGACCTTCATGAAGTTGGACTTCCCCATCCCCGTGGTCGCGAAGACCCCCATGTGGGAGGCGAGGACCTCCGATGGGATCGAGACGGTCACGCCCTCGAGGACCCCGAGACCAGCGCGCATCAACCCGACCTCCATATCCCCCATGGACCGTTTCAGGAACTCGAGGTCGGCCATGTCCGGGCGGGAGACCTCGGAGAAGGTGGTCGGCGCGGTGATCGGCGGGCGAAACCGGCCCGTGTCGTCGACCAGCCCCAGGGGATGCAGGTTCACGACCAGGTGGGGCTCCGCGGAGAAGGCACCCGAGGCGGTCTCATGCAGGATGTCCGTGACCTTGGAGTAGAAGACAAAACCCTTGTCGTGGTCGACGAGCTTCAGGATGTCCCCGACGAAGAGCACCGCCGTGGAAGGGACCACGATCTGGTAGGAGAGCACCGAGGTCCTGATCAGGCGAAATCCGGCCGAACTGTCGTCCATGCAGAGATCTCCACGTACTGGAGCGTTGGGCCCGGGAGGGATATATACCGTCGCCTTCGGAACCCGGGGCGCCTCAGGAAGAAGGGGCTTGTGGCCCGGGGATGACCGCGGGCGGCAGGGACGAGATGACCGCCCGCCTGACCTCGCCCTCGAGCCCGGGCAGGAAGTCGACGTTGCGCCGGCGGTCGAGATCGTCCACGAGCACCTCTCCGGTCAGGCGGATGCCCAGGTTCTCCATGAACGGCCCGACGACCTTCCGCACGCAGTCGAAGTTCTTCAAACCGCTCCTCCCCGCCGCGGCGAGCAGGACCCCGTTCCGGGTTCCACGGACAGGCTCGCCGAGGAGGGCGGCGTGGGCATGGACGGCCTGCGCGCGGTCGATCAGGGCTTTGAGCCCGGCGGGAACCGTGTTGGTGTAGACAGGGGAGCAGACGACGAGGAGCGACGACCCCCCGATGGCGGGGCCAAGGCGGGTCATGTCGTCATCGAAGGTGCACTCCCCCGTGTTGTAGCACTGGTAGCAGCCGATGCAGGGGTGGATCTCCAGGTCGTGCACGAAGACGACCTCGACCGCCCGGCCCGCGGACCGTGCCGCATCCGCCGCCCACATCGCGAGCCGTGCGCACGTGCCGTCGGGGCGGGGACTGCCCTGGAGCACCAGGACTCCGCCCGCTGCGGGCTCCGGGGGGTGATGAACGGCCTGCGCAGCGGGGACGAGACGATCCGGAGCGGACCGGAGCGCCTCCTCCCAGTCCCGTGCCGCCCTCCATGCCGCCGACTCGGCATCGACGGTAAGGAGCGGCGGGTATTCGTAGGTGTTGGTCGAGAAGAGTGAAAGGGTCCGTCCCCACCCCTCGTAGAGGAGGAGATACCGGACCATCCCCGGATAGACCCCGGAGAGGTCTTCGCGATAGAGGGAGAGATGACCCGCTCCCCCGGCGGAAGGGATCTCCACCCGGCTCAGCAGTTCACGCATGCCTGGTCACGCCCCGGGAACCGCCCTGCCGAACCGATCGGAGACGGATCCCGGATCACCGGATGACCCGCACGGTATTGAACCTGTCCCTTCTCCGGTCAGGACGACTCCCTATTCCCGGGACGGGCGTTGCAGTACCAGGATCCGCCGGGTCAGGCTCCTGTGCACCCGCTGTTCGAAGCGTTCCAGGACCCGGAGGTGTCGGGAGGCGATCGTGTCGATCGGCCGGTGGGTGACGATCACGGCCCGCCGCCCGGGCCGCAGGACCCGTGCCACCTCTGCGAGTGACTGATCGTAGAGCCGATCGAGGCTGTCACCCCGGATCTGGACGGACTGGCCGTACGGGAGGTCCGAAACGACCGTGTCGACCGAGCCCGAACGGAGGGGCAGGTGCGCGGCGTCGGCGAGGACGACGTCCGCGCTGGCGAGGTTCCGGCGGGCACCCCGGAGCATCAGGGGATCGGCGTCCAGACCGATCGAACGGACCCCGAGGAGCGCGGACTCGATCAGGATCCCCCCGGTTCCCGCGAACGGGTCGACCAGGACCTCGCCAGGCACCACACCGGACAGGTTCACGAGCGCCCGGGCCATCCGCGGCATCATCACGCCGGGATGGAAGAAGGGCCGGGAGATGGGGCGGCGCGCATCGATCGAACGCCGGTCGGGCTCGCAGAGGAGCCTTCCGAGAAAGCACCGGTCCCGGGAACAGACGAGCCCGTAGGTGACATCGGGCGCCGAGAGGGAGACCCTGCCGCTGATCAGGCCCCCCAGTCGCCGCTCGAGTGCGGGCACGGGGGTCCCGAGGGCAGCGCCCTCCACCTTCTTGACCCGGATCGCGAACGTGCCCGCAGGGGCGAGCGAGGCACCGGACACCATCGCGTCGACCGCCCCGTCCGTCGCCGGGGACTCCGCGATGTACTCGTAGACCCGGTGCGTGAGGGCGAGGCGGGAGAGGAGGGAGGGGTCGGGGGATTCCCCGATCGCCACGCGGGGCAGGGTCTTTTGGACATGGACCGCACACCGCAGCTCCGCCACCGGTAGCTCCGGGTGCTCCCCCGAGAGCAGGCAGACGACCTTCATGCGGGACGGTTCAGAGGTTCCGTCGCAGACGGGCCTGGAGCCCGAAGAACTCGGAGAACCCGATCGCCGAGCACTGGTCGACCGTGGTCGAGTCGAAGGAGACCATCTCGCTCGAGTAGAGGGCGTCCGGCGACGACCTCCCGAGGACCCGGAGCCCCCCCTTGTAGAGCTGCAGGTCGACCGTCCCGTTCACCACCCGCTGCGTCTCCCCGATGAAGGCGTTGAGGGCGGCATAGAGGGGCTCGTAGACGAGCCCCATGTAGGCGAGCTCCGACCACTTCTCGTCGACCATCACCTTGAAGGCCAGCTCCTGGCGGGTCAGGACGAGGCGTTCGAGGTCGCGGTGGGCGGCGAGGAGCACGGTTGCGGCGGGGTGCTCGTAGCATTCGCGGGCCTTGAACCCGAGGACCCGGTCCTCGATCATGTCGTTCCGGCCGATGCCGTGGGCACCGGCAAGCCGGTTGAGCGCCATGATCAGGTCGAAGCCTTTCATCCGCTTCCCGTCGAGGGCGACCGGGACCCCCTCTTCGAAGGTGATCGAACACTCGGCGGGGGTGTCGGGGGCCTTCTCGGGCGATACCGTCCAGTGCCAGATCTCCTCAGGGGGGTGGTACGACGGATCTTCGAGCAGCCCCCCCTCGATTGAACGGGACCAGCAGTTCTCGTCCATCGACCAGGGTTTCTCCTTCACCACCGGGACAGGGATGTCGTGCCTTGTGGCATACTCGATCTCCCATTCGCGGGTCAGGTTCTGCTCGCGGATCGGGGCGACCACGCCGAGCCCCGATGCACGCACGATGAAGTCGAACCGGAGCTGGTCGTTTCCCTTGCCGGTGCACCCGTGCGCCACAGCGCTGGCACCCTCCTCCCTCGCGATCCGGACGCATTCCTCCGCGATGATCGGGCGGGCGAGCGAGGTGCCCATCGGGTACCCCTCGTACGATCCATTCGCACGGATCGAGGGGAAGACGCCCTCAGCGACGAAACGCTCGCGGGCATCGATCGTATGGTGCCGATCGGCGATCCGCGTTCCCTTCTCGGTCGCCATCCGGATGTCATCCTCTGTCTGCCCGACGTCCACCGCAACCGTGACGACACGGTCGTAGCCGTACCGCTCCTTGAGGAGCGGGACGCAGATCGAGGTATCGAGCCCGCCGGAGAAGGCGAGCACAATCGTACCCTTGCCCATCGAGATCACCAGAATTCGCAGGGGAATGGTTCGCCGGGCAGGGTATTAGAGTTTCACCCGCGCACGGGGTGCCGGCCCGGAGAGCGGGGGAGAGCAAAAGAGGTACGGGACGTTGCCTCCCGGAAGTTTCGCGATGAGTGCGGTCCAGGGCGGGTACTCCGCGCACCGCAGGGCGTGGAGACCATCCACCCCCCTGCTGCATTATCAGAATTTTCTGATATTTCGGAATATTTATCACCTGGGGGTACCAATGGAAGTACTGCATGACCGACGGACAGAACACGTGCCGGCTCGAGACGCTGGTAAAGATGGACGAGCGGGGGCAGATCGTGCTGCCGAAGGAGCTCCGCAGGCGGTTCGGTGTCGAGCCGGGCGGGAGGATTGCGATCTGCTCGTGCGAATGCAACGGCGAGGTCAGTTGCCTCGTCCTGATGCGGGCGAACCGGCTCGATCCGATGGTACACGGTCTGCTCGGACCGGTCATGCACGAGGTTGTCTGATGGAGAGAGACGAGAGGGTCCACGAGATGGTGCGGGACGGATACACGCGGGTCGCCGAGCAGTCCTGCGGTTGCGGGTGTGGGACGGGCTGTTGCGGCAGCAGCAGCGATCCCCGGGAGATCAGCAGGGCGATCGGGTACTCGGAGGAAGAGATGGGGGCGGTCCCCTCGAGGTCGAATCTCGGACTGGGATGCGGCAATCCGGTCGCACTGGCAGGGGTCGCTCCCGGCGAGACGGTGCTCGACCTGGGTTCGGGGGCCGGTTTCGACGCGTTCCTCGCCGCACGGCAGGTGGGAGAGGCGGGGCGCGTGATCGGGGTTGACATGACACCCGCGATGATCACGCGGGCGCGCGAGAACGCCCGGGAGGGAGGATACCACAACGTCGAGTTCCGCCTCGGCGAGATCGAGCACCTCCCCGTCGCCGACCGTTCCATCGATGTCGTGATCTCGAACTGCGTGATCAACCTCTCGCCCAGGAAAGAGCAGGTCTTTGCCGAGGCATTCCGCGTGCTCCGACCGGGCGGGCGGCTGCTGGTCTCGGACATGGTGATGGTTGGAGACCTGCCCGGACGCGTGCGGACCTCGGTATCGGCATACGTCGGCTGCATCGCCGGGGCCGTCTCGCGGGAGCGTTATCTCGCCCTGATACGGCGGGCCGGGTTCGTCGGGGTGGAGGTGCTGGAGGAGACGGCGTTCCCCCTCGACTGGATGAAGAACGACCCGACGGCGCAGGTCGTCCTCGGCGATCTCGAACTCACTCCCGCGGAGCGGGAGGCAACGGAGTCCGCGATCGCCTCGATCCGGGTTCGTGCCGTCCGACCCGCGTAGCCGGACGGGCCGGCCCCCAGTCTCCGGAGGCCCTCAGGAGGTCCCGAGATAATGGCCGAGTGGCTCGATGGTCAGCCGGCTTTTGCTGTTCGCCTCGATCGCCTGGGCGGCGGCGCGTGCCGCCGCCAGGGTCGTGATGTACGGGACACCGAAGTCGACGGCCATCCGCATGATCCGGTAGTGGTCCTGGCGCGAGGCCTTGTCGGACGGGGTATTGACGATCAGCTGGATCTCGCCGCGGCGCATCATATCGATCACGTTCGGGGATCCATCCTGGACCTTCCGGACCAAGTGGGCCTCAATCCCCGCCTCCTGCAGGACCTCGACCGTCCCCTGCGTTCCGTATATCGAGAGCCCGAGATCGACGAGGCGGCGGGCGATCGGCCGGAGCTGGTCCGCCTGGTCGGTCGTTACGGAGATGAAGACGTTCCCCGATGAGGGCAGGGCGTTCTCGGCCGCGATCAGCGCCTTGTAGTAGGCACGGCCGAAATCGTAGTCGATCCCCATCACCTCCCCCGTCGACTTCATCTCAGGGCCGAGGACGGTATCGACACCCGGGAGCTTGTTAAAGGGGAGAAGGACCTCCTTCACGGCGACGTGGTCGAAGGTCCGCTCAGCGTACCCGAGATCGGCAAGCCGCCGTCCGATCATCACCCGCGCTGCCACCTTTGCGAGCGGGATCCCGGTGGCCTTCGAGACGAATGGAACCGTGCGCGAGGCCCGCGGGTTCGCCTCCAGGACGTATACCGTGTCGTCCTTCACAGCAAGCTGGATGTTGACAAGTCCGACGACACCGAGTTCGAGGGCGATTCGGCGGGTGTAGTCTCGGACGCGCTCGATCACGGACGCCGAGAGGGACTGGACCGGGATGACGCAGGCGGAGTCGCCGGAGTGAACCCCTGCCTCCTCGATGTGCTCCATGATCCCGCCGATCAGCACGTCGATCCCATCCGAGACTGCGTCCACGTCCAGCTCGATCGCATCCTGTAGGAACGAGTCGATCAGGACCGGGTGCGTACGCGAGACACGTATCGCCTCTTTCATGTACGTCCTGAGCTCGGTATCGTCGTGGACGATCTCCATGGCACGTCCACCGAGGACGTAGCTGGGACGGACCAGGACCGGGTAGCCGATCTCGTTTGCCATCCGGAGGGCGTCCTCCTCCGAGTAGGCGGAGGAGTTCGGCGGGCTCGGGATCCCGAGTCGGTCCAGCATCGCAGAGAACCGGTCCCGGTCTTCAGCCATGTCCATTGCATCCGGGCTCGTCCCCAGGATCCGGGTCGAAAGACCTCGCGCACGGATCGCCTGCTGGATCGGGACCGCGAGGTTGACCGCGTTCTGTCCTCCGAACTGGACCATCACCCCCTCGTAGTCATCCGAGAGGAGGATGTTCATCACGTCCTCGAGCTGCATCGGTTCGAAGAAGAGTCGGTCCGAGGTGTCGAAGTCCGTGGAGACCGTCTCGGGGTTGTTGTTGACGATATGGACCTCGATCCCCTCCTCCCGGAGAGCGGTGACGGCATGGACCGTGCAGTAGTCGAACTCGATCCCCTGCCCGATCCGGATCGGCCCGGAGCCCAGGATCAGCACCTTCCGGGCTCCGGTCGAGGTCAGTTCCGTGTCCGGCTCGGCCGTCGAGTAGAAGTACGGCGTCTCGGCAGGGAACTCGGCGGCGCAGGTATCCACCATCTTGTAGGCCGGACGACCGAGGAGGGCCTCGAGCGAGGAGGGGAGCATCCCGGTCAGCTCCTGGAGCTCGGCGATCGAGAAGCCGTACTGCCGCGCGAGCACAAGGTCGGCCTCAGAGGGGCCCGACGGATCCTGTAACCGCGCCTCGAGTTCTACGATGTTCCTGATCTTTTCGAGAAAGAACGGGGAGATGTGGGTGAGATGTGCGACCTCCCCGACGGAGAAACCCTGACGGAAGGCGTCGAAGAGGCAGCCGAACCGCTCGTCGGTCGGATGCGAGAGCAGCATCCGGATCTCGTGGTGGTTGGTATGAGTCGTGACGTCCGTGTCCAGGGAACGGAGGGCCTTCTTGAACGCCTCCTCGATCGTCCGCCCGATCGCCATCACCTCGCCGGTGGACTTCATCGCCGTTGTCAGGGTACGGTCGGCCCGGGTGAACTTGTCGAAGGGCCAGCGCGGCACCTTGACCACGACGTAGTCGATCGCCGGTTCGAACGACGCGGGGGTGCATCCGGTCACCGTGTTCGTGATCTCGTCGAGCGTGAGACCGATCGCGATCTTCGCCGCGACGCGGGCGATCGGATACCCCGTTGCCTTGGAGGCGAGGGCAGAGGAGCGCGAGACACGGGGGTTGACCTCGATGACGCGGTAGTCACCGTCCCGGAAGGCGAACTGGATGTTGCACCCTCCCTGTACGCCGAGCGCCCGGATGATCTTGATCGATGCACTCCGGAGGGTCTGGAACTCGTCGTCGCGGAGCGTCAGGATGGGGGCGACGACGACCGATTCGCCGGTGTGGATTCCCATCGCATCGACGTTCTCCATACCACAGACGATAATGCAGCAGTCGTTCTGATCGCGCATCACTTCGAACTCGATCTCCTTCCACCCGATCACGGACTCCTCGACGAGCACCTGGTGGATGCGGGAGTGCTGGAGCCCCAGTTCGACGATCCGCCGGAGCTCCTCCTCCGTCGTCGCGACACCACCGCCGGCCCCTCCGAGGGTGTACGCGGGACGGATGATCGCCGGCAGCCCGACGACCCTCTGGGCCTCCCCGATCTGCTCGATCGAGTTCAGGATCATCGAACGGGGCACCGGTTCTCCGATCTCCTGCATCAGGGCCTTGAACTGCTCCCGATCCTCGCCCCGGTAGATCGCCTCCAGTGGCGTGCCCAGGATTTCCACACCCTCGAGCGCGCCCATCTCGGCCAGTTCGGCCGTCAGGTTCAGACCGGTCTGGCCACCCATGCCGGAGAGGATCCCGTCGGGCTTCTCCTTTTTGATGATCTCCGCGATGATCGGGGCCCTGAGGGGCTCGATGTAGATCACGTCCGCCGTGTCTGGATCGGTCTGAATCGTCGCCGGGTTCGAGTTGACGAGCACGACCCTGACGCCCTCCTCCCGGAGTGCACGGCATGCCTGGGAGCCGGAGAAGTCGAACTCGGCCGCCTGGCCGATCTGGATCGGGCCCGAACCGATCAGCAGGACCTTTCGGATATCGTTCCTCCTTGGCATCAGATCCCCCGCATCATGGTGTCGAAGTAGTGTGTCTCGGTATCCCGGGGCCCCCCGTGTGCCTCGGGATGAAACTGGACGCAGTGGATGTCGAGGTCGGGGACTTCGAAACCCTCGACGGTACCGTCGTTCAGGTTCGTATAACAGGCGTCCGCCCCCTCAGGGAGCGAGTCGGCGTCGACGACGAACCCGTGGTTCTGGGTGGTGATGAAGATCTGTCCGTCGCGGTAGCGGACCGGCTGATTCGAACCGCGATGACCGAACTTCATCTTGTAGGTGTTCGCTCCGAGCGCCAGGGCGGTCAGCTGGTTGCCCATGCAGATCCCGTAGATCGGGAGAATGCCGATGAGGTCCCGGATGCAGCGTATCGCGTCGGTCGCCCGACGCGGGTCTCCCGGGCCGTTCGAGATGAACAGCGCCGCGGGGTTCCAGGCCTCGATCACGTCCGAGGGGGTGTTGTATGGGAAGATGCCGATGTCGGCTCCCCGTCGGAAGAGGCTGATCACCATGTTCTTCTTGATCCCCAGGTCCAGCACGGCGACACGCTTTCCACTGCCCGGGATCTCGTAGGGTTCCCGGGTGGAGACGAGCGGGATCCAGTCCTGCTCGGTGATCGGCGCGACGGACCGCGCGAGTTCGATCGCGTGCTCCGCGGTGGCGTCGTCACCGCAGACGAGCGCGGCACGGAGCGTCCCGTGCTGACGTGTCGCGATGGTGAGCGCACGGGTGTCGACACCGGAGCATCCGAGAAGGCCGTTCTCCCGGAAGTATTCCCCGAATGGCTGGTTCCTCTCGGGGACTTTGGTCACCTCGCGTACCACGCATGCGAGTGCCCTCACCTCCGGTGATTGAAAGTTCTTCGTATCGACCCCGTAGTTCCCGACCAGGGGGAACGTGAACATCAGGATCTGCCCGGCATAACTCGCGTCGGTGAGGGCTTCCATGTAGCCCGTCATCTGGGTCGTGAAGACGAGCTCTCCCGCCGTCTCGCCCTCTACCCCGAAACCAGTCCCGACGACCGAGGTGCCGTCTTCGAGCCCCAGCACCGCCTTCATGTACAACCAGATCTATTGGGCGGGGATCGGTATTAACCGTAGTGAGAATTGGAAAAAAAGGCGATGAACCGATCCCGGGCTCAGACGAGCTTGAAGATCGGGTGTTCCTCGCTCAGGACCTCAATCCCGAGGTCGCGGGCCGCCTCGAGGATCGTGATGTCGGCGTATGCCTGGGCGGTGATCATCGGCTCGACGTTCTCGATCGGTCCGAACATGATCAGGTCCGCACCCAGCGCGGAGGCGATCAGGTTGCAGCCGATATCGGGGGCGGACCAGGCAGCCTGGATGACACCGTCCATGCCACCCTGGTAGTGGTGGAGGAGCTGTGCGACGTACTTGTCCTTGCCCTGGAGCGTCTCGGCGAGCTTGGACGGGTTCTTCTTGGAACCCTTCCAGCGCTTGAGCCAGGTCCAGGAGACGGTCATGTTGTGGTAGGCACCGCCGGTCGGATACCCGTGGATTGCCTTGCAGGCGAGGATCTCACGGTAGGCACCACCGGAACCGATACCGAGCGGAGTTGCCGCCGTGTCGAGGATCGGCCTCTTGATGCCCGCCTCCTCGGCGATCTGGAGCATCGACTTGGTCTGGCCCGCAACTCCGCCCTCGTTCAGCACCTTCTGGCGCCCGGCGACCGAGGGGTCACCCGGGTTGAACGCGAGGACGATCGCGGCGTCCACGTCCGAGTTGGCGAGGGCATCGATGTTCTCCTGCGAGATCGAACCGTTGATCGAGTTGTAGATCGCACGGTCGGCGATCCCGACCTCGGTGACGTACCGCGTCGCGTGGGCAAGGGCCGCCGGTGCCGACGAGTCCATCAGAAAGGCGGTCTTGTTGTCGATCGACGTGAACCAGTCGAAGTACGACTCGAACGCCTCACCGAACTCGGCGATGATCTGGATGAAGAACGGGATGCCGGTGATGTCCGTCAGTTCGAGGCAGCGGTTCCACAGCGCTTCGGCCGTCTCCTTGTCGATCTCGCCCGTGTGGTCGTTCTTTACAATCTCGTGCTTGTTGTAGAAGATCGAGGCGCCGAGCACGGTCGGGTACTCCCCGGGTTGGCCTCCGATCTTGGTGCCGTTGAAATCCCAGACACTCTGTTCCTTCTCAAACCTGAACATGGTTACTCACACCTCCATAGTTAGTGCATTATTAAGGCCAGCTTCGGGAGCAGGACACTGAGGATGATGAAGACCATCAGACCTGCCACGAGGCCGTACAGAATCCCGATGTCGCGACCGACCCTGCGACCGACGCGCTGGGCGATCTCGGCATCGGCAAACTCGATCTTCTTCTCGATCTCGTCGAGGCGCCGCTCGATCTCGAGGAACTGTGGGTTCGCCGATGCCGCCGCGAGCTCCACACCGGCACCGCCGGCCTCCTTCACCTCGACGACCATCGGGTCACCGGCGAAGGCACCGGGGTCACGACCCGATAGTTCGCTGATCTTCGCCTTGATCTGACCGAGGTCCTCGGTCTCCATGATGTTGACGAGCTCGACCTGCTCCTGGAAGCGCTTGATCGCCGCCTCATCGAGGTTCTCGATGAACGGGATCGCACCCTGGGAGCCCACGACCTTGCCCTTGTCCACGCCGTTCGCGTGGAGGGCGGCGAGGGTCTGGCCAGAGAGGTGTCCCTTGACCTCGGTACCGCAGAGCAGCAGGAACCGGATGTTCGGGTTCGAGATGATGTTCGCGATGACCTTCTCGAGCCCGAGGTTCTCGGTCTTGCACGAGCCGCAGATCGCGGCCCCTGCGTCGCAGATG
>JAKPPV010000040.1 GCA_029547145.1 Methanobacteriota archaeon
GACAGCACGCATCCCCTCTGATTGGTCGCAAAGATAATCTTCGATAATTGATAATGGGATCATGGCCCTGTTTCTCCTTTCTTCAAATCTAGGTTGGATTCAGGGCCATTGAGATTTTACATCACTTTTGGCACACTACCACGAACTTCAAGTTCGTCGGTTCGGGGTCAGGCGGGACGCCGACAACCTACTACTGGACCTTCGGTGACGGGAAGAGCGCGTACGGCAAGACCGTCTATCACAAGTACTCGTCCACCGGGTACAAGACCGTCATGCTGAAGGTGAGCTTCACGAACGGGTGGTGGGCCTCCCTGACCCGGTACAATTATATCAGGGTAACCTGATCCACCCCTCTCCTTTCTCTCCTCTTTTCGCCAGGCGGACGACGCCCCGCGTTCCCGCCAGACCGCAATACGCTCTGCTCCCGTATCGAATCCACGAATGATCGTTGCAGGACCGGTATGTACCTGTCAACCGGTTGCGTCGGGCCGGTGGTATACCGGTCCCCTCCTAGCGCCGGCGGTACCGCCGGAAGAGGTACCAGGTCCCTCCGGCGATCGCCGCCAGCATCAGCACCCCGAGGAGCGGCACGAGGGACTGCTCGTGGACGATCACGCGGTACTCATCGGTCTTCTCCGCCTGGTCGGCGACCACCCGGACGCTGAACCGGTACTCGCTCGCCGGTACCGATGCCGGCGGGACCAACCGCACCCGGATCCCGGCAGCCTCTCCCGGGGGGATCGAACCGACCCCCTGCGGTGAGATGACGCCGGACCATCCCTGCGGGGCGCTAATGCTGGCGTTCAGGTTCGTCAGCGCGCCTGACGTGGCGCCGTTCCGGACGGTGATGTTGAACTCGAGCGCTTCGCCACGCGTGATGTCGTACTGGTACCGCTCGGCGGTGACCCGCATCTCTGCCGCCTCCTGCATCCGGACGGTGAGGTTGCGGGCATACGTCCCCCCTCCCCCGGTCACGATCGCCGTCAGGTTGTAGGTCCCCTGGGGCGCGTTCCTGCTCGGGATCACCTCGATCGTGAGACGGCGCACCTCCCCGGGGGCGAGGTTGACCTCGTCGAGCTCCGTGCCGGTCCCTTCCCGGTCCCGGAACCGGACGTACCAGTCCGGCGGCTCGTCCTCGGAGTCGAGGCGGTAGACGTCGTCGGTCCTGCCGATGTTCCGGAGCTCCATCTCGAACTGCGCGTTTCGTCCCACCGCCCCGATCACGGTGGAGGTCTCGATCTTCACCTCCGCCGCATAGGGCCGGGTCTCAAGGGTGACCGTACCGAGGTCGGTGACCACGCCTCCCTTCAGTCTCACGCCCCTCCGGGTGACATCAACATACCCCTCCCGACCGATCCGGACGTCGTAGGTGCCCGGCACCACCTCCAGATCGACCGTCCCATCGGCGGCAGTCAGGTAGCGGTCGACCTCCGTGCCCCTCCCGGGGACGAGGAGGACGATCTCCGCGCGGCGGACATGGTTTCCATCCTTGTCGTTCACCACGAGTCTGAGACGCGCCCGGTCCCCCGTATGCGTCCGGCTGATCGTGATGTAGAGGGGATACCGCTTCTCCCCGACATGGACAGCAAGGGGGTACTGTCCGGTCCCCGTCTCTGCGGAGGTCTCCACCTCGAGCCGGACGCTCCGCTGCGCTCCCTGGGGGATGTCGATCATGGAGACCTCCCGCCGGTCCTCGTCCGTAAACCTCCACTCCCACCCGTCCGTTCCGGCGGGGAGGGTGGCACGCAGGCGCCGGACCTTCTCCTCTGCCCCGCGGTTCTCGACGTTCAGGACGAAGACAGCGGTCTCTCCCGCCTCGATCGTCCTGGCGGGGAAGTCCGACTGGACCCGGAGTTCCTGGTATCCGGCTCCATCGCCACTCGCCCCCCCGTCGTCGGGGAGGGGCGTGTTCGTCACCTCGGGGGTCGTCTCCCCGCCGCCACCCGCGTCGTAAAGGGTACCGTTCGTCTCACCGGCGACCATCGGGAGTGCTGATGCCACACCGGCAGCTGAGAGTAAGAGGAAGACCAGAAAAAAGAGCGCGGCAGCAGGGTGACAGGGAGGCGGATGGGTCATTGCAAACTACCTGATGTCCATCCTCATGAAACGGGCGTATGCCAGGCCGAAGAAGAGCGCCGGGATCACCAGGAGGGCGATCAGGTTGGGAAGGATCGACTCCACGACGTTCGGTACCGATGCCATCGGGGCCTCCGGCTCCGCCGGGCTCTCGTCGGGGAGACCGCTCCCCGTCCCGGCGCTCGCCACGCTCGTCAGGACCGGGGTGTTCAGCTCTCTCATGACCTGCCGGAAGTTCAGGGTCGGTGAGAAGAGGCTGATCACCCCTTCGAGTGAGAGCCTCCGCTCCTCGTACGCCTGCAGCTCCCGTTCGTATCTCTGGCTCTCCTCGATCCCGGTGACGTCGGAACCGTTCCCGGACCCGGGGACGAGCGCCGGCTCCACAGCCCCGACTGACTGGGTGCCCGCGAGCCCGGGGGGAGAGAGGGATGGGGGTGCCGGCGGTGGTCCCATGAAGACGCCGACCACGTTCGGGTCCACGAAGACCGGGAGGAGGGACGAGAGTACGATGAAGACGACCAGGGCGGCGACCAGGGCGGTACCCCCGGTTCGGCTGATGGTCGAGATGAAGAGGGCCACGGAGAAGTAGGAGACGACGAGGAGGAGCGTGGCGAGCCCGAGCACCACGAGCGCGAAGGCCTCGTACCCGTCGGGGACCACACCGAAGGCGAGCAGGACCCCGAGGACGACCGCGAACGTCACGAAGATAAGCCCCGCGATCGCCCCGATCCCGCCGAGTCCCTTGCCGTTGATCACCTCGTCCCGGTAGATGGGGTGGGAGAGGAGGAGCTTGAGCGACCCCCCCTCCTTCTCCCGGGTGACAAGGTCGAAGCCCATCGCGATCCCGAGGATCGCACCGATGAGAAGGATCTGCTCCCCGACCGAGTTGAAGACATCCAGCAGGGAGACTCCGGTTGCCGATCCCGGATCGGCCGAACTCTCCCCGACCGTGCCGATCGTCCCGGCATACCGGTCGACCGCCGTCCGGTAGTTGATCATCCCCCCGACCAGCCCGATCGAGACGACGAGGAGGAGCAGGACTGCGATCAGGAGGAAGCGCCGGGATGTGAGGTGATCGTGGAACTCCTTGGTGGCGACCACGCGCAGCCTGGAGAGCCTCATCACCTCCAACCCCCCGGTTCATGTCGCATGGTAGTACCTCATAAAGACCTCTTCGAGTGACGGTTCCTCGACCGCGAGCTCCCGGATCGTGACACCGGCGTTCCGGAGCTGGTCCACGAGCCAGTCCCGGACGTCGTCCGTCACCTGGAACCTTGCACGGCAGCGGTTGGCGTCGTACTCCGCTGCAAGGATCGACGGGTGGTCCAGTTCGGGGATCGGCGACCGGGTTTCGACCCGTATCGCCATGCCCCCTGCGGTCTGCGCGAGCCGGAACGGCAGGTCCGTGACGGAACCGCTCGCAACGAGCCGGCCCCGTGCCAGGATCGCGACGGAGGTGCAGACCTTCGCGACCTCGGAGAGGATGTGGGACGAGACCACGACCGTCCTGCCCTCGGCGCGGAGCGACCGGACGATCTCGCGGTACTCGGCGACACAGAGCGGGTCGAGGTTCGCCGTCGGTTCGTCGAGGACAAGGACATCGGGGTCGTTCAGCAGGATCTTCGCGATCCCGAGCCGCTGGACCATGCCGCGGGAATACCCTCCGACCTTCTTGTCGAGCCCTCCGAGGTCCAGGCGTTCCAGGACGTCGGCGATTCTCTCTGCGCGGACCGCCCGGGGGAGATCATAGATGGCCGCGAAGTACGCGAGGTTCTGCTCGGCGGTCATGTTTTCGTAGAAACCGACATCGTCGGGCATAAAACCCATCCGGCGTTTCACCGCGATCGGTTCGAGTGCCACGTCGATCCCATCGACCAGGCACCGCCCCGAGGTCGGTTGAATCAGGCCGACCAGCATCAGGATGGTCGTGGTCTTGCCCGCCCCGTTCGGGCCGAGCAGGCCGAAGACCTCGCCGCGGGGGATCTCGAGCGAGAGGTCGTCCACGGCGGCGACACCGTCGTACTCCTTTCTCAGTCGTTCAAAGGTGATCATCATCGCGCCCGCCTGGTCAGGGACACCCGGTCCGACGATGGCTGTATGTCACGATATTATAAATAATGCCGTGAAAGGTGCGTGGGTCCGACCGGTACTCGCCTGTACCGGGAACGGCGCCGGAACCTGCTGTCGTCCGCTGCAGATCCGCTGTTCACTCGCTCCAGACGACGACCGGATCGATCGTCGCATCGATCACCAGGTCGAACGGGACGTGCGTGCACCATCCGGCCTTCTCGAACATCTGCTGGAAGCAGACGCCCGCGACCATCGCCGTCGGGAACTGGTCGAGGAACGTCGTCACGTCCTGGTGGCTGACGCCGCTGTTCTCCATCGAGAGACCTCCCATGATCACGATCACGCTGGGATGAAGGTCCTCCGGTTCGTCTCCTCCCTGCATCCCCAGGTACGGGACGAGATCGAGGCGTCGCGCCCGTGCTGCGTCCACGCCCGGTACGAAGACCTGCTGCACCGGGAGGGACCGGATGGCAAAGGCGAGCAGCTCGACGAACGGCGTGCAGGTGCCCGGCACGCCGCAGTAGACGACCTGGTCCCCGGCGGAGAGCCCGAGTCCCTCGATGTACTCGCGGAACGGCCTGAGGATCCCGGGGACCCCCTTGAGTACGCTACGTTGCTCCATGGTCTAGGGATTGCAGCGCGGTGATATCAAGGGATCGGCGTCCGGTAGGTTCCGTTCAGTGAGCGGGCGATAGATCCCGCGATCTCCCGGCGCGATCCTGCCACCGCGAAACGACAGGCGGGTCAAAGACCCGTCCTCCGTCGAGCTCGTCTCCCGATCCTTGCACGGGGTGGGGCATTCACGGGTGCCAGCGGTCATTTTTCCCATCGATCGTTCTCCCGTCGTAACGGGCAGGAATAATTCCGAAAATTTATGTTGACGATGATGGCATCTGACAGTGTATGACTCTCTCCCTTGCCGAGAAGATCACGGGGTTCATCATGCGCCCCGCCGAGACGTTCCGCGAGGTGCGGGGCGAATCCTTCGGGGACGCCGCCAGCTACTTTGCCGTTCTGTTGCTGATCAACGCCGTCCTCTCCGGTGTCGTCGCTCTGATCGGGCTCTGATCGGTCGGTATGCCCGGTGCCGGCATCGCCGGCGCGGGGGGTATCGGCGGGATGGTCGGCGCCTTCATCATCGCCGTGATCGCCGGGATCATCGGTCTTGTGATCGGGGCGATCCTCCTCCACATCGGCGTCGTCATCATGGGCGGCAGGGGTGGGTTCGTCTCCACCTTCAAGGCAGCGGTCTACGCGCTCACGCCGTACTACCTGCTGGGATGGATCCCGATCATCGGTTTCCTTGCCGGGATCTGGGGCCTGATCGTCGAGATCTTCGGTATCCGCGAACTCCACGACATGGACACCGGAAAGGCGATCATCGCCTGGGTGATCTCGGTCGTGATCGTGATCGTCATCGCGGTGATCCTCGCCGTCCTCGTCGGTGTGGCCATCATCGGACTTCTGGGTCTCGCCTCCTCGACGACCACCCCGGTGATCACCCCCTGATCTCCTCCTTTCTCTCCCCACTTGGCAACATGCAAGAGCTCCCCTCTCCAACAGCCTGCCGATGAAGGACAGCGACGAGGAAGGGCCGGTCAGCAAGACCAATGTCGAGCGGCTCACCAACGCCTTCTTCGGGTTCACGATGACCCTGCTGATCCGGAACCTCGCGGTCCCCGACCTCTCGACGATGACCGGCGGGGCGATCGTTTCGACCGCTGCCCGGTATCTCGTCGACCTTTCTACCTACCTCTTCGTCTTCCTGGTCCTCGCCGTTTCGTGGGTGATGGTCTTCCGCGTCTACCGCAACATCGTCGCGGTCGATCGGGGGTTCGTGGTCCGGGTCTTTGTCGCGCTCCTTTTCGTCGTCTTCCTCCCTGTCACGAGCCAGCTGGATACGGCCCTCGAGACACCCATCGGGGGCGTCTTCGCCCAGGTCAACATCCTGCTCCTCGGGGTGATGACCTGGTCGCTCTTCCGGTACGCGGCCCGTACCCCCTCCCTCCGGAACGCGCGCTTCTCGGACCCCCGGGTGATCGGGCGCGTGCACCATGAATACATCGTCGTCCCCGTGCTCTCCTCACTCGCCCTCGTCCTCTCCCTTGTGGACGTGCCCCTTGCGGGCATCGTCTACCTGGCGGCGCCGTTCGTGCTCTATTGGACGATCGGCCGGGACGGGCTCGATCCCTGATCCACGTCCATCCCGGGGCCGTTCGAACGGGTCCATCCCGGAGCCCGACAGCGGCCCGCTCCGCTATCCGGGTATGCGACATCACCGGACGCCTCCCGAAACGGGTCCGTGGTGAGAAAAAAGAGAGATGCCCGGGGTCTACGCGAGGTAGTCCTCGGGGCGCGGGAGCTGCTCCTTGAGCCCCTTGCGCTTCCGGATCCCCATCACGACGTCTTTGACCATGCCCGCCGGAACGATCTCGAACCCGGCGAACTCCGAGGACCACATCGCACGTCCCTCGGTGGCGGAACGGATGTCTCCGGCGAAGCCGAAGAGTTCGGCGACGGGTGCCTTGCCCACGACCGTGACCGTGTCGCCCTCGGAGGTGATGTCATAGACCTGTCCGCGACGGCCCTGGAGCTGGGAGGTGGCCGCACCCATCTGTTCCGTCGGGACGGTGATCGAGATCTTCTGCATCGGCTCGAGGAGGGAGTCGCCGGCCATCAGCAGTCCCGCCTTGATGGCAGAACGGGCGGCGGGGATCACCTGCGCGGGGCCGCGGTGGATCGCGTCCTCGTGGAGCTTGACATCGACCAGGCGGATCTTCATGTTCTGGACCTTCTCGTCGGCGAGGGGACCGCCGTCGAGGGCCTCGTGCACACCGTCGAGGATCAGTTCCATCGTCTCGTTGAGGTACTGGATCCCCTTGGTCATGTCGATGAACATGTTGGTCCCGTAGATGTCCTTGACGTTCTTCGCCTCCTCCTTGTCGAAGCCGGCGGCGATCAGGGCGTCGCGCCGCTCGAGCATCGGCTGGTTCATCGAGATCTCGCCGTTCCTGATCATCTCGACGATATTCTCGGGCAGGGGTTCGATGTCGACGTAGAACCGGTTGTGACGGTTCGGGGACTTGCCCTCCACGTTGGTCGCGACGCCGGTCGGGGTCTCGCGGTAGACGACGATCGGCGGCGAGGTGACGATCTCGACCCCCTTGTCCCGCTTGATCCGACCCGTGATGATCTCGAGGTGGAGCTCGCCCATTCCGGCGATCAGGTGCTCGCCGGTCTCCTCGTTGATCGTGACGTTCAGGGTCGGGTCCTCTTTTGCCACCTGCCGGAGCACCTCGACGAGCTTGGGCAGGTCCTTCATGTTCTTCGCCTCGACGGCGACGGTCATCACCGGCTCGGAGTAGTGCTTGAGGGACTCGAACGGCGTCATCTCGCGCAGGCTCGTGACCGTGGAACCGACGATCGCATCCTTCAGGCCGGTCACCGCGGCGATGTTGCCGGCGGGGATCTCCTCCACCTGGATACGGGTCGGCCCCATGAAGATGCCGGCCTGCTGCACCCGGTTCGGGCGCTGGGCGGCGCCCATCACGTAGACCTCCGCTCCCCGGCGCATGGTGCCCGAGAAGAGCCGGCCGGTCGCGATCTCGCCCGCGTTCGCGTCGAACGAGATGTCGGTCACCATCATCGTGATCGGGCCGTTCGGGTCGCACGAGTACATCGCCTTCCCCTCGGGAGACTCCTTGTCCCCGTGCCAGATCACGTTGATACGACGCTTCTGGGCCTCGATCGGGTTCGGGAGGTGGCGCACCACCATGTCGAGCAGGACCGCGTGGAGTGGCGACCTCTTGGCGAGCGTCTTCATCTCGCCGGCACGGCACATCTGGTAGACGTCCTTGAACGAGACCCCCGAGGTCTTCATGTACGGGACGGAGATCGCCCAGTTGTAGAGCGCGGAGCCGAAGGCGACCGTGCCCTTTGCGGCGTCCAGCTTCCAGCCGGCGTTGTACATCTCCTCGTTCATGCCCTTGATCAGCTTGTTGACCTTGTCGATCACCCTGCCGAGGCGGATCTGCATCTCCTGCTCGTCCACCTTCAGCTCGTTGATCAGCCGGTCGACCTTGTTGACGAAGAGGACGGGCACGACCTGCTCCTTCAGGGCCTGCCGGAGCACCGTCTCGGTCTGCGGCATCGTCCCCTCGACCGCGTCGACGACCACGACCGCACCGTCGACCGCGCGCATCGCGCGGGTCACGTCCCCGCCGAAGTCGACGTGGCCGGGCGAGTCGATCATGTTGATCAGGTACTCTTTATTGTCGTACTCGTGGACCATCGAGACGTTCGAGGCGTCGATCGTGATCCCGCGGGCCTGCTCCTCCTCGTCGGAGTCCATGAAGAGCTGACGGCCGGCGAGCTCCTCGGAGATCATCCCTGCACCCGAGAGCAGGTTGTCCGAGAGCGTGGTCTTGCCGTGGTCGATGTGTGCAACGATCCCGATATTGCGGATCAGCTCGGGCTTGTCCATGAGCTCAGTGACCCGGTCTACCATCTTCTTGCCGCGTGACATGTATGCACCAGAAAAGGGGGGAGGATTACCTGGCGGACTTCGCGATCCGCTCTCGCTCTTCTTTCTTTCCGACCGAGTAGGCCTTGACGTCGCCCTTCGAGGCCGCGATCAGCTCGTCGGCGAGCGCCGCTGCGACCGACTTCTTGCCGCGGCTCGCCTTCTGTACGCCCTCGGTGATGAACTTGAGGGCCGAGTCGACGCGCCGCTGGGGGGCCGTGTCGACCGACTTCGGGACGTTGATCCCGCCGTACTTCAGCCGGACCGTCTCCTCGCGGGGCCCCGCGTTCGCGACGGCCTGGACGAGCACCTGGACCGGGTTCTCCCTGGTCTTCCGGGCGATGATCTCGAAGGCGTCCTTCACGATCCGGATCGCGAGCTGCTTCTTGCCCGTGTTGTGCTCTGTCTGCATCAGGCGGTTGATCAGCCGCTCGACGATCAGCATCTGGCTCTTCGTGAAGTCCGCCCCGTTCAGCTTGCCGCAGGAGTGCGGCACGATCATCGAGTGCAGGTTCACGTACCGCTCGAGCGCGGGGTCCTCGATCTTCACCTCACCGAGGTCGTAGAGGTTGAAGAGGAGCCTCGTCGTGCCGGTCGATTCCGGCCCGGTGGTCTCTGTTACCATGATCAGCGCCTCGGCTTCTCCTTCCGCCCGATCACCATCTCGTGGAGGGAGACGTTGTTGACCTGCGTCACCACGAACCGCACGCCGGGAATGTCGCCCATCGACCGGCCGAGACGACCGCCGATACCCTCGACCACCACCTCGTCGTGCTCGTCGATGAAGTTGATCGCACCGTCACCGGCCGCGAACGCCGTCACCTGGCGGCCGTTCTTGATCAGCTGGACGCGCACGCACTTGCGGATGGCCGAGTTCGGCTGCTTGGCCTCGACACCGACCTTCTCGAGCACGATCCCCCGTGCCTGCGGTGCGCCCTCGAGGGGGTCGCTCTTGATGTCGAGTCCGAGGAGACGCCGTGCGTAGTTCACGTCGCTCCAGCGGAACTTGTTGGAGTCCCGCTTCAGTTTCCTGGCTGCAAATTTGCCCTGTCCCATGGGATGCCCTCAATGTATACAGATATCGAGAACGGCTGTCACCGATCGTGAGATCAGTACTGCGACGGGAACGAATATATTCATTCGTACGCCCGGTTCCCGCTTGCGTATATTATTCGATCCGGCCGGGTAATAATATATTTCTCGCCGGACCACCTGTTGGGAGATGACCGTCCGGATCTACAAGGAGGTGGAGTTCGACGCCTCGCACCGCCTTCTCCAGTACGAGGGCAAGTGCCATAACCTCCATGGTCACCGATTCAGGGTGGAGGTCTGGATCGAGGGGGTCCCCGACCCCGGTTCGTGCATCCTGCTCGACTACGCGCGGATCAAGCAGGTCGTGCACCGGTTCGACCACCAGATCATCCTGAACGCGGCGGACCCGATGGTCACGGCGATCGAGGCGTTCCACCCGGTCGTGGTGACGGGGGGGGACCCGACGAGCGAGCTATTGGCCCGCATCATCGCCGATGATCTGGACGCGGAGTGCCGCGCCGCCGGGGTGGACGCACGCGTGACCCGTATCCGGGTCTGGGAGTCTCCGAACGCATGCGCGGAACTCGACCGATGAAGGTTGCAGAGGTCTTCTACTCGCTCCAGGGCGAGGGGAAGAATCAGGGGCGACCGACCGTCTTCCTCCGCCTGGCGGGCTGCAACCTCGCCTGCCGCTGGTGCGACACGCCATCTGCACGGGACGGCGGGGTGGAGTGGAGGACGGCGGAGGTGGTCGACGCCGTCCGGGCGGTCGCCGGGTCATGCCGCCTGGTCTGCGTGACCGGCGGGGAACCCCTGCTCCAGCAGGAGGCGCTGGTCCCGGTGCTGGAGGCGCTCTCCAGGGAGGGTTTCTCCTGCGAGATCGAGACGAACGGGACCATTCCCTTCGGCCCGTCCCGGGCCCACGCGGGCATCACGATGGACGTGAAGTGCCCGTCCTCCGGCGAGGAGAGCGACCTCTCGCTCCTCTCGGCACTCGGTCCCGAAGACGCGGTCAAGTTCGTCGTCGCCGATACCACCGACCTCGCCTACGCCGGGCGCGTCCTCGCCGAGCACCCGACCCGGGCGGAGGTCTTCGTCTCGCCCGTCCACGGGGTCGAGCTCTCCCCGCTGGTCGAGTATATCCTGGAGCAGCACCTCCCCGTGCGGTTCTCGCTCCAGCTCCACAAACTGATCGGAGTCCGATGATGAAGGCGGTCTGCCTGCTCTCCGGCGGCATGGACTCGTCCACGCTCGCCTACCTCGCTCGGCGCCGGGGGTACGACCTCCTCGCGCTCCACCTGAACTACGGACAGAGGACGGAGGACCGGGAGCTCCGGGCGGCCCGTGCGATCGCCGGACGGCTCGGGGTCCTGGAATTCCTGCCCGTCTCGATCGAGTACCTCCGCCTCTTCGGTCACTCGAGCCTGACCGACCCCGCCCTCGAGGTCGAGCGGTTTGACCCGTCGCGGCCCGAGCTGCCGAACACCTACGTACCGTTCCGGAACGGAAACCTCCTCTCGATCGCGACGAGCTACGCCGAGTCCCGCGGGGCGGAGGCGATCATCATCGGCGTCCAGGCCCTCGACTACTCGGGCTACCCGGACTGCCGGCCCCAGTTCATCGAGGCGTTCCAGCGGGCGATCGACCTGGGGACGGCGGATACGACGTCGATCCGCCTGGAGACCCCGTTCGTCGGGCTGACGAAGACCGACATCCTCCGGCTCGGGATCGAACTCGGCGTGCCGTACGAGCTGACCTGGTCCTGCTACCAGGACGGGGAGGAGGCCTGCGGCGTCTGCGGTTCCTGCCACTTCCGGCAGGCGGCCTTCGCAGACCTCGGGCTCCAGGACCCGATCCCCTACCGGGGGCGGTCCTGATGGAGCTCTGGCGGGGGCGCCGCCTCTGGATAGAGCGGCGGACGGTTGACCTCCCGTCGGGACCGAAGGAGTACGTCGTGGTCCACCCCGGCGGTGCCGTCGCCGTGCTGCCGGTCGACGGCGACGAGGTGGTGCTGATCCGGCAGTACCGGGCGGCGGTCGGTGGATGGGTCCTCGAGGCCCCCGCCGGCACGCTCGAGCCGGGAGAGGAGCCGGCGGCGTGTGCGGCCCGGGAGCTGATCGAGGAGGCGCGGGTGGCGGCGGAGGAACTGGTCCCGCTCGGGACCATCCTGACGACGCCCGGCTTCTCGGACGAGGTGATACATCTCTTCCTCGGGCGGGGCATCACTCCCTGCACCGCGTACCCTCCCGACGAGGACGAGCAGATCGAGGTGGAGCGGGTACCCGTCGGCGAGGTGCGCGCGATGGCGCTCGACGGCCGGATCGCCGACGCGAAGACCCTCTGCCTGGTCCTCCGCGCCCTCGTGGCGCCCGCACCCGGTCCATGACCCGCCGGTGGGCGACGGTGCTCGTCGTTCTCGTCCTTGCCGCCCTGCTGGCGGCGGGCGCGGGCTGCACCGAAAGGGCATCGGAGGACCGGTGCCGGGTCGGCGATGACGACCGCCTCTCGATCGCGCTCGCGGAAGGGGTCGACCGGCACCTGGAGGTCCTGGAGCGGACCGGGAACTGTACGCTCTCGCGTGCAGTCTTCTCGAGCGGGGGCGTGCCCGTGACGGCGTATATCGGTGTGCCCCTCAACCCGGCGATGGGGGTCGTCTACATCCCCGGGGCGAACGAACCGGTCACCGGCCACCGGGACCGGTTCCGGCGCTATGCGGACGCGGGGATCGCGTTTCTCTACCTCGACGTCCGCGGCAACGGGTTCGAGACACCGGGGACGCGGACCGACCTGGCGGCGGAGTACCGGGAGTTCGGGCGGGGCGGGTGCCCGCAGTCGTACCGGATCATCGCGGACGTTCTCAGGGCCCGGCTCCTGCTGGCGGAGGAGTACGGTCTTTCGACGATCTGGGTGGTCGGTTCTTCGAACGGCGGACGATACGCTGCGGTGGCGGCGGCGATCGATCCGGGGTTCGCAGGGTATGCCGGGATCTCGACCTCGGGATTCGGCGACCTCGGGGGACTCGACCCCGGACCCCGCCGGTTTGTCGCATCGCTCGACCCCTCAATGTACATCGGAGCGATCAGCCCGCGTCCCGTCCTGGTCTACCACGCCGCGTCGGACCCGGTGATCCCTGTCGAGGACGGGCGGGCCCTCTACGAGGGTGCCGGAGAACCACGGACCTTCGTTCCGTTCTCCGGGGGGCATGGCATCGATCCCGGGGTCGATGCCGACCTGATCGGCCGCCTGACACAGGTTTATGGCCGGTAACGGGCAATATATACCGACACCCAGGAGGGCCGGATGACAGAAGAGGTCGAGATGGACGAGGCGCGCCGCCGGTACGAGTTCAGGAAGGCGCTCGAGCGGCTCGAGTCCAAGCAGGGCGCGGGTACCGAGCTGATCACGCTCTATATCCCTCCGGACAAGCAGATATCCGATGTCACGGCCCAGCTGCGCGACGAGTTCGGGCAGTGCTCGAACATCAAGTCGAAGCAGACGCGGACCAACGTCCAGTCCGCGATCTCCTCGATCCTGTCCCGGCTCAAATACTACAGGAGACCGCCGGAGCGGGGGATGGCGGTCTTCTGCGGCACGATCCAGCTGGGTGGTGACAAGTCCGAGCTGGAGTGCCAGATCGTCGAGCCGCCGGAGCCGATCAACCTCTACATGTACCGGTGCTCCTCGACCTTCGAACTCGATCCCCTCAGGCAGATGCTGGAGGAGAAGTCCGTCTACGGCCTCCTCGTGATCGATCGGCGCGAGGCGTACTGGGGCTTTCTGCGGGGCAACCGGATCGAGCCTGTCGGGGGTACGACGTCGACGGTACCGGGCAAGCAGCGGAAGGGCGGGCAGTCCTCGGTCCGGTTCGCCCGCCTGCGCGAGATCGCGATCAACGAGTTCTACACGAAGGTCGGCGAACGGGCGAGCGCAGCGTTCCTGGCGGAGAAGGACTTCTTCGAGCGGTTCAGGGGGGTCCTGATCGGAGGCCCCTCGCCGACCAAGGAGGAGTTCGAGGCCGGCGCGTACCTGCACCACGAGGTCCAGAAGCGGATCATCGGCCTCTTCGACGTTGCCTATACCAACGAGTCGGGCCTGGCCGAGCTGGTCGACAACGCCCAGGATGCGCTCCGGGGCGTCGAGGTGATGAAGGAGAAGGAGAGCATGGCCCGGTTCCTGAAGGAGCTCGTGAAAGACGACGGGCTCGCCTCGTACGGCGAGGAGTCGGTCCGGCGCAACCTGGAGATCGGGGCGGTCGATACCCTCCTCCTCTCGTCCGGCCTCCGGGAGGTACGGCAGAAGCTCCGGTGCGAGGCCTGCGGCCACACGGAGGAGCGGACGGTGAAGTCGAGGCCCGGTGACGCGACGGGCCAGATCGACCCGGGTACGTGCCCGGACTGCTCAGCGCCGCTCTCGATCGCCGAGGAGTCCGACATCATCGAGGAGCTGACCGAGTTCGCGGACCAGTCGAGCGCCCGGGTCGAGATCATCTCCGATGACTTCGAGGAGGGCTCGATCCTGATGACGGCCTTCGGCGGCATCGCGGCCATTCTCCGATACAGGACGGGATACTGATGTTCATCGAGACCACCAGGCTGATCCGAGCGGCATTGCAGGCAGTAACTGGCGAAGAAGATGTCCTGATCGCCGACGGGGGGGAGCACGCAGACCTCGCCTCGACCGTGGCGTTCCCCCTCGCGAAGAAGCGGCGCGCCCCACCGGCGTCGATCGCCGCCGAGCTCGCGTCCCGCCTCGCGCCCACGCTCGCTCCCCACGGGATCGCGGTGGAGGCGACCGGCCCGTACCTGAACTTCCGGTTCGGCCCGCCGTACTTCGCCGGGGCGATCCGGGCCGCCCTCGCGCCGGGGTACGGTGCCGGCGAACCGCAGGAGGCGAGGGTCGTCCTGGAGCACACCTCGGCGAACCCGAACGGCCCGCTCCACGTCGGCCACATCCGGAACTCGATCATCGGCGACACACTCGCCCGTGCCTTCCGTAAGGCCGGTTATCCGACCGAGGTCCAGTACTACGTCAACGATATGGGCCGGCAGATCGCGATCGTGGTCTGGGGCATGGAGCACCTGGGTTTCGAGCCCGACGCCGGGGAGAAACCCGACCATTTCATCGCCCGCGTCTACGTCGAGGCGAACCGCCGGATCGAGGCGGACCCGGCGATCACCGCCGAGATCGACGGGCTGATGCAGCGGGTCGAGGCCCTCGACCCTGCCACGGTCCGCGCCTTCCGAAACGTCGTGGCGCGGTGCCTGGACGGTTTCCGCGAGACCCTCGGCGACCTCGCCACCCCCCATGACCGGTTCGTCTGGGAGTCGGACTTCCTCCGGAACGGGGACATGGAACGGGTCCTCTCCCGTCTCTCCCGGTTGCCCGTGGCGCACCAGGAGGAGGTCTTCTACCTTGATCTCTCCGGGGCGGGGATCGAGAACCGCTACGTCCTCCGCCGCTCGGACGGGACGTCGGTCTATGCGGCCCGGGACCTGGCCTACCACCTCTGGAAGGGACGCAACTTCGACCGGGTGATCGACGTGCTCGGGGCGGACCACAAGCTGATCGGGGCCCAGCTTCAGGCGACGCTCTCCCTGATCGGCGAGCTCCCGCCCGAGATCGTCCACTTCGAGTTCGTCTCGCTCCCCGAGGGGTCGATGTCGACCCGGGCGGGGACGTTCATCGCGGCGGACGACCTGATCGCGGAGACCCGCCGGCGGGCCTTCGAGGAGGTGACCGTCCGCCGGCCCGAGCTCCCCGAGGAGGAACGGAGGGCGATCGCGCAGTCGGTCGCGCTCGCCGCGATCCGGTATGATATCATCCGGATCTCGCCGGAGAAGTCCACGGTCTTCGACTGGAAGACCGCGCTCGACTTCGAGCGCCAGTCCGGGCCGTACATCCAGTACGCCCATGCCCGGGCCTGCTCGATCCTGGAGAAGGCGGGCGGGTTCACGGAGACCTTCGCGGCGGAGTCGCCCTACGAGCAGGCGCTGGTCCGCCAGATTGCAAAGTTCCCGGCGGTCGTTGCCCAGGCGGTGGCGGAACTCCGGCCCCACCTGGTGGCGACCTACGCGCGGGAGCTCGCGGACCTCTTCAATACCTTCTACCACTACGAGCCGGTCCTGAGGGCCGAGGGCGAGATGAGGGACGCGCGCCTGACACTGGTCCTGGCGGCGCAGAATACGCTCAGGGAGGCCCTCGGGACCCTCGGGATCGATGCCCTCCGTTCCATGTGATCCGGCCCGGGAAGCCCTCTCCCGGCAGGGCTACCTCTTCGTCGACCGCCGTTCGACGGCGGCGGTGAAGCCCTGCCTCTGGTGCCGCCGCGCCCTTGCAGGCGGTGAGGCCTGCTACAAGCAGCAGTTCTACGGGATCGAGTCGTACCGCTGCATCCAGATGACGCCCACGCTCCGCTGCAACCAGCGCTGCATCTTCTGCTGGCGCTCGTTCGAGCACGAGGTGGAGGAGGAGGCAGAGCTTTCGCCCGAGGCGCTCTTCTCCGCCCTGCCGCGCCTCCAGAAACAGGCGCTCGCGGGGTACAAGGTTCATGTCACCCCGGAGCGGTTCGAGGAGGCGGCGCACCCCCGGCAGGTGGCGGTCTCGCTCGCCGGAGAACCGACGCTCTACTCGTACCTCCCCCGCTTCCTGGAGCTCTGTAGCGGGGCCGGGATGACCACGTTCCTGGTGACGAACGGGACGCGCCCCTGGGTCGTCCGGGAATGCCGGCCCTTCCAGACGTACGTCTCGCTCGACGCCCCGGACGAGGAGACCTACCTCCGGGTCTGCCGCCCGAAGGAGCCCGGTACCTGGGAGCTCGTCCGGGAGAGCCTCGCACTGCTCGGTGCCCGCCGCTCGGCGGTGCGGGTGACGCTCGTCGCGGGGCTGAACGATCACGAGCCGGGGGGATATGGCACGCTGATCGCCGATTCCGCGCCGGTCTTCGTCGAGGTCAAAGGCTATATGCATCTCGGGTACAGTAGAATGCGCCTGTCGGCGGCGCACATGCCGTCCCACGAACGGGTCAGGGGGTTCGCCGAGCAGGTGGCGCGGCACGCCGGGTACCGGGTGCGGGACGAGAACCGTGCGAGCCGCGTGGTGCTGCTGGAGCGGGTGGAATGAGGTTCAACGTCGAGGAATGGAGAGACCGTTCGCGGAGCGACTTCGAGGGCGCCTGGCATGCGGGCCCGGAGGTGCTGACGCCGCCTGGTTCGGCCGGCAGGTACCCGAGACTCGCGTACCCCCGCGCCCGCCGTCACCCGGTCTTCGAGACGATCCAGCGCCTGCGTGAGGCCTACCTCTCGATCGGTTTCTCGGAGTACGCCGTCCCGATCATCGTCGACGAGGCGGAGGTGTACCGCCAGTTCGGGCCCGAGGCGATGGCGGTACTCGACCGGGTCTTCTACCTCGGCGGGCTGCCCCGGCCGAACGTCGGGATCGCCCGCGAACGCCTGGACCGGATCAATGCGATCCTGGGCAAGGAGATGGACGCGACCACGGAGGAGGGCCTGCGCGAGACCCTGCACGGCTACAAGAAGGGGTCGGTCGACGGGGACGAGCTCGCCCACGTGCTCGCGGAGGTGCTCGGGACCGACGACGGGGTCGTTGTCCGGGTGCTCGACGAGGTCTTCCCCGAGTTCCGGGAGCTCGCCCCCGAATCGAGCCGCTCGACCCTCCGGAGCCACATGACCTCCGGGTGGTTCATGACTCTCGGGGCCGTCTGGGACCGCTCGCCCCTTCCGCTCCGGCTCTTCTCGGTGGACCGGTGCTTCCGTCGGGAGCAGGAGGAGGGGCCGACCCGTCTGATGACCTATCACTCGGCGTCCTGCGTCGTCGCCGGCGAGGACGTCACGAACGAGGAGGGAAAGGCGGTTGCCGCCGCCCTCCTCTCCGCGTTCGGCTTCGACGACTTCCGGTTCCAGCCCGACGAGAAGCGTTCGAAGTACTACATGCCCGGCTCGCAGACCGAGGTCTACGCCCGCCACCCGGTCCACGGGTGGGTCGAGGTGGCGACCTTCGGTCTGTACTCGCCCTCAGCCCTCGCGGAGTACGGAGTCGGCATCCCGGTGATGAACCTGGGGCTCGGGGTGGAGCGGCTCGCGATGGTCCTTTTTCAGGCCGACGACGTCCGGGCGATGGTCTTCCCCCAGTTCTTCCCCCAGCCGCTCTCCGACGGAGCGCTGGCGGCAGCCATCGGCCTCCGCGAGGAGCCGGCGACGGTGGAGGGGCGCCGGCTCGCCATAGCGGTTGCGGCCGTCGCGGCCGAACACGGGGACGCCCCCGGCCCCTGTTCGTTCCCCGCGTGGGAGGGCTCACTCTCCGGGCGCCACGTCCGGGTGGTGGTGGAGGAGCCGGAGGCGAACTCGAAGCTCCTCGGGCCGGCATGCCTCAACGAGGTCTTCGTCCTCGACGGCTCGGTGCTCGGGGTGCCCGACACGGAGAAGTTCCGCGAGGTCCGCAAGAACGGTGTCCCGACCGGTATCCGGTACCTGGATGCGGTGGCCGCCCTCGCTGCAGCCCGTATCGAGGAGGCGGCCCGTTGCGGGGAGGGGACGACCGTCCAGGTGAAGATGGCAAAGCTCCCGAGCGACATCAACCTCCGGGTGGCGGAGCACGCGATGCGCTCGGTGACCGACCGGAAGAAGAAGGTGGACGTGCGGGGACCGGTCTTCATGACGGTCCGATCCGAGATCGCCGGCCCGGAGTGACGGGCAGGCCCTCTCCTCTCTCCATCCCGTCGTGGCACGTCCCGATCTGCGTGAACTGAACCCGTTTGATATCCCGCGTGTTTATCCGGCTTTCAGGGGACCCTTGTGTCCACGAAGAGGCGGAAGGATGGCGTAAAATCTCCGGTTTCCGGGTCCGTTCGCGCTCTCGTGCAGGGCCTCACCATGTGACCAATCAACACGCCGGTTCGCCATGATCCGGCACCGGCGGGGGTTCATCGACCCTTCTTCAGGGCGCCCGGGGAGCCCGCACACCGCCGGCGCCATTCAGGTGCAATCGGGGATGCGATATGGGAACCCGATCCGGATTCGGGTGACCCCGGGGTTCATCGGTTCGTCGTTCGGGATCGGCGCAACGCGGAGTCTCCCGTCGGAACCGGAAAACACGGTCATCCGGGAGATATTCGGCGAGTATGCCACGGCGGCGGCCTTTTCCGATGGGTGACAGGGAACCGGTCCCTGGTCCGGGTGCAGAACGGCGGGCAGGTCTGCCGGGTCAGCGAATTGTCGCAGGCGTGGACACACGGGTCGGGACGCCGGGAATGCGGCCCGAAGACCTCCCACCCACCCGCCTGTGCCCCCTCCATCTGGTGACCGCCGGGGATGCCGCTGCGTTCGACCGGTCGTCGGAGTACCCGACCACTTCGACCCCCGCGTTCGGATCGAAAACCCCCGATCGCCCACCTGTCGGACGATGCCCCCTCTCTGCCGACCACACCGCACGCACCGGCCCGTCATCACCCTTTTGTGCCGGCCCACCGAACCGTCTGAGGTGGACCCGTTCACCCACGCGATCGCGGCAGCCGTCCTTGCCGACGCCCTCGGACTGCCGGCGCTGGTCCCGTTTGCCGTGCTCGGCTCGGTGATCATCGACGTCGACGCGTTCTTCTCCCGCCTCTCCGATCCCCATCCGGCGCTCTACCTCTTCGTCCACGGGGGGATCGCCCACGGGCTCGCCGGCGCCGCCGGCATGGCGGTGCTCGCATGGGCCGGTCTTCTCCTCACCGGACTGGCCGGCCTCCTGCCTCTGGCGATCCCGTCCACCACTGGGTTTGCCGCCGTGCTCGCCGGGGCGTACCTGCACCTCGGACTCGACTGGCTCGCCTGCCCGGGCCTGCCGCTCCTCGCGCCGTTCTCGGACCAAAAGTATACCCTCGGGCTCCTTCCCGGGCCGAGCCTCGTCCTCTTCCTGCTCAGCACCGCCGTCCTTTCCCTGCTCGCGACGGGTACGGCCACCGTCGACACCCTCCGTCTGCCCGCCGCCGCGATCGCCGGCGCGTTCTTTTTCATCCGCATCGTTGCTTTCGCTCTCGCCCATCACCGGCCCGGCACCGCCGGACGGCTGGTCCCGACGATCCATCCGCTCCGGTGGCTGGTGATCGCCGAGACTCCCGGGGCGTGGTCGGTGGCCGGGTACCGGATCGGGAGCGGGACGGTGGATCTTAGCACGTACCCGAAGTATCGGGAGGTGTCCCCCGGCGAGGCGACGCAGTATCTCGCGCACCCGCGGGCCAGGCGCGTCCGGTACCACTCGTACATAACCACGGTGGAGTGCGACGGGGACGCCGTCGTCGTCGCCGACCCGGTGCGGGAAGCCGGGCTCGTCCGTTACCCGTTCGACCACCAGCGGGCCCGGCTCCCGCTCATGAAACCCGCTGCCGGGTGCCCCGATGGCGGGTCATGAACGGGGTTGGGGACCGTCCGCTCCCTCAATCCAGGACGGCGATGCCGTCCGGGTGGGCATAGAACCGGTTCTGTCCGCCCCTCCGGGTCCGGATCGAGACCCGATCCCCCGTCCGCATCCCGAGCCTGCGGGTGAGCTCCCGCCGGACGAACACCGTCAGGCCCGATCCCGGGTCGACATGCACCAGGTTGGGATACCCCCCGACGGGTTCGACCTCCTCTACCTCCAGTGAAACGGCGGCGAACTCCGGCAGCCCGGCGGAGTCCTCCAGCCCCGTGATGCGTCCTGTCACCACCGCCCAGTTCTCCACGATCGCCACCATGTTTGGCTCCATCTCCCCGTTGCGACGCCGCCGGTTCACGCGGCATCGCCTCCGGACAGGTACCGGACGATCCCCCCGGCGATCTCCTGGCCCGACCCCTCCTGGAAGAAGGAGTAGGCAGGCATCGGGTTAACCTCGAAACAGTAATACTCTCCTGCAGGCGTCACCTTCAGGTCGATCCCGGCAAGCGGGAGGGCGAGCCGCGTGGCAAGCGCCCGGCAGCGGGCCTCGATCTCCTCCGGGAGTTGCACCGGGACCATCTTCAACTCCTCCCCCTCCGACGACGGGTACCGGTAGTCGACCGCCGGGGTCTGTATCTCCGTCGCGAAGACCTCCTCCCCGGTGACGTGGACGCGGACGTTGGTACCGGGCACGAACGCCTGGAACTGGGTCGGAAGCAGCCGGACCCGGTCCAGGTGGAGGAGCCTGACGTCGGAGAGGGTACGGACGATCGACCTCGTCCCGCTGATCGACTTGAAGACCACCTTGCCGTGCGCCCGGAGGAACTCTTTTATGCGCCCCGGGTCCGAGGTGATCAGCGTGGGTGGAGTCAGAAACCCCGTCTCCTGGATGAACTGCGCCTGGTACGGCTTCGAAGCGTTCGATCCCATCGCCGAGCACCGGTTCATCACCCGGCAGAGCGTCATCTCAGTCCACTGGGTGAGCGCGTCGTGGAGGAGCCCGGACCGCCGGAATCCTCCCGGATCATAGGTCGGCCCGAGCCGGTTCTCCGGGAGGTCCTGCCAGTCCATCAGCCGGAGAAAGACCCCGGAGAAGACCGAGAGCGGCCAGTCCCGGCCGCAGAGCGAGAGGATACCATCGACCGGCTCCCCACGCCGGACATCGACCCGAAGACCGATGGAACGGGACTCCCGCTGGTTCAGGACGACGTGCTCGACCCCTGCCACCTCCGCTGCCTCGATCACCAGACGCGTCGGCCCGTCCGATGGGATGCCGCAGACCAGAATCATGCCGCCGGGACCTCTTCCCCGGCCAGCAGCAGGGCGATCGCCCGGTGGGCCACGGGATCCTCCGTCACGGGAAACGAGGTCACGTTCGTCACCAGCCACTCCCCGGTATCGACCGACCGCCTGAACGAAACCTGGAGAAGGTTGCACCCGGCACGGGCGCTGAGCCGGTCCAGGCCTGCCGAGAACCGCTCCCCGAGCCGGCCTATCCGATGCCTGCCGGAGACGAGCACGATCTCCTCCTCGCCGTCGACCGGTTCGAAGAAGCAGGTCGGCTCCCGTGGGAATGGCGGGGTACAAACCGGTTCGAAGACGGTCTCGCCCGTTCCGTCCGCGCTGATCCGGTGCGGGATGTACCCCCGTTCGAAGAAGACCCGTGGGTCGCTCGAGAAGGTACAGCCCCGCCCAGGGAGGCCCGCACGGGAGGCGAGATCAAGCCACTGGAGAAGGGGAAACTCCGGCCCGGGAAGCGACCACGGGGAGGGGGGGTTCACCACCGGGCAGGGGAGCGCGGCGAGCCAGGAGAGCCAGAGGGCGGCAACCTCGCCGAGGGCATACAGGCGGTCGGCTTCGCTCGACCGGAGGAACTGCGGAAGGTCAGGGACCTGCAGCCGGTTGAAGACCCCGCGAATCCCCCGATCGTCGAGCCTGGTCCCGTCCGCGAGGCGGACCCGTGTACCGGTCTTCCCCTCGCCGAGCCGTTGTTCCCAGCAGGGGGCGAGGGCGAGTTCCTCTTCGGTGATGAACATGACACGTTCCTCTCCGAGCCACTCCCTGAGCACCCCATACACCCCACACGCGGTCACATCAGCGGGTGAGGCGAGGACCAGCACCTGCCCGTCTGTCTCCGTCTCACCAGCCTCCCTGCGGGGTGTCGAGCGCCCGCTTCTGCCCTGAACGGCGGCCGGTCCGCCGGAAGATCTCCTCGTAGTCCTCCTCCTCGGAAAGGCCTCCCTCCCGGAGATCGGGCCGCAGGGTCTCATCGATGAAGGGCTCGGCGAGCCCTAGGCGGGCCTCGAGTGCCGCGATACGGGCCTCCAGGACCGAGATGTCCGCATCCTGGAACTGTCGTTTCGGCCGGGTAGTTCCACCCTTCGGCCATCCACCGGGGATCTCGATCTTCTTGACATCGACCTTGTCTTTGAGGACCTTGTTCTCGATCTTGAGTTCCTTCTTGAGTTCCTTGATCTGGTCCTTCTTCAGTTCCTTGACCTCCTTGATCTGGTCCTTGATGATCTCCTTCTTCAGTTTTATGATGCACGAGGTGGCGACGTTCGCGTTCATCACCGGCCCCGAGGGGCTGATGTTGGTGATCGAGACGCAGGTGTCCACTCCTCCGTACGAGAGCGAGTGCGGGGTCGTCGTCTTGGTGAACGATGTGTTGCCCGCGGTGCCCGGGTACGGGTCGCCCGCATCCCCGCGGTTCGCACCGTTCTCCAGATCCTTCTTTCCATCGGCCTGGACAAGGCGGACCTTCGGGTGGTTCTCGTTGGTGTTGTTCCCGATCGCGTCGTCGATGTGCCAGATCAGGAGACCGTCACCCGGGAGTTTCGCGTCCGAGCCGATCCGCTGTCGGTTCTCAACCAGGAAGTACTCCTGCCCACCACCGCAATCCTTCCAGAGCCGAAGGATTGTGTGGCTGGTCTCCACTGCCTGGATCGACTGCGTCGTGCTGGCTGTCGGGCAGGCGAACGTGACCCAGTCCTGCTGGGCCTTGCACCACGCAGACGGGTGCGCCGGGATCTCGCCGCCCCCGTTCCAGCTGCCCGAGCCCATCAGACACCAAGAGCCGACGCCTTCGCTCGTCCCGTCCGTGTCGTAGAGGTCCGGGAAACCGAAGAGCGCGTGGCCGAGCTCGTGGCAGCAGACGCCGATCTTCGCGTCCTCCGGGACCGTTGCATAGGCATAGACCTTCACGCCGTCCGCGGAGTAGGCTCCGCCCTCGAGTACCCACTTATGGGACCAGATGTCGTTGGCGCTCCCGGTCTCTTCCGCCCCCTGTCCGGCGTGTATGACGATGAATGCGTCGACGAAACCGTCCCCGTCGTTGTCGTACTGTGCATAGTTGACCGCGGCGTTCGCGGCGACGGCGGCGTCTTTAGCCATGGTCCGGGCATTCGGAGAGGCGCTCCCGACCCCAGAGTCACCGTGGGCGTACTCGGTCAGATTCCTGGGGAGGGTGTAGGGCCCGAGAACCTCACCAACGATCTCCACCTGACCGTTCGAGACCTCGGTAAAGTATTCGCGGAGACTGCCGTTCGGAAGCACCCCTGTGGAGAAGAAGAGGTCCTTGAAGTGCTGGGGGGACTCCGCAAACTTTCTGTCGGGGAACTCGGCGAGCACGACGATCGCCCGGATCGTCCCCGTGATCGGTGCACGGTCGGCTGCCGCCCGCCGAACGGGCTCGGCGGATGTCCCGAGGGGGAAAAGGTCGCCGGGGTAGATCAGTCCATCATCCTTGCCCGGGGGCGAGTAGTCCCGCACCGCAAGCATCCGGGAGAGCGGCCCTTTTGCCTTTGCGCGGAGTTGCGCGAGGTCTGTCTTCATCTTTTCGGCGAGCCTGGGACTTGGCGGCACCATCTCGGGTTCGTTGATGGATCTCCCGATCCATACGGGCCGGTCTGCCAGCACGGCATTTCGGCCAGTTCTGTCGTTTTCATTCTCTGTTTCGTTCATTTTACCGTCTCCTGGAACCCTGTCTCCCGGTTGGTCCTGCTTCCCGTTCGTGATCGATTCACCTGATGTCCTCCGGGGGTGGACCCCGCCGGTATCCCTCTCGGCGGGATTCTTCGCCCTATGCCCTCCCCGAGACGGTGGGTCTCAAGAAGGCATACAAAGATTTTAACAAGTTCACTGTTACTATGGTGAACTCACCGGGATATTCGGGACCCGGTATTGATTATAATATATAATGTATAAAAGTCTGGTGTTTTCATCCCGGCCGGGTTGACGTCAGGTGCGGTACAGGACGGAAGGTCTGCAGGCGGTATCTGGAGGCGATCCGGCCTCCTCCGGCCTGAAGCCTTATCCGGGTCGACCGACAACGGATCCGGAGTGACCTCCGCAAAGCCCCCGCGACCGTTCCTGAAGTGGGCCGGCGGTAAGACCCAGCTCCTCCCCGCCCTCCTTGCCCGGCTCCCACCGGACCTCGAACAGGGGTTGATCCGGCGGTACGTGGAGCCGTTCGTCGGCAGCGGGGCGTTCTTCTTCGGTCTTCATCACCGGTACCCGGCCCTCGACTGCTGCCTTATCGACGCGAACCCCGACCTGACCCTGGTCTACCGGGTGGTCCGGGACCGGGTCGAGGAACTGATCGTCCGGCTCGAGACGATCGGCGAGGCCTACCGCGCGCAGGACGGAACAGGGCGCGCCGCCCTCTACTACGCGGTGCGGGACCGTTTCAACGCCGTTGCGGCGGACCCGGTGGAGCGGGCGGCGGATCTCCTCTTCCTGAACCGGATCGGGTACAACGGGCTCTACCGGACGAACGCCTCGGGTGAGTTCAACGTGCCGCATGGACGGTACCGGAACCCCAGGATCTGCCGGCCGGAACTGCTTCGTGCGGCATCGCGGGCGCTCGAAGGCGCCAGGATCGGGGTGGGGGACTTCTCCGACGCGGGCCGTCTGGTGAACGACCGGACGTTCGTCTACCTGGACCCGCCGTACCGCCCGCTCTCCAGGACGGCATCGTTCACCGCCTACTCGCGTCAACCGTTCGGCGACGACGAGCAGCGCCGCCTCGCCGCCTTCGTCCGTGCGCTCGACGAGCGGGGAGCGCGGTTCATGCTCTCGAACTCGGACCCCCGGAATGCGGACCCCGGTGACGACTTCTTCGATGCGCTCTACGAGGGGTTCGTGATCGAGCGGGTGCCGGCCCGCCGGGCGATCAACCGGGACGGCGCAGGACGGGGGACGATCAACGAACTTATTATCCGGAACTACGGGGGTGCGTGATGCAGCCGTTCGACCGGCGGATCGCGGCGCTCGAGAGCGAACTCCGGGCCCTGCGGGCCTATCCGCGTGAACAGCTCGCCGGGATCATCCTGGAGGTCGGTTTCTCGTGCGACTGCTGCGGGCGTTGCTGTACCCGCGAGTACAACGACCACGTCTTTGTACTGGAGGAAGACGTCGACCGGCTCCGTGGGATCGGTCCGGATCTCCTCCGGCCCGCCCCCAATCCCGAACTCTGTGACCAGCACGGGAGATGCTATGTCTCGGGATACGCCCTCGCGACGACGCCGGCGGGGGACTGTGTCCTGCTCGACGGGAACCGTCGCTGTCGCCGGTACGCGGATCGTCCGGTGATCTGCCGGATCTACCCGTACATGCTCCACCGGGAGACCGGCGCGGACGGGCGGTTCGACTGGCGGCAGGTCGCGGGGCTCGGTGAGCACGGCGGGTACCACACCACGATCCCGTGCGATGTGGCGGACCGGCTCGCGGAGGAGACGATCGGGTACGAGATCGCATTCCTCGAGCAGACCCTGGGGTTCTACAGGGCGGCAGAGACCCTCTTCGCAGCGGAGGGCCTCCGTCACGTCCAGAAGCGGCGGGACGAACTCCTCAGGGCCCATGCCCGCGGAGAACCGCTCGAGGTGCTGGTCTACCACCGCGGTGGCTTCGAGCCGGAGGGGGGAGCTGCCATGCGAGGTTGAGGACTGTACCCCCTCTCCTTTCACTTCGATCTGGATTGGGCATCGACGTCCAGGTACAGGTCCAGTTGTTTGCCCACGATGAGATCATTCCTCCATCGGGCCTCCGCGACGCGCTTCGATGCAATCCCCATGTCGCGACGCAGTCCCGGTTCGTCGAGGAGTATGGCAAGGTATTTCGCGGTCTCTTCGTGTCTTCCCGGATCAGTGAGAAAACCGGTCTCACCATCGGAGACCATATACGGGATCCCTGAAATCCGGGGAGCGATGACCGGTGTTCCCGTTGCCATTGCTTCGGAGATCACCATCGGTGCCGTCTCCTGAAGGGTGGTCATCACCATGGCCCCCGCCTGTTCGTAGAGGTGGAGGAGGTCGGTGAAGGGGATTGCACCCGGAATTGTAATCTCCTTTTCCAGTCCGCGCCTTTCGATCTCCTTTTTGATCTCGGCCAGGTAATCAGGATCAATACAGGGGCCCGGCATGACACAATGAAACGGGACCCCATCGTTCTTCAGAATGTTCAACGCCTTCACCAATCCCATCTGGTTCTTTCGACGACTGATCACGCCGGGATACAGAATCAGGCCATCTGACTCTTCCTTTCTGACCGAGAAGAACACATCGGCGATCGGGTTCTCGATCACCTCGCCCTTGATATCTTTGTTCTTGTAATATTGGTCAACCTCGTCGATCACGTATGGGGATATCGCAATCAATTTGACCAGCCTTTGCGATACATACCCGAATCTCCTGGTATTCAGCGCGTAGGAGAGGCGGGTGTACGGGTTGGATGAGAAGGTTCCCTCCTTCCAGTACATGCCGTGGAGAGTGAGCATGGTGGGTAACCCCATCATACATCCCGCCACTGCCCCGGAGATTGGATGAGAATGAACCAGGTCAATCGCTCCTCTCCTTTTCCTCATCCTCAAACAGTAATTCAGATCGGCAAGAAGCGCCGAGGGGAGCATATTTTTAAAATATTCGAAGGTGAGGTTCTCATAGTCTCTCTCCACCTCCACCCTTGAGCGTGCTGCGTTCCCTGCGGCTGACATGATATGGATATGGATGTCATTGTCCACCAGGCGCGCGTGGTTCTTTTTCAACCCCTCAACGGTATCAAAAGCAACCCCCTCTGGTCCACCTGTGAATCGTTCCTTCGAATAAACGAAGATCAGGGTGACGTGCATACTACTGGATTCCTTTAACCCGATAAATTCGTTTACCATGTCCTGTCGGTCTGGATTATTTTACGGTCGAAATCTCTGCATACTCCCAATCTTTCCGTTCGAGATGAGGAATCCTGTTCACTCTGGGTCGTTTTCTCCTCCCACTGCCAGATGCTGTCTCTTGTTCTCACCTGATCGCGAGCGCTTCCGCTCATATTCGATGCCGTATGCGGTATCGTGCAGAGTAGAAGTAGGCGTACCTCGAGCATGAATTGACGTCGACCGGATCGATCCATGCCCCGGTTATGACCTGTACATGGCCGGCAGGAAAGTAACGTCTGATCACCGCACAGAGTCGCTCGACGAGGGACCATGTAGGACGGGACGCTTGGTTCCGTCGTATCTCGATGATGGAAATCGGATGGTCCGAACTGCCCCATGCAACGTCTTGCCCGTGGATGCCGCTGGTTTCACCCTGAAAAGAGCCTTTATCCCAATGCGTCGTTTCCCTGGGTCATGAGAGGCCGATATGACCGTCATGCACCGATGCGGTCATCGTTGTCGACCGGCGAACCGGGTTTATCGATCGATGAACGATTCGATCCCTGAAATGTGGCCTGTTTCCCCTCCTTGCCCGTTCACTGATCTGTTCCAGGGTTCGTTCCGGATCGCCGCGTGCAGCGTAATCCGATAGCATGACGGGGACAGATTACCCCCCGTTCCATCAGACCAGCGTTGTCGTTGAGTGGGTCACCCCGTGTTTCGATGACCGCACGCTCCTCTTAAAGAATCAATGTATCTGATCGTGCTCATCCGGATTGACCGATCGAAGAGGGGATAAATAAGAATCAGGGTTTGTTATCACGATTCTCACCAGTACGTTTTCTTCCTTGGGGGCCCGCGGCAAAGGAAGGGGGGTCATTCCTCCAATATTTTACGCCGATTGAAACCCCCGGTTCTCTTGTCGGGCACACTCAGTCGGATGCCGCGGAGTTCAATGCCGGCAGTTATGGCTGGTCCATTGATCTCCGCTGGGGATATGGTGGGATAGTCCGCGGGCAGATTCAATGACGGGGTTGCTCTGCCTCTCGCAGGGCGGGCCGATGCGGGGAGTCCGGCATGTCGGATCGCCCTCTCGAAGATGTCCCAGGGGAGCTGAATCAGCATCTTCGCGGGTGGGAAGGGTATTCCAGTGTTCGATCTCCGTCCTCCTCAGATTACCCCAGTGGGGAGGTAGATGGCAGCTCTGTAGATGGGTGACCGGGCAGATCGCCGCATCCCGGGGCATGGTGCTGAGGATCTGTTCCGGGGAGGGCGCGTGAAGAACCCGGCATGGAATCTGTTCCATTCATCATAAGGTCTGATATACGGGCAATTTGGTGATTATTTCTAAAAAGGATTCATTTTGAAGCGATGCCATATACAAATAATTTAAATAGTTGTATTGCATACCAAGAATACGTAATGCCTTGCACGAGTGCAAGGCGCTACAGGGATCGGGAGGGACTTAAATGATGGTGAAAAAAATCGTCATCGTTTCGTTTGTCGGTATCATTCTGCTCTGCAACATGGTTGGGAGTGCAGTCGCGGACGACGATGCCGCATTAAACGGTGTCATTAGTTCGAAAGTCAGGAGCATCGATGGCACCACTCAGGACAAGGTTCTGAATGCTCAGAACACGGGTAGTGCCATACTTAACGCAGCGACTTCCGCGAAGACTCCGGTCAGGAAACGCCCTGTTACAAAGCCAACGACTGTTACTACGACTATCGTACCCACCTTGGCGCCGAAATCAATCGTCACGAAGGTTCCGACGACGATCGCTACGACATCCCCGACGACGGTTCCGACGACGGTCGTTACGACATCCCCGACGACTGTTCCGACGACAGTGCCTCCCACATATATCAGTCAGACTGCGTACAATGGACCGCACATCGTCCCCGGGCGAATCGAGGTTGAGGACTACGATGTCGGCGGTCCTGGTGTGGCCTACAGCGACACCGATGCAGAGAACTTTGGTGGGGCAGGACGTCTCACCGAGGGCGTCGATGTCGTGGCGGCTGACGGTATCACGGCGGTCAGCTGGATCTACGACGGGGAGTGGACCGAGTACACCGTCGAGGTCGCTTCAAGTGGCACCTACACAGCGACCTTCCACGCTGGTTCTCCCAGCTCCGGCCAGAAGATTGTGGTGACTGTCGACGGCGCGGCAGGATGCACGGTGGATGTCCCGAACACGGGCAGCTACTCGGCATACACGACCGTTTCCGCGCCCCTCGTGCTTACTGCCGGCACGCACGTGCTCCGTCTGACCTACCGTGCCGGCGAGTACGGCCAGGTCGTTGACTGGTTCGAGCTGTCCAGCAATTCACCCACGACGGTCCCGACAACGGTTCCGACGACGATTATTACGACGGTTCCGACGACTATCGCCACAACGGTTCCGACGACGTCCGGCTCGACCCTCGACCCGGCGATGAGTGCCACTCAGGCGGCAGCAGTGGCATCGTCCGCCTCTTCTTCGGGGTACGCCCGGCTCAACGCGATGCAGGCGGCCTGGCATGCCTGGACCGTTCCGTCGAACCCCTCTCTGGCTGCGAGTGCGACGAATGTCCTCTCGTCCGGCCTGAAGAACGACGGCGTGACTGACAACACCGCGTCCCTCCAGTCGCTCCTCAACTCGCTTCCATCCGGCTCGATCCTGTATTTCCCCTCGGGGACCTACCGTCTTGACGGTCCCGTCACGATCACCCGGCCCGTGACTCTGCTTGGGGAGGCGGGCACGGTTCTCGATTGCCGCAAGGCGACCCGGTACGTCATCACGATCAACAGGGGCGGATCTGCCACGTCGAAGATGAGTGGAGTCTCCATCACCGGTTTCGTCATCGAAGGCCCGGGCATCGAGACGGACCCCGCCATGATCGACGCATACTACCTTCAGGGCTTCCGTATCTCGTATGTAAAGTTCCACAACGTCGGCTACGCCGCCGTCCGTATCAATACATGCACCGATGCGACCGTCGAGAACTGCGTCTTCGACAACGTCTTCAAGACTGGTCTGGGATACGGGGTCTGTGTCACGGATCACAGCGACCGGATCCTGATCCGGAACAACTTCTTCGTGACCAAGGGCCGCCACAGCTTCACGACGGGGACTGACAACCCGTCCCTCCCGGTCGAGGATTACGTCCGGCAGGTGACATTCG
This sequence comes from Methanobacteriota archaeon, assembly GCA_029547145.1. Taxonomy (GTDB): domain Archaea; phylum Halobacteriota; class Methanomicrobia; order Methanomicrobiales; family Methanospirillaceae; genus UBA288. The sequence continues at coordinate 30,426 of JAKPPV010000040.1, forward strand.
AGAACAACTACTGCGAAAATACGCAGGGGTGGGGCTCCGCCGCCGACACACACGAACAGACGATCGGCCCGATCATCGTCCGGAACAATGTGTTCTACAATTGCCAGCACGGTGTCAGGCTGCGCGGCGGGTATGGTGAGATCTACGACAACGTGGCGGTCGGGACGGCGACCGATCAGGTCGGCATATATGTCTACGACCAGGCGATCGAGCCGAATGCGTTCGATACGAAACCGAACAGGATCGAGCGGAATACCGTACTCGGCACGATCGGTGTCGGTATCCTCTGCGCGAACAGCAACGACCTGGTGAGAGATAATGTCCTTTCGTGCTCGGGCTCCAGATACGGTCTCTACGTCGATGGGCGGTATTATACTCCCGAGCAGGTCCTCTTTGAGCGGAATATCGTCCGGGGATTCAGCAAGTACATTGATTTCTACCTTGCGGGCAGCAACGTCTCCCAGTTGAACAACTGGTATCTCTAGGTCTATCCCTTTCGGGCCCCGGTGGTAAAGACCGGGGCCATCCCTCATCGTTTCACGCTGTTTTCGTGATCCAATCCACCGTCGGAGTCATCGGTGGTGCGGAACCATTGGTGTTGTGTTGCCAGGGGGCAGGGTCTCATCGCGTTCCTGGAAAACATGCCTGCCCTGCGAATATTGATTCAGAGCCTTCCATAGGTATCAATCTGGTTCTTTCTTCAGATACGACGAACCATTAAGGGACAACCGTCCTGATCGCCCATCTGTTATCCTACCTGGCGCGTTCACTGATCTCTGGGAACATGGAAAAGATGCCCGGTTGGAGCATACCGAGAGATATGAATTATCACATAGGAGTACCAGACGCGTGCTCTGGAGCAGGAGTTGAATACCTCTTCCAGGGACTGCGTCCGCCTGTTCGGACAGGAACCCTGGACCGGCCTATCAACTGGGAAGATCAGGGTTTCGGAATGAATACTCGAAACAGATATCAGCGGAATCTTCACCAGGTGCGTAATTCTTTCCACCATTTTTCTGGTCATCGTCTCCTGCTCACCGACGATTACTCCCGGGACACATTGACAATACCTGCAGGAAAAAAAATCCATCAAAAATGAAGACAATATCCAACAGATATTGACCGGGTGATTTAAATATATTGACAAGGAAAAAACGGAAACTTTTTCACATCACCCACTGCACAGTATTACATGTCCCCTTAGGTCTCCTAACGATCGAACTTTCATCGAGCAGATCTGGTGCTGATCGTTGAAGGGATGAGCCTGTGTGAGCTCCTATCAAAATATAGACCTGCCGGGGGAGGGGAGGATTGGAATGCCTGTAATGCCGGACAACTTGACCGGGACTGGTCTTCGGAACACTGTGCCACGTCATTGGGCAGTTTCGAGATCGATTTCTGTCACAGCATTTTTTTTGATTCTGACAATGGTTCTGATCTGGACAACGATGGCGGTGGACGTTCCCACCACGGGGTCGGTTCAGACTGCCTTCAACGGGGCTCACCCCCTTCCTGGATTGGTCGAGGCGGAGGACTTCGATAATGGAGGACCGGGTGTCGCTTATTTTGATACCACAGTCAGCAATAGGGGCGGGGCATACAGGACGAACGAAGGTGTCGATATTGAATCTCAGGGGGCTATAACAAACCTCGCCTACATCGTGAACAACGAGTGGACGGAGTATACGGTGGTGGTCGGTGTCCCGGGGACATACACCATGGACTTCAGGGTGGGATCCTGGAATAACGGCAGGCAGATAGTGGTCTCTGTTGACAGCGTGAACGTGGCGACGGTCAACGTCCCGAATGTTGGGGGGTACGAGGCATTCGAGACGGTCTCCGCATCGATCCCCCTCTCCTCCGGTTCTCATGTGATCCGTCTGACTTTCGTTGGTGACGGTCAGAACCTCGATTGGTTCCGTGTCCGTGAAGCCAGCACGGATAATTCCCCGGTTCAGACTGCGTATAATGGGCCGCACCTGGTTCCTGGAAGAGTCGAGGCTGAGGACTACGATTGTGGGGGTTCCCAGATCGCCTACAACGACACGACTCCAGCAAACACCGGTAACTCTGGTCGGATGAGCGAGGGTGTGGACGTCGTGTTCGATGGGAGTACCACGGCAATCAGCTGGGTCTACGACGGGGAGTGGACCGAGTACACCGTCGAGGTCGCTTCAAGTGGGTACTATGCCTTGAACCTGCGTGTCGGTTCTCCAGGTCCTGGCCAGAAGATCAACGTGACTGTGGATGGTACTCCTGGCTGTTCTGTGACCGTTCCGATGACGGGGAGCTACTCGACGTTCACCACCGTCTCCGGCCTTCTCAACCTCACACCTGGAACCCATGTCATCCGTCTCACCTATCGTGTTGAAGGATACGGGCTGGTGATCGACTGGATCGAATTTCTCGGTGGTTCCCCCACATCTGTGAAACCAACAGTCACGTCGTTTGCCCCTGCAACCTTCCCGACCACCATCCCGACCACCTTCCCGACTGCCTTCCCGACCACCTTCCTGACCACCATCCCGACCGCCAATCCGATCACCAATCCAACCACCATCGCTCCTGCGACTTTTCCGACGATCAGTTCCGGCATGAGCGCCACACAGGCAGGTGCGATTGTCTCTTCCTTGAGGACAGAGAGTTACAATCGACTCGCCTCGAAGCAGTCTGCCGCTCGTTCGTGGACCATCCCCTCTCGACCGGACCTTGTTGCCATCGGGACCAACGTCCGTTTGCGGGGTCTGAAGAGTGATGGTGTCACCGACAATACCGTGGCACTCCAGGCCCTGCTGAACTCCCTGCCGTCGGGAGCAACCCTGTACTTCCCTGCAGGGACATACCGGATCGATGGCCCGGTCAGTGTTGATAAACCTGTCACGATCTTTGGCGAGTCCGGCACCGTCTTCAACTGCAGGAACGCCGTGAAAAACGTTTTTATCGTCAACCGTTACGGGTCTGCGGGATCGAAGATGAACGGCGTCGTCTTTACCGGGATCGTCTTCGAAGGGCCAGGGAATGAAAGCGATCCGGCCATGATCGATGCGTACTATCTCACCAACCTTCGTGTCTCCTACATCAAGTTCCACAACCTGGGTTACGCGGGGATACGGGTGAACACCTGTTCGAATTCGGTCATCGATAACTGTGTCTTTGACAATATCTTTAAGACGGGGACCGGGTACGGTGTCTGCATCACGGATCGAAGTGACGGAATCGTGGTCCGTGATAGCTTCTTCATTACGAAGGGGCGGCATGGGATCACCACGGGGACGAGTAATCCCTACCTCTCGTCTGCCGACTATATCCGGGGAGTCACCGTCGAGAATAACTACTTCGAATTTACGACCCGTAGTGCGACAGATACCCACGATGTTACCTGGGGTCCGATCGTGGTAAAGAACAATGTCTATTACAGATGCGAAGTTGGTGTCGGCCTGCGCGGGGGAGTCTCGGAGATCGCCGATAACACGATGATCGAATGCACGTACGGGGTGTACGTTTACGATCTGAGCAGTGCACCTTCCACCATCGAGTCAAGGGTCAACTCGATCGTCCGAAACAGGATCTTCGATGGCCTTGGAGATGGCATGGTGCTGAAATATGTTAACTCCTACGTCGCGGAGAACATCATCGACGGTCAGGATAAATCCGTCGGCCAGATCGGTATCTACGTTGACAACAGCAGGTACACCCCGACATCTTTCAGGATCGAGAGGAATATCGTTGACGATTGCCGGCACGGTGTGTATGTACTGGTCCCGAGCAGTGCGATATCGCTCTCGAGCAACTATAAGATCTGACAGTGCACAAGACACCTTCTTTTTTTTCCCGGACAGGGGGCCTACCTGGAAGCATCTGAGCACCGATCCATTGGAGAGGTCGTCAGCTGCAACGGGACAGGGAACACTGGTCTGGTAGTGTGCTTTTTCGTCGTCTGACAGGAATAGAATCCCGATGCATCGCACCGAACCCTGGGGAACCTTACGACCAGTCATTCATAGAACTGGAGATGAGAGGTAGTGATATTATGAACTCTCCAGAGGAACAGAGGTGGTAATATCGTGTATCCGAACGACGACATGCACTATTCATCGGAGACGGCGATCCCCATGCATGATATCATTCGAAGAGATCCAGGCCTCTGGTCACTCTTTACCAGGGAAGAGGAGTATTCTCCCGAGTTGCTGGATGAGTTCGGCCGGTTCCCGTACTACATGAGCAGAGATCGGAACGTGTTCCAACCGCGGGTGTCAGAGTTCCTCATCGAGAACGGTTGTTCGATGGAATTCCCCGGTGGGCATCCGTTTGCCCTATGTCTCACCCACGACATCGACCATGTCTTCACGCCGATACTCAAGAAAGGCCTGTCGGCTTGGCGATCTCTCAAGCGTGGTGAGATACGCGAGGCGGTAGGGTCGGTATCCCAGGTGCGTTCAAGGAAAAGGCCGCTCTGCAATTTCAACGATATCATGGATCTCGAGGAGAAGTACGGGGGAAAGAGCACGTTCTTTTTCATGGTCGAGAGTCCCGGGGATAGGGCCTATTCCTACGATATCGAGGATGTCGCAGAGGAGATCGGTGAGATCGTCGAGAGGGGCTGGGAGGTAGGGCTCCATGGAGGTTTCACGACACACCTGGACGAACAGGAGTTGCGAGTAAAAAAGGAGCGACTGGAGCGGATAACCTCGTGTTCCGTTCAGGGTTATCGTAACCATTATCTCTGTTTTAAGGTCCCCGACACCTGGGAGATGCTTGCACGGGCCGGTTTCATGTACGACTCCACCCTCAGCTACGGGGACTGTGCCGGATTCCGTAACGGGATGTGTCATCCATTCATACCGTTCAACCTGAATTCCGGAAGGTCGATCGGGGTGATCGAGATCCCGCTCATCCTGATGGACGGCGTGCTTGACTCCACCCACATGCGGCTCGATCGCGCGACGAGCTGGCGCCTGATCCGGATGCTGATCGATTCAGTCGCCAGGGTTCATGGAGTCTTCACCGTCGTCTGGCATAACACGCTCATGCGGGGAGAAGACCTTGGGATGTATCGGAAGATTCTCGATTACTGCAAGGAGAAAGACGCCCTGATTACCAGCTGTTCGGAGATCGCCACAATAGGCCCTCCTGAAATTCGGTGACGGGAGCCAACCACCTCCCCTGTTGTCTCCGCACTTCACCAATAGCTCATCGTCCCCGGGCGGACCAATTGAATTGGCAGCCATTCGTTCTGTTTAATGGTGCAGGTCTTTAATACTGAGGGCTTGCAGAATCCTATCAGTACCTGAAATCCATTGGGACTGGATGAATGCGGATGCCGGCGTTCGATCTTCCCAGGACCATTTTCTCCGAGTATCATCCCGGCGAGGCTGTTGCTGTCCTCTACATATGATATTGCAGCAACCGGAAACGAATGTACCAGACCGTTCGCAAGATACTGGTCCACGGGCCCCCGCCGGTTGCCCGGCGTCCCATCCATCGGTCATGCCCCCTCCCGTGGAAGGTGGTCTTCCTGGTTCTGGTCTGTTACCGGATCCTCCCTCCGGGACCCTGTGCCCTCTTTCAGCGTATCCTCACCTGGACCGATCGTGTGATCCAGAGCCCGATGACTCTCGTATTCTGCAGGAAAAGGATGTGATACACCTCACAAAGGAAATATTCTCGATCGGTTTGGGCCCGGTTCTTCACCTGCCGGGTGCTCTTTCCATTACCGACGACCAACACCACAATCCTGGTTCTGGGATCAGGTTCGTGCGATAAGGATACCGACTGAGATCCTGACGGATCAGGGTTTCCAATCGTCTCAAAACTTGGATCAGTACCCTGCATCGTGCATTCAGAGGGTTTCGGGAACACTATCTCCTTCCGGTAGATCGTCGCCGGACGAAACCGTCCGCGGACGGATGGGAGATCGAATGCATTTTCAGGGGGATCGGTCGGTTTATCGCTGATACCGATTCCATGGACGATGATGTCAACTGCCAGAAGGGGAATCAGTCTTCAACAATTGTAGACGAATAGGTGTCCGAAATGACCTTCGTTGAACAATTGCCACCGGAACGGACTTCAGGGACGCACAGAAGTAATCGTGCGAGTGAAATGAATTCGAGCTTCGAGTATTCACCGATTCAACCGCCAGATACATATATTGTAGAGTGACAGTACCACGTGGTCACTCAATTCAATGCTGGTCATAGAATGATTAAGGATCTATTGGTATTATGTCATTCTTATAGAAATTTTCAAAAGGATCCAACCGAACTGGTGGCTCGTCATTTTTCATCGGTGACTGCGCTTGTGAGAACAAATTTCTTTATCGAGATGGGTCGCTTCTTTCTTCCGTATCAATTAAAGCGATTCTCTTCTATTTATAAAATAGATAGAACAGATCTTCCACGAAACGTGCAGATCTTTCAAACTCCAGTGAAATATTTTCCGACAATAAAAGGATACGAAAACATCGGTGAGAGACACCTGGACAGCGTACAACGACTGATTCGAAATAAGAAGATCACCTTTGATCTTGTTCATGCTCATTTTACATGGTCTTCCGGGTATGTTGGAGCCAGGCTGAAGGAGCAAATTGGTGTCCCTTTCGTTGTTACAGCCCATGGATACGATATTTACGATCTTCCCTTCAGAGATACAGCCTGGAGGAAAAAGATAGAATACGTTCTGAATACGGCCGATTCGATAATTACTGTTAGTAATAAAAACAGGGAGTGTATCTCCAAACTGCAAGTAGATACTCCTGTTCATGTCATACCCAATGGGTTCAAGGGGGATCTCTTTTTTCCGAGGAACAAGTCAGAATGCCGTAGAGCGCTGGGTCTTCCCCTGGACAGAGTCATCCTTCTTGCTGTGGGAAATCTTGAAACAGTGAAGGGCCATAGATATCTCATTGACGCTGTCAGAGCGATCTCGAGATATCGTAGTGATGTAATCTGTGTCATTATTGGCATGGGAAAGGAAATCCACGCCCTGAATCACCAGGTACATACTGCAGGACTGGAGAATACTGTGTTGCTCGCCGGTGAAAAGAGCCATATCGAGATACCTCTGTGGATCAACGCCTGCGATCTGTTTATTCTTCCCAGTTTGAACGAGGGAAATCCGACGGTCTTGTTTGAGGCGCTTGGTTGTGGCAGGCCAGTTATCGGGACACACGTGGGGGGAGTACCAGAGGTGCTCACGTCTCCGGATTATGGACTGCTTGTTGAACCAGCAAGCGCCGAAGATCTCGCTGACAAGCTCCTTGAGGGACTCGAAAAGGAATGGGATCAGAAACGGATCCTGGAGTATTCAGAACAGTTTGAATGGAGAAATATCTCCAATGAGATCTTGAAGATATATTCGGCATTTGATTAGGTGATCCTGTTCGTAATCCGCAGGTTCTATCTCACCCATTGTTATCACTGTACGGCTCCTGTAAAAACCGGGGAGGAAATGACAGGATACTCGTACTCTATTGTCCGAATGAAAAAATTTGAAATGCTGGCCAGGCCTGATTTACACTACTCCGAATATATTCGCAATTTTCAGGACATTCGTTTTTAAAAATCCCCATACTCCACTTGATTTTACTATTAACTCATCCATATTTCCGGTATCGTTAACACTGATCCGTCTCAACTTGAAAGGATCCGTGCTGGGGGTATTAAAACCATAATCAACAGTTAATCCGAATTCATAACCTGCGTCGATACAGAATTGAATATCCCTTTCGGTGTAGTCGCCATTAGGATATGCAATAGCATTAATCATGAATGAATATTCTTGTTCCAGCATTTTTTTTGACATTGATATCTCTTGTCGTGCCTCGTCATCGTCACAGTAAGGCAAACAGGGGTGGAATACGGTATGAGACTGAAAGTTTACAAAGGGGGACATCTCTCGAATTTGATCCTTTGACAGAGCTTGAGGATGAGAATAATTAATTTCAGGCTCGAATCCGATCTCTTTAAGAATATTGAGCTTTTCTCGATTGGGTACCTTTTTCAATTGTTCTGTTGAGTAGTCAGGATGCGTGATAGAAAACCAGAAATGCCTGTTGGTGTCGATGATCCCGGAACATAAAAAAATCGTCACCGGAATGGCATATCTCTTGAAAAGCGGCAATAGATCATAATTACTCCTGTGACCATCATCAAATGTAATAATCAAAGATTTTTCTGGAAGCGGTTTCTTCTCTCTGCAGGAATTAAAAAAATCATTCAAACCGATGATGGTATAGTGTTTCATTAAATATTTGAATGCCGTATCGGCAGATTCCAACGGTATGGCATGGAATAGTAATATTGTAACATGTTGTTTCTGGATCACCTCTCTGAAAAGAAATGGAAGTCCGGAATATCGAAGTAATTTAAAAATGAGCATTCGAATTGACTTATTATTCATTTGTGCTATCATTCTTCCATATCACAAACCTGTTGATCTATTCCAGTATTTTTTTGTTGGGTGAGGAGTATCTTACAATATTTTGTGTGCTAGAAAAAAATAAGATGTAGGGAATAGTCAAGGACTCCCGATTTTCCTTGAATTGGCGATCCTATCCAATTTATTCTACTTTTCAACATCACTAAAAATGCTTCTTGCTCTTACCAGATCGCCATTGCCATCGGTGGTACGATGCCGGATGCGGTGCCGTGCGGAGTTGCAGAAGGTTGAACCTCGAACATGCAAAGATGTCTGCCGGATGGATCCGTGCCCGGTTGTTACCAGTGCATGGTCAGCAGGAAAATTCGTCATATCTCTGCACAGGGTCGCTCGACGTGGGTCCGTGTTAGACGGATCGCATGGTCACCCTGTTTCTACCTATTGGAAAGAGAATGGTTCCGAAACACCAGATGTAACATCTTCTCCATGTATGCCGCTGGTTTCACTCGAAACGGCCCTTGTCCCGTTACACCGTATTCCTGGTCGTGAATGGTCAATACGACCTTCGTTGCACCGGCGCGCTCGTGGTTTCACTACGGCGGATCAACAGAACTCTCTGTCGACGAGCATGTGGATTCGTTTCCACACTGACACAGTATTCCTGTCATAGCCTGGGAACCGCCCCAATATCGCCGGGTCCGTGCCGGATCGCCGCGTGGAGTCAGCCGGTGCATGACCGGGATCGCCAGTACTGAACGTGGTGTCCTGAATGACGCCGCGGCAGACCCGGTACTTCGCTAATTTCCCTCCGTCCCATTTTCATTCGTTCGCGCTCCTGGTTCTCTTCAACGATCCCGGATTTCTGAGTGCAGGAATGTGTCGCACGATCTTCATGGTCGATCGCACCGCTTCCCGGATAAAGAGGCGAAACTGATCGAATCGGAACGCGCACATCTCAATCGTCCGAGGACCTGGTTTCACCGATGAAAACCGCGTCCAAAGAACTGCCATCCAGAGGTTTCTGAGGAGGAATGAAATGACAGCAAAGAGAGAGCGGATCACCGGATTGCGGGTGGAGGTCCTGGGTTTCACCCTGTTCCGCATCCGGTACGACGACTCGATCGAGAACCGTGAGCGATACATCTCGTGGATCTTTCTGGGCATCCAGGGCGCACCGTCGACGATCTACCCGGGAATCTCAGCTCCATGCTTTCCCCGTTTCCCCTGTGCGAACAGTACCACCACTGCTATCGTCAGGTGGAGTGCCGGTTTTCCCCGCATGGTGTACTCGTCGAATCGCGCTCGCCTGCCATTCAGGAGCGGTTTCATCGCCCGGTTGTGTTTTTGTACCGGCAGGATGAACGGCACCCTGACGGTTGTCAGAGACGCGATCACCTTCCGGGCATAGAATCCTGGTCCAGGCAGAGGGCCTGGATCCTCGGTCCGCCCACTGTAATCGCATCCTGGCACCGGGCGACGTTGGCGACCCTGGAGGTACCTTTCGTCACGGGACAAACCGCCAGCGTTACCTGGCGATAGCGGGTGATCGCATACACCGTGATGTACGAGTAGAAGTCGTTGGTCAATCTCTTCAGCCGGCTCCGGATGATATCTCTCTCGTTCTCCGGTAGACCGTCCCGTAACACGGGTCGTTCGTGACGTCGATGGCAAAGGTGTACGCCTTCCCCGGGGTCAGGACCGGGGAGAGCGCGTGACCCAGGATTGACGTATTCACGGTTTCGAGGTCGGTCATGCCGAGTGTGCCGAGATGGATCCACAGTGGGGTTTCACAGGGGATCCGCTCCAGCAGCGGGCTGATCGAATGAATGGGCTGGTGCATCCATCCCCACCAGCGTGTAAGAGACTGTGGTCTGGGTCAGGGATCCCCGGATCGGGATGCCCATGTGCTGGTCCTGGGCAGCGATCGCGGGATCGAAGCATTGATTCGGCCGAATAGACGGACCCTGGGTGCAGGTACTGCCTCGGGTATGTGAGACCACATGGGGCAACCTGCATAGTATATGGATCTGTCGTATTTTCCCTCGAATCAACGATCCGAGAGCCATCTGGGTCTGTGAAAAATTAGCGAACTACTGAAATCAAATACCCATCATCGTGCATTCGGGCGGTTCCGGGAACACCACTCCATCCGGCATATCGTCGCCAGAAGAAACCATCCGCAGACGAATGGTAAGATCGAACGCAATATCGGGGAAATCGACCAGATGATCGCGGACGGATGTGGATGAATATATTCGTTGGATTTCAGAACGGGATTAACGCTTAAATCCGGTCTAGATAGTGGGTGCTCATGATGAACATCGTTTCACGATCGCCCCTGGAACGGATCGTCGGTTACGCCCAGAGATGGTTGTGTGAATGAAACGAAATTTGGACGACGTAAAAAAGAAGGGGTTAGACATAAGTATCCAATATCACCTGCGCTGTGCCATCGTTAAACGTCGCATTGGCGGTTACATGGTACTTTGTCCCTGCCGTTAACCCGGTATACGAGACCGAATCACCGACATTCGGTGGGGAATTCCAGTTTGCGGATTGGGTTCCGCCACTGCAGGTGGAACCTACCGAAGCAACTGAGGGGTGGTCCTGCCCTCCCTGGTACGTAACGAAGATTGCCGTCCCGTCTGCGCTGCGACTCGCGGTCATCGCCACGACCTTTGTTTTTCCGATGTTGCTGCCCATCCCGAACACGAACGCCGCGATGACGGCGGCGAGGATCACCGTGACGGCGACCATGAGAATGACGCCGATCACCGGTGAGACTGCATCTTCTTTCGACTTCGTCATGTCTGATCACCCCGCGGCGTTCGCGCCGCACATGTGACTTTACTGCTATTCTGTCGTTTTACTATATAAAAATTACTTATTGCGATTCGGACGTATCTCCATCATGCTCCGAAAATATCGTCTCTCCTTCTGCGATACTCGCCCGCGCCCGCCGGCACCACCGCCGGGCCGGGACGCCCCGTCCCCCGTACGGCGCCGCCATTCGATCCCTGCCGGCACCCGGTTCGCCGTGGGGGCCGAAGACCGGCCCCTCCGGTCCCAGTCAGGCCCGCTCGAGCGCGCACCCACGAGATGTCCTGCACCTGTCCGGCACCTCTATCCATGCCCGCGCGCCCCGTACCCCGGTACCGCATCCCCCCCCCTCTGGCGAGGTACCGGGGGAGGGAAGAGATCGGAACGTCCAGTAAAACCCCGCCGAACCGCCGATCCCTTCATCCATGCGCGGGGCCCCGACGGTGCGCAGGTGATGCAGGCACCGCCGATCGGGGGTCGGGCCCGCCGTCACCGGTCCGGTTGCCGTCGTCACCGGAAGACCGGGCGGGGTGCCGTCACCGGGACGGGACCCCGGTACCCCCCGGAGGGAGTGGTCGTATGGGTCTACTCGTGGTTCTCGAGCCACGACCGGAGGCTCGCCACGGTGATGCCCTCGAGGATCTCCTCGCGGTCGTCCCAGATCGCCTTCGTCGTGATGTCGACCCCGTTGTAGTCGATCACCATCATCGCCGTCCCCGCGATGTTCTCGTCGATCATCTGGTTCCCGTCCAGGATGAACTCCGTCAGGTCCTTGAAGGTGGCGTCGTCCGTGATGATCGAGACCGCCGCCTGGAACATCGCACGGTTCCCGCCCGCCTTCTCCAGCGCCTTCAGGATCGGGACCAGTTCCGCGTCCGGCGGCGCTGCCTCGATCGTGAAGGAGTCATCGTGCGTCGGGATCTCGCGGGTCATCTGGGCGCACGCCGCCCAGACGAGCACCTCCCTCTCTTCCGATGCCGCGAGGTTCACCTGGAGCGTCTCGGTCGTCACCATGTCCTGCACCTCGTCGTCCTCAGAGTCCAGGTACGTCCCGATCGGGACCGTGAACGAGAGCGGCACCGCGCGAAGGTTCCGGATCTTCAGCCCCGCGAGTTCCAGCGTTGAACCCCGCCCGGTGACCGAGATCGCGCCCTGGTCCATCAGCGCCGTGATCGTCGTCCCGGTGACGGGCACCGGCGTGGTAATCACCGGCGTGGTGGTCACCGGTGCCGGCGTCGCCCCGCCGAGCATCGTCGCGAGGATGTTGTAGTTGCTCGTCGCGTCCGCTCCGAAGGTCGCGGAGGTCCGCAGGATACCGAACTGGCCCATTGCCTGGCCCGCCTGGGTGCGGAAT
>JAKPPV010000065.1 GCA_029547145.1 Methanobacteriota archaeon
GCCACTCCTTCGCGTTCGGGGTGTAGTCCAGGAACCGGACGGTGTGCGGTGCCGGCCCGGACTGGGGGTACGCGGCGAAGGAGGGGGACGGGCCGGCGGTGGGCGTCGGGGTGGGTGTCGGTGTCGGGGTGGGGTCCGGTCTTCCGAAGATACGGATCCTGCTGGACCCTTTTTCAGCGACATAGACCTCGCCGGTGCCCGGGTTCACCGCGATCGAGCTCGGGTACAGTAATTCCAGGCCCGAGCTGGTACCGAGGTGCTGTCCGGACGGGGAGAAGACGCGGAACGTCGATCCCCAGTAATCGATCACATGGATGGTATCCGAGCCATCGGTGGCGAGACCCTGGATCAAACCGAGACCGGTGGAGATCGTCGGAGGGGAGGCGGGCTGGAAGTCTTTGTCGAAGATGGCAAGGTCACCCGGATTCTGAGCAGTTGTTCTGACGATGATGTGGTCCGTGCTGTTCACCGCTATCGCCCGGCTCTGCACGTCCGGCCGGGTAAAGGAACCGGCAGCGGTTCCGTCCTTCGTGAAGATACGGATCGTATTGTCATTCACATTTGTAACAAAGACGTAGTCCGAGCTGTTCACCGCGACACCCCAGAGCCCATCACCAACCTGCGTCTCCCGTATCCACGAGAGGGAAGGACTCAGGATATTCAGATATCCTTTCCAGTCTGCGACGAAGAGGTAACCGGTCGAGTTGATCGCGATGTCGTTGGCAGCAAAGTTCCAGGATCCACACAGTTCTCCGGTGGGCGAGAAGCACCTGAGTCCGAAGTAGGAATAATCACTGACATACAGATACCCCGTCGAGTTGAACGCCAATCCGTTCGGTTCGAAGAAGTACCATGGGTGCCCGGAGGGATCCGAGAAGGTCCGCAGATACGGGTAGTCCGAAGGTGCTGCCGCCGCCGGGATGGCGGTGCAGAGCAGGGCGAGCAGGAGGACGCCGGCAGAGAGGGTCGGTGTGCGTTCCATGGGTGCACTTCGTTTCCCTCTCTTCCAGACAATGATTATAATCATTACGAATCGATCTCCGGAGGACCGGAGGCCTGTTCTCCGGTGAAAACGATTGCTGGTCGCCCTCTCCCGGCAACGGGGTGGTGAGCGGTGGCGGGGTTTTTTCCCCTCCACGCCGATACCGCGGGGATGCCCTGCCTGACGCCACCGGGGGATCCAGTCCGTTCGGGACGGGACGGGGCGCTCACTCTCCCGCCCCACCATCGCACCGGCGAAAGGGAGGGTACCGTCTCAGAAGGTCACACCGGGCCGGAACCGGAGGGTCCGCTGCTCCGGTGCCAGGAAAATGAGGGTGAGGATGATGCCGGCGGGGTGTCCGTCCCCGTCCCGCAGCGGGCCGGCGTACCCGGCGACCGGCCGTTTTTCGTGGTCGCCGGCGACGAGCACCGTGTTCGGCGGGAACCGCCAGGTCCTGCCGGTCCGCATCACCGCCTCGAACGGGTCCTCGAGCGCCTGCGCCCCCGTGGCGTCCGTCAGCCGGAGGACCTCGCGGAGGTGGACGGACGCCCCGTCGGGGCCGTCGCACCCGAGCAGGGCGCAGGCGGCGGCGTTCGCGAAGGTGATGATCCCCTGTGCGTCGGTGGCGATGATCCCGCCGGGGAACTGCGCCAGCACCTCCCGGAACCGGGCCTCGCGGGCCTGGATCTGGTGGATGAACCGGTACTTCGCGAGGGCGAGCTGGATCGCGATCCGCAGGTCCTCGTCCGAGAACGGCTTCGAGACGAACTCGGCGCCGGGGACCGTGTTCACCCGTGCGATCGTCCGTTCGTCGGTCGCCCCGGAGACGAAGACGGTCGGGATCCGGTAGCGGTCCATGATCTCGCGGGAGGTCTCGACACCGTCGAGTGCCCCCTCGAGCAGGATGTCCATGATCATCAGGTGCGGCCATGACTCGTGGAGCCGCTCGAGTGCCTCCTCGCCCGAGGAATATTGCGAGACGACCTCGTACCCGAGCCCGGTGAGGCGGACCTTTAATATCCGTGAGAAGATCGGGTCGTCCTCCACCACCGAGATCTTCACGTTCCGCGCCACGAGGCCCTCCCCGCCGGCCGACCTCCCGGATCCGTCGCCGCCCCTCCCCGCGGCCCGATCGGCCCCGGGGGCGTCTTTGCGCCGGCCGTTCCTGTCCTTGCCGGTCCCTGCACCATGCGAGGATGTGGGGCCCGGGAAAACTTAAAACGGGGCGGTCCGTCCACGGGGGGGACGGCGGGGTTCCGCACCGGGCCGGCGTTATTACGACCGCATCACCGTCGGGTCCCGCGGGGCAGACCGGCGCAGGGCGCCGGAGCCGGACCGGAGAGGGGGACGGTGGAAAGAACGGGGTGAGATCCTGCTCTGCACTTACTAGGGAGCGGAATAGGGAGCGGGTTTTTTCGGATACCGAGCAAGGGGAGCGACCGGCTGTTCCTGCGGGCGATTCTCCGTGTGACCCCGCAGTTTCCACCATCGGTGACAGCACGCCGGAGGTCTCGCCCAGGACCGCGGGCTCTACCCACCCAGTGGAGATTTGCCGGGTGGAAGTCTCACGCCGGTTTCAGCACGGTCCACCTTGCCGCCCGGGAAGGCGCCTGGTGCAAAGCTCAGGCTCAAGGACTTCAAGAAGATGGATACCGTCCGGAAGGAGGTATGTGCCGGCTGCGGGAGGAAGGCATACCTCTTTTATATCGAGAAGCTCGGTAGTACAATAATTATCTAAACGCCTGTATGTATCCCCGATCATTGGTTTGAGGGGAAAAACAGGCAGATCGAAATACAATGCAGACCTGCCCTATCTGGTCTCACAAACCGAGGCAGTACCTGCACCCAGGGTCCGTCTCTTCGACCGAATCAATGCTTCGATCCCGCTGTCGCTGCCCTGGAGCGGCACCTGGGCATCCCGATCCGGAGATCCCTGACCCAGACCACAGTCTTTTACACGCTGGTGGGGATGGCGACGATGCACCAGTCCATTCATTCGATCAGCCCGCTGCTGGAGCGGCGCCCCAACGAAACCTCACTGTGGTCCCATCTCGGCACACTCGGCATAACCGACCTTGAAGCCGTGAATACGACAATCCCGGGATGACGGTATCGTTCCGATGCAGTTTTTGCATTCATTCATTGAGCCCGGCGGCATCCTCCATACTTTTCAAACCTGCGGCTGAGATACGATTACGAGGAATTGCATGGCCGAAGAGATCTCGCTCGATGATGTCCTGATCATTCAGCGCGGC
This sequence comes from Methanobacteriota archaeon, assembly GCA_029547145.1. GTDB lineage: Archaea > Halobacteriota > Methanomicrobia > Methanomicrobiales > Methanospirillaceae > UBA288. The sequence continues at coordinate 3,238 of JAKPPV010000065.1, forward strand.
GAGATCGATAGAGACGGTCTCATCCATGGCGTGCTCGACCAGGGCACGCTCGAGTGGCTCTTCGAGTTTGGGCTTCCAGCAGAAGAGACCGCCTGGGACAAGGCAGCGCTGGCGCTGTACACCATCGCGGCTCTACACCCGTTCAACGACGGGAATAAGCGGACGGCCTTCGTCGTTGCGAACCTGATCCTTCAGCTCGCCGGGTGGGAGGTGGTGGTCGACGACGACGAGATGGCCGAGTTCGTGCTGCTCGTCGCGATGAAGCGCGAGAGCAAGATGCAGATAAAAAAGTGGCTGAGGGACTACGCCGTCCCGCTATCAGATCTCGGATAAGCGCTTGAGTCCCTTCCCGTAGCGCTCGCGTGTACGCTGGACAAGGCGGGCCTTTTTCGGGGATAAAACGGCCTCGTTATCCTGCGGAACCGGCTGTGATTCGCACATCGCGCGCCGCCCCTTGTTCCCAGCCGAGTTGATCTCCAGCATCC
>JAKPPV010000028.1 GCA_029547145.1 Methanobacteriota archaeon
CCCCATCGGGAGCCAGTCCGAACCGTTCTCTTCCTGCATCTCCAGGTAGATCGTCCAGCCGGAGAGCGTCGGCTCGCCGCTGTCCCACTTATGGTCCCCGTCCAGGTCGTGCCACTTCGAACCCGAGATCGAACCGGTGCCGGTTGGAGGCGGCGAGGCAGACCGCCTCACGGTCTTTGTCGGTTCCGGAGTCTCCGTCTCCTTCACGGTCTTTGTCGGTTCCGGAGTGTCCGTCGCCTTCACGGTCTTTGTCGGTTCAGGGGTCTCCGTCGCCTTCACGGTCTTTGTCGGTTCAGGGGTCTCCGTCCGCCCGGGGGCACCGGCCTCGAGGACGTCAGGCACGCCCCCGGATTTCGTCGAGGCCCCTTCGAACTTCGCGTACCGGATATCGGACTCGGGGAACGTCCGGGCCCCTGCCTCGATCACGAACCCGAACGCCTGACTGTCAGGCGGGTGGACCGGGTCCCAGACGATGCGCTGGTACCCCGAGAGGACGAAGCGCTTCTCGCCGAACCCCTTTCCAAAGAAGGTTTCGGCATCCGTATCGAGGTAGAGCACGTCGTGACCGCGGGGACCGACGCCGATCGCCGTGTTCGTCCCACCGAGCCCCGTGTCGGGCAGCACGACCTCGGGCATCCCCTCAGCGCGCACCCGGAGTCCGAAGAGGTCGACCCGTGTCCCCGGGGCATCGGCCTGGGTATGGAGCGCAAGGTGCATGATCGGCTGCCTGTCCGACTCGGGGACCACCCAGGTACTCGACCGTCCGCCGACCGTGTAGGTCACCCTCCCGGTGGCGGGATCGTACCCGAGACTGAAGGGGACCGCCTCACCATTCCGCCATGCCGCGCAGACCGCGGACTTCTCCGCGCCGGTGCCCCCGACGGGGCCGAACCGGCCGTTCGACACCAGGGAGCACGGCCCGACCCCGCCGACATGGCTCCCGGCGGAGAAGATCCGATAGGCCTCGGGGATCCGGACCTCAAGGCCCGCATCGTCCTCGATGTGGAAGACCTCCCCGGTCGGGATCTCCGAGGAGAGGACGACGGTGCTGATCGCACCGCCGATCCCGATCCAGCCCCGGGGGCGGACCTCCTCGACCAGGTAGGTGCCGCCCGGCGGGAGCTCGTCGAAGACGAAGAACCCGTTCCGGTCGGTCTGGGTCGTCTCGACCAGGACACCCTGCCGGTCGAAGAGCCGGATCTCCCACCCGGGGAGCGGGCTGTCGAACTGCGTATCATACCTGCCGTCCCCGTTCGCATCGAGGAACGAGAGGCCGGCGATCGCGGCACCGCTCGCCTCTGCTGCGAACAGGCCGGCGACGAGGATCAGGAGGAGGAGGAGACGATGGGACATATGGTTCACCCTACATAGAACTGATACATTGTTGGCAATGATAAAATTGCGCCTCGGGACAGTCATCGAGGCATACTGGAACATAAATATTGTGATACTAGAAAAAACCAATATTGGCTTCCGTTGCCGTTTTCATACCATCTTCACGGTTTTCCCGGCTACAGAGCGGGGGATGGATCGATCGAAATTACCGAGCCCGGAAGACGATCCCTGGGACCGGGGGAGACGGGGACCGGCACCGGGTGGCAAAGAACAGCCATGAGGCCTCGCGGCACCCATGGAACCGGAACGGTGACACCATGGAGTATCGATTCACGTCACGGATGGAGGGGATACCGCGGTCGTTCATCCTTGAGATCCTGAAGGTGGCCGGCCGGCCCGACGGGGGGATGTTCGCCTGGCTCACCCTGCCGGGCGGGTGCTCCACTCTGCGCCTCTTCGAGGACGCGAAGAGGGGCGGCGTCGCGATCCTGCCCGGGCTCCCGTTCTGCACGGACGGGGCCGGAGATCGGACCGTCCGTCTCAACTTCTCGAACGCTGACGAGGAGGCGATCGAGGAGGGGTGCACCGCACCGCCCGGGCGATCGCGGTCCAGGTGGAGTCCGCGTCATGACACCAGGTCCCCGATCGCCAGCCTGATATAGGGGGACCGCATAGATCGGGCCGCTATGCCCGGAACTACGGTATACCCGGCGGGCCGGACCGCCCCGGGAGTACTCCCTCATCCCGTCGGGCCACGCGAATGGATCGACCGGGCCCGGTCGAGCCTCACCCTTGCCCGTTCGACGGGCAGGGGCGTGCGCGTCGAGGACCTCTGCCCCCTCGCCCGCCAGGCGGTGGAGCGGGCCCTCTGCGCGGTCCTCGTCGGGGAGGGGCTCACCCCGCCCCCTGTTCCCGGGGTCGCTCCCCTCCTCGCCGCACTGATCGGGGCGGGCATACCCGTCCCGGAACGGCTCGGACGGGCGGCCGTACTCTTCGGCGGAGAGGAGCCGGCGGAACCGGTCCGAATCGAGAAGTACTACGAGGCGATCATGGTCGCGAGCGAGGCGATCCGGTTCGCCGAGGAGAGGGTCGGCCGGCACTGACGGCCCGGGGACGACAGGCAGCGGTCACCCGGACGCGCGCGGGACGACGTCCCCGGGGGGCTCCCGGCACGCATCGGGGTCGGATGCAGGAGAGAAGTGTTTCGGGGGCCCGCGGACCGGAGGGTCCCGGAGGGCGCCGTCCTCCCCGGCGTCCGCCTGGAACAGGCCATGCCGGTCCCGGTCCACAATCGATCAGCCCTCCTCTGCATCCCGCCCCGGTGAGGTTCGCGGACCGGAACGCGAAGAGGGGGTCGGGCCGGCGGAGACGGATCGGGGTGGTGCGGCGGACGGGTCGTCCGAAACGGAGGGATTCGGACTCGAAAGAACGCATTCCGGGCTTCAACGGGGCGGAAAGGCCGCAGGCGCATTAAGTATGATTAATAATGATAAATCACAATACTCCAGTGAGAGGGTCTTTCGTGGACATACTGCTCTTTCTTCTGCTCGCACCGTTGATCGCGGCCGTTCTGTTACTCGCGCTGCCGGACCACCCGATCAGGGACTGGGTGGTCCGGGTCGCGGCGGTCGTGATCGGCGGCGCCTCGTGCTATCTGCTCGCAACGGCGTTCGATAAGGGTTCCCAGGTGGTCGCCTTCCCGACCGAACCGGTCGGACAGGTGATGACCGTGCTCGCGGTCGTGATCGCGCTCTACATCATCGCGATGGGGGCGAAGTACCGCAAGCCGGTCCCGATCGTCCTCGCACTGGTCCAGGCGGGGCTCCTCCTCTGGTTCGAACTGGTCTACGCCCCCGGGATGCACGCCGAACACAACCTGTTCGTCGACGAGTTCTCGATCGTCATGGCCCTGATCATCGGCATCATCGGCTCGGCGATCTGCGTCTACGCGATCCCGTACATGCGGACGTACCACGGGCAGCACCCCGAGATCCCCGACCACCGCAGGGCGTTCTTCTTCGTCCTCTTCGTCTTCCTCTCCGCCATGTTCGGGATCGTCTTCTCGAACAACCTCGCGTGGCTCTTCTTCTTCTGGGAGGTCACGACCCTCTGTTCGTTCGTCCTGATCGGCTACTCCGGGACGACGGAGGCGATCGACAACTCGTTCCTCGCGCTGGTGCTCAACCTGGTCGGGGGGATCGGGTTCGTGGGTGCGCTCCTCTGGCTCGGGATGACCCAGGGAACGATCGAGCTCGACCGGCTCGTCGGCGCCGGGGCGGCGGTCGCCCTCGTCCCGGCGACGCTCATCTCGTTCGCCGGCCTGACGAAGTCGGCGCAGCTGCCGTTCTCGTCCTGGCTGCTCGGGGCGATGGTCGCCCCCACCCCCGTCTCCGCCCTGCTCCACTCGTCGACGATGGTGAAGGCGGGGGTCTACGCGATCGTGAAGTTCGCGCCGGTCCTCTCCGGAACCCCTTCCGGGTTCTTCGTCGGACTCGTCGGGGGTGTCACCTTCCTCGCCGCCTCGGCGATCGCCGTCACCCAGTCGAACGCGAAGCGGGTGCTCGCCTACTCGACGGTCGCGAACCTGGGGCTCGTGGTCGCCTGCGCCGGGATCGGGACCTACGAGGCGGTCTGGGCGGCGATCCTGCTGATCATCTTCCACGCGATCGCCAAGTCCCTCCTCTTCATGGGGGTCGGTTCGGTCGAGCACCAGGTCCACTCGCGTGACATCGAGGACATGGCCGGGCTCGTCACCCGGATGCCCCGGGTCGGCGTGATGATGCTGATCGGGATGGCGGGGATGTACCTCGCCCCGCTCGGGATGCTGATCTCCAAGTGGGCGACGCTCCGGGCATTCATCGATGCCCCGGGCGGGGTCGTCTTCCTCCTCCTGATCGCGTTCGGGTCGGCGATCACGGTCTTCTTCTGGGCGAAGTGGATGGGGATCCTGATCGCCCGCCCGAACCGGGGCGAGCCGATCGAGGACCGCGTCCCCCGGGAGGAACTCGCCGTCCTCGGGCTCGTCGCGTTCCTGGTGATCGCAGCGTCGCTCCTCTTCCCCTGGATCTCGAAGTTCCTGCTCGAACCCCACGTCCTCTCCATCTACGGCCACACCGCGGAGCTCGGCCAGGACAACATCATCATCATGCTCCTGATGCTGGGGGCGGTCCTCGTCCTGCCGCTCTCGCTCCTCTACTTCCGCTCGGGCCGGCACCGGCTCGCCCCCTACATGGGGGGGCGCCCGACGACCGCCGACATGCACTTCTCGGGGTCGCTCGGCATCCAGCGCGAGATGGGTCTGCACAACTACTACCTCGAGGACTGGTTCGGTGAGCCGCGGACGTTCCGGGCCGGCGTGGTGGTGACGGTCGTCCTGATCGTGCTGATGTTCGCCGGCCTCTTCGTCGCGGGAGGCCTGGCATGATCAACGTCCTCTTCGCCGTCGCGTTCCTCGTCCTCGCCCCCATCCTCGGGGGGCTCATAGCGGGGATCGACCGGAAGCTGACCGCCCGGATGCAGGGACGGGTCGGGCCCCCGGTGCTCCAGCCGTTCTACGACGTGGGCAAGCTCCTCGAGAAGGAGCACGTGATCGTCTCGGTCAGCCAGAACTTCTTCGTCCTGGCGTACCTGGTCTTCATCGCCTTCTCGGGTGCGCTCTTCTTCGCCGGAGGGGACCTGCTGCTGGTCGTCTTCGCGCTGACGCTCGCCCACGTCCTCCTCGTCCTCGGGGCGTATTCGGCGACGAGCCCCTACTCCTTCATCGGGGCCGAGCGGGAGCTGGTCCAGCTGATGGCCTACGAGCCGATGGTGATCCTGGCCGCGGCCGGCTTCTACCTGGCGACGGGGTCGTTCTCGGTGATGGAGATCGCCGCGTTCCCCCGGCCCCTGATCGCCGTTCTCCCCGGGATCTTCATCGGCCTCTTCTACGTCCTGACGATGAAGCTCCGCAAGTCGCCGTTCGACATCGCGACCTCCCACCACGCCCACCAGGAGATCGTGAAGGGCGTGACGACCGAGTTCTCGGGCTCGACCCTCGGGATGGTGGAGGTGGCGCACTGGTACGAGACGGTCTTCCTGCTCGGGCTCTTCTGGCTCTTCTTCGCCTGGAGCCCGGTTATTGCCGTGATCGCTCTCGCTATCCTCTACCTCGCCGAGATCTTCATCGATAACGCGACCGCCCGGGTGCGGTGGGGCTTCGCCCTCCGGAGCATCTGGGCGGTCACGCTCGTCCTCTCGGCGGCGAACCTCGTCTGGCTCCAGTACTTCGGAGGTCTCTAGATGGCATACATGAAACGGTCCCCCTGGATCATCCACTACGACGGCTCGAGCTGCAACGGGTGCGACATCGAGGTGCTCGCCTGCCTCACCCCGCTCTACGATGTGGAGCGGTTCGGGATCATCAACACGGGAAACCCGAAGCACGCCGACATCCTGGTCGTGACGGGCTCGGTGAACGAGCAGAGCCGACAGGTGATCCGGAACATCTACGACCAGATGCCCGAGCCGAAGGTGGTTGTTGCGTTCGGGATCTGCGCCTGCTCGGGCGGGGTCTTCCGCGAGTGCTACAACGTCGACGGGGGCATCGACCAGGTGATCCCGGTCGACGTCTACGTCCCGGGCTGCCCCGTCCGCCCCGAGCAGATCATCGACGGGGTGGTCAGGGCGCTCGGCGTCCTGGAGGAGAAGCGGGCCCGGATGAAGTCCGGCGAGCCGGCGGAGGCGGGCGTATGAAGCGGGAGGCACAGGAGATCGAGACGATCCCGGTGGAGAACCTCCTCGCCCGCGTCGGGCAGCAGAAGACCGCCGGCGACCGGCTGGTCGCGATCAGCTGCGCCGCGATCGAGGGGATGTACGAGATCACCTACTCGTTCGAGGACCGGGACCACCGGTTCGTCCACCTCCGGGCCGTGGTGGAGCCCGGCGCGACGGTCCCGAGCGTCACCCCGGTCTACTGGGGGGCGTTCGTCTACGAGAACGAGATCCACGACCTGTATGGGATCACCGTGAGCGGGATCAACATCGACTTCGGCGGGCACTTCTACACGACGAAGGTCCCGTTCCCCTTCGCGGCGTCGCCGAAGGCGGGGGACGCGGGCAGAACGAGGGGGGAGGAGTGAATGTCACGACAGATCGTGATCCCGTTCGGACCCCAGCACCCGGTGCTGCCCGAGCCGATCCACCTTGACCTGGTGATGGAGGACGAGCGGGTCGTCGAGGCGATCCCCTCGATCGGGTATGTCCACCGTGGGCTGGAGAAGCTGGTGGAGAAACGGGAGTACAGGGACTTCGTCTACATCGCCGAGCGGATCTGCGGGATCTGCTCGTTCATCCACGGCATGACCTACTGCCACGCGGTCGAGGGGGTGATGGAACTGGACGTGCCGCCCCGGGCCCTCTACCTCCGGACGGTCTGGTCCGAGCTCTCGCGTCTCCACTCGCACCTCCTCTGGCTCGGCCTGATGGCGGATGCGATGGGCTTCGAGTCCCTCTTCATGCAGGCCTGGCGCCTGCGCGAGCACGTGCTCGACGACCTGGAGTCGACGACCGGCAACCGGGTGATCCAGGGCGTCTGCAAGGTGGGCGGGGTCCGCCGCGATGTCTCGAACCAGAAGCTCCGCGAGATCGTGGACGGCCTTGCCGGGATCGAGCCGGCACTCCGCGACCTGTTAAAGGTCTTCGTTGAGGACGACTCGATCAGGCACCGCCTGGTCGGCGTCGGCCCCCTCACGGAGCACCAGGCATGGGAGCTCGGGGCGGTGGGACCCGTCCTCCGGGCGAGCGGGGTCGCAAACGACATCCGCCAGACCGGGTACGCCGCCTACGACGAGCTCGACTTCCGGCCGGTCGTGGAGACGGGCGGCGACTGCTACGCCCGGACCGTGGTCCGGGCGAGGGAGCTCTTCACCTCGATCGACCTGATCCGGCAGGCGGTCGAGAAGATCCCCGACGGACCGGTCGAGACGAAGGTGACCGGGAACCCGAAGGGCGAGTTCTACGCCCGGTCCGAGCAGCCCCGCGGCGAGGTGGTCCACTACGTCAGGGCGAACGGCACGAAGCACCTGGTCCGGTTCCGGGTCCGGACGCCGACCTTCACGAACATCCCGCCCCTCCTCGAGGCGATGAAGGGGCTCCAACTCGCGGACGTGCCGGTCGTGGTCCTCTCGATCGACCCGTGTATCGGGTGCGCGGAGCGGTGATCTCATGGGCGTATTCTCCATCGCGAAGACGATAACACGGAACCTCTTCTCCCGGCCCCCCACCACGCGGTACCCGGCCGGGCCGGCAAAGCGCTTCGAACTCACCCGCGGTCAGCTCGTCTTCGAACCGGCGAAATGCCGGCTCTGCCGGGTCTGCATGCTCCGGTGCCCGACCCAGGCGATCGTGGTCGACCGCGAGAAGCGGACCTGGGAGTGCGACCACTTCCGCTGCATCACCTGCGGCAACTGCGTCGAGCTCTGCCCGGCGGACTGCCTCCACCTCGAGCCCGCCTACCGCTCCCCCGAGACGGGGCGCCCGGCAAAGGAGTTCCACGAGGTTCCGGCCCCGCCGCCGAAGGCGGATGCCGGCGGCGGGAAGGCAGAGGCATAACCCTTTCCTCTCCGATCGTTCACCCCGTCCCCGGCACGCCCCGTACAGGGAAGAGAGCCGGATGCCGGGGATGGTGTCCGCGAACAGACCCCGCGTTACGCCCGTCCCCTTCTTTCCATCCTTCAAAGGATGAGGGACGGGAGAGGGGGATCTGGGGCTCATTTCACCGGCCCGTACCCGAGGGCCCCCGTCACCCGGCAGGCCTCGACGCACCGGCCGCAGAGGTAGCACTCCCGCTTCGAGGCGTTCTCTCCCGCCACCCCTGCGGGACACGCCCGCTCGCACCTCCCGCATCCGACGCAGGCGTCCCTCCGCCGGAGGCGGAGCCGGCTGACGTGTGCCGGCAGCGAGAAGAGAAGACCGAACGGGCAGAGGACCCGGCAGACCGGACGGTAGACGACGGTCGAGAGCGTGACGAGAGCAACGAAGACGCCGAAGCCGACCGACACGGTGAGCGAGAAGAAGTCGTAGACCCCGGTGGAGGCCATCAGGTTCACGTACCCGAGGCCCAGAACGACCGAGATCAGAAAGATGCCGGCCCGCACCACCTCGAGCCGGCGTGGGTGGCCGACAGTGTACTTCTGCACGGGTGCGGCGTACGCAAGCTCCTGCACGGCCCCGACCGGGCAGAGATGGGCGCAGAAGACCCTCCCGATCGCGAACGCGAGCAGGAGTGCCCCGAGCACCCCGATCGTGCCCGGCCCGACGAGCGAGCCGCTGCCGGCGGCGGCGGTGACGAGCCCGACGAACTCGAGCGGCATCAACGGAGCGAGGACCACGAAGCCGAAGAGAGCGCTCAGGCCGGAGAGTGCCACCACGAGCTGCCGGGTCATCGCCCCCCGGTGCCAGGCGTACGCGCCGAGGACGCTGCCGGCCAGGAGGTAGACGGTCGCGCAGGCAGACGCCGACGTCGCCCCGCCCGGGAAAAGAGAGACGGCGATCATCCCGAACCCGAGCCCGAAGAGCGCCGAGAGGGGAAGCGCCGACCCCACCTCCGCCGCCGCCGGGCCGGCCCTCCCCGCCCGGAGGAACGCAAAGACCATCGCCCCCGCGACCAGGAAGACGGCGACGCCGGCGGGCAGGGGGCCGATGGAGCCCAATACCCCGGTGTCCGCAACCGGAGGGGGTGAACCGGTCATGGAGACGGTGCCGACCGTCGGAGATACCGGAGGTGCCGTCGTGACGGGGTCCGGCGAGGTGACGCCGGTCACCGTCGTCCGGGTGTAGTCGCAGACCGCGTTCGCGTCCACGTCTGTGAACAGAAAGCAGCGGCCCGGGTAGGGACAGCCACCGATCCCACGGGGACAGACCGCCGCGCATGCCGGGTACGCCAGCCCGGTCGCACCGGCGAGCCCGACGATAAGCCGTTTCAGAACGTCCCGCAGCGCCATGTCATCGCCCCAAATTTTCGGACATATACGAACTATGTGAGGGGTGATGTAAAATAAATTTTACATTCCCGGCACCACGGGAGGGGGCGGCGAACGGTGCAGCGGGCTTCCCTGCTCGCCCCCGACCCCCGACCGGTGATGGTCGCCTCCATCGCCGGCAGCGTCCGTCGCATCCGGGGGCGCTCCCGATCGGGCGGGACCGAGGAGGCTCCTGGCGAGTGGACCTCCTCCCGTCCCCGGCATGCGGCGTGCGACGTGTGCAGGCGGACGACTCTGGACAACGACTATTACGGAAGAGCACCACCCTGTTCCAGGGAGGTGCTCCTCGTTTCCTTCTGCGTGGCGGTGATCGACGACGACGCCGACGTGCTCCGGGTGGTCCGGATCAAGCTCGAGCGTGCCGGGTTCCGGGTGGCGACCGCCGGCGACGCCGCGGCGGGGCTCGACCTGGTCCGCCGGCGGCGGCCCGACGTCGCGATCGTCGACCTGATGCTGCCGGACCGGGACGGGCTCGACCTGGTCCGCGACCTCGCCGGGCTCCCCCCGGACGAGGCGCCGGTCGTCCTGATCCTCTCCGCCCGGACCGGCCTGGACGCGATCGAACGGGGGATCGGGGCCGGCGCCGACGACTACGTGACGAAGCCGTTCAGCCCGACCGAGCTGATCGAACGGGTCTGGGTCGCGCTGGTCCGCCGGGGCAGGACGGGTCCCCCCCGCGAACGGGGACCGCTTTCCGGGCCGGCAACCGGTCCGGACCTGCCGGTGGTGGCCGACGATGAGGGAACCTGAGACGACCGGACCCACCCTCGTCTGCCGCCTGCCCGTGCCGGGCGGACCGGCCCCGGACTACTGGGATGCGGGGGCGTTCGCCGCCTCGGTCCTCGCCGAGTTCGAGGACGCCCGGCGGCGCGGAGACCTCGCCGCGATGCGGCTCCGGTTCTATCTTCTCGCCCGGTACCAGGGACGGACGATCGGGATCCTCCGGAGCGCGCTCCGGTCCGGGTCGACGGACCTGATCCTCCGTTCGCTCGGGAACCTGGTCGTCCTCCACCGCCACCTCGTCCGGATGCGGTCCGACGCCCCGCGGGAGGTCCCGCTCGTCCTCACCCTGGACCGGGCGACCCGGCGCCGGGTCCTCCCGGACCTGGTGATGGGGGTGCTGGAGGACGCCGGACGGCCCCTCACCACCGGCGAGATCGCCGAACGGACGAACGATCTGCACGTGATGGCCCGGGCCCGGGAACCGGTCGTCGCCGCCGTCGTGCATGACCTGGTCGCGGGGGGCTACCTGCATGGGACGCCGGACGGCCGGTACCGGGTGACGCGCCGGGTCTACCGCCGGCTGAACACCGACCGGGAGGGGCTCCGGGCGATCCTGGGCGACCGGCTCTACCGGGAGTTCGAGCAGGGCGGGTTCCCGGGCCTTTTCGCGATCCGCTCGCGGGTGGCGGCCTTCCACGAGTTCTTCGCCAGGTATGCCGGGTGCGGCCCGGCGATGGCGGACCGGTTCGTCGCCGTCGCCCTGGAGCTGACCGGATCGCCGACCGAACTGACACCGCTCGATGCCTGGCCCCGGTTCGACCTGATCGGCTCCCCGATCCCGCGCCCGTACCAGCGCGAGGCCTTCGGGGTCTACCGCACAAGAGGCTACCGGGGGCAGGTGATCGAGGCGCCGACGGGGAGCGGCAAGACCCTGATCGGCATGATGTGCATCCAGGACTGGCTCGGGAACCTCGCTCCGGGCGAGACGGTCCTGGTCCTGGTGCCGACTGCCAACTATGTCCAGCAGTGGATCGGGGAGCTCACCACCTCCCCGATCGGCCTCCGGCTCCCCGTCGACGCGGTCCACGCCGGCACCCCCGCCGAGCTCGAGGCCGACCGTCACCAGCCCGGCGCCCGCCCGGCGGTCCTGGTGATGACCTACGCATCGCTCGCGTCGCTCGGCTCCGGGGTCGGGAAGGGGGGGTTCGACGTCAGGTCGGTCGAGGCGTTCCTCCAGGGGAACGGGGTCCTCTATGTCCTGCTCGACGAGGTCCACAAGGTGGCGGAGGACGAGCGCTCGGTGACGGCGAACGTCGTCCGCGTCTTCCTCGACTGGCTCTCGGACGGCAGCCTCCGGGGGGTGATCGGCTTCTCGGGGACCGCGGAGGGGCATAAAAAGCGCCTCTCACGCCTGGGACTCGAACTCGCCTTCACGGTCCCGCCCGTCGACCTGATCGCCCGCGGGTACCTCGCCCCGTACGCCGAGTTCGGGGTCCCGTTCGCCTACTCGGACCGGGAGCGGCGGATCGTCGAACTGGTCGCCGCATACCGTGACGGGCTCGCCGGATACCTCCGCCGAATCGGGATCGACTGGATCCGCACCACATTCGCCGCGATCCCGCTTGACGAGCGGCTCGCGATCGCCCGCGACGTGCTCGGGCTCGCCGCCGGTCGGGCGGACCGGGACGAGGCGCTCGCCCGACGGTTCGAGCGTTGGGAGAGGGACGGGGTGGCGAACGTGACCGCCGCGCCGATGCTCTCGATCGTCCAGGTCGCCCTCGACCTCTCGGACGAGGCGACCGTCCGGGCGTCCGGCAGGACCGGGTTTTCCCCGCTCGTCGACGGGCTCGAACGGGTCCGGGCAGAACTCGCCGGGCTCGTCCGTGACGAACGGACCGCCGCCCGCCTCGCGGCGGACGGGTATTTCACGACCCGGATGGGGGGTGCCCGGGCGATCGGAGGCGCGGACCGGGCCGGGCGGGTCCGGGACCTGCTCGCGTGCAGCATCGCCGGTCTCTACCCGGTGCTCCGGGGCCTCTACCAGCGGATGGGGGAGGGGCGGGTCGATACCGTCCGTGCCGTCCTCCGGGCGGAGGCGGCGGCACGGGAGGTGCCGGCGGCGATCGTCTTCGACCGGGCGGCGCGGATCCGCTGGAGAGAACCGCTCCCCGCCCCGGGGTACGGCGGCGTCGCGGGGCTCTTCGCCGAGCTCCTGGGGGAGCCCGGGCTCACCCCGATGGCGGTGGTCTCGGGCGAGCTCTACCTCCCGGCGGACGGGGACCCGCCCCCCAGTGCCCGTATCGCAACCCACGTCCGGGAGGTCGTGATGCGGGAGGGGATGGGCCGGAACCTCCTCGCCCTCGTCACCCGTGGTCTCGACCTCCCCGACGAGGTCCGTGCCGGTCTCGCGGAGGAGCTGGACCTCCGGCTCCGGGACTACCTGGCGGGGATGACCGGTGTCCGGGCCTCCCGTCCGGCCGAGTTCGGCCGAAGGGTGCTCGGGCCCCTCCGCCGAAGGGTCCGGCGGGCCCGCCTCGGGCCCGCGGGAGACCGCCTCCTCGAGCGCCTCTCGCCGCGGCACCACCACGTCCGGCGGTGGATCGGGACCTTCTTCGATTACGCCCTGGTCGCCCAGCGGTTCGACGACGCGCCGGAAGGACGCCTCCGTCGGGCGGACGGCGTGGAGTGCGCCTACCGCGTCGTCCGGATGACCGGCGGGGAGCGACGGGCGTATTTCTACGACCTGGTCGCCCGCGTGGTCGATGGACGGGTCTTCCCGGTGGACGTGGTGATCGTCTCGTCCTGGGCCCGCACCGGGTGGAACGTCCACCGCCCGAACGTCCTGATCGACGCGACCGCCACCCGCGACGTGACCGCGTGGCTCCAGCTCCGCGGGAGGGCGATGCGCCCGAAGGCGACCTGGACGCCCGATGCATCGGAACGGCTCGCCCGGCTCGTCTCCGGTGAGGAGGGGGGCACCCCGGTCGGGGAGCGCGAGGCGGAGGCATGCCGCCTGCTCCTCGGCGAGAACAAGGTGACGCACATCCACGAGCTGGTGAAGGCGTACGGGAGCGGCATCCAGGTGGTCCGTGACCGGCGGTCCGGGACCTGGAGACGGGTCCCGTCGATCGCGGCCAAACACGCGCTCGAGGTCTCGGTCGACCCGCTCACCGGGGCGTACGGTCCGGGCGAGAGGCACGCACCGCTCGTCGGGGTCGATGACCCCCGTCAGAACCGGCCGGCGGAGCTGGAAGAACGGCTCGGAGCCCTCCTCCGGGACCGCGACGCGACGATCGTCCGGGGGTGGCTCCGGGCGGTGGGGGCGGGCCGCTGATCCGCGGCACCCGTTCCCCTCACCGCCCGTCTCCGCGACGGGAAAAAACGTGCGCCGGGCCGGGGGAAGGTTTTGAGTCCCGGGCCGCATCACGCTTCCAGGGCAGGTTGCCGAAGGTACAGCGATGAACCGTTCCCCCCATATCGACCCCGAGCTCTGCCGGCGGTGCGCGCAGTGCTGCAAGACCTTCGAGATCGAGTACCCGCGGGACTGGGACCCGGTCGACCTCTCCGAGATCGACCGGATCCGGGCTCTTTCCGGGCTCGGTGACCAGGTGAGCGTCCGCGAGGACAAAACGACGCTCACGCTCGTCTTCAACATCCCCTGCCGGTACCTGGTCGAGGAGGACGGGGTCTACTCCTGCAGCGTCTACGACGACCCCGGGCGGCGCCCCCTGATGTGTGAATACTACCCGTACGCGCACACCACGCGGGCGGACTGCCCGCACGTGCGCGGGGGGCGAGACTGACTCCGTCCCACCGCGCTCGGTTCAGAGCAGCTTCGTCTCCTCGGTCGGCCTCGGCACCTTCACGACCAGGACTCGGAAGACCGAGTCGCTCTCGTTCCTCCAGAGGTGGGGGATCCGTGCCGGGCTCTCGACCAGGACGTCCCTGCCGACGACCTCGCGCTCGTCGCCGATCTCGACGACGCCCGTCCCCTCCAGGACGTAGAAGAAGACGTCGACCGGGGTGATGTGCCTCTTCAGGCTCTCGCCGGGCTGGAGCGTGATCACCACCGCCGTCGCGTGGGGAGAGTCGTAGATCCTGCGTGCGTCCACGTGGTGCGGGTTCGGGCCCGAGACCACGTCCGATACCTTCGTGAGTTTCATCTGGGTTCTACCTCTTCTCTTTCGCAGGAGTGACCGGCTCGAAGGGGCCGACGTCGCCTCTCTCTTCCCTCAGAGGGTGCAGACGCGACAGTCCCGGGACCCGCAGGCGATGGTGTCGACCTTCCACTTCAGGGCCCACGCCTCGATCCGGCGGATCACCCCGACGATCCCGAGCCCGCTCCCGGTGAGCGTGTACTCCGTCCGGACGGGGTGGGAGGAGGTGTCGACGCGCCGCGTGACGAGCCCCTCCCCCTCCAGCTCGCGAAGACGCCCGGAGAGGACCTTCTGCGGGATCCCGCGAGGGTATCGTTCAGTCCCGAGAAACCGACGCGAGCACGCGGGCCCCCTGTCGAGCTCGAGGACGATCAGCAGGGTCCACTTCTTCGCCAGGTACCGGACCGTCAGTTTGACCGTGCACGACTCCTGCACCAGGTTCCGGCTTGGACGTCCAGGCATATATTCTATGGTATCAACATGAGACCAGGCAGGCTGGTGGAGACCGAAAGAGAGCGGAAAACGACGCCGGGGGACATCATTATCATCCCGGGAAGGTCATGATTTTCGAGAGCGCATGTTCCGTCCCGAGCCCGGAGCGGGGCCTGCCTCGCTCCGGACGGTCCGCCGTCCGCACCCCCGGCAAAGACACCGCCGGCAGCGACTCCGACACCACCCGGACGAACCCCGTCCCCCGCCTCCCCGCCTAACGTGGGGTGGTTCGGTACCGCCGGCATCATCGTCGCGCTCATCTCCACGGTCGTCATCCCGATCATCTTCGGCCCGATCGCGATCGTGCTCGGGGTCATCGGTCATTCGCGGGGTGACCCGAAGGGCAAGATTGCCATCGTGCTCGGAGTGGTCTGCATGCTGATCGGGTTCGCGCTCAGTTACATCCTCTTCATCGGGCTCTAAACCGAACCCGGCAATACCCTGACGGGCGGGAGAGGATGGACCGGGTGCCCCGCCGGACGGCACCCTTTACCCGCCCGAACGCCAGATCTGTTGAGGATGCGGGTGATCGGGATCGACCCCGGGTACGGTCGGGTGGGCTGGGGCGTGGTCGAGGGCGAGCGGCACCATCTCGCCTGCCGCGCCTGGGGATGCATCGAGACGGTGAAGGAGACGCCGATGGCGGAGCGGATCCTCCACGTCTGGCGGACCCTGAACGCGCTCCTCGACGAGTGGTCCCCCGACGAGATGGCGGTCGAGTGCCTCTACTTCTCGAAGAACGTGACGACCGCGATGCAGGTGGCGGAGTTCAGGGGCGTGATCCGGCTCGCCGCCGCCGGGCGGGGGATCCCCGTCGCGGAGTACGCGCCGAACCAGGTCAAGCAGGCGGTGACGGGGTCGGGACGGGCCGACAAGCGGCAGGTCCAGGAGATGGTCCGCCGCATCCTCGCCCTCGAGACCGTGCCCCGACCGGACGACGCCGCCGATGCCCTCGCCTGCGCCGTCTGCCACCACCACTGCCGGCGCTGAGACCCGGCACGTGCAGGCGGGACCGCCTCCGGTCCGCCGGACGGGGCGATGCCTTCACCCGACGACGCTGATCGCCCCTCCGGCGGCACCCGCCGCCCCGGTGACGGTGACGTTCGTTGCGGACGAGGACCAGCCGTACGGGTTGCGGACGGTGAGGGTGACCGGGTACACGCCGGGCCGCCGGAAGACGACGGAGGGGTTTTGCATCGTCGTCCAGGCGAGCCCGCCGAAGTCCCAGCGCCGCGAGGAGATGTTCCCGGTGGAGGTGTCGGTACACTTCACGTAGAGCGGTGCCGGGCCGGACGTCCTGCTCAGGGTGAAGTTCGCCTCCGGCACCCTCGGGTCGCCGTCGACCGTGATATACGCCGGTTTCGAGACGGTCGCCGGTCCAAGCGAGGTCCAGACGGTGAGGTTCACGGTGTAGGCACCGGTGCGCTCGTAGACGTGCACCGGTTCCGCGTCGGTGGTGGTGGCACCGTCGCCGAACTGCCACCACCGGTGATACGGCGCTGGTGAAGAGGTGTCCGTGAACCGGACGGCGAGCGGCGCAGTACCGGTGGTGGTGTTCGCGGTGAAGTTCGCCACCGGCGTCGGTGCCGGCGTGAGGGGTTCGGTGACGCGGATGTAATGGTACTCGGTCTTCGTCGACGACTGCCCCGCCCAGTCGGTGACGGAAAGGGAGACGGTGTAGAGCCCGCTCGTCGTGTAGGTGTGGGTGGGGTACTGGAGGGTGGACGTCCCGCCGTCGCCGAAGTCCCACCGCCACTCCTTCGCGTTCGGGGTGTAGTCCAGGAACCGGACGGTGTGCGGTGCCGGCCCGGACTGGGGGTACGCGGCGAAGGAGGGGGACGGGCCGGCGGTGGGCGTCGGGGTGGGTGTCGGTGTCGGGGTGGGGTCCGGTC
>JAKPPV010000043.1 GCA_029547145.1 Methanobacteriota archaeon
CCGTCGTCTTCCGACGGCCCGGCGTGTACCCGGTCACCCTCACCGTCCGCAACCCGTACGGCTGGTCCTCGATCGCAACGAACGTCACCGTCACCGGGGCGGCGGGTGCCGCCGGACGGGCGATCAGCGTCGTCGGGTAGCACCGCGATCCCGCCTGTCGAATCCCCTCCCGCTCACGGGAACCGGGGGGGGGGGTCCTCTTTTTCTCCGCAGGGACCCGTCCGGGAACCGGAGCCCGGCCCCGTGCCGGTGGCGCCGCAGTGCAGGCGGTACCGGGTGCGGGCGGGATGGTTCCCCTCCAACCCCCACGGGCCCGCAGCGGACACCGGCATCCCCACCGGGCGGAGAGCCCGCCCGGTGACCGCCCGGCACGGACGCACCGCAGGGCGACGGGACGGGGCGTGGGTGTGAACGAGGTGATCTGGCCCGCACCCGCCAGGAAGGCCCCTAGACCGGGTCCATCCGCGTCCAGTTCCCCGTCAGGTGCTCGTTCGGGTTATAGCCGTAGCTGTCCGTGAGGATCCGCTCGCCGAGCGCGTTCGTCCAGGCGGCCACGTGCCCGCCCTCGAGCTCGACCGTCCGCTCCTGGTAGGGGTCGTAGTAGGTCTCCACGCCGCGGATCGCCTGGCTGAACTCGTCCGCCGCACGGTCCTGGGCCGCGGACGCCGCACGGTACGACTCCTGGAGCGCATCGAACGCCCGGGAGGACTCCTGCCAGCTGCGCGTCCGCGCCTCCATCACCTGGTCCGCCATCTGGCTCCACCGCCGGCTGAAGGCCCCGATCTGCTGGATCCTCTGGGTCTGCTGCTGGTAGAGCCCCGTCATCGTCTGCTCCACCTGCTGGAGCCAGGCGGGGTTCAGCCGTATCGAGGACTTCATCATCCGGAAGAGGTTCATGTTCGCGTCGAGCTCCCCCTCCCGCGCCCTGACGCCGAAGGCGCTCAGGGTGCAGATCACCATCCCGGTCCCCGGCACCTGGATCACCTCCAGGCCTCCGTAGATCTCCTCCTCGATCACCGCCTCCCCGACCGTGTAGGTGATCCGCACCTTTCCGAAGCGCACCGGGGTCCGCGGCGGGTTCGCCGGGTCGTACAGCATCGGTTCCGTCGGCGGCAGCGGGCCCCTCCCGGTGATCCGGACCCCCTGCACCCGTCCCCGGTAGGCGGGGAGGATCGTGTCCACGATCGCCTGGTCCGCCTCGACCGGTTCGTGGACCTTCGTGCTCGGCGTCTCCCAGGTCTTCAGGTGCATGCGGGCGAACGGGTCCGTGTTCCACATGTACTTGTGAACCGGGAACCCCTCCACCGCCCGCAGGCCATCGGGGCTGACGACGGCGAAGTTCGAGTAGACGGGCATGTGGATGTCGTTCACCCAGGTGATCCCGCCGTAGCAGGTCCAGTCGTCCGGGATCACCATGCGGAAGGCCTCGATGTTGAAACCGGCCCGGTCGATGCACTTGATCTGGCGATATCCTCCCATCGGGTATACCCTCGAAGAGAGGGTGAGGGGATCGCCCATAAAGGTGATGATCCCGCCGGCGGGCAGGATGCGGGGGGTATCCGGGGGTCTTCCAGCTCACGTCCCGCCGCGGTGATCGGCGCCGATGCGCGTGCCGCAGAACGGGCAGAAGACCGATCCGGGGTCGATCCCCTCCCCGCACGACGGGCAGGACGCACCCACCGGGGTCCCGCAGGAGGGACAGAACCGCGCCGCCTCCGGCAGGGCAGCGCGGCAGCGCCCGCACCGCCGGTCGGCCGCGGGCGGGACCGGGCCGCCCCCGGCATCGGCGCCCTGCCGCATCCCCGCCGCCATCGCCTGGCCGATCGCGAACCCGGCCCCCGCCCCCGCCCCGAGACCCGCGAGGGAGGCGCCGTTCCCGCCGAGGGCCGCCCCCGCGCCGGCGCCCTCGATCGCCTTCCCGGTCGCGTACTGGAGGTAGTTCACGCCGAGGGTCGCCATCGCCCCCCGCTTGTCGACCGCCTCCTGCACCTCCTCCGGCAGGTTGATGTTCAGGCCGGCGATCCGGGTGACCGCGAGACCGTAGGGGGCGACGTCGCGGTTCAGCCGGGCTAGCACCAGCTGCTCGATCTCCTGGAGGTGCGCGGGCATCTCGAGGACCCCCAGCCCCTTCTGGTCCTTCAGCTCGCCCAGGGTGTCGTTGATCACCAGGACGAGCTGGTCGCGCAGCCACCGGACGATCTCCTCCGAACGGGTGATCCCGCGGGTCCCGACGAACTGCGTGATCAACAGGACCGGGTCCGTGACCCGGTAGGCGAACTGGCCGAAGGCCCGGAGCCTGACCAGGCCGAAGTCCCGGTCGCGGAAGACGAGGGGCTCGGCGGTGCCGAAGTTCGCCCGGAACTCCCGGCGCTGGACCCAGTAGACCTCACCGATCTGGACGATCCCCGTCACCGTCTTCGCCAGGGTGCCGAGGAGCGGGACGGTCTCCGTGGTGAGGGCGTAGCGGTCCGCCCGGTCGAAGAGGTGCAGGACCTTCCCGTCGCGGAGGAAGAGCGCCATCTCGTCCTCCCGGACCAGGATGTTGTCGTTCAGGCGGATGTTCCGGGGGAGCCGGAAGATCACGTTCTCTCCCTTGTCACGGTCCTGCCAGTAGAAGGTCTGGCGGGCGTCCCCCCCTTCCAGGTCCCCGCCCGGGGAGGGGCCGCCGGGGGGATCGAACAGGCCGGGGGTCATCGGAACACCCCGATCCCCGCCATCGCCTCCCTCCTCTCCACGACGAGACGCCGGACCTCTCCCAGGCCCTCCGCGACCCGCCGGCAGGCCCCGGCGAGCCCCGGTCCGTCGTCCGTCCGGGCGGCGGTCCGGGCGAGGTCGGCGGTCCGCTCCACGCCCTCCACCGCACCGATCAGGGAGGAGTCGTAGTCGTAGAGGCGGCGGAGGGCCGGTCCATCGATCGTGTAGGCGGCACAGATGCCGCTGTACCCCTGCTCCGCGTGGCGGATGCTCCCCATGACACCCTGCGCCTCCCCGAGGAGCACCCCGACCTCCCGGACGCCGGCAAGGTCGAGCCGTTCGGCCGCCGACGCGCGGGCCTCCTCGAGGGCGGGCAGGACGAACCGGGCGAAGCGGTCGGCGAGCTCCGACCGGAGGAGGGCATCGGCGATCCGGAGGTCCTCGGCATCACGGTATTCGCGCCAGCCCGGTATGCTCGCCTGGATCCGCTTGATCAGCCCCCGGTCGTCCAGGACCCGTTCGCGGAGATCGACGCGTGGCCCGGTATCGTCCCGGACGGCGACCGCGTCACGCCCCCCGCAGGCCGGACAGTCCGCGCTCCCCTCCGCGAGCGGAGCACCGCATCTCGGGCATTTCGCCATCATCCTGAGCCTCTTCTTCCTCGTATTCCGGCTGACCCGAAGAACCCTTCGTTCCCTACCGCAGCGGGGCGCCGCAGCTCTGACAGGTGGTCCGGGTGATGTCGACCAGGCTTCCGCAGTACTGGCACGGGATCCGGACGACCTCGCGGACGATCACCCGCTCGCCGGTCAGGGCACCGGGGAGCGGATCGCCGGGGCCGACGTCCTCGAAGCAGGAGGTGACCTGCGTGGGACCCACCGTCTCCGCCCGCCCCGGCGGGGCCGTCCCGGCGTACGCCTCCCTCGCCTCGTCATACCGCCCGCAGGCCTCCAGGACGGCCCCGAGGGCCTGGTGCAGCTCCCGGTTCCCGGGAGCGGACGCGATCGCGGTACGCAGGACCTCGATCGCCTGGTCCCACCGCCCGATCGCAGAGAGGGCCCGGGCCTTCTGCAGTACGACCGCGCCATCCGCGGGATCGATGCCGAGCGCGGCGTCGAACTCCCGGAGGGCGCCGATGGGATCGTTGCAGGAGAGCAGGTACGTCCCCACCTGGAGGTGCAGCTCCTTGCCGATCCGATCGAGCAGACCGAGGTCCTTCTCCGGCATGCGACCACCCGGGGGAGGGCACCCCCCGTATCCGAGCGTGGGATGGTCCATCACCTAAACCTTCTCATGCGGAACCGGCCCCGGGCCCGGGTCCCTGCGGATCGTCACCTTTATCTGTGGTCCGCCTGATGGCATCCCCATGCAGGGGTCATCCGTCATCCGGTGCGTCGACGCGGCAGGACCGGGAACCGAGGTCTTCCAGCTCACGGTCCCGGAGGGCTGGGTCTTCTACGGCGGGATGGAGTGGTCCGGCGACCCGTCCTTTCCCGTCCAGGCGAACTTCGCCGTCGCGAGCCCGGACGGCAGGGTTGCGGTCCAGTTCTTTCCCGACCACGCGTCGGCATGGAACGACGACGAGGGGGTGCGCCGGTCCATGCCCGCGACGGAGTTCGTCCGTGTCGCACCCCCTCCCACGCCGGAGGAGGCCCTGCGGGAGTGGGTCGTCCGGCGCTACCGGCAGGCCGTCGGGCCGCTCGAGTTCCTGACCGTGCCGGGGGTGCCGGACCCCCGGATCCCGGCCGTCCCTCCGGACGTCCAGGAGGCCGCCGGGTTCTCGCTCCCCCCGGTGCCGGTGACGGGGAGGGTCCGGGTCCGCTACCAGCTCCGGGGAACGCCGATGGAGGAGGAGTTCTGGGGCCAGCTCACGGTGAACCGGGTCCCGCCCTCCCCCGGGATGCCGTTCCCGTATACCTACTCCGTGCTGAGCGGGACGTGCTCATACCGGGCCCCGGCCGGCGAGCTGGACTCCCGCCTGGGCATGCTCTTCGGGATCCAGGGCAGTTACCGGCCCAACCGGGAGTACTTCGAGTCTCTCGGGCGCCTCTTTTTCCCGGACCCCGCACTCGTCCAGGGGGAGAGGGACCCGGCGCGGGCGCAGGCGACCCTCCAGCAGCACCGGAACGTCGCCATGCAGAAGATCGCCGAGAACAGGAACCGGTGGGCCGCGCTCGTGGGCAGGGCCGGGCAGGGGGGTCCGTCCGGTCCCGATCCGCTCGTCGCGCTCCTGGGATACCCGCCGGAGGGGCGACTCCTGGGCACGGTGGCCGGTCTGGTTCCGCCCCCCGGGCCGGGCCCGTATGCGCCCGGCGAACCGGCGGGTCGGACTGCGCCCCCGCCGTCACCGGCGGTTCGCAGGTACTGCCCTGCCTGCGGGAGGGAGGGAACGCCCGGGGCGAACTTCTGCACGCACTGTGGCACCCGCCTGGCGGAGGCGACGGGACCGGAGGTCCCCGTCCCACCGCAGGGTCCGCCGGTCATCTGGCCGCGATCGCCGGGGGTGACGGGCGGTCCGCCTGACGACCTTCCGGTGATCTGCCCCCACTGCAAGGCCCCGATGCCCCCCGGGAGTTCGACCTGCCGGGCCTGCGGTTCCCCGCTCTGACCCCGGCACCGGGAAGAGATCCGGGTTCACGCCGCCGGGGCGGGGGGCAGGGTGAAGAAGAAGGTCGCACCCTCGTCCGGGCGGGACGTCGCCCAGATCCTGCCACCGTGCCGCCGGATGATCCGGGCCACCGTGGCGAGGCCGATCCCGGACCCCTCGAACAGGTCCGCCCGGTGCAGACGCCGGAACGGGACGAAGACCGACTCCGCATCCGTCGCCTCAAACCCGACGCCGTTGTCCCGGACATAATAGACCGTCTCCCCGCCGCCGGGAAGCGTGCCGATCTCGACCCGGGGGTCCTCCCGGTACCGGGAGAACTTCAAGGCGTTGCCGACCAGGTTGACAAAGACCTGCCTGAGCATCGCGCGGTCGGCAGAGCACCCCGGCAGGGCCCCGATCGTGAACCTGGTCCGCCGTTCGGGGTCCTGTTCGAGCTCCGCCGAGACGACCTCCTGCACCAGCGACGCCGCGTCGATCTCTTCCCGGACGAGTGCCTGCCGGTCCAGCCGGGAGAGGGTGAGCAGGCCGTCGATGAGTGCGCTCATCTGCCGGATCGTCCGGTGGATCCCGTCCAGGTACCGCCGGCCCGTCTCATCCAACAGGGGACCGGCCGCCATCTCCAGGAGCGACGAGTAGCCGTCGATCGCCCGGAGCGGGGACCGGAGGTCGTGGGAGACCGAGTACGTGAACGCCTCCAGGTCGGCGGTCCGCTGCGCCACCCGGTCCTCCAGCCCGGCGTTCAGGAGGCGGACCTCCTCCTCGATCCGCTTCCGCTCGCTGATATCGGTGAAGCTCCCGCGCGTCCCGACGATGGTGCCGTCTTCGGTCCGCGGCGCGATCTGGACGAGCATGGCGAAGGTGGAACCGTCCCGCCGGAGGCCCGTGTTCTCCGAACCGTGGTGCACCTCTCCCGTTAAGACCGCGCCGAACAGCCGCTCCGCGCGAGCGCGCTCTTCGGGCGAGATCATGGAGAAGATGGAGAGACCACGTTCGAGTTCCTCGCTGTCGACCCCGACGGAATCCAGCGCCGCGGGGTTCGCAAAGGTCACGGTGCCCGAACGGTCGGTCTCGAAGACGGCCTGGGGGAGCAGGCGGACCGTGTCGGCGAACCGCTGCTCGGAGGCCTCGCGCCTCCGGATCTGTTCCTTCAGCTGGTCGACCATCATCCCGGTCCTGACCGCGAGGCGGGAGAGCTCGGCACCGCCGGCGGGCCGGATCGGGTGGTCGAGGTCGCCGCCGGCGACGGCGTCGATGTCGGCGGCGATCTGCTCGATCGGGCGCGAGAGCCGGCGCGAGACCATGACCGCGAGGAGCCCGCCGGAGAACAGGACGAGCAGGGCGGCGAACCCGTGAACCAGCCCGAGCCGCTCCACCTCGCCGGCGAGCCGGGTATCGTTGTACGTGAGCTTCGCGAAGATGCTCATGTCCGAGGAGTAGTCCTGGTCGCGCATGTCGACCGGTAACCACACGACCGTCCTGCCCGCGGCGGGGTCGGTCGCCACCTGCCGGGACCGGTTCGTCCAGAGCAGGAGGTCGAGCATGGCGTCCTCCTCCGGGGTCGGAACGTACGAGGCGTTGTGGATCAGCCGCTTCTGTTTCTGGAAGAGCAGCACCTCGTCGAGGTACGGGTTGAACGCCCGGAGCTCGTCGACGACATCGTAGTAGTCGAGTTGCCTGCGCTCGACCTCGAACAGCTCGGACTCAAGCCCGAGTTCCATCACGAAGCGGTGGTCGGGCGTCGGCATGTAGCCGTACTTCGTCATCCTCCCGGTCGTCCAGTCCTTGACGACCCGGTCGGGGAAGAACCCCGAGGAATTGCGGATCGTGTTGAAATACCCGACGATGTCGGGGTAGATCACCCGAAAGTCCAGGTTGAGGTCCTTCGGCTTGGACGTGTACTGGACAACGCAGCTGTCGTTGATCACGAAGACGTCCATCCCACCGGTCCGCTGCTTCAGGGCATCCAGGTCCATCCGTGCCGGGTCGCCCCCGGCACGCTGGTATTCGGCCATCACGGTCCCGAAGGCGTCCTCCATCTGCCTGTTGAACGTGCGGTCGTAGAGTTTCAGGCTGGTGTCGATCATCCGGAACGAGGTGTTGATCTGCGACTCCGTGAACCCCTGGAGCCGCTCCGCATTCGATACGAGCGTGCTCCTCGAGTTCTCGTAGCTGGACCAGATACCGCCGATGACGAGCACGGCGATGATCACGAAGAGTACCGCCATCAGCAGATACGAGAATGGAACCTCACGATCGTACCCCGGCATCCGCCACCTCCGCAGGATACGGGGAACAGGGGGCTTGGAATATATGAATGATTCTATAGTATTCTGGGTCGGGGCGTCGGTCCGCTCACCCCCGCTCTCCCGTCCCGCACCGCTCCACCGTCAGCCCGCCCGGGTCCACCGTCCCCCTCGACGGCGGGTGGATCTCGACGACCTCCCCCGGGTGGTCGGTGACGACCGCGATCCGGTTGCCGGCCATCGCGTACCCCCGCGCCCGGTAGCGCTCGAGCTCCGCGGCGTGCGCCGGCGCGTCCACGTACTCCAGCCGCTCCGTGCACCCGAGCAGCACGGGCCGGCCCGTGCCGGCGAAGCGTCGGATCGTGATCCCCACGTCGGCGTTGTTCCCGACCATCTGCAGCGCCCGGCGCGTCGCCCCGGTGGAGACGAAACCCTCGACCCGCGCCCGGTCCCCGCCGTACTCGATCACGAGCGAGTATGCCGAGCCCGTGTCCGAACAGTCTATCAGGGTCAGCCCGCCGGGCTCCTGGTTCTTGCAGAGGAAGCCGGCCTTCCGGCACCGCTCCGCGTGGCAGTCCACGAGACGGGCGGACTGCACGTAGAACCCGGACTGGTAGAGCTCCGCCGGCACCGTCCCCGAGCGCTGCCCGCAGGCGACCGCCCGGCACCGCTCGAAGAGGACATCCACGGCCCGCTGCCGGTGCCCGTTCCACGAGCCGTCCAGGTGGAACCCGTCCTGCCAGCAGTCGACCGCCTGGCAGTCCCGGACGGTCATCCGCTCGATGTCCCCCGCGTCCGGGATGTCGAAGCCGCAGGACCAGTCCCGGACGCCCGGCACCCCGTTCCTCCCCTCGAACCCCGAGCCGGCACGGATCGCGTGGCACTGGTCGAAGAGGAGATCGGCGAACCCGCCGCCCTCGCTCGCACCGGCAAGGTTCATCGAGAAGCCGTGGTGGTAACTCATCTTTGCCGTGCACCTCCGGAACGTGAGGTTCCGCAGGGTCCGGCCCCGCCGCCCCCAGACCATGAAGGCCGCCGTGCACCCGCCCTTCCGTCCGAACGGCAGGAATGTCCGGCCGTCACTCGAGTGCGTGATGTAGACGTCCACGGCGGTGAACCGGTCCGCGCGGCACTCCAGCCCGACGTACCCGAACCCGCCCAGGTTCGCGATCGTCACCCCCGGCGCGTCCACCGCGATCCGGCACGGCTCCTGCCCCGCCACCAGCCGGGTGAGGCCGGGGCCGGCCCCCCGTACCGTCACCCCCTCCGCCGGCCGGAGGTACCGGTTCTTGGCCGCGTTCAACCCGGCGTTTCCGTCGAAGGTTCCCGCCGTCAGGACGACCTCCCGGTCCGGCACGGCGAGCGCCCGTGCGAGCACGGCGACATCGTCCCTCCCCGAGCAGACGACGTCCGCGCCGGCACGGTCCGCCGGCGCGGCGTCGCGGGCGGCGACGACGATCACGGCTCCTCCCGGCGGAGCAGATCCCCGCCCAGGTCGGCGACCCGCGAGAAGAACCGGTCGACCATGCGGGCGATCTCCCGCGCCTCCGCGTCCGTGATCTCCCCGTCCTCCACGGCCTCCCGCCAGGCGGAGACCTCCGCGGCGAAGGCCCGGACCACCCCGGCGAGGGCGGCGGCCTGCCTCGAGCCGAGCCCGGCACCGAGCCGGAACGCGGCGGCGAGGGCGAGCGCGGCGATCGCCCAGTCCGCGTACGGATCAACCTGCACGACGAGCCCCCCGCTCGCGATGAAAGAGGCCGGCGAAGAGGCCGGCCCTCCCAGGTTCCATCATCTCCATCTCCTCCAGGTCCCCCTCTCCCGCCAGGGAGGGTGGGGCGGCGCGGGCAAAGAGCGGCTGCCGGACGGTCCCCCGGAGGCGGTGACGGCGTGGAACCGGGAGACCGGGTCCGCCGGCGGGTCGGAAAACGGTCGGGTCCGTCCCCGGCGCCGGGACGGGAATCCGGCTCTGTTGCCCGCACGAAACCGCCATCCGGGCGGGGATCGGCGGTCCTTCGGCCGGGCATGCCGTCGGACGGGGCGGTCAGGAGACGACGACCGGCGGCCCGTCCGTGCGTCCGTCTGCCCCGCCGGTGACGGTCACGGTCGAGGTGGCGACCGAACTGCCCCACGGGTTCGTCGCGGTGAGCGAGACCTCGTAGGTGCCGGGCCGGCGGAAGACGACGGACGGGCTCTGCATCGAGGTCCAGGCGAACCCGCCGAAGTCCCACCGCCAGGAGGTCGCGTTCGACGACTCGTCCATGCACCGGACGTAGAGCGGTGCGGGGCCCAAGGTCCGGCTCAGGTTGAAGCGTGCGACCGGCGACCGGGGGTCGGGCCCGACCCGGATCAGGGCCGGTTTCGAGACGGTCGCCGACCCGGCCAGGGACCAGACGGTCAGGTTCACGGTGTAGGACCCCGGGGCCGTGTAGGTATGCACCGGGTCCTGCCCCGTGGCGGAGGCGCCGTCGCCGAACTGCCACCACCAGTGGACCGGGGAGCCGGTCGAGTTGCCCGAGAAGGCGACCGCGAACGGGGCGGGCCCCCCGGTCCGGTTCGCCGTGAAGTCGGCCACGACGGCGGGCGACGGGGTCACCGCCGGACCGGTCGCCACCACGCAGTCGTGCCGGGTCGCCGTGCTCGTCGTCCCGTCGCTCCCCGTCACCGTGAGGGAGACCGTGTACCGGCCCGGACGGGTGTAGGTGTGGAGCGGCTCGTGCTCGACCGTGCCCGTCCCGTCGCCGAAGTCCCAGGACCAGGTGACCGCCCCGGAAGAGTAGTCGATGAACCGGAGCGGGAGTGGCGCCGGCCCGGACTGGGTGGTCACCCCGAAGGCCGCCCGCGGCGGACCCCCGCCCGCGCCGCGGAGCCGCTCGATCCCGAGGGCCCGGGCGAGTCCGGTTCCGTCGGGCCACCCGTGGCCCCATCCGTCGTCGAAGCCGCCCGGTCCCCGGTCCTGCGCCGTCGCGAAGAGGGCGTCCTTCACCTCCTGGGCGGTCGCTGTTGGCCGCCCGCTCCAGGCGAGCGCGGCGAGACCGGCCACGTGCGGTGCCGACGCGGAGGTGCCGAAGAACCGGCGGCGGCCCGCATCGTAAAAG
The DNA here is from genome assembly GCA_029547145.1 of Methanobacteriota archaeon. Classification (GTDB taxonomy): domain Archaea; phylum Halobacteriota; class Methanomicrobia; order Methanomicrobiales; family Methanospirillaceae; genus UBA288. The sequence continues at coordinate 10,641 of JAKPPV010000043.1, forward strand.
CCCCACCCGCCGGCCCCCGAGATCAGGTTCCCGTCCGGGCCGGCGACATCCGGCTTTCTCCGCACCTCCGGGGCCGGCCACCGGATCGTCACCGGGCCGCGCGACGAGTAGGGCTCGAGGGCGTCGGGCGTGGCCACGTCGGCCGCCCCCACCGCGACGGCGCCGTGCGCCGCCGGGTGTCCGAAGATCGAGTCCGCCTCGACCAGGTTGACCGGCAGGAGCTTCGCCTGCCCCCCCTGCGCCACGAAGACCTCGAGGGTCCGGGCCTCGCCCGAGTAGAGGGCGACGTTCACCTCGACATCCAGGTCCTCGTCCGGCTCTGCGAAGACGACGGCGATCTCGATCGGGTTCCCCGCCCCCGACTGGGCGTCGTCCGAGAGCGCGAGCAGGCCGGTCGGGTCGCCCCGCCGGTGGATCGCCAGGTCGTAGTCGTTGGACGAGGCCCCCCAGGGGTCGTCCCAGTGGAGGACCACGATCGCATACGCCCCGGAACCGGCAGGGAGCGAGAGGTAGAGCCGCCGTTCCTCCGCCGTCGTCCCGGACGAGAAGTCGTGGATGCTGGTCCCGGGCTCGGGGCAAAACCGGCCCTGGTAGTGGGAATCGGCGAAGTTGGCCGCGGACGATACGTAGAGGACCCCCCGTTCCCGGACGATCCGGTCCACGTGGGTGGCGATCAGGCCGTCCTCGAAGGCCGGCTCCGCCAGGTAGGAGATATCGTCGACGATCACCCGGCACCCCGCGTTCACTAGGGCCGTGATCCCCTCGTTGAACCCGAGCTGGTTGTCGGCCATGTCGTGAAAGTAGAGCTCGGCCTCGGGGGCGATGTCGTGGACGATCTCCAGCATCGCCGTCCCCTCGTCCCCGCCCTGGCGGTTCGAGAGGATGTGGAGGTCCGCCGGCAGGTCACCGCTGTCGCGCGCTTCCTCCCAGGAGTCGACGCCGTCCGAGATGACCCCGACCCGGACCCCCCTGCCGGCATGGCCGAGCGTCGAGCGGAGCCGGTCCGCCAGGAGGAGACCGTCCCCCTCGGTCTGGACCGACCCGGCGTTGACGTGCGGCGGGTCGACCGTCCGGATCGAACGGACGAACGGCCGGGAGGCGAGGTCGGAGAGGTCCGTGGTCGCCACCCACGCCGCGACGACCCCGTGCTCCTCGTCCCGGTTCTCGACCCGCCGGACCAGCGGGTCGACGGCGCTCGTCAGAGAGCCCGCGGTCACCCAGATGTAGACGTGGACCTCCTCCGCACCGGCCCCCCGGGCACCGGAAGTCCCCCGGAGCGCCCTCCGCTCGCGGAGTCCCCGGGCCACCGACTCCCGTGTCTGGCCGGGCAGGCGGGCCGACGGGTCGATCAGCTGGACCAGGTCGGTCGAGAGCTTCGCCCGGGGACCCTCCTTGAAGAGGGCGGGGGGCGGTACCGCGCCGACGGCGCCGTCTGCCGGGTGGTGCTCGTTCTGGGCTGCAGCCAGGCAGGGGACCGCGACTGCCAGGAGGAGGAGCGCGAGGAGCAGGAGGGGGAGGCGGGGCATGCGGGACACTCACCAGGTGGGTTCGTACAGGGAGACTGTAGCGGACACCCGGTTGAACCTGTCGGTTCGTCGCAGGGGAGGGGGACGGAGGGGGTGTTACCCCACCACCAGGACGGGCGGCCCCCGCACCGCACCCCTGGCACCCGCCCCAGGGTCGGTCACGGTGACCGTGCCGGCCGCAGACGAGGACCCGTGGGCGTTCGTGGCGATCAGCCGGACCGTGTAGGTGCCGGGCCGGCGGAAGACGACGGAGGGACTCTGCATCGAGGTCCAGGCGAGCCCCCCGAACTCCCAGCGCCATGAGGTCGCGTTCGACGATCTGTCCGTGCACCGGACGTAGAGCGGTGCGGGGCCGGAGGTACGGCTCAGGGTGAAGTCCGCGACCGGCCGGCGCGGGTCCGAGAGGACCGAAACCAGGCCATGCTTCGTCATCGCGTCCGATCCGCCCTCACCGAAGACGGTCAGGGTGACGTCGTAGATCCCCGGGCGCTGGTAGAGATGGACCGGGTTCTGCTCGACGCTGCCGGTGCCGTCGCCGAACTGCCACCACCAGTACCCGGGTGAACCGGTGGATGCGTCCGTGAACCCGACGGCGAACGGGGCGGGTCCCTCCGTCTGGTTCGCCGTGAAGTCCGCGACCGGGACGGAGGGCCGCAGGATGGAGAGGGCGGAGACGGAGACGAACCGTGCCCTGGTGGCGTTCGCCTTCTCACCCGACCGGCCCGTGACGGCGAGAGAGACCGTGTACTCCCCGTTCTTCGTGTAGGTATGAACCGGATGCTGCTCCCCGGACCCGGACCCGTCGCCGAACGACCAGGACCAGGAGGTGGCCCCGCTCGACTCGTCCCGGAAGACGACCGTGAGCGGTGGCGCGCCACGCACGGGGCTCGCCCCGAAGGCGGCGATGAGCGCGTCCTCGGGGTAGGAACGGGGGACGAATCGCTGGACGCGATCGGCGATGGAGTCGACGACGAGGACCCGCCCGTCGGGAGCGACGGCGACCCCCGCCGGGCGGTAGAACTGCCCGATGCCGGTCCCCTCGGAACCCCACTGCAGGAGGTATCCCCCGTCCGGTCTGAAGCCCTGGACCCGGTGGTTGTTGGAGTCGCAGACGAAGACGGTGCCGTCGCTTCCCACCGCCACCCCGGCGGGGCCGGCGAACTGCCGGTCGCCCTTCCCGGCGGTGCCCCACGAGCCGGTGCACACCCCGTCAAAGGAGAAGCGCAGGACCCGGTTCGAGGACGGGTCGGTCACCAGGAGGGCCCCGTGCCGGTCGTCGACCGCGATCCCGGCGGGGCCGGCAAACTGGCCCTCGCCCGTGCCCGCGCTGCCCATCTTCGTCAGGAAGGACCCGGACGGGGAGAAGACCTGCACCCGCCGGTTGTTGCGGTCGGTCACGAAGACCGTCCCCGATGCGTTCACCGCGATCCCGGCGGGGCACTGGAACCGCCCCTCCCCGAGACCGATGCTGCCCCAGCTGGTGACGAACTCCCCGTTCGACCTGAACTTCTGCACCCGGTGGTTCTGCGTATCCGCCACGTAGACGTTCGACGCGGCGTCGACGGCGATCCCGAGGGGCGCGTTGAACTGTCCCTCCACCTGGCCGTACGAGCCCCACTGCCGGAGGAACGCCCCCGAAACGTTGAAGACCTGGACGCGGTGGTTGCCCGTGTCGAGTACATAGACGGTGCCATCGGGACCGATCGCGATCCCCTGGGGGCCGGAGAACTGTCCGGGAGAGGTGCCGAACGAACCCCACTGCCCGGCATAGGTCGCGCCGGCATCCGCGCCGGGATCGATCGCCCCGGCGGGAAGGAGGCAGAGGGCGATCGCCAGTACCGGGATCAGGAGCGGTCTTCGTTTCATGACATACCTCCACGGTCTGATCTGCATCGATCCGGTCGGTGGATAAACGTTCGTACGAGAGGGAGACCGGACCGGGGCCCCGACGGGCCACGGGGAGGGACGCTCAGGGGGAGGGGGCACCGGCGGCCCGGCCCAGCGCGAAGGCCCGCCGGTTCACCTCCACCGTCTTCGGTGGGACGGACCGCTCGATCGCCGCGAGGAGCGAGGACTCCCGCAGGGGGAGGTGGTGGGACGAGGCCCCGATCAGCACCACGTTCTGGGCGAGCTCGGACCCCGCCTCCCGGGCGAGGGCCGCCGTATCGATGGCGAGCGGCCGGAACGGGGCGAGCCGGGCCAGGCACTCGTCGGACGTCGGCATCGGGAGGCCCTGGGAGAAGACCGTGGTCGGGGTGATGATCCCCGTGCTGGTGACCACGCGACCCCCGGGGCGGAGAAAGTGGAGGTAGCGGACCGCCTCGAGGAGGTCGAAGGCGATCAGGAGATCGGCCGTGCCCGGATCGACCAGGGGACCGTACCGGCCGTCGATCCGGAGGTGACACTCGACCGAGCCCCCCCGCTGGGCCATGCCGTGGGTCTCGGCCCCGCGGACGGACCGGCCCTCCTCGAGGGTCGCCCGGCCCAGGATGTTGGAGGCGAGGATCGTCCCCTGCCCCCCGACCCCGACGATCAGAAGGTCGAAGCTCATGCGCCACCCCCCGACGGGGCCGCCGGTGCGGGCGGGCGGGACTCCTTCCCGATCGCCCCCTCGGGGCAGAGCGAGGCGCAGACCCCGCACCCCGAGCAGAGGTCGGTGATGGAAGCCTTCTTCCCCTCGAACGCGATCGCCGGGCAACCGAAGCGGAGGCAGGTCCGGCAGCCCGAGCAGGCCGACGGATCGACCTCGAGACGGGGGCGCTTCACCCGCGCCCGCCTCTCGACGATCACGCAGGGCTTCTTCGCGATCACCACCCGGACGCCCTTTTTCGCCCGCACCTCGCGGAGTGTCGCGATCAGGCCGGGCAGGTCGTACGGGTCCACGGTCTCGACCCATTCCACCCCGCAGGCCCGGCAGAGCGCCTCGAGCGAGACCTTCGGGCGCTCCTCGCCGGTCGCCGTCACCCCCGTCGTCGGGTTCGGCTGGTGGCCGGTCATCGCCGTCACCCGGTTGTCCAGGATCACCAGGACCATGTTCGCGCCGTTGTAGACCGCGTTCACGAGCCCCGGCAGGCCCGTGTGCAGGAAGGTCGAGTCCCCGATCGTCGCGACGACGTCCCCGCCGACGGTCTGGGCGATCCCCGAGCCGATCGTGATCGACGCCCCCATGCAGATCGTGGTGTCGACCGTTCCGAGCTGGAGCCCGAGGGTGTAGCAGCCGATGTCCGAGGGAAAGATCCCCTCGCGGAAGACCCTCTTCATCGCGTAGAAGACCGCCCGGTGCATGCAGCCCGCACAGAGGATCGGGGGCCGGGGGGGGAGGCCCTCGACGGGAGCGGGGGGTGCCGGGGGCGCCTTTTCGACGAAACCCGCGGACGCCAGCGCCGCCCGCACGAGTGCGGGCGAGAGCTCGCCCTCGCCCGGCACGTGGCCCGTCCGCTTGCCGTAGACCGGGACGGAGCCCGCCGCCCTCTTCACCTCGTCCTCGAGCACGGGCGCCCCCTCCTCGACGACGAGCACCTCCTCGTGCTCGAGGCAGAAGGACTGGAGCTGCCCGGGGTCGACCGGGTAGGCCCGGACGACGAAGAGCGAGACGCCGTCGGGGAGCACCTCCCGGACGTACTCGGCCGCCACCCCGCCCGCGACCACCGCCCGGCATCCCCGGATCTCGCCCGTGTTGAGGCCGAGGCCGGCCAGGCGGGCCCGGACGACCGCCTGCTTCTCGTTCAGCCGGCGGTGGAGGACCCGGGTATGCGCCGGGACCACCACGTACTGCCGGGGGTCGCGGACGAAGGCCGGCTCCCGGTGCACGGACGGGACCGGGCCGAGCTCGACGTCCGCCTTCGAGTGGCAGATCCGGGTCGTCGGCCGGAAGAGGACCGGCAGGCCGAACTCCTCCGAGAGGGCGAAGGCGTCGCGGAGCATCGCGTGCGCCTCCTCGATCGTCCCCGGGTCGAGGCAGGGGAGGCCCGCCATCGCCGCGTAGAGCCGGCTGTCCTGCTCGTTCTGGGACGAGTGCGCGAACGGATCGTCGGCGGAGAGCACGACGAAGCCCCCCGTGACGCCGGTGTAGGCCGAGGTCATCAGGGGGTCGGCGGCCACGTTCAGGCCGACATGCTTGGTCGTGAAGAGGGCGCGGACGCCGCACCACGCGGCGGCGAGCGCGTTCTCGAACGCGACCTTCTCGTTGGTCGACCACTCCACGTGGACCCCCTCGGGCCGTCGGGCCCGGAGCAGGTCGATCACCTCGGACGAGGGCGTGCCCGGGTAGCCGGCCACGAAGCCCACCCCGCCCTCCAGGGCGGCGTGGGCGATCGCCTCGTTGCCCAGCAGATACTGTCTCGCCATGATCCACTCCCGCATCGGGCCGCCCGCGCGTCAGGGGTTCCGGATACCGGCGCGGCCCGTTCATCTCTATTTATCGGTCAAGGATACAAAGGCGTCTGTCCCGGGGCCATCGATAATCTATAAGAACTCGGAGGGGTCACGCTCTAGGGTAATCCCAGCGGGCCCGTAGCATAGCCAGGTGGTGCGCCCGGCTGATAACCGGGAGGCCATGAGTTCGAATCTCATCGGGCCCATGCACGTCTTGTTTTTATTCATTCCCCTGCAATCTCTTCTCATGGAGCGTTCATTCCTGGTCGTCCTCGCGATCGGTGTCGCGGTGGCGGCGGGGCTTGCCCTGGTATCGCCGTTCTTCTCGCTCATCGCCCTGATCATCGTCGGGGTGGTGCTGATGGTGATCTGGATCGGGAGCGATACGCGCGACCTGCCCGACGTGCAGGTCGACTTCTCCGAGGACGGGCACGCCGTCATCGTCGAGAACAAGGGGAACGCCCCGGCGCAGAGGGTCCACGTCTCGCTCGTCCCGATCGGGCTCGAGGCCGACGTCCCGTCCCTCGCCCCCGATGAGGCCCACCCGGTGCCGCTCGCCGGGCAGGTGGCGGAGGCGAAGGCGATCATCACCTACCAGAACGGTTCGGGCCAGACGTTCCGGCGGACCATGGTGATCTCGGTCCTCCACTCCTCGGAGGACCTGTTCCGACCCGCCTTCGCCCTCTTCCGCTGGAAGTAGCACGAAGAGGACGCGTCCGTCATCCCCGGATGAACTCCAGGGTGGTCCTGAGGGCAGCAAGGAGCGCCTCCTGCCCCTCCAGGTACTGCCGGAGCGCCCGGTAGAGCATCACGAGGAGTTCGGGGCCGTAGATGCCGAGCGCCTCCTCCGCCGAGATGGGGGCCAGGTAGCTGTCGACGAGCACGGTGTCGTTCGAGTACATCAGCTCGGCGAAGGTCCCGTCGTGGCGGAGCACGCAGAACTGGTCCGTCACCGCCTTGCCGGGATCGTCGGGCCGAAAGGCCATCGGCTCGCCACGGGCGAGGAGGAGCATCCTCTGCGGAAAGTAGGCCTGGTCGAAGAGCTCGCCCGAGCCGTCCACCTTGCCGCGCGCCATCACCTCGAGCCCGGCGATCGGCACGATCCGGGCTGCAGTCGCACCCATCCGGGCGAGCAGTGCCGCCTCCTCCTGCCGCACCCGCCCGGACTCCTCGTTGATCGCCTCGGCGTTCGAGCGGATCAGCGCCTCCAGGGCGGCGAACCCGCGGTCGATCTCGTCGGTCGTCATGCCAGATCGATCGGCGGGCCGGGACATCAGCCTTCTCCCCCCGCGGAGGGCCGGCGGACCCTCCCCGCCTCTTTTATCCGGGGAGAGGACCACACTGTATCCATGATGCGGGTCGGGCTCCTCGGGTGCGGCAACATCGGGCACCTGATCGCGTCGCACGCCGAACGCTTCTCGGTCGCAGCCCTCTACGACCAGGACCCCGACCGCGCCCGCGAACTGGCGGACGCGACCGGTGGGACCGCGTACGACTCGTTCGAGGCGTTCGTCGCCGCCGACGTCGACCTGATCGTCGAGGCCGCCTCGGTCCGGGCCGTCCGGGCCCACGGAGAGGCCGTGCTCGGGGCCGGCAAGGACCTCGTCGTGATGTCGGTCGGCGCACTCTCCGACGCGGCGTTCCTCGAGCGGCTCCGCACGGCGGCGATCGCCCACCGGCGGCGGGTCTACATCCCGAGCGGGGCGGTGATGGGCCTCGACAACCTGAAGGTCGGCCGGATCGGGGGGATCGACCGGGTGGTCCTCAGGACCACCAAGCACCCGGACTCCCTCGGTCTCCCGGTCACCGGGCGGACCCTGGTCTTCCAGGGCCGGGCGGACGACTGCGTCCAGGCGTTCCCGAAGAACATCAACGTCTCCGTCGCGATCGCCCTGGCGGCGGGACAGGAGGTGCAGGTGGAGCTCTGGGCGGACCCCGCCGTCGACCGGAACGTCCACGAGATCGTCGCGGAGGGGGCCTTCGGGGATGCCTACATCCGGGTCCGGAACGTCCCGAGCCCGGACAACCCGGCCACCTCGTACCTGGCCGCCCTCTCCATCCTGATCCTGCTCCGTGACCTCGCCGACCCGATCCGGGTGGGGACGTGACCGCGGTCCCCCTCTCCCGGCTCCTCGCCTTCATCGAGGAGGACGCCCCCTTCGGGGACGTGACGACGGAGGCCGTGCTCGATGACGGGGCGTGCGAGGCCCGGCTCCGCTTCCGGGAGGCGGGGGTGGCCGCCGGCCTCGCCGAGGCGACCGCGCTCTTCTCGCATTACGGGGTCACGGTGACCCCCCTCGCCGCCGACGGTGAGCGGGTCGGGGCGGGCGCCGTGGTGCTCCGGCTCGAGGGGCCGATCCGTGCGGTCCTGCTCGTCGAGCGGACCGCGCTCAACCTGGTCGGGCGGATGGCCGGGATCGCGACCGCCACCGCCCGGTACGTGGCCCTCGCCCGCGCCGCCCATCCCGGCGTCCGGGTGGCGGCAACCCGCAAGACCGCGCCGGGCCTCCGCCTGCTCGACAAGCGGGCGGTCGTCCTGGGCGGCGGCGACCCCCACCGGTACACCCTCTCGGACGCGGTCCTCGTCAAGGACAACCACCTGGCGCTCGTCGGGATCGAGGAGGCAGTACGCCGGGCCCGGGCCGGCTCGGCCTACCGGGTGGTCGAGGTGGAGGTGGAGACCGCGGACGAGGCGGTGCGCGCGGCACGGGCCGGGGCCGGGATCGTGATGCTGGACAACATGACCCCGGACGGCGTGCGGGAGGCCCTCGCCGCCCTCGCGGCGGCCGGGCTCCGGGAACGGGTGACCGTCGAGGTCTCGGGCGGGATCACCGAGGAGACGGTCGGTACGTATGCAGCCCTCGGGGTCGACATCATCAGCGTCGGGGCGCTCACCCACTCCGTCCGGGCGCTCGATCTCACCCTCGAGGTCGTTGCGCCGCGACAGGCGGATTGAAGAGGGAACAGGGCCGTACAGGACTCATGGACGATGTCCGACCGATCCGTCACCTCCCCCCCGGGGACGAGGCCCGCGTCTGTCCCGACTGCGGATACACCCGGGGGTTCCATCTCACCCTGCTCCCCGGCGACGCGGACGCCCGCCCGGTCGTCCTCTGCTGCCCCGAGTGCGGGGCCCGGTTCGATCCCGGCTGGCGGGTCCGGCTGTAGCCTGGTCGTGCACGGACCGCTGGCGATCGATGCGGGCGATCTGGCGGACCTGGTCGCCCGCCTGGACCCGGCCCGGATCACGGTGGCCGGGGTGATGGCCCGGTGCGCGGCGGAGGAGCATGGCCTGGCCGCCTGCTGGACCGCGGAGCGACCGTCGGCGGTCCTCGGACGGGACCCGGACGCGGTGCTCGTGAACCGGGGGCGCGACCCGGTCTCCGGGCGCGTCTTCGGCGAGGAGGTCGCCCGCCGTATCGACCGGCCGCTCGTCCATCTCGAGTGCGCGGACCGGGTCGTGATCGCCTGGAACGGGGCCGACGGGCGGCCCCTCGCCCGCCGGCTCGGGTGGCCCCTCGAGGAGCACCGGGCCGTACCGGCGGCGACGGGCGGAAATTGCCGGACGATCCGGGGGTGCCGGCCCGGGGACCCCGTGATGGTGGACGGGATCGTGGTCGGGCGTGCGACCGCCTCCGAGGTCCGCCTCGTCTCGGACGGGGAGACGATCCTCGCGGAGGCGGGGTGCACGCTCCGGGCCCACGGGGTCGAGAAGCTCCGGCGGCGCGGGCCGATCCACCTCTCCGGCGCCTGGTGCACGGCCGGCACGCTCCGGGACGCCCGGCCGCGAAGGGGAGGGAGGCGCCCGAGGACCGGGCGCGTCCTGGTCCTCGACCACGACGCGGTCGCCCTCTACCGCGGGCTCGACGGTGACGTCTGCGGCGTCCTCGCGGTCGGTGACGACACGACGGCCGCCCTCCTCCACCTGGGTGTCCACCTGGACCTCCCGGTCTTCGGGGTCACCGACGGGGACGGGGACGGGCTGGTCGCCGGGGAGGGGGCCCCGGGGTCGGTCGTGGTCCGGACGAACGGGGAGCGGGACGACGAGCTGGGACGGGAGCTCGCCGGGCGCCTGGACGGCGGGCCGGTCGACTGGGACCGGTTCGTCGCCGACCTCCTCCGGTATCTCGGGGACCGGGTCCGGGTGGTGGGATGAACGGCGGCCGGATGGACTGCGCGGGCTGCAAGGGGAGGGGCCTCTGCGGCCTTTCGCGCTGCCCGATCACGGCCCGGTTCCGCGCGCGGGTCAATAGCCGGCCGGTCAGTGACTACATGGGCGCGGCGCCCTCCGTCTTCGTCGGCTCGTACGGCTACCCGGCGGTCCAGGGCGGTCCCCTCCTCCTCGCCGACGAGGACCGGCCGCCGGCCTGGCTTGCCCGGGGGCTCACCATCGACGACGTGGTGGACCTCCGGGCCTCCGCGATCGCGGCACGGGCCCCGGTCCCGCGGGTCCGGGAGGCGATCGCCGAGGTCGCCCTCTCGGCTCGACCGGTCGACGTCGAGGTCGCGTTCGCCCGCCCGGTCGACTTCGATATCCGGTTCGACGGCGTCCTCACCCCGGTGGGGCGGTCCGGGCCCGTCCGCGACCTCGACGTCCTGGACAACCCGGTCGTCCCCCGGGCGGTCGACCGGGTCACCTCCGATTCCGACCTCTCCGCGTCGGAGGGGCTCGCCGAGCTCTACCGTGCCGACGTGGACGTCTACCACCTGGCGAACCTCCTCTCCGCCGGCGTCCTCGGACGGCGGCGGCGGGTGGTCCCCACCCGGTGGGCGATCACCGCAGTCGACGACACGCTCGGAAGGGCGCAGACGCGGGAGCTCGTGCGGTATCCATCGGTCGAGGAGGTTCTCGTCTTCTCCCACACCCTCTACGGGAATACGATCGCCGTCCTGCTCGCCCCCGGGGGCTGGCAGTTCGAGATGATCGAGCGGTGGCGGGCCCACAGCCTCTGGACCCACGACCAGGACGCCGTGACGGTGGACGGGGAGGGGAAGCGCCCGTCCGGGTACTCCCCGATCGCCGGGGCCTACTACTCGGCCCGCCTCGCCGTGACCGACCACCTGGTCTCGGTCCGGCGGCAGGCCCGGGCCCTCGTACTCCGCTCGGTGACGGGCGAGTACTGGGCCCCGCTCGGGACCTGGGTCGTCCGCGAGGCGGCGCTCGCGGCGATGCGCTCGCCCCCCGAGCGCTACGCGACCCTCGCCGAGGGGGCGGCGGCGCTCGACCGCCACTACGGGGACGGTTCGTGGCGGGAGAAGTCCTCGCTCCTGCCGCGGATGCGGGCCGAGCGGACGCTCAGCGACTTCTTCTGACCGCCCCCTCGTCCGGGTCGGGCGCGAAGGTAGTCAATAATACCTGACAAAAAGTAAGGTTTATGTTACATCATCGCCCACCTCGATCGGGACCTGCGAACCCCCCGTCTTCGGGCGACCGTGCGGGCATCCGTCCGCGTCGCCCGGGGAGGAGGTGAATCGGCAGGGGAGACCCGACCATGATGCGGACCGCGAACAGGTGCACGGAGAGAGAGAAGAGATGACCACGACCACGCCGCGGTACCCCGGACTGCTCGCCCTCCTGGTCGCCGGGCTGCTCGCCTGCGGTATCTGCGCCGCCGGATGCTCGGAGACCCCGTCCGGAACCACCAGCCCCGTGGCGGTGGGGACCGGGGACGGGACACCGGAGGGCGTCCTTTCGTCATCCACCGCGAACGCCACGGACCTTCACGCACCCGGCATCTCCCCCCCGCCGGGTGCGTCCCCGCACGGCGCGCCACCCGGGGGGAACCCCGGCGCCGGGCTCCGTCCGAACGGGACACCGCCCGACGGCCCCCCGCCATCCGGACTGCACCCGAACGGGACGCCTCCGGACGGGACCGTTCCGGGCAGGGGGCCGCCGGGAGACGCCGGCGGCGTCCCCCCCGCGGACCGGTGAACCACCACGCCGGACCGTGCACCCCGACCGTCGCCACACCTCCGGCCCGGGATCGGATCGACGACTTTTTTGTTGACCAGGACGAACGGTCTGCCATGGCGATCGACGTCCACGACGCGGCCCTCGGCGCCCTGGTGGGGCTCGCGGTGGGAGACGCTCTCGGAGCGCCGGTCGAGTTCCTGAAACCGGGCAGCTTCGACCCGATCACCGGGTACCGCCAGGGGGGGGTGATGAACCTGCCCGCCGGGTGCTGGACCGACGACACGGCCCTCGCCCTCTGCGTGGCCGAGAGCCTGATCGCGTGCGGCGGTCTCGACCCCGAGGACCAGCTCCGTCGCTACGTCCGCTACTGGCGGGAGGGGTACCAGGCCCCGACGGGGGTCTGCCTCGACATCGGCACGACGACCCGGCGCGCACTGGAGGCCTATCTCCGAACCGGTGCGACGGTCGCGGGACCGGTCGCGGGACTCACCCCCGGCAACGGGTCTCTCATGCGCCTCGCTCCGATCCCGGTCTTCTGGGCGATGGACCCGGCCCGGGCGGTCGAGGCGGCCGCCACAATGAGCCGGACCACCCACGCATCCCCCGAGTCGGTGGACGCCTGCCGGTACCTGGCCGCCCTCCTGGTGGGGGCCTTCCACGGGGCGGAAAAGGACGAGCTGACTGCACCGCTCTACTCCCCGGTGCCCGGGTTCTGGGACGACCGGCCGCTCTGCCCCGCCATCGCCCGGGTAGCGGCGGGTTCGTTCCTCGAGCGGGAACCCCCCGCGATCCGGGCGGGGGGAGGCGCCGTCGACTGCCTCGAGGCGGCGCTCTGGGCGTTCTCCCGCGGGAGGTCGTTCAAAGAGGTCGTCCTCGCGGCCGTCAACCTGGGCGAGGACGCCGATACGGCCGGCGCCGTCGCCGGGCAGCTCGCCGGCGCCTGCTACGGCCACCTGGGGATCCCGTCCGCCTGGCGCGAGGGGCTCCTCCGGCACCGGGACCTGGTCTCGACCGGGATGCGCCTGGTGGTCGCCGGTACCCGGGCCGCCCTCGGGCTCGGCCCGGCGGATCCGGCGGTGGCGAACGGGGTCCCGCGGCGCGGCCGGTGGTGAGGGAGCAGACCGTCCTTCACCCCCGACTCCCCTGCCCGGACCCGTCTTTCGGGGCGATCCTCTCCTTCATGCGCGGACTTTGTCGCGAGGGACCGGGAGACGACCGGTACGCGGAACACCTCCTCGCCCCGCTCGCTCTCCCCCGCGGGTCGCCGATATGGGCCCGGGGGGCGGGGTTCACGACGGTCGACCGGGGATCGGAGTTCCTCCGGGGGCTCGCCTACCGGCGCAACCTGCTCGTACCGGGTGGCCTGGTGGTCGTCCCGGGGCTATCCCGGCTCGTCGATGGCCCACGGGGAGGGAGGAGCCGGTCCGGGAGGTGGAGGAGAAGATGCATCTTTCTGCAGCCCATCCCCCCGCCTCCGTCCAGGCCTTCTCCCTGATGCGGCGCGGCGACTAGAGCGCCCCGAAGAGCCGGACGACGTCCGCGAAGTCGATCCTGCCGTTCCCGTTCCGGTCGAAGGCGGCGATCGGCTCGTTCGCGGCGATCCAGTCCATCCGGTTGAAGAGGAGGACCACGTCCGCGAAGTCGGCCCTCCCGTTGCCGTTCACGTCCTCGACGATGCCGTCCCCGTCCAGGTCACCGGGCCGCCCCGAACCGCCCGGGACCGGGAGGAGGGTGGCGGGCAGGGGGAACCGGCCCGGCTTCGGCACGAGGTCGCCGGTCCAGAGCCCCCAGTGGGGCCCCACCCCGCCGGGCTCCCCCGTCTTCCACGCCTCGTCGAAGGCGGAGAAGTAGAAGTACGGCACCCCGCGAGCGTCGAGGAGCGCCGTCGTCTCGTGGAGGTACCGCACTGCGTTCTCCGCCGAGGGGACCGCCCGGCCCTGCGGCGCGCCCGCATCGGGCCAGCCGAGCTCGCCGATCACCACCGTCCGCCCGCCGGCGACGGCGGCCACCGACTCCCACGCGGCGAGGGTACGGGGCGGGGCCGCCCCGATCTCGGACCCCTCCCAGAACGGGTAGACGTGCACGACGAGGAGGTCCGAGGCCTCGACGACCGCCGGGTGGGCGAGCAGCTGCGCGTAGCCGTCCGCGGTCGCCACCGGCACCCCGGGGACCTCCCGGCGGATCCATTCCAGGTAGGTGACGATGTCCCGTTCCGAGAGGTCGCCCCGGAGCAGGCACTCGCTCCCGACGATGAGGAAGTCCGCATCCCCCGCCCGACCTGACCCGACGAGGGCGAGCAGGGCGCGCCGGTTCGCCGCCGGGTCCGCGGTGAGCCAGGCACCGACCGCCGCCTTCCGGCCGAGGGCGTGCGCCGTCGCCCCGAACCGCTCCAGCCCGCCGTCGACGCCGTAGGAACGGAGCCAGGTGGTGCGGGGTGCGACGACGGAGAGCCGTCCCCGGAGGACGTCGGGGGAGAGGACCGTCTCCCCGGGCCGTTCGCCGTTCAGGTACGGCCCGACGCAGAGCCCCACGAGCTCGGTCCCGTTCCGGGCGAAGGAGGGGGCGGCCCGCGGCGCCGGCGCCGGGCGGGCGCGTTCATCGCAGGGATACGCGGCGAGGACGGTCGGCAGGGTGGACGCCCCGGCGAGCGCCGGAGGGACCACCCCGCGGGGGAGGAGGTACGCGGCGAAACGGGTGGATGCCAGGTCGTTGCCCCCCGTGGCGAAGGTGGCGTTCCAGAACCCGTCGGACCGGATCGGGGTGAGGGGCTCCGCCCACGTCGGTTTCGGGCCCCACCACCGCCCATCCACCTGGACGTAGAGGACCACGCACCAGTCATCGGGGTCCACGTCCCCGACCACCCCGGAGACCCAGTCCCGGGTGCTCCCCGGGGGCGGGATGGAGAGGAGGCCGATCGAGGGGTCGGCCGGTACCGACGGGGAGAGGAGCAGGAGGAGGAGAACGGAGAGGAGAAGGCCGGCGGTGCGTGGCATGGTGCGCGGGTAGACCTTGGGATATTTATGTTTTTCCAAAAATATTCCGAACACTACGGCGGTCCGTCCCGTCCTCCAGGGCGGGGCGGGGAGAGGCCGAGCAGGTCCGCCGCTGCCCGGATGAGGGCCTCGACCGCGCGGGCCGTCCGCGCGACGAGCGCCACGTCGACCCGGTCGAGGGTATCGGCCGGGGTATGGAGCACGGCGTCAAGGACGTCCGGCGGGGCGGCGGTCGAGACGGCCATGCCCGGGACGCCCCCCATGCAGAAGACCATGTGGTCGCCCCCGGGCCAGGGGTCGACCCTGACGAGGTCGGGGTGGCGGGCGAGGACCTCGAGGGCCCCGGATTCGAGGGCGGGGGGGCACGCGAAGAACGCGAGGCTGGCAGGATGTCCCGCGAGGCCGATGCCGTCCAGGTTGACCACCAGCCGGACCCGGGCGGGGTCGAGATGGCCGGCCCCGATGTAGGCGACCTCTCCCGGCGCCGCGTAATGCTCCTCGCCGTTGAAGCAGGTGAACTCCAGGGGGCAGGGGGGATCGGCGGCAAACCGCTCGGCGAGCGCGAGCAGGACCGCGAGGCCGGTCGCGTTGTCGAGCGCACCGGGGGTGAGGTGCTTCGTGTCGAGGTGCGCCGAGACGACGATGCACGGCCCGTCGCCGCCGATCCGTCCGATCACGTCCGCCGCCTCGACCGGTAAGGAGACGGTCCCGATGGCGAGCCGGGCCGGTTCGTCCCCGCAGGAGAGGAGGCGGGCCCCTGCCACCGGCCCGACGGTGCACGAGGGGATGCCGAACGACCCGTCGATGATCACGGGCACGGGGAAGTCCAGGCGGGGCGAGACCGTGATGACGGCGGCAGGACCCATGGCCCTCAGCCGGCGGACGCGGGCCCGCACCGCCTCGTCCGAAAAGAACGGGAACTCCTCCGGCATCCAGGGTGCCACCGTGAGGGGGCCGTGGAGGACGACGATCCTCCCGGCCCCATCGAGGGTTGCGAGCCCCTCGTCCGAAGAGGCCGCGACGACCCCCGCCTCGACGTCGCAGGGCAGGCTGTACGGGTTCGCCACCCCGACGAGCCCGTCCTCGCCGCACCGGAGAAAGACCCGTTCCGCCCGCCAGTCCTCGCAGGAGAAGGCGAGCCGTTCGACCCCGCACCCGGCATCGCGGAGGACGCCGCCGAGGTACGCCTCCAGGTGGCGGTTCGGTTCGGAGCCCGTCGGCCGCTCGCCGATGGCGGCGATCGCAGCGAGGTGCCGCCGGACGAGGTCCCCGGGTCCGCCCGGCCCGGTATGGGGCGTCATGGCAGGGGGTCGGGCCGGGGTCCGCCGTTCCCGTTCCGGGTTGCCTGTGCCCGGTACCGCGCGATCAGGCTCTCCAGGGTCTCCACCTCGTCGATCCCCTTGTCCTCCCGGACCCGGACGAAGCGGGGGAAGCGGAGGGCGTAGCCGCTCGCATAGTTGGGGCTCGCCTGGATCTCGGAGTAGCCGACCTCGAAGACCACCCGTGGCTCCAGGATCACCGAGGCCCCCGACTCGGCGATCACCAGATCCCGGAAGAGGGCATGGAGCGTCGTCAGGTCCTCGTCGGTCATGCCCGTGGCGACCCGCCCCACGGGGAGGAGGCGACCCCCGTCCTGGACCGCCAGCTCGTACGTCCCGAAGGTGCCGGCCCGCCGGCCCTCGCCCCACCCCGCGCCGACGACGGCAAGGTCGAGGGTCTCGGCCTCGGGCTTGATCTTAACCCAGGCCCGGCCCCGCGCCCCGGGGGTATAGGGCGCGCCGGGGACCTTCAGCATCACCCCCTCGTGCCCCTCGGCGAGCGCGCGCTCGTAGACGGCCCGGACGCTCTCTTCATCGCCGAGCACCTGCTGGGGCGCGAGGTGTTCGGCGAGGACCTGCTCGAGGCGGGCCCGCCGCTCGGCGAGCGGGCGGTCGAGCAGGGACTCGCCCCCGGCCCAGAGGCAGTCGAAGACACGCGGCACGAGCGCGATCGCCTCGCGCGCCTCCGCGACCCCGTGCTTGCGCCGGAACCGGCGGAGGACGGTCTGGAACGGGAGCGGGCGCCCGTCGGGACCGACGGCCACCACCTCGGCGTCCAGGATGACGTCGGTCCGTGTCGCGCCGAGGAGGGCCTCGACCACCTCGGGGAGGGCGTGGGTCACCTCCTCGAGCCGGCGCGACCAGCACCGGCCGATGCCGCCGCTCCGGTGGAACTGGATCCGCGAGCCGTCGTACTTGTACTCCACCGCGACCGGGCCGAAGTCCGCGAGCTGCTGGGCGATCGTCCCCTGCTGGGCGAGCATCAGGCGGACCGGCCGGAACGGGACGATGGAGACCGCGCCGAGCGCCTCCGGCCCCTCCCGGGCGAGGAGGGCGACCTCGCCGAGGTCGTTCTTCACCTGCTGGGCGTGCTCGACGAGGGCGGGGTCGACCCCGGAGGCGAGGGCGATCGCATCGCGGACCGTCCCCTCGCCGATGCCGATCCGGAGCTCCGCGAGGACGAGCCGGGCGAAGTAGCGGGCCTCGACAGGGGTCATCGAACCGAACCCCTGCCGGAGGAGGCGCATCTTCGCCTGCTGCGACTGGGGTCCGGCGGTCGAGGCGACGCGGACGAGGAGGGCATGCACCTCGGCGAGCGTCATCGACTCGGAGAAGAACGATGACTGCTGGCGGTGCGCGAGGAGGCGCTCGACGGCGACCCCGGGGTCGCCGGTCTCGTTCACGAGCCGGACGACGTCGGCCTTCTTCCGGCCCGCGACGTAGGCGACCGCCTCGTAGAGGAGGTTCGGGCCGATCCCGAGCTTCTCGGCGGACCAGTCCGGAAAGACCCGGCCCTGGACGAACCGGACGAAGACCGGGAGCTCCACGTCGTCGAGCCCGGGGAGGAGCGAGGCGAGCAGGTCCCGCATCTCGAGCCGGCCGGAGAGCCCCTCGAGCTGCTCGCAGACCCGGGCGAACTCGGCGAACTCCACCTAGATCACCATCGGCCGCGAGATCGTCTGCTGGAGCGCGATCGAGAGCTGGAGTTCGGAGGAGAAGAGGCCGAAGGCCTCCTCGACCGCCGAACGCGCCCGCTCCGGGGTGTTGTTGGTCTCGGAGAGGTGGGCGAGCATCACGGCGGCGAGGTCCCCGGAGAACGAACGGAGGAGCTCGGCCGTCTGCTCGTTCGAGAGGTGGCCCCGCCGTGAGCGGATCCGGCGCTTCAGCATCGCCGGATAGGGCCCTTCCTCGAGCATCCGCGGGCAGTGGTTCGCCTCGAGGACCAGCGCGTCGCAGCATGCGAGGCGCTCCCGGACGCCCCCCGGGACGACACCCGTGTCCGTGCAGTACCCGAGGCGGACCCCTCCCGCCTCGATCAGGTACCCGCAGGGCTCGCGGGCGTCGTGCGAGAGCGGCAGGGGTTCGATGGAAAACTCGCCGATCGTGAACTGCGCGTCTCCCCGGACCGGGCAGGTGTCGACCGGGCGCCGGGTGGACTTCCGGTGGAGCAGGAACTCGGCGAGGGTGCCGGGGGTCCCGTAGACCGGGAGGTCGAGCCGTTTCGCGAGGGCGTCCAGCCCCCGGACATGGTCGGTGTGCTCGTGGGTGACGAGGACCGCCTGGATCGCACCGGGGTCGGCCCCGGTCGCGGCGATCCGCTGGAGGAGGTCACGGGCGGAGAGCCCGGCATCGACGAGGAGACTACCGCTCGCGCCTTCGACCAGGACCGAGTTGCCCCGCGAGCCGGAGGAGAGGGCCGTGACCCGCATGCGAAAAGGGTTGGACGGGTCGGCTCATGAACGCTCGGTTCGAAGGGGGAGGAGGGAGGGGAGAGGGAGGGGGGAGTTGGGTGACCGGGGGGCCGGCTAGAGGATCTCCTCCCCGGTCCGCACCCGGACCGTGCGGGCGATGGGAAGGACGAAGATCTTGCCGTCGCCGACCTTGCCGGTCCGGGCGGCGGAGCAGATCGCCTGGATCGCGGTATCGACCAGGCCGTCGGCGACCGCGACCTCGACCCGGCACTTGGGGAGCATGTCGACGGACATGGTCCCGCCGCGGAACTGGAGCGCGATCCCCTTCTGTTCGCCGCGCCCCCGGACCTCGGTGATCGTCATGCCGTAGAAGCCCTGGTCCTCGAGCGCCTTCTTGACGAAGTCGAGCCGTTCAGGGCGAATGATGGCGGTTACGAGATGCATGGTCTCCTCCATGTTCAGGTAATCGCCCGCTCGCCGTGCTGGGCGATGTCCAGGCCGACGTACTCCTCCTCCTCGGTCACGCGCAGGCCCATCGTCTGCTTGATCACCCACGCGATCACGAAGGTCACGCCGAACGCCCAGACCACCGCGGCGACCGCGCCGAGCAGGTTGTTGACGAACTGGGTCGTCGACCCCTCGAGCAGGCCCGGATAGTCGTTGATCGCGGTGCTCGCGAAGATACCCGTCGCCAGCGCGCCCCACAGACCGCCCATCCCGTGGATCGCCCACGCGTCGAGCGACTCGTCGAAGCCGACCCGGAGGCGGAGGAGCATGCACCCATAGCAGAGGAGGCCCGCCACCGCGCCGATCGCCAGGCTCGCCGGCACCCCGACGTAACCTGCCGCCGGGGTGATCGCGACCAGCCCCGCTATGCCGCCCGAGACGAAACCGAGCGACGAGGGCTTGCCGTGGATCCAGCTCGCCGCGAGCCAGGTGAGCGCGCCGATCGCCGCCGCCGTGTTGGTGACCAGGAACGCGTTCGCCGCCAGGCCGTCCGCGGCGAGCGCCGAGCCCGAGTTGAACCCGAACCAGCCGAACCAGAGCAGGCCCGCCCCGAGCAGGGTGATCGGGATGCTGGTCGGCTCGAACGAGTGCTCGCCGTACCCGACCCGTTTCCCGATCACGAGCGCGAGCGCGAGCGCGCCGAACCCCGAGCTGATGTGGACCACCGTCCCGCCCGCGAAGTCAAGGGCGCCCAGGCTCATCGCCCAGCCGCCGCCCCAGGCCCAGTGCGCCAGGGGGTCGTAGACGAGGGTGGTCCAGAGCAGCCCGAGCACGAGGAACGAGCTGAGTTTCACCCGCTCCGCGACCGCGGAGGTCAGGATCGCGAGCGCAACCGTCGCGAAGACCAGCTGCCACATCACGAAGAGGATCGGGGGGTACGTCCCCTCGCCCGCGTCCATCCCGATCCCGGAGAGCCCGAGGAAGTCGAGCCCCCCGATCAGGCCCCCGATGTCGGGGCCGAACGAGAGCGAGTACCCCGCCACGACCCACTGGACCGAGGCGAGCGCGAACGCGATGAACGAGAGTGCGATCATGGAGATCAGGTTCTTCCGGCGGACCATGCCGCCGTAGAAGAACCCGACCCCGGGCGTCATGAGCATGACCAGCGCTGTCGACGCGAGGATCCATGCCGTTGCACCGGTGTCGAGTGCCATTCTCTGTCAACCTCACTGGAGGTGGCGCCCTGCGCCACACTAGGAAGGAAGTTGTATTCTTACACATATAAATTTACCTATCTCCCCCCATGGGTGCGGGGTCCGCCGGGTTCCGGAAAAAAGGGGGGGGCCTCAGGCGGTCCCGAAGGGGGGACGGAGGAGGAGCGCCGCGATCCCGATACCGAGGAGCGCGAGTCCGGCGACCGGGAGGAAGACCGCCGTGTACGACCCGACCAGGTCGCGGAGCGTCCCCGCGAGCAGGTTCCCGACGATCGCGCCGACGCCGTAGGCGGTGAAGACCAGGCCGTAGTTCGGGCCGTAGTACCGGGTGCCGCAGTACGCCGCCGTGCAGGCGGGTGCGATCGCGAGCCAGCCGCCGAGGCAGAGCCAGAGCGCGGCGAAGCCGATGACGTAGACGGCCCACGCCCCGCTCCCGGAGCCCGCCCAGAGGAGGAGGGCCGCCCCCGCGATCAGGGCCAGGTTTGCGATCGCGGTCGTCCTCGTCCCGAGCCGGTCGACGAGCGCCCCGAAGAGCGGCCGTCCGACCCCGTTGAAGACCGCGAAGACGCCGACCAGCACGGCCGCTGTCGCCGCCGGGAGGAGGAAGACCTCCTGGCCGACGGGCGAGGCGATCCCGATCGCCATCAGGCCGGCGACCGTCCCGATGAAGAAGCAGAGCCACAGGCCCCAGAATGCTCCTGTCCGGACCATCTCCGACCTCGAGAGGTCGCGGGTGCCTGCCTGCGCCGCCGTCGGCGTCCAGCCCGCCGGCGCCCCCCCGGGGGGGGGGAACCGGAGGGGGAGACCGGCGAGGACGATCACCAGGAGGGCCCCGGTCCCCACCCAGGCCATCGTCGCGAGCGGCCCGATCGTGGCGATCAGGGCGTTCGCGAGCGGCGCGGTGACGAGCGGGGAGAGGCCGAATCCCAGGACCGCCAGCCCCACCGCGAGCCCCCGCCGGTCGGGGAACCAGCGGGCGGCGACCGCGATCGGGCAGTTGTAGACGATCCCGACGCCGGCGCCGCCGATCAGCCCGTAGGCGAGGGTGAGCATCGCCATCGAGGTGGACTGGGACCCGAGGAGCCACCCCGCGCCGACGATCACCCCGCCGGCGACCGCGAGGAGCCGGGGGCCGTACCGGTCGAGGAGACCCCCGACGAGCGGCATACCGATGGCGAAGACCGCCAAAAAGACCACGAACGGGAAGAGGCTCTCGGTCGCCCCGACGTGAAACGCCGCCTCGAGCGGCTTGCGGAAGACCGACCAGGCGTAGATCGAACCGATCGCGAGGTTGATCACGAGCCCGAGCAGGACGAAGACCCAGCGGCCACGCTCTGCGGGCATGCCGAAGAGGGTGGAGGACGGGTCCGCCATCCCT
This sequence comes from Methanobacteriota archaeon, assembly GCA_029547145.1. GTDB lineage: Archaea > Halobacteriota > Methanomicrobia > Methanomicrobiales > Methanospirillaceae > UBA288. Next base: position 32,217 of record JAKPPV010000043.1, read on the forward strand.
CACTCCTCCAGGGTCGAAAGGTCTCCCGGGTCGACCCCGAGCTCGCGCGCCTTGAGGACCCGGCGCATGATCTTGCCGGACCGTGTCTTGGGCAGCGCCTCCACGAACTCGATCTCGGACGGCACCGCGAACGGCCCGAGCATCATCCTCACCTGGTAGATCAGGTCCTTCTCGAGCCGCTCCGAGGGGGCCTGGCCGACCTTCAGGATGACGAACGCCTTGATCTGGTTGCCCTTCATCGGGTCCGGCTTCCCGATCACGGCCGCCTCCGCCACCGCGTGGTGCGAGACGAGGGCGGACTCGACCTCCGCGGTGCCGATGTTATGGCCCGAGATGATGATCACGTCGTCGGCACGGCCGATCACCATGATGTAGCCGTCACGGCCCTTCACGGCCAGGTCGCCCGCGGTGTAGCAGCCCGGGATCGTCTCCCAGTACTGCCGGTACCGCTCGTCGTTGTTGTAGATCGTCCGGAGCATCGCGGGCCAGGGCTGCCGGATCACCAAAAACCCGCCCGTCCCGGGCGGAACCGGTTCGCCGTCACGGTTCACCACGTCGGCGACCACCCCGGGGATCGACCTCCCGGCGAACCCGGGGCGCATCGGCTCGCCGACCATCGTCGTGACCATGTGCATCCCCGTCTCGGTCTGCCACCAGGTGTCGACGATCGGGCAGCGCTCCTTGCCGATCACCCGGTAGAACCACTCGAAGGCCTCGGGGTTGAGCGGTTCGCCGACCGACCCGAGCACCCGGAGCGAGCGGAGGTCGTACCGGTTGGGCCACTGGTCCCCGACCTTCATGAACATCCGGATCGCGGTCGGGGCCGTGTAGAAGATGGTCACCCCCAGGTCCTCGATGATCTTCCAGAATGAGCCCGGGTCGGGGTAGTCCGGGGTCGTCTCGGCGATCACGACCGTGCCTCCGACCATGAGCGGGCCGTAGACGACGTAGGAGTGGCCGGTGATCCACCCGGGATCGGCGGTGCACCAGTAGACGTCGTTGTCCTTGAAGTCGAAGACGTGCCGGGTGGTATAGTGCGCCCCGACCATGTACCCCCCGCAGGTGTGGACGACCCCCTTCGGGGTGCCGGTCGATCCCGAGGTGTAGAGGATGAAGAACGGGTCCTCCGCGTCCATCACCTCGGGGGTGCACTCGTACGGCTGCCCCTCCATCAGGGCGTAGAAGTCGACCTCCCGCTCCTCGTGGATCGGGACCGGGTGGTCGAGCTCCCGGCGCAGGATCACGATCCGCTCGACCGAGGGGGCGTCGATCACCGCCTCCTGCACGATCGTGATCAGCGGGATCCGCTTGCCGCGTCGCATCCCCATGTCGGCGGTGATCACGATCCGCGCCTGGGCGTCGTTGAGACGGGTGGCGACCGCCTGCGCACCGAACCCGCCGAAGACGACCGAGTGGATGGCTCCGATCCGGGCGCAGGCGAGCATCGCGATCACCTGCTCGGGCACGACGGGCATGTAGATGCAGACCCGGTCGCCCTTCTTCACCCCCAGGGAGCGGAGACCGTTCGCGAACCGGTTCACCTCCCGCCAGAGCTTGTAGTAGGTGTAGATCCGCTCCTCGCTCTCGTCGCCGCGCCAGATCAGGGCCACCTTGTTCCGACGGTGGTTGGTGACATGCCGGTCCAGGCAGTTGTGGGTGATGTTGAGGCGCGCACCGACGAACCACTGCGCGTAGGGGTAGTCCCAGCGCAGGACCTCGTCCCACTCCCGGAACCAGTCGAGCTCGCGGGCCTCCTCCTCCCAGAACCCCGCCGGGTCCTTCAGGAATCTCGTGTATGCCGCCTCGTAGTCGCTGGTCCAGGCATTCTCACGGTACTCGGGTGACGGACGGTAGTACTTCACCTCGTCTGCCAGCCGAACGTCGAAATCCTCTTCCATGGGTCTCTCTCGTCATTCATACTCGTCCCGCCCGTATCACGGTGCAGGTGCTCTCAAGGTCGGTCCCGGAGTCTCAGGGCCTGGCCCTCGTCTCCATCCCTGGGCCGGACGGTCACCACCGCTGCAGCCCGGCTCTCCGTGTGAAGAATTCCAGTCGTCTCCAAGTTTTGTAATGATAAATCATTATAGTGATAATAGTTTTGTATCGGAGGCCCGGTCCGGACGGAGCGGGAGGGGTTCAGCGGCGGCGGCGGGGCGTCCCGGAGGGAGGAGCGCGCCTCGGGCGCCCGGGGAGGGCCCCCGCGACGAGGAGCAGGAGGGTGCCGAGGACCAAAAGGCCCCACCCCCATTCGGTCGAGAAGGAGGAAAGGAGGGCGCGGGCCGGCGAGCCCTCCAGGGGGAACGGCAGGAGCGCGTCCTGCCGGGTGAGAAACTCGGAAAGGACCATCAGGCCGGAGAACGAGCCCGTGATCAATAGGGCCCGCCGCCGGGCGAGGAGGACGAGCACAACCGAGGCGGCGGCACCGACCAGGATCATCCGTGCCGGGATGGAACTCCCCCCGAGGAGGGTGGCATGCCCGCCTCCGGGCAGTGCGGAGATGGGGGAAAAACAGCCTGCGGCGAGCAGGACGGCGCCGAGAAGCCCGAGCAGGACGGCCCGCGGGATCACCGTCCGCCTGCGCCTGCCGCCCATGGGCCTAGCTCCCGACCGGGATCGGGATCGGGATCGTCGTCTCGCCGGCGGCAAGGGTCGGGCCGTGCGGCGTCACCTCTCCGCCGGGCGGGGGGGTACCGGGCGGGCTTTCGCCGCTCCCGGGCTCGGACGCCCCGATGCAGCCGGCGGCGAGCGCGGACCCGGCCAGGACGGCGAGGAGGGCGAGGAGGGCGAACACGCGTACAGGAGACATTCCAGTCAGATCAGGGGACGACACGAGAAAAAGGTTGCTAGTAGGAGATCCGCTCGCCATGCTGGGAGATGTCGAGGCCGACGTACTCCTCCTCCTCGCTGACGCGGAGGCCCATCACCCGGTCCACCGCGAGCGCGATCAGGTAGGTGAGGCCGAACGCGTAGACGACGGACACGAGTGCGCACCCCGTGTTCACCAGGCACTGCGACACGCTCCCCTCCAGCAGCCCGGGGAACCGGTTCACCGCGGAGGTGGCGAGGACCCCGGTCATCACCGTGCCCCAGAGCCCGCCCACGCCGTGGACCGCGAAGGCATCGAGCGACTCGTCGTACTGCCGGCGGAGCCGCCAGACCATCGCCCCGTAGCAGAGGACCCCCGCGACTCCCCCGACCAGGACCGAGGCAGGGACCGTCACGAACCCGGCGGCGGGGGTGATCGCGACGAGCCCGGCGACCGCGCCCGTGATCATGCCGAGGGAGGCGGGCCGGCCGTAGAGCCATGAGACGAGGAGCCAGGCGATCGCCCCGGCGGCGGCGGCGGTGTTGGTGACCAGGAACGCGTTCGCCGCGATCCCGTCCGCCGCGAGGGCGGACCCGGCGTTGAACCCGAACCAGCCGAACCAGAGCAGCCCCCCGCCGAGCAGGGCCATCGGGATGTTGTGCGGCTCCATCGAGTACTGCCCGAACCCGACCCGCTTCCCGATCACCAGGGCGAGGGCGAGGGCGGAGAAGCCCGAGTTGATCTCGACCACGGTACCGCCGGCAAAGTCCAGGAGCCCGAGGGACTGGGCCCACCCCCCTCCCCAGGCCCAGTGCGCCAGGGGGTCGTAGACGAGCGTGGTCCAGAGGAGACCGAGCACTAAAAATGAGCTCAGCTTCACCCGTTCTGCGACGGCCGAGGTGATGACGGCGAGCGTCACCGCGGCAAAGGCGAGATGGAAGGCGGCGAAGAGGACCGGCGGATAGCCTCCCTCCCCCGGGTCCAGCCCGACCCCCCCGAGACCGAGATGATCGAGGCCCCCGATCAGCCCGCCGATGTCATGGCCGAAGACGAGCGAGTAGCCGACCAGCACCCAGTGGAGGCTCACGAGGGAGAGGGCGACGAGCGAGAGGGCGATCATCGAGATGAAGTTCTTCTTCCTGACCATCCCGCCGTAGAAGAGCCCGACACCGGGGGTCATGAGGATCACGAGCGCGGTCGAGACGAGCAGCCATGCCGTCGTCCCCGTATCGAGTGCCATCTACCCGTTCACCCCGTTCCATTCCACCAGACCACCATCCCCTGCCATCGTCTCCTCCCGGGACCGATCCCGCGGCCACCTTTTTAAGAGAGAGAAGTTTCATTCCATGAGATTTAAATGAATCTGCAGGGCCGGGGATCGGGCGCCGGGGAGAGGATACCATTCCATTAAATACCCCTGTGCAGAACAGTAGTTTGCAACGGAGGTTGTCAATAGTCATGACTCCAGAGGAATATCGCAACATCATCTCAATGGCGATCGACCGCGAGGTCGAGGCCTATTCGTTCTACAACACGGTCGCGGAGAAGGTGCAGGACGCGAACCTGAAGTCGCTCTTCAAGGAGCTGGCAGGAGACGAGACCAGCCACCGGGAGTTCCTCCAGAAGATGCTGACCAAGGACTTCTCCTCGCTCGGCTTCTCGACCACGCGGGACTACAAGGTTGCCGAGTCGGTCGCCTCCCCGCCGCTCTCCGCCGACCTCAAGCCGATCGACGGCCTCGTGATCGCGATCAAGAAGGAGCTCGAGGCGATGCAGATGTACACCGGGCTCGCGAACGCGACCGATGACGCCGAGCAGAAGAAGCTCTTCACCGAGCTCGCCGCGATGGAGCGCGGGCACAAGGCCCGGCTCGAGGACATCTACACCAACATGGCCTTCCCCGAGGCCTGGTAATCCTTCTTTTCCTCCCGTTCCCCTTCGTCCCCGAGCAGCGCGGCCAGCTCCCCGAAGGAGCCGGCGACCGGGGAGGAGCATTCCAGCATCAGGTTCACCCGCTCGTGCGCACCGACCCGCCGGAAGTCGGTCCTGAGTGCGACCACCGGGATACCGCGCCCGGCGGCGTACCCCATCTCCCACGCGGTCCCGGAGTCGGCGTCCGCACCGTCGATCACCGCGACGAGGACGTCTGCAGACTCGATCTCGGTGCGGAGCCGTTCGTAGAGCCGGCACAGCTCCCCCTCGTCGCGGACGGATCCCTCGTCCCCGAGCTCCTGGGGGAGGGCGACCCGGTGGTGCCGCCCGCGGAGGAAACGGGCGAGCCGGAGGTTGAACGCCCGCTCCGCGGCGGAGAAGAGGGGGGCGGCGAGGTAGACCCGGTACCGGGCGAAGGTTTTGACGTCGACCGCCCGGATGCCGGGGAACCGGGCGAGCCAGACCCCCCTCCCCGGACGCCGGTCTTCGTCGTGAAAGTGCCGGTTGACCCCGCAGCAGGGGGACGAGTCGACCCCGATGATGCAGAGCGGCGGGCCCCGGTCGGCGATCACCGCCCGGACCTCCTCTTCGAGCCGGTCGAGGAGGGCCCCGAACGCCGGGGTATCGAGCCGGCCCCGGAGCGGCCCGGGGGGGCGGGGACGGCCCAGGTGAAGTGTCTCGGGGCAGGGGAGCAAGACGACCTCGATCCCGAACGCGGCGCATCGCTCGAGGGCACGGGCGAAGGCGGCCCGGTCTTCGTCCGAGGTGATCCCCTCCGCCCGGAGGGTGGGGTCCAGGATGCAGGGGGCGGCGAGCACGTACATTATGGAGCGTGGGGCCGAGACGGGTATAGATGATCCCCCTCTTCGCCTACCGGGACAACACCTGTGCCCCGAAGAGGTGCACGGTGGTCCGGCTCGGGCGGGCCGGGCTTCTCCGGGTCCTGGACCGGCCCGATCAGGTGCCGCGATCGACGCTCGTCCTCGACCCGACCGCGGCGCAGGCCCTCTCTCCGGCCGACGCGCCCGGACGGGCGGGGGGCGTCCGCTCGCTGACCGCGCTGGACTGTTCCTGGGAGGTGCTCGACGCCGGCGTCTTCGCCGCCTGGCGCCGCCACCGGGCGCTGCCGTACCTGGTCGCGGCGAACCCGACCAACTACGGGCGCCCGCTCCGCCTCTCGTCGGCCGAAGCCCTCGCCGCCGCCTGTTACATCCTCGGGGAGCCGGACCAGGCGCGGGCGCTGATGGACGCCTTCCGCTGGGGACCCCACTTCCTCGTCCTGAACGCGGAGCCCCTCGAACGGTACGCCGCCGCCGCCGACTCCGCCGAGGTCGTCGCGATCCAGGCGGACTACCTGTAGGGGGACGGGCCCCTCTGGCCCGGCGGCGGGCCGCACGCAGGGCCGGTTCGCGCCCGACTTTTGTCAGGATAATAGACAAGACTATATCGAATCGTACCATTAACTGACGTGATCACGATCTCCCGTCGGCCGCCCGGCACGATCCCCCGTACCGCAGGGCGCCTGCCGGGCGGTCGTATCGGGGGAGGGTTCCTCCTGCTCCTGTGCGGCGGACGGCCGGGGGGCAGGGCCCGACCGACATTCCGACGGACACAGGAGAAGGCACGATGATCAAGGTTGCAGTCAACGGGTACGGTACCATCGGCAAGCGCGTCGCGGACGCGGTTGCCTGCCAGCCCGACATGGAGATCGTGGGGGTCTCGAAGACCTCGATGAACGCGGACGCCTACGTCGCAAAGGCGCGGGGCTACCCCCTCTACATCGCGGACCTCTCAAAGCGGGCGGACTTCGAGGACGCGGGGGTACCGGTCGCCGGCTCGGTCGCCGAGATGATCACGAAGGCCGACGTCGTCGTCGACGCGACGCCCGGCGGGGTGGGACTCAAGAACAGGCCCATGTACGAGCAGCACGGCGTGCGTGCGATCTACCAGGGCGGCGAGAAGCATGCGACCGCCGGGTTCTCGTTCAACTCCTCGGTCAACTACGATGAGGCCCGGGGCCGGCAGTTCGTACGCGTCGTCTCCTGCAACACGACCGGTCTCGTCCGGATCATCAACGAGGTCGACCGGGCGTTCGGGGTCGGGAAGGTCCGGGCGGTCATGGTCCGGCGCGGCGGCGATCCGGGAGACGTCAAGCGGGGGCCGATCGACGCGATCGTCCTCGACCCGGTGACGCTCCCGAGCCACCACGGGCCGGACGTCCAGTCGGTCCTGCCCCACATCGAGATCACGACCGCGGCCATGATCGTGCCGACGACCTTCATGCACATGCACGCGGTCCAGATGACGCTGAAGCGCCCTGCGACCCGCGAGCAGGTGATCGAGCTCTTCCGGGCCCATTCCCGGATCGGCCTCGTGAAGGGGCCGTCCGGGATCCGGTCGTCGGCCGAGCTGAAGGAGTACATGCAGGACATCGGCCGGCCCCGGTCGGACATGTGGGAGAACGGGGTCTTCGAGGAGTCGGTCTCGGTCGTCGACGGGACGGAGCTCTGGCTCTTCCAGGCGATCCACCAGGAGGCGGACGTCGTCGTCGAGAACGTCGACGCGATCCGCGCGATCGCTTCCGACGTCCCGGCGGCAGAGTCGATCCGGATGACCGAGGAGGCGCTCGGGTTCGTCGCGCTCGGGTGAGGACCGGTCTGTCGGCCCGCTCCCCCCCCCCCGCGTGACGGGAGAAGTAGGCGGGGCTCCACCACGTGCCTATCCCGGTACGCGTGACCGCCGTCAGGCTGGAACGGCGGCTCTCCGGCAGGCGTCCGCCGGGACCCGGATCTCGAAGCAGGCGCCTTCTTCGGGCACACCCGTCTCCCGGATCGTGATCCCGGTGATCCCCAGGATCTCCCGGACGAGAAAGAGCCCGAGCCCGGTGTTCCTTCCGACCCCCTTTTCGAAGATCCGCTCCTTCTCCTCCCGGGGGATCCCGACCCCGTCGTCCCGGACCGTGATCACGAGCCCGCCCTCCTGCTCCTCGCACCCGATCTCGACGTGTGTCACCCGTTCCCCGTGACGGACGGCGTTATCGACCAGGTTCGCCATGACGAGTGTGACCATCGGATCGGCGAAGATCTCCCATTCCCGGCATCGTTCGTCGAAGATGACCGGGATCGGGGTCGGGCCGTCATCCAGGCTCCCGAGGTTCACCCATGCGGGGGACCGGACGCCGAGCTCCTGGTAGGTCTTCGTGAACTCGAGCTGGCGGGCGATCGTCCGGACCGTCGACCGCGCCATCTCCAGGTATTTCGCGGTCCTCGGGGAGGCGGGGTCGGCGGCGGCAAGGTTCACAACACCCTCGAGGGCGGTCAGCTGGTTCGCCAGGTCGTGCCGGGTGATGCTGTTGAGCAGGTTCAGCTTCCGGTTCGCCTCCCGAACCGCCGTCTCCATCCTCCGCCGCTCGGTGATGTCCCGGAGGAACCCCTCGATCCCCGCGAACGATCCGTCCTCGTCACGCAGGCGGTGGGCGTTCACCGAGACCCAGATCACGGATCCGTCCCGCCTCACCATCTCGATCTCACAGTCACGGACATGGTCGTTTCGCTGGATCTGCTCATAGAGGGCGGCGCGACTCTCCGCCGAGGGGTAGAGCCTGACGGCCGGGAGGCCCATGAGGTCGTGCGGAGAATCATACCCGAGGATCCCAGCCGCGGACGGGTTTGCCAGCACCACCCGGCCCTCCGCGTCGGACCGGAGGTAGCCCTCCTTGACGTTCTCGATGATGGACCGGTACTGCTCCTCGCTCTGGCGCAGGGCGCGCTCGATCGTGCCGGTCCGGACCACCTGCGACGCCGTGTCCGCCAGGTCCCGGAGGAACGCCTCCTCCGACGCGGAGACGGGCTGCCGGGTGAGGACGGCGAGGACTCCGAACGGGGGCGAATCGGTATCCGAGAGCCGGATACCGGTGAGGACGGCCGGACCGGGGAACGCCGCCCACTCCCGGTCGTCGCATCGCGGTTCGGCCGGGATCTCCTGTACCAGGAGCTCCGGGGATCCGCCGTCCGCGATCCGCCCGATCGTCTGTACCCCGGGCGGGACCCGCAGCAGGCCTCTGGCGGCCGGCTCGCACGCACCCGACCCGGCGACCAGGTGGAGGCACGGACCCTTCGCCGGGCAGCCGCGATCACAACCCCGGGTGCAGAGGTCGCCCGGCCCGGGGAGCCAGACGCCGGCATAGACCGCCCCGAAGAGCTCGACGATCGTACCGGTGATCCTCTCCAGCCGCTCCTCGAGCGGGGCGCTCCGGATCAGCTCCTGTTTCAACGCGCCGATCCGAAGCGTCCGGGCGGTCGCCTCGTGCCGGTCGGTCACGTCTCGGGCGGAGGCGTAGATCCGTCCCCCCAGCGGCATCAACCGCCACTCGATCCAGCGGTACGATCCGTTCCGGTGGCGGAAGCGGTTCGTCACGTTGAAGACCGGGCGCTCCTCGCCCAGGATGGTGAACGCCTCCAGAGAGGTCTCCCGGTCGTCGGGGTGGACGAAGTCCAGGAACCGGGCCCCCTCGAGCTCCTCGACCGTGTAGCCCAGGGCCGCCTCCCACTCCCGGTTCAGGCGGAGGAAGCGGCCGTTCGTGTCGGCGATGCAGAAGAGGTCGAGGCTCATCGAGAAGAACCGGTCGATCTCCTCGTTCTTCTCGCGGATCATCTGTTCGGCCCGTTTCTGCGCGGTGATATCGATCACGATCGCCATCACCGCAGGCTGGTGGTCGTAGGTGATCCGGATCGCCGAGAGGAGGGCATACCCCTCCGCTCCGTCCGCCCGTCGCGACGTGAACGGGAACTGCTCCACCCTGCCCCTCCGGAGAAGTTCCTCCCCGATCTGCACGTACACGTTTTGGGGCATCAGGCCGATCTCCACCGGTGTCCGTCCGATGACATCGGCGGCGGTATAACCGCTGTCCCGCTCGAAGGCCTGGTTCACCAAAAGGTACGCACCGGTGGGACCCGTGATCGCGATCGAGTACGGGCTGTGTTCGAAGATCGCCCGGAAACGGGCCTCGTTCTCCGATGCCTGCCGCTCGCTCGTCCTGAGGGCCTCCACCTGCCGCCGGAGGTCGGCCTCGACGGCGACGAGTTCGTCGTGTGCCGCCTGGAGCCGTTCCCGGGCGGTGCGGAGGGCCGCCTCCTGCTCCTTTCGTTGCGTCAGGTTCCGGAGGGTCCCGATCCTCCGGGCGGGCCGGCCCGTTCCGTCGACGAGGACGCCTCCTGTATCCTCGATCGGAATCCAGGTCCCGTCCCGCGCCCGGAACCGGTACTCGACCGAGTACCGCGGCGACGGGGCGTCCGGACCGCCGATCGCGGCGAGCACCCCCGGCAGGTCGTCGGGGTGGATACGGGCCATCCAGCCGGCCATCTCCCCGAGCGCGGACTCCTCTCCCGGTGCGAGCCCGAGCACCTCCCGGACCGCACCGGCAACGTCCCTATTGCCGGTCGAGAGGTCCGCGTCGTAGACCACCAGCGCGGAGAGCTCGGCGGCCAGACGGTACTTCTCCTCGGAGACCCTGAGTTCGGACTCGACCCGCTTCAGGTCGGAGATGTCGCAAATTGACTCGATCGCCCCGACGACCGCCCCATCCCGGTCGTAGAGGGGGATCGCCGTGCCCCGGAGGACCGTCGGGCGTCCCCGGGGGCGGGGGAGCGTCGTGTCGGCGATCAGGACGTCGCCCCGACGGATGACGTGCTCGTACCCACCTTCGACCGCGAGGGAGGGGTCCAGGACCAGGTCAATCAGGATCGGACGCCTTTCACCGTAGAACGGCACGGCGTGGGCGTACTCACCCCTGCCGATCACCTCGTCGGCCATCACGCCGGTCAGTTCCTCGACCGCGCGGTTCCAGGCGATCACCCGCCCCTCCCGGTCGATCGCGAAGGTCGCGTCCGGGAGGAAGTCGATGATGGCGGCGAGCCGCTTCTCCGCCTCGGAGAGGGCGGTCTCCATGCGCCGCCTGCCGAGCGCCTGCCGGACCTGGTGGACCAGCTCGGCGAACTGGGCGCGGGGATCCCCCCCTTTTTGCAGGTAATAGTCCGCGCCGTTGTTGATCGCCTCGATGACGACATCCTCGCGCCCCCGCCCGGTGAAGAGGATGAACGGGACGTCCGTGCGCCGCTCCCGGACCGCCTTGAGGAACTCGATCCCGTCCATCTCCGGCATCTGGTAGTCGGAGACGATCGCATCGCAGCGCTCGATGCACGGGGACCGGAGTGCCTCCCTCGCGGAGGAGCAGGTGAAGACGATGAACTCCCCCGTCCGTTCCAGGTAGCGCCGGGTCAGCTCCAGGAGATCGGGCTCGTCGTCGACGTAGAGGAGGTAGGTCATCCGGTCAGGCGGGTTCATGGTATTTGTCTGACTATTGTTCGTCCCCATGAGAGTTTATGAATCTTCGTGTTTCGCAGAGGGCCGGGTCGACGAGTAACCCTATTGCCTCTCTCGTCCCAGTACCAGGCATGGATGCGTATACCCTTGCGACGCGGAACACGGTCGAGGTCGTGACCGACGACGAACTCCGTGCGCTTCTCGACCGGCCGAAGAAGCGGGTCTACGCCGGGTACGAGCCCTCGGGGGAGATCCATCTCGGCCACATGGTGACCGTGAACAAGCTGATCGACCTCAGGCAGGCCGGGTTCGAGGTCGTCGTCCTCCTCGCCGACCTCCACGCGTTCTTGAACCGGAAGGGGACGATGAGCGAGGTGCGGGAGCTCGCCGAGTACAACCGCCGCTGCTTCGAGGCGCTGGGGCTCACCGACGTCGAGTACGTGCTCGGGACCGAGCTCCAGCTCGAACGGGACTACGTGCTGCCGGTGCTCCAGTCGTCCCAGTCGGTCACCCTCGCCCGGGCCCGCCGGTCGATGGACGAGGTGGGACGGGCGATGGAGAACCCGACCGTCTCGCAGATGATCTACCCGCTGATGCAGATGGTCGACATCATGGCCCTCGGGGTCGACGCCGCCGTCGGCGGGATCGACCAGCGGAAGATCCACATGCTCGCCCGCGAGTACCTCCCGGAACTGGGGTACCGCCCACCGGTCTGCCTCCACACGCCGATCCTGAACGGGCTCGACGGGAAGAAGATGTCCTCCTCCCAGGGCAACTACATCTCGGTCGCCGAGAGCGAGGAGTCGATCAAGAGGAAGCTGCAGAAGGCCTTCTGCCCGCCGGGGGTCGGGGAGAACCCGGTCCTCGGGGTCCTGCAGCACCATGTCTTCCCGCGCCAGGGCCGGCTCGAGGTCCGGCGGCCCGAGAAGTTCGGCGGCGACCGGGTCTTCGAGACCTACGAGGAACTCGAGGGCGCGTACGCCGCCGGAGAGGTCCATCCGGCGGACCTGAAGAGGGCGGCGGGCGAGGCGATGGTCGAGCTCCTCCGTCCGGTCCGCGAGTACCTCGGGTGACCCCGATGGGGCGGGGAGACGAGGACCGGTTCGACCGCCAGCTCGAGGCGCTCGGTATCCGGGTCAGGGATGCCGACGCGTTCAAGGTGCGGGACGATGTCTTCGACGAGGTCACCCTCCTCGCGCTCTACCGGCTGATCCACAAGAAGCGTCTCTCGGCGATCGGCGGGCCGATCTCCACCGGGAAGGAGGCGAACGTCTACCGGGGGGAGGCGGGCGACCGGGCCGTGGCGGTCAAGATCTACCGGATCCAGACCGCGAACTTCAACGCGATGTCGGTCTACCTCCAGGGAGACCGGCGGTTCGCCTCGGTGCGCAGGACCCGGAAGGAGGTGATCTTCACCTGGACGAGGAAGGAGTTCGCAAACCTCAAGCGCGCCCACGACGCGGGTCTTCCGGTCCCGGAACCCCTCTCGTTCGACCGGAACATCCTCCTGATGGGCTTCCTCGGCGAGGACGAACGACCGTATCCCCGCCTGAAGGAGGCGGAGATGGTCGATCCGGCCGCCACCTACGCCCGGGTGGTGGAGTTCGTCCGCCGGCTCTACCGCGAGGCGAGGCTGGTCCACGCGGACCTGAGCGAATTTAATATACTCCTCGGAGACGAGGTGTACGTCATCGACATGGGGCAGTCCGTGACACCGGACCATCCCCAGGCGCTCCGGTTCCTGATGCGCGACATCCGGAACGTGAACCGTTTCTTCGGGGAGCGCTGCCCGGTCCGCTCCGAGTTCGAGATCTTCGCCGAGACGACCGGGATCCCGCTCGAGGAGGTCCTCGCAGGCGAGAGAGAGCGATAGGGGAGACGAGATGCAGCAGGAGTTGAAGATTGCCGGGAACCGGATCGGGGTCCTGATCGGAAAGGGCGGGGCGACCAAGCAGCGGATCGAGGAGCGGACGGAGAGCGTCATCTCGATCGACTCCGAGGAGGGGCTTGTCACGATCGAGGGCGAGGACCCCGTCCGGGTGCTGACGGCCGCCTCGGTCGTCCAGGCGATCGGGCGGGGGTTCTCGCCCGAGAACGCCTTCCTTCTGATCGAGGACGAGGACCGGGTCTTCGAACAGATCGACCTCTCGGGGATCGCGGACACCCCGCGCCAGCTCGACCGGCTCCGGGGCCGGATCATCGGCCGGGACGGCAGGGCCCGCGAGCAGATCGAGCACATGACCTCGACCCACCTCTCGGTCCAGGGCAAGACGGTTGCGATCATCGGCCTGCCCGAGCAGGTGAAGGACGCCCGGACGGCGGTCGAGATGCTGATCCGCGGGGTCCCGCACGAGGCGGTCTTCGCCTTCCTCGATCGGAAGCGGAAGGAGGCCCAGGCCGACCTGATCAGCTACTACTATTGAGGCGGGATAGAGACGACCCGGGAGCGGTTCCACTGGAGACCGGCAGCGTGACCTTTTCCACCGAACGTCTGAACCGGCGGTGCTTCGTCATCGCTCCACCGGCGGAAAGGGGGTCCGGATGAGGCTTTCCGACCTGCCGGTCCCGGCCGCCCTCGTCGAGCGGTATGCCGCGCGGGGGATCACGGACCTCTACCCACCCCAGGCGGCCTGCGTGGAGGAGGGGCTCCTCGAGGGGAGGAACCTCCTGGTCTCGATCCCGACCGCCTCGGGCAAGACGCTCGTGGCCGAGCTGGCGATGCACGCCGCGATCGCGCGCGGGGGCACCTGCCTCTACATCGTCCCCCTCCGCGCCCTCGCCGCCGAGAAGTACGCGGAGTTCTCGGCGGGGGCCCGGGTCGGGATCGCGACCGGGGACTACGACCGGCGCGACGAGCACCTGGGCCGGTTCGAGATCGTGGTCGCGACCTCGGAGAAGGTCGACTCGCTCCTCCGGAACCGGACTCCCTGGCTCGCGGACGTGGCCCTCCTGGTCGTGGACGAGATCCACCTGATCGGTTCCCCCGACCGGGGCGCCACCCTGGAGCTGGTGATCGCGAAGCTCCGCCGGCTCAACCCGTCGCTCCAGGTGATCGGGCTCTCGGCCACGATCGGGAACCCATCCGCCCTCGCCGGGTGGCTGGACGCGACCCTCGTCGCCTCGGACTGGCGCCCGGTCCGGCTCCGTCAGGGGGTCTACTTCCGCGGTCAGATCCGGTTCCACGACGGATGCCGGGAGGTCGATGCGACCGCATCGAAGTCGGACGACCTGAACCTCTGCCTGGATACGATCGCGGAGGGGGGGCAGGTCCTGGTCTTCGTCAACTCCCGGCGGAACGCCGAGGGGTTCGCAAAGCGGGCGGCGTCCGCGATCCGCTCCAAGGACCCGGCGCTCGCCGACCTGGCGCGCCGGATCGCCGACCTGGCGGTCACCGAGCCCGACCGGTCGCTCGCGGCCTGCGTGGCGCAGGGGGCCGCGTTCCACCACGCGGGCCTGCGGTCGGAGTACCGGGGCCTGGTCGAGGACGGGTTCCGGAGCGGGGCGATCCGGTGCATCGCGGCGACGCCCACCCTCGCGGCGGGCCTGAACCTCCCGGCGCGCCGGGTGGTGGTCCGCGACTGCTTCCGGTTCGCCGGGGGGCAGGGGATGGTCCCGATCCCGGTCCAGGAGTACCACCAGATGGCCGGGCGGGCGGGCCGGCCCCACCTGGACCCGTACGGGGAGGCGGTGCTGATCGCGAGGTCCGATGAGGCGATCGACGAGCTCTTCGCGCGCTACATCGACGCCCCCCCGGAGCCGATCACCTCGCACTGCGGGGACCCGGGGGTGCTCCCGGGCCACGTCCTCTCCCTCGTCGCAACCCGGTTCGCCCGGACGCGGGAGGAGCTCGCCGCCTTCATGGCGACGACCTTCTACGGCCACACCCACCGGGACCCTTCCGCGCTGGAGCCGTCGATCGACGAGTCGCTCCTCTTTTTGCTCGACGCCGAGATGATCTCGGACCTCTCGGGGCGGTTCGAGCCGACCGACTACGGGAGCCTGGTCTCGCGCCTCTACGTCCATCCCCTGACGGCGGAGGCGATCACGCACGCCCTCCTCGAGGCGGAGGCGTTCTCGGACGTCGGCCTCCTCCAGGTCCTCGCATCCACGCCGGACATGCCGGCGCTCTACGTGAAGGCCCGGGACATGCAGGGGCTCTCCCGGTTCGCGTACGAACGCGAGGAGGAGCTCTGGATGGAGTTCCCCTGGGAGAGCCAGGAGTCCTTCTTCCGTGCGCTCAAGACCGCCCTTCTGCTGAACGACTACATCAGTGAGGCGTCGGAGGAGACGATCTGCGAGCGGTACGAGGTCGCCCCGGGCGACATCCACTCGACGGTCACCAACATCTCGTGGCTGGTCCACGCGGCGACCCGCCTGGCGCGGATGTTCCGGCCCGAGTTCGAACGGGAGGCGGCGGACCTGGAACTCTGCGTCGCCCACGGGGTCCGGCGGGAGCTCCTCCCCCTGGTCCGGCTCCGGGGGATCGGCCGGGTCCGCGCCCGCCGCCTCTTCACGAACGGGCTTGTGGACCCCGAGGCCGTACGGCGGGCCGGGCGGGACGAGGTCGCGCGGATCCTGGGCAGGGGGATCGCGGACCAGGTCTTCGCCCAGCTCGGAGAGGAGGGCCGTACCGCCGCCGATCCCGGTGCGCGCGACGGTGCCGGTCCCCGGGGGGCCGGGACGGAAAAAGAGACCCGCGCGACGGGAGCGGAGCGGCCAAAGCCGGGTCCGCGCCAGGCATCGCTTCACCAGTTCGAGTGATCCATTATGGAGTTCCAGATTCGGTACGGGACCGCCCGGGTCGATGACCCCGATCGGTTCCTGGCAGCGGTCCGGGAGATCGCGGCGGCGACGGGGACGCGGATCGTGCTCTTCGACGCGGACCGGATGGCCGGCCAGGAGCATGTGCGCTCCGCCCTCCGCCATGCGGTCCGCTCCTTTGAGCGAAGAGAGATGATCGCCCGGAACCTCGAGATGGAGGCCCTGCTCTACGCATCGGGGTCGCGGCAGACCCGGGTCGGCAGGACCTTCGGGCTCCATGCGGGCCTGAACCGGTCCTACATCGCCGTATCGGAGCCGGTCGGGAGGGCCTGGGAGGAGCTCGGACGGCTTGTCCGGTTCGTGCCCGAGCCGGAGGGACACGACCCGGGACGGCGAGAACGGCTCTGCGACCTCTTCGGGATCACCCCGGAGGAGCTGGGGGCGGTCGGGGAGGACCGCCTCGGGGAGCTGGTGCTCGAGCGGGTCGCCCTGCTCGATGCGAACCGGTGACGCGGGCGGACGGACGGACCGATCACCGGTTCGCGTGGGTCAGGATGTGGCCGATCTCCGGGAGGATCAGCTCGTCGAGGGCGAGGCGTGCCGCCCCCGTCGACCCGGGGATGCAGAAGACCGCCGCACCCGCGATGATGCCGGCGGAGGCGCGCGAGAGCATCGCCGCCCGTCCGATCTCCGCGAAGCTCAGGGACCGGAAGAGCTCCCCGAACCCGTCGATCGTCTTCTCGTAGAGCGGGACGACCGCCTCGATCGTCCCGTCGTCGTGCGTCAGGCCCGTCCCCCCCGAGAGGACGACGCAGTTGGACGACTCCAGCGCGGCAAGCACCGCGCGGCGGATGGAGAGGCGTGCGTCGGGGACGATCGCCCGGTACGTGACCCGGTGTCCTGCGGCCTCAAAACGTTCCCGGATGAGCGCCCCGCTCCTATCGGTCACCTCCGTGCGGGTCGAGGAGACCGTGATCACCCCCGCCCGGACCTCCACCGGTTCCCGGTGCGTCGGATCCATGGGGGATCGGTGGTCTCCGATCGGTGATGAAGGTTCCATCCGGGAGGACGGGGCGGGCACCGACCGACGGGTTCCCCATGACGGGTTGAAACGGTATTCTCCCCCTTCCGTTTTGCCATCCGGGACGCCTGAGGGGGACCCCTTTATTTCCAGTGGAACGCGGTGGGGGAAGACGGTGGGGGGACCGTCACCCGCCGGCGGGATGGAGAGACGGGGACCCACGGGGACGGGGCGTGATGAAAAAAAGACCAGTTAGGCGACGTTCTGGTTGATTGAACGGTACATCGCCGGTATGTATCAGCCCGGATCTCCATCCTCCCTGAAGTCCGATCCACCACGAAGAGGGTGATTCTGACCGCCTGGAGAGGCGATTTGATGGGATTCCACTCGCATTCACGGGGTCAGAAACACCCACGGGAGATGTTCCACTCGCAGTCAAAGGGGTCAGATACACTCAATAGAGGCGTTCCACTCGCAGTCAAAGGGGTCAGAAACACCCAAGGGAGGGGTTCCACTCGCAATCAAAGGGGTCAGAAACACCCAAGGGAGGGGTTCCACTCACAGTCAAAAGGGTTAGATACACCCAAGGGAGGCGTTCTACTCGCATCAACAGGGGGTCAGATACATACACGGGAGGTGTTTCACTCGCATTCAAAGGGATCGGATACCGGAGTCGGACGATCTTTGTGTTCTTCCGTGTCCTCCGATCCGGTATGACCATCCCACCCGATCGGGTTCTGTCCCACCGGTTCTTCACGATGGGGATCGGATCGAACTTCCGGATCCCTGTTCCTTCGCTCGTGTCTCTGTCCCTGATCGGATCATGTTTTTCTAGTACGAATGCAATACGTACCAAATGCTCGACTTTTTTTTCCAAGAGGAGAGGATCCTCATCCTCGCCTCCACGAGTTCCACAGGAAACAAAGGGGTGGGGGTCCCCCTCCGCACCCGCACCCGCACCCGCACCGTACTCTTTTCTGCACGACGGATCTCTTCCGGCGGGTTCGACAGGACGCCGGATCGGATCGCGTGACCGGCGATCACCGCACGGTTGCGATCTCCAGTGGAAATCAAGGGGTCCGCATCTCTGCACCGGTTATTGGAAAAGATCGCCTCCTTGAGATGGCACAGGAGAAGCTCCACTGGAAATGTAGGGGTTCACCGGACCCCGATTCCCGCGCTGGCACACCTTAATAGACTCCGAATGCACATGTACAACTTCCAGTGCACATGACCCAGGACCCCCTGCCCACGGAGAACCCCTCCCTCGGTCTCTTCAAGAAGTATCTGACCGAGCATGCGCGGATCTTCAGGAACCGGGAGGTGCTGCGCCATTCGTACCGTCCACAGATTCTACCCCACCGGATGCCCCAGATCAACGAGATCGCCTCGATCCTTGCCCCCTCCCTCCGGAACGAGACCCCGTCCAACATCCTGATCTACGGAAAGACCGGCACGGGCAAGACCGCGTGCGTCCGGTACGTCGGGAGCGAGCTCGAATCGGCCTCGACCCAGACCTCGCTCTGCACGGTGGTGCACATCAACTGCGAGGTGATCGACACCCAGTACCGGGTGCTCGCGCAGATCGCCAAGGAGATCGAGCACCCGGAGGAGATGTCGTCCGACAAGCTCCGACCCCACATCCCGATGACCGGCTGGCCGACCGATCAGGTCTACCTCGAGCTGATAAACCAGCTCGATGCGCGGGGCGGCGTGCTCGTGATCGTGCTCGACGAGATCGACAAGCTCGTAAAAAAGAGCGGGGACGACACCCTCTATAGCCTGACCCGGATCAACTCGGACCTGAAGTCCTCCAAGGTCTGCATCATCGGGATCTCGAACGACCTCTCCTTCAAGGACTTCCTCGACCCCCGGGTCCTCTCCTCGCTCTCCGAGGAGGAGATCGTCTTTCCCCCCTACAACGCCCCGCAGCTCTGCGACATCCTCCAGCAGCGGGCGGAGCAGGCGTTCATGGTGGACACCCTGGAGGAGGGGGTGATCCCGCTCTGCGCGGCCCTTGCGGCGCAGGAGCACGGCGATGCCCGCCGGGCCCTCGACCTCCTCCGGATCTCGGGAGAACTCGCCGAGCGCGAGTCCGCCCACTCGGTCACGGAACGCCACGTCAAGATGGCCCAGGCGAAGATCGAGACCGACTCGATGATCGAGTGCATCTCCACCCTGCCGACCCAGTCGAAGGTCGTGCTCTACTCGATGATCCTGCTCGAGCAGCTCGGACAGGCGATCTTCACCTCGGGCGAGGTCTGCCGGGTCTACCAGGAGGTGGCGGCAGCGCTCGACCTGGACGTCCTGACCAACCGGCGGATCACCGATCTTATCAGCGAGCTGAACATGCTCGGGGTGATCAATACCCGTGTCGTCTCCCGCGGGCGCTATGGGCGGACCAAGGAGATGTGGTTCGACGCGAACTCGGGCAAGATCCAGGAGGTCATCGAGAAGGACCCGCGGTTGAACGAACAGGGGCTCGCCCAGATGGACAGGACCTGGATCAAGAAGACCCTCCGGTGGTGAAGGGAATCATGGACGCAACCGATACTGCACTCGTACGCCTGCTCGAAGAGAACAGCCGCATCCCGGCGACGGAACTCGCCGCAATGCTCTCGATCCCGGCCGAAGAGGTCGAGGAACGGATCCGCGCCCTCCAGGCGGAGGGCATCATCCGCCGTTTCACCGCGGTCGTGGACCGGGCCCGCTCCGGAGAGGCGGAGGTCTCGGCGATCATCGAGCTGAAGGTCTCACCCGAGCGCGATCACGGCTACGACCGGCTGGCGGAGCGGATCGCCCGGTTCGACGAGGTCCGGTCGGTCCGGCTGATCACCGGTACCTACGACCTCCACGTCCTGGTGACGGGGCGGGACATGCAGGAGATCGCCCGGTTCGTCTCCGAGCATATCGCCCCGATGGAACGGATCCGCGAGACCGCGACGCACATCATCATGAAGTCGTACAAGGAGAACGGGGCGCTCATGGTCGGGCGCGACGGTGGCGGCGACCGGCAGCCGTTCTCGTTCTGAGCGGAGGGCCGGACGATGCGCGACCACGTCTCACGGGCGGCACGGACGATCCCTCCGTCGGGGATCCGGCGGTTCTTCGACCTGGTACAGACCATGGACGACGTGATCAGCCTGGGCGTCGGGGAGCCCGACTTCTCGACGCCGTGGAAGGCGATCGATGCCTGCATGGTTGCCCTCGAGCAGGGCCAGACCTCGTATACCTCGAACCGGGGCATGCCGGCCCTCCGGGAACGGATTGCGGACGACCTCGCACGCGACTACGGGCTCTGCTACGACCCCGAGACCGAGATGATCATCACCACCGGCGTCTCCGAGGGTCTCGACATCGCGATCCGGGCGGTGACGGACCCGGGGGACGAGGTGCTGATCGCCCAGCCGTCGTACGTCAGCTACGCCCCCTGCGTCACCCTTGCGGGCGGCGTCCCGGTGCCCGTCCCGTGCCTGGAGCGGGACCGGTTCCGCCTGACCGCCGGGCAGCTGATGGAGCGGGTGACACCGAGGACGAAGGCGCTCGTGATCAACTTCCCGAACAACCCGACGGGGGCCGTCATGACCGCGTCCGACCTCCGGGAGGTCGCGGATGTGGTGGAGGACCACGACCTGGTCCTCCTCTCGGACGAGGTCTACGCGGAGCTGAGCTACGAGCAGCCCCACGTCCCCGCGGCGACGATCGGCGCCCTGCGGGAGCGGACGATCACCCTGAACGGGTTCTCGAAGGCCTACGCGATGACCGGGTGGCGGATCGGGTACCTCTGCGCCCCGCCGGCGCTCGCGGACGCCGCGCTGAAGATCCACCAGTACGTGATGCTCTGCGCCCCGAGCATGGGCCAGGTGGCGGCGCTCGCGGCGCTCCGCTCGGCCCGGGCCGAGAAGGACGCGATGGTGGAGGCCTATCGCCTCCGCCGGAACCTCTTCGTCGAGGGGCTGAACCGGGCGGGGCTCCCGTGCCACCTCCCGGAGGGGGCGTTCTACGCGTTCCCGTCGGTCGCCCCGACCGGGCTCTCCGACGTCGCCTTCGCCGAGCAGCTCCTCGCCGAGGAGCACGTCGCGGTCGTCCCGGGCTCGGTCTTCGGCGAGGGCGGTGCCGGGCACCTCCGGTGTGCCTACGCGGTCTCCCGCGAGGACCTGGTCGAGGCGGTCAACCGGATCGAGCGGTTCGTCTCGTCGCTCACGGACCGCCCGTCACAGGCGGTCGGGGTCCGGCAGCGGGCCACCTGATCGACCTGCGCCCCCTATGTCCGGAGGGCGAGGTCGATCGCGACCCGCAGGTCGTCGTCTCCGAACGGCTTGATGATGAAGCCGTCCGGTTTCGTCGCCTTTGCCCGCTCGAGGGTCGGGCCGTCGGAGTGGGAGGTGACGTAGACGACCGGAATGTTGAACCCCCTCTTGATCATCGACGCCGTCTCGATCCCATCGATCTCGCCCCGGATGTTGATGTCCATCAGGACCAGGTCGGGTTTGCTGCGGACGATCAACTCCATCGCCTCCGCCCCCGTCGACGCCCGGCCGCTCACCGTGTAACCGAGGTTTTTTAACCGCCAGTCCGGCACTCTCGCGATGATATCGTCGTCCTCGACGACCAGTATGGCTCCCTTCGACATCGTCCGTACAACCCCCCGGTCCCGGCGTACTCTATCCTCCGCCTCCATTCAACATTAGAGAATAGCTAAGAACTCTCATTTTACCCGTTCAAGCTGAGGATGCCGGTTCACTCCAGGTCGTTTTCTCTTTTTACCGCTCCAGAATGTATCTCGGTATCATCTGATCGCGAAAGCTATCGCTCATGAGATATCGTTCGT
>JAKPPV010000046.1 GCA_029547145.1 Methanobacteriota archaeon
GCCCGGACTGCGGGCGCGGGCGTGGACGTGGCGAGAGCCAACCAGTAGGAGGTACCCCATGGACATCATCCGGCAGATCATCGCGCTCCTGATCCCGTGGAAGAACGAGACGGCGGCGCAGAAGGTGGGGACGGTCCTCACCATCATCGCCCTCCTGGCCTCGTTCGCCGCGACCTTCTTCCCGGCGGTCCCCCCGACGCCGGCCCCCGTCCCCTCCCCGGACGTGATCGTGCCGCTCGACGTCCCCGCGGCGGACCCGGGCGCGGTCCCCGGCTCGGACGTTCCCGGGGACGAAAGCGCCTCTGTGGGCATCCTGGGCACGATTGCGGCGGGTATCTCCGCTCCGTTCGGGTGCAGTGCCAATCAGGTTCGCCAGATGCGGATCGCGGGTACGGACGCGCTCGCCTGCCTGACGCAGTGCGGGGCGTCGGAGGCTGTCACGACGATCAAGGATTGGGGTGACGATGGCTCGGTCAAGTTGATGTGGAAGGACGCCACGAACGACATGATCAATTGCGCGACCCCGTGCCTGTGGGGCCTCGGTGTCGCGACGTTCAACACTTACGCGTTGTCCGCGGGGTATTTCGGGTCTGCGTCGGAGCCGGTCGTCTTCAATGGGACGATGACCGAGATCGTGGTCAGTCCGAGGAAGGCGAAGTAGCGGGAACATCCTCCATCAAATCGTCCATCTTGCACCCGAGTACCGTTGCGTAAGCCGCGCCACACGCCATCGACGGGACGGACGGCGCTCGGTTCGCGGTCCCCTCGTGCGTGCCGACCCGCCACGGACGGAACTTGCCCATCCCGGGGCACTTCGACACGCGGCGCGCAAGTTCGGACTGCGACAGGCCCGCCGCCTCGCGCAGGGCCCGGAGCTGCTTCCCGGTCCAGATTCGTTCGGTTGCCGTCATCTTCCCTACTCCGCAATCGCCACGGACGACAGTGCATCGATCCGGCTGCGGCACCGACGCGCGACCCGGGCGTACTCCCGGCGCAACCGCTCGACGCCTTCCGTGCAACCGATCTGCTGCTGGAAACGGATGCGGGTGCGGAGGGAGGCGAGATCCTTGCGGGCCTCGGAAAGCTCCCACGCCATGATTGCGCGGTCGTCGGCTGAAGGGGTGTCGGTGTGCGTCTGGTACATGGTTGATCCTCCTGTTGCCCCGGGCGGCGTCGGCCCGGGGCGGTAGCGCGTCAACCCCGTGCCTCGATCTCCCACCGCGACGCGCCCTGCACGAGCTGGCGGTCAGCGTCCCAGGAGTAGATTCCCTCGGTACGCGCCGGGGCGGTCCCGCCGAACGTCGGAAGGTCGGTCGTATCGATGATCTCGTCGGTCCTGACGCCCACGTCAACGCAGGCGTTCAGGGCGGCGCACAGGTCGTCGAGGTTCGTGGCGTTCATGACGTTGCTCTTGAGTTCGTTCATCGGATCCCCCTGTTTTTCATCCTGGC
>JAKPPV010000053.1 GCA_029547145.1 Methanobacteriota archaeon
ACGGTGCAGGAAGCCCTGCAGCTCCTGGAGAAACACGCCGCCGGAGCAAACGTCGGGATCAACGATCTCTTCGGCTCGGTGGAAGCCGGGGCCGGGGCACTCGTCCTGACCGGTCGCGGGACCGAGGCGTTCACCGAAGCACTCGCCACGATGGAAGACTCGGCCGGGGCCACTGAGTCGGCCTACGAGACGATGGAGCAGGGGATCAACCGGCAGCTCGAAAAACTCGCCGCCGACTTCAACGTCATCGTTCTCGACATCGCCGGGGCTCTCGTCCCGATCGTGAACGACTACATCTTGCCGGCGCTCCGGGGGATCGTCGACGGGATCAAGACGGTGATGTCCTGGTTCGGCAACGCTGCCGATTCGCCCGACGCCCTGGTCGGCACACTCCGGGGCAGCCTGGCCCCGGCCATCGATTACTTCCAGGGAAAACTCAGCGACCTCCAGGCGTGGTGGGACGACCACAGTCCAGCGTTCCTTGCTGCCTGGGACGCCCTCTCTGCCAGCATCCGGTGGTCGATCGAGAATATCGTCACCCCGATCGCGACGGCGCTGGTGCCGGTGCTCGACTTCTTTCAGGAGAAACTCGCCTACCTCTTCGACTGGTACGAGGCGAACGCCCCGCTCTTCATCGCTGCCTGGGAGAATATCGGGGCAGCGATCAAGTGGGTCATCGACACCGTGATCGTCCCGATCATCGAGTGGGCATGGCCCTACATCGAGACGATCATCTCCGGGGTACTGGATGTGATCCTGGGTGCCGTCAAACTCTTCGCCTCGCTTATCGCCGGGGATTGGGAGGCTGCCGGGGACGCGCTCACCGACATCTCCAAAGGTGCGATGCAGGCACTTGTCGGCGTGATCTCGGCAGGATGGGATATAATCGCCACCGGGATCGAGTTCGTCGGGCAGGGGATCCTCGACTTCGTGTATGGTCTGTGGTCGAACATCGTGCAGTGGACCGAGGACTCGATCAACCAGATGATCGACCTGATCAACGGGTTCATTCAGGCAATCAACAGTGTCACAGGAAAGGTCGGGATCTCTCTCCCGACGATCGGGCACATCAGTCTCAAGGCCGACAAGATCGAGGCTCCGAAGATCAAGATCCCCCGGTGGAGCGAGACGGAGATCGGCAAGAATCTCGATGCGGTCCTGAGGAAAGAGGAAGAGGAAGAGGAAGAAGAGGACATCGACAAGGAGTTCGAGGACGAGCCCGAGTCCAAACCTGCCCCCGCGCTCCCGAAATCTCAACTCCCGGTCGCGCCGAAGCCGGAGATCCCGGCCACTCCTCCGGCGGCTACGATCCCACCCGTTGAAAACCCCGAGATCTCCGTCGACGTACCAGAGATCCCGGAGAACGAGATCCCGGTGGTCGAACCGCCGGTAGTCGTCACTCCCGCTC
>JAKPPV010000009.1 GCA_029547145.1 Methanobacteriota archaeon
ATCTTGCGGCGGTTCAGTACGTCCGGTCGCTGAACGCGACCCAGATCAACATCATCCGGCTCCTCGAGCAGGGCCAGTACCAGGCTCAGGTAGCCCGCCGGCTCAACAAGTCCCGGAGTTACGTCTGCCAGGTCGTCGGGAAACTTGAATCCTACGGGCTCATCGTCGCCCGCCGGATCGCCTTCACGCATAAGGGCAAGACCCACACCGTCGCCACCACCGACCCGCTCCAGGGCCGGGCGACCGGGTATGTGGTCACGCCCAAACTCCAGAACCTGCTCGCGCAGAATCCCCACAAAGACGGGACCTATACGCTCTGTATCCCCCACCACCTCAAGATCAAGATCCCGATCCTCGACCAGAACCAGCCCCTCGTCACCGCCGGGTGGCGGCACAGCCGGGCCCGGGCGATCCTCGTCCGGTCCTGGAAACCGCGGGGGCCCGAACGCCACCTCTTCCATGTCCAGACGGTCGGGGGAACGGTCGGGATCGAGTATCACGGGAAGTCGCTCGTCGCCTACCGGGTCGAGCGGACGCACCTCATGGCCGCCGATGTCGATGAAGCCACGGCGCTCGCGGCGGCCCAGATCCAGGACGGGGTCGCCCGGTTCGTGGAGGAGCAGGGGTGGTTCGGGGTCCGGCTCACGCTCGGCACCCCGCAGATCATCGATAAGCCGCACTTCGCCTTCGCCTCGAAGACCGCCCGCACGGTGCTCGACGCCGGGCAGCGGCTCACGACGCCGGGGGTCTACTGCGACGACTCGCTCGCCCACCACGGCCGGCCGGACGCCGGGGAGATCGAGACCACGGACCCGATCCTCGCGGACCAGATCGACCGGGGGCTGCGGAACGCCCTGAACATCGAGCCGATCGTGGAGCGGTCGGTCGCCCGGGGCATGGTCGAGCAGAGCAAGACGATCCTGGACGGGTTCTGCCAGCAGCTCGACCCGATCCAGCAGACGCTCGGGTCGATCTACGAGACCGCGAACACCGTCCTCGCCCACGTCCAGGGGGGAACGACGCTGGAGTACCAGTTCACCCAGATCGTGACGCTGCTCACCCATACCCTGAACGAGATCAAGGACCTCCGGGGCCGGGTCGCGGACCTCGAAGAGCAGCAGACCCGTAAAAATGTGCCGAAAGGGAAGAAAAATGTCGCCAGAACAATGCCACACGAGGGCCAGGACGCGGGGGGCGCCCCGGCCCGGGGTCCCGATCACGGACCAGAAACCGGATGCCGAGCACAAGGTCTGCCTGAAGTGCGGGCTAGTCTACCAGAAACACCGGGTCCTGAAGTACCGCTACATCCCGCCGGGCCTGCACCGGGAAGTGACCCGGTATGTCTGCCGGGAGTGCTTCGCCCGGATGCCGGCGGCGGAGCGGCGGCAGGT
>JAKPPV010000016.1 GCA_029547145.1 Methanobacteriota archaeon
GTCTTGATGGCCCGGATCTTCTTCTCGGGGATCCGCAGGTACTCGTTCTCGACGGCCCAAATGAGGAACTGCTTGAGGATCCGGATCTGGTCGTGGAGCGTATTCTGCTTGAACGGGGTGCCTCGCACGCTGGTCCCGGTCTTGATCCGGGCGATTCCCTCGTAGACGTCGGGCAGAGTGAGGCACGGGAGTTCGACGGGGAGAAAGCGTCGCCAGGTGATCAGCGTGTACATCACCTTGAGGCTCCGTGCCGACGAGATGTGCTTCGCGGCCTGGTGCTCGTGCACGTACTCCTTGATCAAGGAGACGTCGCGATCGGTCAGGGTGTTGTTGGCGATGGCTTTCTCCATCGCTCGCTGGACATGGTCGAAGGTATGGGTTGGGTAGAACTGGTGTGGTACGCCGGGTTCCATATCTGAACGTCGGCAAAACGGGTAGAAAAAGTAAGAGGCTTTTGTCGTGAAAGGAAAAAAGCCGTTGGAGGGAATCGAACCCCCGGCCTGCTGATTACGAATCAGCCGCTATACCGCTAAGCCACAACGGCGCATCCGGCCTTACAACATCTGGCCGGGTGAGTAATAAAAGTTGGCGACCGGGGGTCTCAGCGAGCGCCGGCGAGCTCCCGGATCCGCTCCGCGAGCGCGGTCACCGCCCGTCGCGCGGGACTCTCGTCCGGGATCGTCGTGATCGGCCGCCCCTCCAGGTCAGCCTCCTCGACCGCCGGGTCCGCCGGGACCGTCGCGATCAGGGGGGCCGGCTCGCCCCCGACCCCGGTGACACCGTTCCCGACCCGGTTCACGACCAGGGCCATCCGGTCCCCGTCGAGCCCGAGCGAGAGGGCGATCTCCCGGATTCGTCTCGCCGTCCGCATCCCGCGGGCCCCCGGGTCCGAGACGATCAGCAGCAGGTCGGGTGCGCCGATCGTCCCGCGGGAGATGTGCTCCATGCCCGCTTCGGCGTCGATCACGATGAACCGGTACCCGGCCTGGAGACCGGCCAGGCACTCCGAGAGGAGGTCGTTCGAGAAACAGTAGCACCCCGTCCCCTCCGGCCGGCCCATCGCGATCAGGTCGACCCCCTCCCCCTCGACCAGGACCTGCCGGAACCGGAGACGGACATAGTCGTGGCGGGACATCCCCGGCGGGATCGCCCTCGAGAAGGCCTCCTCGCGCATCGAGCCGAGCGACTCGGTCACCTCCATCCCGAGTGCCTCATTCAGGTTCGTGTTCGGGTCCGCATCAACCGCAAGGACCGGGGTCTCGCCCATCCTGCGGAAGGCGTCGATCAGAAGGGCCGCAATCGTGGTCTTCCCGGTACCGCCCTTGCCCGAGAGTGCAACCCGGAACGGAGCCGGCCCCATTACGCCTCCCCCCGCCAGGCGCGGGCGACCCGGGCGGTCGTCGCCTGGATCCGGGCGGCCTCCTCATCGTTCGCGAACCGGATGCCGCAGCTCGGGGTGATCAGCGACTGCCGGACGAGCACCTCCGGGTCGACATACTCTGCCATCGTCGCCCTGATCGCATCCATCCGGGCGACGAACGCGGCCTCGTCCTCCAGGACGAACTGCCGGGCGTCCGCCGGCACCACGCCCCAGGCGATCACCCCGCCGCGCTCCA
Source organism: Methanobacteriota archaeon (assembly GCA_029547145.1). Classification (GTDB taxonomy): domain Archaea; phylum Halobacteriota; class Methanomicrobia; order Methanomicrobiales; family Methanospirillaceae; genus UBA288. Next base: position 1,617 of record JAKPPV010000016.1, read on the forward strand.
TGTACGCGGCGGCGTCCGCGGCATAGAGCAGGAACTCGGTCGCGGTCTCGTGCGCATCGAGCGAGATGACGGCCAGGTTCAGGTCCATCACGAAGCGCCAGTCCGTGTTGGAACAGCAGTGGACCCCGAGTCCCCCCTCCAGGAGTGACCCGATGTCCTCGAAGGCCAGCCGGACCGTCTCCTCCGAGACCGGCACCACGGTCGACCCGAGGCTCGCCCAGTAGGGCTCGTTCATCACGACCAGGGTTCCGGGGACACCCGTCGCACGGAGGGTCTCCTCGGTCGCCCGCGCCCGCAGAGCGAGCACCTTCGCGAGCAGGTCGGCATAGGCCTCATCGTAGAGGAGCGGGCGCTTGTCACGGTCGACGATCTGCATACCGGTGGTGACCGGGCCGGTCACCTGCCCCTTCAAAAGGACCGCTCCGGAGAGGTCGCGGGTCGTCAGTTCGAGCAGGCCGGCGTTGGTCTCCGGGGTCGGTCCGTACCCGGATGCATCCTGCCCGACGAAGTCGAGGTAGACCTTCTCCTGCGCCTCCGTGTGGTCCGCGTCGCGGTCGACCATCAGCCGGCCCTCGACCAGTTCCAGGCCGGGAAGGAAGACGGCGTCGTTCCAGACGATCTGTTCGTACGGGCCACGGTTCGGGAGGCCCGGTGCGTAGGGTATCTCGGGAAACGCGGCAAGAATGTCATCGACCGCGCGCACCGGGTCCGTGTGGGGCAGGCCCCCGATCCCGGTGGCACGGCCGCAGGGTGGAGCGAGATATCGTGACATCAGTCAGGCCTCCGTGTGGTGAATGCCGTTCGAACGCGCCCGGATCCGGCAGCGGTTCAGCATCTCCGAGACACCGGGGAAGAGCGAGAGGTCCGTGTGCGGAAGGAACGAGGATGAGGTGTACTCCTCCATGAACGAGGGTTCCGCGTTCAGCTCGATATAGGCGATGTTGTCGGCGATCACGTCCAGGGTCCGGCGTTCGTCGCGGTTGATCAGTGCGATGTTCGCCCCCATGACGGCTCCATTGCCGATGTTCCGGATCCGGTCCAGGGGGACCTCGGGGATCAGGCCGATCGTGATCGCGTTCTGCTTGTTGAGGTAGTTCCCGAACCCCCCCGAGAAGTAGATCGTGCCCAGGTCCCGGTAGGTGATCCCCGCCACGTTCATCAGGACCGTGCACGCCGCGAGTACCGAGGCCTTGGACATGATCAGGGCCTTGATGTCGTTCTCGGTGAAGACGATGTCCTTGCCCACCCCCGTCTCGTTCGCGAACGCGACGACGTACTCGGGACTGTACTCACCCCGCCGGATACGCGGGTGTGCGATCGTCGTGTCGATCAGACCATTCCTGTCGATCACGCAGGCGGTCAGGAGTTCGGCGAGGAGGTCGATCAGACCCGAACCGCAGATCCCCTTCGGCGGGATCCCGTTGATCGTCTTCCAGGTGGGTTCCAGCGTCTCCGGGTCGATCGTCACCCGCTCGATCGCCCCCGGGTTCGCCCGCATCCCAAAGAGGACCTCGCCGCCCTCGAGCGCCGGCCCGGCGGCACCGGCGCAGGAGAACATCCACTCGTTGTTGCCGAGCACGACCTCGAAGTTGGTCCCGATGTCGATCATCAGCGAGACCTCGTCCCGCGTCCCCATCCCGCAGGCGAGCACGTCCGCGACGATGTCTCCGCCGATGAAGTCGGAGACCGCCGGGAAGGCGAAGACGCCGGCGGTCGGGGCGATCGAGAGGCCCAGGTTGGATGCGGCCGTATTGATCGAGCGGCGGACGACGGGGACGTACGGCTCCGAGATGATATAGCCCGGGTCGATCCCGAGGAGCATGTGGGTCATCACCGTGTTGCCGGCCACCATCGCCTCGTAGATATCGTCCCGGTCGATACGGGCGTGGTTTGCCGCGTTCGTGATCGCGGTGTTGATCGACTCCGCCGCCAGGGTCTGGAGCTTCCCAAGACCGGACCTGCGTCCGAAGTTGACGCGGGAGAGGATGTCCTCGCCGCACGAGATCTGGCGGTTGTAGTTCGAGGCGATCCCGGCGACCCTGCCCGTGACCAGGTTCCAGATATAGGCGACGACCGTGGTGGTCCCCAGGTCGACCGAGACCCCGTAGAGCCGGTCCGATGTGTCGCCCGCTTCCAGGTTGAGGAGCCAGTACTTGCCGGGTGGCTGGAGCCCGACGGTGGCCGTCACGTCCCAGTCCGCCGCCCGGAGGATCTCGGGGATCCGTCGGAGCACCCCGAGGGGGGCGAAGATCTGCTCGGGTCGCGGTCCGTGCTGCCGGTGGATCTCGTCCAGTATCCGCGTCAGGTCGGGGGACGGGTCCTCGAGGGTCGGGGGGGAGAGGGAGAGGTGGTACTTGAAGACCGAGGGACGGAACGCGGTCGTCATGTCGAGCCCCTCGATCAGGATCTTCTGCTCCTGGATCAGGGACCCCTCCGGGACGGTGACGTCGAGATCGGAGGCGATCGTGGTGGTACAGGCCAGGCAGGCACCGCGGGCCAGTTCTCCCGGGGTGAAGAAGCGTCCGTACTTCTGCCGGTCGAACTGTACCTTTCCGGTCTTGACGTACACGATGCACTTGCCGCACTTGCCGACGCCGCCGCAGACCACGTTCATCGAGAGCCCGGCCTTCCGGGCTGCGTCCAGGATGGTTGTGCCCGGCGGCACCTCGATCTTGCGGTAACTGGGGAGGAAGGTGACGATCGGCATCTATCCCTTCCACTGGGTCTCGAGGAACTCGCCGATGTCCGCCGCGTCGCGCGGCCCGACCAGCACCTTCCAGTGGGTCGCGTCCTCGATCGCCCCGGAGAGAGGTGCGGCATACCCTGGGATGATCAGGGTCCGGTGCGAGACCGTCGATTCAAGGTCGTACTTCCTGACCGCGTCGGCGACGACGGTGTCAGAGAGCTTGCCGGCGGCCACCGCCGTCAGGACCGACTGCCCCTCGGTGTCGACGATCAGCATATAGCACGGGATCCGGGTCGCCTCCAGGTAGCCCTGGAGGGTGAAGAAGGTGAGCGAGAAGTTGACGGTCATCAGGACGGGTGCCTCCGGCCCGGGGTTCCCGACCCGGTAGAGCCCGGGCGTCATCTGGATCGGCTTCTGGGGATCCGTGTAGATGTTCTGGCGGAGCGTCAGCGCCGCAACGGTCTCCGGGCGGGAGAGCGGGCCGGTCACGAGGACCGAGCCGAACTTCAGGACCCCGAGCGCGAGGGCAGACGACGCGAGCCCGCCCGCCTTCGAGCAGTCATAGTAGACGGGGTACCCGAACTCGGGGACGGACCGGGCGATCGCGAGCTGCCGGACGGCGGACGAGCGCTTCACGAACTCCGCTGGGTCCGGCGGGTCGAGGTCGAGGACGAGGTCCTGCACCCCGGCGGCGGTGCACCGCCGGACGAGCTCGACCAGGCGGTCCGCGTCGGGAGCACGGACGACGAGCGGCGCCCCGTGCCGCTTTGCCAGCGCCACGACGGAATCCGCGTTCTCCGGAGTCGCCCCGGCGAGGAGCGGCCGGAATGTGCCACAATGGGCGAGCCCCGCCTCGAGCGCGGCCGGATCCTCGGCGATCAGCACCTCGGGCAGGTCGGCGTTCGCCTCGACGACCGCGACCGCCCGGCCGAAGGCGGACGGGTCGCCCGAGTCGTTCGCGATCGCGACCCCGTTCAGGACCAGGTCCTGGCCGACCCTGGTCAGCTTGTAGTCCCGGACCTCGTGGACGACACCGGTGATCGTGCGCTCGTCCCAGGTATCTGATACGCGGAACAGGATGCCCGGCTGATGGTAGAAGGTCTTCTCGTGTCGGAAGAAGACGAACTCGTCGCCGACCCGGAACGACCGCTCGCCGACGCCAACCCGGACGAGGCGGATGGGCGGGCGCGTCGAGGCCCCGAGCACGGCCTTCGCGGCCTCGTCCAGGTACGGGCAGAGGTCGATATCTGCCTTGCCCGAGGCGAGTTTCATCGCGAAGGTGAGACAGGTGGGCACGCCGCACTCCTTACAGTTCTTCTTCGGCAGCAGCTTGTAGATGTCCAGCGCCTTGAGGGCCATCAGTTCACCCCCCAGGTGGCGGCGATCGCCGCGCGGAGGGGTGCCACCGAGTCCGGGTGACGGACGCAGACGATCGCCGATCCGGCAACGGCCGACGCCAGGCCGGTCGTCACCTCCCAGGCGACGGCGGTGCGGTGGGCGTCGCCGGGCGGGGCGTCGCGGACCTCCTTGATCGTGAGCGAGTCGATCGCCGACGTGATCATCGGCATTGCAAGGTCCGTATCTCCCTTCAGGGCGGCGTACCGGATCCGCTCCATCGCCGAATAGGTGTACTCGAACCCGTATCCGAGCGCCCCGGTGTAGGGGTCGATCACGATCTGGTCCGGGGGCACCCCGATCTCGCGCAGCAGGATATTGAGCTGCTTGGCCAGGTTCACGTCGATCGGTGACTGGGCGATCACGGCGTGGTGGTACGCAAGGGCGGCAGCGGCCACCGATCGGTACCGGGATGCCTCCGCCGTACCGAGCAGGAGCCGTTCCCCCTCGCCCGCCTCCCCGATCCGCCGGAAGGCCTCGGACTCGATCGAGGGTTCGTTCGGCCCCTCGACGCAGAGCGGAAGGCCCGTCGCCTCGAGGACCGTCCGGATTGTATTTCCGATCGCATCGAAGTCCTCGAACCCCCGCCGCCGGGTCGAGGTGAGGTAGACCCGGATCAGGTCCGGCCCCAGCTCGCGCTCGGCGAACTTCGTCCAGCCGGCCAGGTCCGTCACCGTCTCCCCGACCCGTTCGACCACCAGCGGGGACCAGACCCCCGGGTCGTCGCAGAGCTCGTAGGCGACCAGCGGTCGGGTCAACCCGGTCTTCGGTTCGACGAACGGGAGACCGGTGTTCCCCCCGATCTCGTACGAGACGGTCCGGGTCCCGCCGTCGGCCCTTGTCGCACCGATCCGCACCCGTCTGATCTCCCCGCTCCAGTCTGTTGGTGCGCTGTACTCCATCGCAGGACCCCCTAGAAGAGCTCCCTCATCGAGAGGGCCGGGTGCCCGACCTGGTCCAGGAACGCCATCAGCTCCTCGATCGTGGTCGCCTCGTGCTCGGTGGCGATCTGCTCGAAGAGGTCTGCCATCCCCTTCTCAGCGAGCCTGGCTCGGAGGCGGGGACCGAGCTCCTCCTTCAGGTTCGAGGGGATCCAGACGAGCCGTTCGATACCGCCCTCGGCTTGGAGGAACCGGTCCGAGAGGATGAACCCCTTGGAGATCCCGGCGAATCCCGGTGTCTGTGCCCCTCCACCGATCGTCCCTGCCAGGGTGGAGAAGGTCATCCCTGAGGGGGTCTCTCCCTTGTATTCGCGGTTCACCACCATGATCCCGTTCACCTCGGGCAATACGAGGGCGATCGCCTCGAAGCAGCCGCAACAGGTCATCGGGTACTCGACCACCGAGTAGAGCCGGCACCGGTCCACCGCGCCGTGCGACGCCTTCTTCAGGAACCGGTTCACCCCTTCGAACTCGCCCCCGTTCCGGTCGAGCTCGGCACCCTTCTGGACCGGCTGGTTCGCGCCTGCCGGCGAGATCTCGTGGGCGATTCGGCCGTCGAGCCAGGAGATGGCGCCGCAGAGCGCGGGTCGCTCAGGGGTGATGATGCAGACATGGTCGGGGGCGAAGGTCTGGCAGAGGGTGCAGGAGTAGAACGTGTCGACATCGTCGTCGCGCATCCCCCGAATCCGGTCGTCGCGCTCCGCGTAGATCGCTTCCGCCTCTGCCTTCAGCCGCTCCACCTCGGCACGGTCGGTGACGAGTGTTACCTGGACCGCCTCCAATAGGTCGGGGAAGTCCATCCGGAACTTTGCCGCGAGCAGCCTGCCCAGGTGCTCGATCCGGAGCCCGTTCTTCACCGCCTCCTTTGAGAGCCGGACCCAGATCAGGTCCCGCTGCGCGGTGTGCCAGGAACCCTCGCCGTAGTTGACGAAGTTATGGATGCGCCGTTCGAGCACGGGCTCGTAGTCCTTCCGGAAGTTGCTGCCGGCGACGTCGACCAGTATGGCGAGAGGGACCGCCGACCCCTCCTGTATCTCCTCGATCTCGGGGCCGATCACGGTCACCCTCCCGTCCACCACCTCGGACGGATCCCTCATCCGGAGCAGCTCGAAGGCGGGAGATCGGTTGCCGCCGAATTCGACGTACATCTCCTCCTTGCGGATCGACTTGCCCTCGAAGGCAGGGGAGCAGCCCATCGGGATCGGGATCGCCGTCACCGTCACCTTGATCCCGAGCAGGTCCATGCCCGTGCGGACCGCCTCGGTCCCCTCCGTCGCGATCCACTCCCCGCCGGTGTACCCCCCGGTGTGGAGGATCGGGATCCCCAGGAGGCGGAGAGCATCGATCGAGGCGATCTCCTCGTCGGAGAGCCCGGGGAAGGCGATCACCATCGCGCGTGCCCGCCGTTCGGCCGCGTAGGCGAGGAGGCGTTCGGCGTCTCCCGGTGCAACACCGCCGAAGATCATCGCGACCCGTGCGAGGATGTCCGCGAAGTGGATCGCGTGAGAGGCGGTCGAACCGAGCGGGACGAGGCGGTAGGCGAGTCCCACCTTCACGTTCGCATCCAGGAGCGACGAGACGACCGGTCCGGCGAGGAACGTGAGCATGTACTTCTCCTGGAGTTCGCGGCAGAGTGCGGCCGAGATGTCGGCGCGCTCCGGGCGACCCACGATCAGGCAGAGCCCGAGGATCGACCCATCGACGAGCGAGTACCCGAGCTTGCGGATCTCGGCGTCGGGAATGAACCCGGTGTAGGGGGCTCCCTCGGCACCATCGGAGGCGGTCCGGTGGGCCCGGATGCACTCCCAGGCGACGAGCGGGTTCTCGCCGGAACCGGCATAGGCCTCGCGTGCCGAGTCGGCGTCTGAGACGGCAGTACCGGTGATCGCGAACGAGATCGGGAGGTGGTAGGCGGTCTCGTCGTACTGCAGCGGACCGGAGATGGTGGCCATCGCGGCGGCGAGCTCGGTGCTGCCCGCCCTGACGGCCTCTGTGATGTCAGTCATCATGGGCACCAGAGAGAATCCTGTTTCCGTCAGTTCTCGTCTCAATCAGTATATCTGTTTGCATCGTACCGGGCGCCCCGATGAGACGTGAACGACATCTTTTTATCCGTTCCGGTGTTTGGTCGCGATCCGGGGGAACAGGTCGGTCGAACGAGCCGGTCAACGGTTGGGCCTGGTGTTCCCGCTTGGGACGGCGGCGCAGGACGGATACAGGGCCCCGTCACCATCGCAGGGGCCTGTTGGAGCCTCTTTCAGCCCGCAGGATGGGGAGGTGAGGTTTAATAGCACCGGCGAACGACCACTCAGGGTTGATGGATCGCTCCAAGCACCGGATGCGCGACCGGATTCGTGCTGCGCGGACGTGCCTGCACCCGCCGGACCTCGTGGCACGGAGCCGGAGGATCGCCTCGCATACGCAGATTCTCCTGGAGGACCAGAAGACGGTGATGGTCTATGCCTCGAAACCGGGCGAGGTCGATACGATGGGGATGATCCGTGGTTTTCTCGACCGAGGTGTCCGGCTGGTCGTCCCGATCATCGAACGGGAGACGAGGAGCCTGCGCCTGTCGCGCCTGGAAGATCCCGCGGTGCTCGTCCCGTCCACCTTCGGCGTCCCCGAACCGATCGGGCACGAGCTGCCGGTCGATCCCGACGAGATCGGGGCGGTGATCGTCCCGATGCTCGGTTTCGACCGGTTTGGAAACCGTCTCGGGTACGGAGCCGGGTACTACGATCGGTTCCTCGGGCTCCACCCCATCGAGGTAAAGGTCGGCATCGCGCTCGCCTGCCAGGAGTTTGAAAGGATCCCTGCCGACCCGTTCGACATCCCGATGGACTGGATCGTGACGGAGGACGGCCCCTTCCGCTGTTCCAGTCCCGACTGATCGAGGGGTGAGGACGGAGAGTGCCCCCTCCGCAACGGAGGTCCGCGGCCCCGATACTTTTTTATAAATGCCGTCGATAGTGAAGCCGGTACAGGACGGACGTGGGAAAAGCATTTAGGCAAAATTTATATACTATGTAGCGCTAACTTTAGGTAAATCTTATCTGGTTTACGAGGGTCATCATGACAGACAACAAATATCTCAATGTAACGGTCAAGGAGGCCGCCCGCGAGGACGCGGGTCGGGGGATCGCCCGCGTGAGCATGGACGCGATGCGTGCGCTCGGTCTCGTCTCGGGCGACGTGATCGAGATCCAGGGCAAGAAGAAGGCGAACGCGATCGTCTGGCCCGGTTTCCCGGAGGACACCGGGAGGGCGATCCTCCGGATCGATGGCAGCACCCGGGGGAACGCCGGCACCGGCGTCGATGAGCAGGTGCAGATCCGCAAGGTTCAGGCGGCGGTCGCGAAGAAGGTGACGATCCAGCCGACTCAACCCATACGCCTGGTCGGTGGGGACCAGTACCTCAAGCGCCTCCTCCATGGCCGGTCCGTGATGGAGGGGCAGACGCTCCGTGTCGACGTGATCGGCAACCCGCTCACCTTCGTCATCGCGAAGGTCTCTCCGAAGGGGATCGCGATCGTTACGGACGAGACCGTCGTGGAGCTGAAGGAGACCCCCTACGAGCCGAAGGGCACGGAGGAGAAAGGCGAGCGGACCGATGTGCACTACGAGGACATCGGCGGTCTCGGGCGCGAGCTCGAACAGGTCCGGGAGATGATCGAGCTCCCGCTCCGTCACCCCGAGATCTTCGAGCGGCTCGGGATCACCCCTCCGAAGGGGGTCCTCCTCTACGGTCCGCCCGGTACCGGCAAGACACTGATCGCAAAGGCGGTCGCGAACGAGGTCGATGCACACTTCCTCACGATCTCCGGCCCCGAGATCATGTCGAAGTACTACGGGGAGTCGGAGGGGAACCTCCGGCAGGTCTTCGAGGAGGCGACCGAGAACGCGCCCGCGATCATCTTCATCGACGAGCTCGACGCGATCGCGCCGAAGCGCGAGGACACCAAGGGGGAGGTGGAGCGGCGCGTCGTCGCGCAGCTCCTCGCCCTGATGGACGGACTGAAGGGGAGGGGGCAGGTCGTCGTGATCGGTGCGACCAACATCCCCGATGCGATCGACCCGGCCCTCCGCCGGGGCGGGAGGTTCGACCGCGAGATCGAGATCGGCATCCCCGATACGAAGGGGCGCGAGGAGATTTTCAAGATCCACACGCGCGGTGTTCCGCTCTCGAAGGACATCATCGAGAACAACAGGATCCACGACTATGCGAGCACCACGCACGGATTCGTCGGGGCGGACATCGCCCTCCTGGTCAAGGAGGCGGCGATGCACGCCCTCCGCCGGGTCCTTCCCTCGGTGAAGGCCGACGAGGAGATCCCCGCCGAGATCCTGGACCGGCTCGAGGTGACGGACGACGACTTCACCGAGGCGCGCAAGTACGTGGAACCCTCCGGGATGCGGGAGGTGCTCGTCGAGGTTCCGGACGTCACCTGGGCGGATGTCGGGGGCCTCGAGGAGGTGAAGGCCGAACTCCAGGAGACGGTGGAGTGGCCGCTCAGGTACGCGGACGTCTTCGAGCGCCTCCGCACCGCCGCGCCGAAGGGGGTGCTCCTCTTCGGTCCGCCCGGTACCGGCAAGACCCTCCTCGCCAAGGCGGTGGCGAACGAGTCCGACTCCAACTTCATCTCGGTGAAGGGCCCTGAGCTCCTCTCGAAGTGGGTGGGGGAGTCCGAGAAGGGCGTCCGCGACGTCTTCCGGCGGGCCCGGCAGGCCGCCCCGGCGATCATCTTCTTCGACGAGGTGGACGCGCTCGTCCCCGTGCGGGGTTCCTACCAGGGGTCGAGCCACGTGACCGAGTCGGTGGTCAGCCAGATCCTGACCGAGCTCGACGGGCTCGAGGAGCTCAAGAACGTGGTCGTGCTCGCTGCCACCAACCGTCCCGACATGATCGACCCGGCGCTGCTCCGCCCGGGCCGGCTTGACAGGCACCTCTACGTCCCCCCGCCCGACGAGGAGGGACGGAAGAAGATCTTCCAGGTCTACCTCGGGCAGGCCGGCGACCTCCTCGCCGGGGACATCGATGTCGACGCTCTGGTCGCGAGGACCGATGGCTTCGTCGGTGCGGACATCGAAGCGCTCGTCCGCGAGGCGAAGCTGGCCGCGATGCGCGAGTTTATCTCGGTCATGAAAGATAAGACAGATCAGGAGCGAGCCGACGCGGCCGCGAACATCCGCCTGACCCGGGCCCACTTCGACGCCGCGCTCGAGAAGGTGAAGGGCTCGCTCGACCGTGACGCACTCGAGGCTGCGGAACGCCAGGCCTGGGAGATGAAGTATTCCCAGGAGCAGCGTGGAACGCTGGAGGAGGCGGCTGCCGTGGTCCGCCGGGCCGAGCTCGCAACCATGGGATCGGACCCCACGGACGAACGGCGACGGCGGGCTGAAGCCCTCCGGAAGGCGGTCTTCTCGCAGAAGAAGGACTTCGCCGCCATCCGGAGGGAGACCGCAGCCCTCAGGGAACAACTGGACAGATAATACGCGGGAACGTCACCATGAGCACCCACGCACATGACAGCAACGAGAGGGAGATCGAGGCGCTCATCCGGGAGCTGATCGGGCGCCTCATGGATAGCCAGCAGGCCGTGGGGCAGACGAGAGTACCGGTTGCGATCGGGTTCAAGGTCTTCTATGGTCCCGGTGCCGGGGAGGCTGCCGAGGTGATCGAGCAGGTCCCCGAGGTCTCGAGGATCGACGACAAGGTGGTCGTGATCACCGAGCTGCCGGGCATCGCACCGGAGAACATCCGGATGGGGATGACGGGGCAGACCCTGCAGATCTTCGCCGAGGAGGGTGGGCGGCGCTACCACACGGCGGCACCTCTCCCACCCTGCGACCTCAGCTCGGTCCGAACACGCCTCAAGCACGGGATCCTCGAGATCGTGATCGATGCCCGCCCGTGCGAGGCCGACGGGGCGGCCGCCGTTCCTCCGTGAGCCGGTCCGCCACCCCCTCCTCTTCTCTCCTGCCGGCCGGTGAACGGAACCAGCAGAGGTTTTATTTCTTCTGGTGCTACTGATACTCATGGCTGCGAAACAGGTCTTTGTCCCATGCGACGTGCCCCCGAAGGCCCGCGAGACCTACATCGAGAACTACCGGCTGGTGACCCGCGACAGCGGACGCCTTATGCTCTTTGCCGGTGACCAGAAGGTCGAGCACCTGAACGACGACTTCTTCGGCGAGGGGATCCACGAGGACGACGCGGACCCCGAGCACCTCTTCCGAATCGCCAGCCAGGGGCGGATCGGGGTCTTTGCGACCCAGTTCGGTCTGATTGCCCGGTACGGCATGGACTACCCCGACGTGCCGTACCTGGTCAAACTCAACTCCAAGACGCACCTGGTCAAGACCGCCCAGGCGGATCCGCTCTCCGGCGCCCTCTGGTCGGTAAAGCAGGTCGTGAAGTTCCGTGACCGGACGGGCCTGAAGATCGCGGGGGTCGGGTACACGATCTACCTGGGTTCCGCGTTCGAGGCGCAGATGCTCCGCGAGGCCGCCGAGGCGATCTGTGAGGCCCACAACCACGGGCTCCTCGTCGTTCTCTGGATCTATCCCCGGGGGGCTGCGGTCAAGGACGAGAAGGACCCGCACCTGATCGCGGGTGCCGCCGGCGTGGCGTCCGCCCTGGGAGCAGACTTCGTCAAGGTGAACGCACCGAAGAGAGAGGGTTTCAACTCCGCCGAGCTCCTCCGGGAGGCGACACGGGCGGCGGGCCGGACGAAGGTGGTCTGCGCCGGCGGCTCCTCGACCGACGAAAAGAAGTTCCTCCAGGGGCTCTACGATCAGATCCACACCGGTGGGGCCTCAGGGAACGCGACGGGGAGAAACATCCACCAGAAGTCGCTCGCGGCGGCGGTGGCGATGTGCAACGCGATCTACGCGATCACGGTCGAGAACCGGACCGTCGACGAGGCGGTCGCGCTCCTCGCCGAGCCCTGTCAGTGAGGTCTCCCATGGTCAAACTCCGTGAGTACCTCGACGGGACCGCCGCCTCCGAGGATACCAAGGACCTGATCGAGCTGATCGCGGACCAGGCGCCGGCGATCCGGGCCGCCTTCATCACGAACCAGGCCTACGTCGGGACCGAGAACGTCTCCGGAGAGGAGCAGGCGGCGATGGATGTCTGGGCGGACCGCCACCTGACCCGGGTCATCGGGGCCTCCGGCCTCGTCGCCGAGCTCGCATCCGAGGAGCAGCAGGAGATCAACCGGTTCCCGAACGCCCGAGGTACGCTGGGGGTCGTGATGGACCCGCTCGACGGCTCCTCTCTCGTCTCGGTGAACCTGGCGGTCGGCACCATCGTCGGGATCTACGACGGCCCGGTCCTCCAGCCGGGAAAGAACCTGAAGGCTGCGTTCTACCTCCTCTACGGTCCGATGACCACCCTCACCCTCTCGGTGGGGGAGGGGGTCCAGATCTTCGCCCAGCGGGAGTCGGGGGAGTACCTCCTCCTGAAGAAGGACGTGCGGATGCCCGAGGGAAAGCTCTTCGGATCGGGCGGTTCCCGGTCATCGTGGCCCGAGTATCACCGCGACTTCATCTGCGGGCTCGAGGAGAGCGGCGGCAAGCTCCGGTACTCGGGGGCGTTCGTCGCGGACTTCCACCAGATCCTCGCCTACGGCGGGGTCTACTGCTACCCCTGTGAGCCGGGAAAGGAGGGGAAACTCCGCCTCCTCTTCGAGGCAAACCCGATGGGGTTCATCGCCCAGGATGCCGGCGGAACCTGCACGGACGGTGAACGGCTCCTTTTAGAGGTACCGCCCGAAAGGGTCCACCAGAAGGTTCCGATCTACATCGGCAGCCGGTCGGTGATCTGCCGGCTCACCGACGTCTGTCGATGACGGGCGCGGTCACGGTCGCGGTTGCGGAGATCGGCGCGTTCCCGGGGCGGGGGCGCGCCCACCCCCGCGTCGTCGAGGAGGTCTCCCGCCGGATCAGGCAACGGGAAGGGACACCCCTTGCCGGCTCGTTCGTCGCCCGCTGCGGCGGATCGGTGGTCATCGTCGCGGCGCACGGGCCGTCCGACCACCCGCAGGTCCGGCTCCTCCTCGGGGATGCCCTCGAGGCCGGGCGGGCGGTGGGCCTGAACCGCGGACTCGATGGCTGCGGGGACCGGACGGCGGCGAGTTTCGCCACGATCGAAGGTACAGGTGCGAACACGGGCATCCTCGTCTTCGTCACCGACCGGGCCGGGCCCGGCATCTGGACCCCGCTCCTCTGCCGGCTGTTCGCCGACCCCTTCGAGACTCCGCGCCTGGCCGACGACCCCGTCCTGCGGGAGGGGTTCGTCTTCGAGCTGACGGGCAGCCCCACCGAACGTTTTCAGACCCCGGGTGGGATCCTGTCCCTCCTCGCCGCCCTCCGCGACGGGACGGGCCGGCGGGTGGCACGGGTGCTCACCCCGGGGTCCGGGAAGACGGTCGCCGCCGTCTCGGACCCCGGACCCGGCGGTTCGATCCTGGTGGGGACGACCGGGGATGCTCGCCTCCCGTTCACGGGGGAGTGGCTCCGCGCCGCGATGACGCCCTGCGCGGATGAGGGGACCATCCTCTTCCCGGTCGCGGTCTGCGATGCCGGCGGTGGTGCGGGCGACGGGCTGTCCCGCTGCTGCTGCCTCGGGTTCCAGCTGACCCCGGGCCGTCTCGTGGGCCCCGCCGACCTCTTCGATGACCCCGCCTTCGACCTGGCCCGGCAGGGGTGCCTCGGGCTCCTCCGCCCGCAGCGGCTGCTGAACCCCCTTTTGGCCCCCTCCCGCACCTGAACGCGGGGAGTCCGCAGGGGGCTCCTTTCAGCCTCCCGCGCGGGACTCTGCGATCAGCAACCGGGCGATCGGGCCGGGTGGGGTGGCAGAGGGAGGTGGTCGCGGTGGAACCTGCCGGCCGACTCCACGCCGTCGGCCCGGACCTCCCCCCCCGTACTCCCCGGAGAACCCGACCAAAGGGGAGTGGGGATGGGCCAGGGGTGGGAACTGGCATACTGTATATCCTTCGCCATCTCCTCCCGCCTGACCAGGACGATCACCGCGGGCGGGAGCCCGGGACAGAGCGCCCTGCCGCAGACCGTGCAGAGGCGTGCCTGCTCCGACAGGCTCGGGGCCATCCGGCTCCCGCACTGCCCGCAGTACCGGTGTGCCCCGTCAAACCCGGCGAGCTGCACGGCCCGCGACGCACTCCCGAGCACCTCGACCGGGACACGCGGTACCGGCGGGTGGGAGCCATCCTGCAGGGACACGGCGTAGCTGGTGCTCCGGCGCGACCGGCCGACGAAGAGGGACCGGGTCCCCGGAGATGGAGGGAACCCGGC
>JAKPPV010000027.1 GCA_029547145.1 Methanobacteriota archaeon
TTGTTGCGACTCGCCGGATCGATTCTCAAGGACATCAACGAGGAGTGGATCACCGGGAAAAGGTATTTGCTGATGGACGAGTGATGGAGATCCAGGGAGACAGGACCCGAGGGAAATTACAGCACTTCTGAAACGCTACCCGGTGCTGCCCGCGGCGATCGCAGAGACGACGATTCACCGGACATCAGGGCTCTGACCGTGCAGGACGGGCATGACGAGCAGGCCTGAGAAAGGGACGGCCGGACACGGGCAGATTACCGGGGGTGGAGGGTACACCGAAGGGGAACGGCACCAGGATTTCGGAATCCGGGAACGTTCCCGGTATGTCCCGCTTCAAGTCCCGGTTCTGCGCCGGTTCGGGCGAGGCGGAAAACCGGACGAGGACGGCGTGAGTCCCAATCAGGATCGGGAGGGGTCCGGGGAGCCGTGTACTGTTACTGCATCGGGAGCCAGCCGATCACCTGCACGTTGAGATCGAGCCCGACGATCGGCGCAGCGATGCCGATCTCGACCGCCTTCCGGCCGATGGTGCATCTGGAACCAGCGAGGGCGGACCTGGTCGCCGGTGGATACGCAGAACGGGCTCGCCGGGGGATCGTCGGACCTGGCCGGGGAGGGATCCCGGCCGGATCGGGGTGCAGGTCTGGATCCCCGCATCGATCCCTTCGCGGATCTCATCCCCGGTACCGGCCGTTCCACAACCGTTCCCTCGATGGGCGCAACCGAAACCCCATGCAGCAAGGTGAACGCTTCGCGGTTCTCCCCCGCGACTCCCTTCACCCGGATTCCGGTCACGATCCCTCTTTCCGGGCATCCTTCACCATGGGTTCCACCACGCTCCTAACCGATTCGTTCAACCTGTCGGCTTTGAACAGCGTGATACAGCATGTCTCGCCGTCCTTCTCCCAGCTGACCACCGCGAGCCTGCACCCCGCGCCGATCCCGGCCCGCGCACGCAGGTCCTTCGGGAGCACCATCTGCCCCCGATCGTCCACGCTCACGATTGCTTCGAGCGAGCAGCGACCGGCCGATCCGGGCGCCGGACAGCAGGGTTCATCCGAGGCATCCATCTTCCGTCACCCGTACTCAACACCGGCAGGATAGATAAGTCCACCCGGATTGCCATACAACCCGAAGATTCTGTCGATCGATACCGGGATGAGTATTCATGCGCAGAACGGGGTTGCGACAGTCGCAACAGTACAGTCGCGGGACGCCATACGCCCTGCCCCCGGTGTTCGACGGTCTCCGAAGCAGGGGTGGGAGGATCGGACCCCCCTCCGGCGTCGAGACCGGGCAGCATTGAGGACCATCCAGGAGCTTCGAAATCAGGACTCAGCGTGAGTAGAGGCCGATCGATCGTGAAGCTCATCGGTTCCCGGCGTATTCTCGGATCATGATCCCGTGCGCAGGGTGCCGGCACTGATCGGCACCGTCCGGAACGTTTATTGAGCACAGCATTGAGCATTGATCCATGCTGACCCCCGATCAGGAACGTGCCGTCGCCTCCGATGGCCGGCACCTCGTCCTGATCGCGTGTGCCGGCTCGGGCAAGACGGAGACGATCACCCGGCGGATCGCCCGTCTCGTCTCCGGGGGTGTTCCGCCCTCCTCGATCGTGGCCTTTACCTTCACGGAGAGAGCCGCCGCGGAGATGGGTGCCCGGGTCAGAGTTTTCCTCCGTGAACTGCCGGGTGGTGGCGGCGAGCTGGGCGGGCTCTATGTCGGGACGATCCACGCCTACTGCCTCCAGCGATTGAGGGAGATCGATCCCGTCTACCGATCATACGACCTGCTGGATGAGAACGCTCGCCCCATCTTCTGTCGGAAGTACTACAGGGAGCTGGACCTCGACGGTCTCCGTGCCCTGTATCCCAGAACAGGGCAAGTACCGACCCCGTACACTCTCATCCACGACTTCTGCCGCAACGCCGACCTCGTGAGGGACGAACGGATCGACGTAACGCATCTTGAAGAGCCCTTCGCAGGGTGTTACCTGGCGTACTCTGGTCTTTTGCACGAACACCGCTATCTCGACTTCGCCGGGATCATCGGCGCATATGTCGAAGCCCTTGAAGGAAGCCCCACTCTCCTCGCACGGGAACAGGGACGGGTCCGCCATCTCGTGGTCGACGAGTACCAGGATATCAATACCCTGCAGGAGAGGCTCATCGAGCTGATGGTTGGCAAGGACGGCAACCTCTGCGTCGTCGGCGACGACGACCAGTGCATCTATCACTGGCGGGGTTCCGACGTTGAGAAGATCATCCGCTTTCGCGACCGGTACCCCGACGCGACCGTATTCCGGATCCAGGAGAACTTCAGGTCGACGCCCGCAGTGATCGACACCGCGTCGAGGGTGATCCGCCGGAACAGTCGCCGCCTTTCCAAGACGATGCGACCATGGTCTGCAAGACAGGGTGGTTCCGACGAAGGAGAGATCGCCGCGTGTTTCTTTGCGACCGAGCAGGAGGAGGTGAGGGCCATCGTCACCCGGGCCCGCCGCCTCCGCGGGCAACCCTACACGGACAGTCGCGGCAGGGTCCGTCACCTGGGATACGGCGACATGGCGGTGCTGATGCGTTCCGTCCGTCATCGGGCCGTCCCCCTCCTCGATGCATTTGACCGGGCGGGGATACCGTGCCTGGTCCGCGGGGGGGTGCCCTTCGCCCGACCGGAGGTGGACCTGGTGATGCACGCACTCGCCTTCATCGGCGAGGTGCCCTACCCGCACCGATCCCTAGAGCCCGTCTCCCCGCTCCGGCTCGGCGAGCTCCAGGCGCGCCTCGAACCCCACATCGTTTCGCGAGACGCGTTTCTCGACCGGATGAGGATGCTGAGGCACGAGATGGTCCGGTCCGGGAAAGCGTTCAGCCTCCAGCGCCTCTTTCACAGAATCCTCCGGGAGATGGGCGGAGACCGGATCCGGTTTCCCGCAGTATGGTATCACAACCTCGGGACCCTTTCGCAGCTGATCACCGCGTTCGAGCACCAGTTCCCGGCGATCACGCCGCTGGAGATCCAGCGGTTCATCGAGTTTGTCGGAGAGGACGCCCGGCACCGAACGATCGGTGATGGGGATGTCGTCACGGGGATCCCCGATGCGGTGACGGTGACCACGATCCACCGGGCGAAAGGCCTCCAGTATCCGGTGGTATTCATCCCCGGGTTGATCGAAGGGGCATTTCCTTCTGGTCGACAGGACGATTCGGTCTGGTTCGTGCCCCCCCGTCTCTTCGATCGGAGACGCTACGAGACCGGGCTCGAAGAAGAACGCAGGCTGTTCTACGTCGGGATCACGAGGAGCGAGAAGTATCTCTACCTCTCCGGCCACCGCCGGCCCTCCGGTGACTCGAATCCCGCTGAACCGTCCATCTTTCTGGAGGAGGTGGCCGGGAGGGGTGTCCGTTCGCATTTCGCGGGAACAGACCCGGTACCTGGGGCGGTACCTGGGACGGAGTCGGGAGTGCCGGTGAACAGACCATCGCACCCCGTGCCCCTTGGGACGAGCTGGTCGGCGCTCAGGTATTATGCACGGTGCCCCGAAGACTACCGCCTCCGGTTCGTCTGCGGCTTCGATCCGGCTCCAAAGGAGGAACTCGGACTGGGGCGGGCGGTGCACGCCGTACTCGCCGCGCTCCACGGGATGGGCAAATACGGGTCCGTCGATCCGGGAGCCGTTTCAGGACTGGTCGATCAGTACCTGCACCTCCGGTTCGCCGAACCGGATGCCCTCCGGAGGATGCGCGAGTTCGTCGTCCGGCAGACGGTCCGTTACATCGAACAGGCATCGGCCGATCTTGCGCGCATCAGGGCCTTCGAGCAGGGGTTCAGCCTCCCGGTGGGCGACAGCGTCATCTCCGGTGCCATCGATCTGGTCCTCTCCCAGGGGGACGGCGTGGAGATCCGGGAGATAAAGCTCTCCGGGATGGTAGATCGGGAACACGCGTTCGAGTGGGAACGGCAACTCCAGGTCTACGCGCTGGCGGCACGCTCCCTCGGAATGGAGGTGCGCAGCGCGGCGGTTCGTTGCTTCGATACGGGGGCGCTCCACGAGGTGCCGGTGGATCCCGTTGCACTGCAGCAGACCCACGATGCCCTCGAGCGGATGATCGAGGGCATTCGCCGGGGGGAGTTTCCTCCGGCACCGGAGGAGGGCAGGTGCCGGGGGTGCGACTGGCGCTGCATCTGCTCTGCCCACTCCGCCGCGAACGACCCGTGCGTGGGTTCCGCACCGGTGGTAACGGCAGCGGGTCCAACGGTTGCCGCACGTACCGGAACCGGTATGAGGGACGATCGAGCGAGCCCTGCATGACCGGAATCGGAGGACCCGTCCGTTACGGGACGAAACCGACGCCCGTGCCATCGCGCTGGGAGCAACCCGGGAATCCCCCGCCCGGGCACTGAAGTGGAAACGGGAGATGCGCCTTGAGGAGGTATTCCAGGCGGTCGGACGGGTCTTCTCAGGGCAGGAGGCACAGGGAGCGCCTGCATGCTAAAACGACGGGGACGTTCTTCGTTCGGTGGAGACGTACGGAAGGCGCAGGGCGGGTGCTACGCGTCCTTCGCCATCAGTCCAATGGAGATGCGAAACGTCTTCGCCGTCCCTGCACAGGACCCGCGGTGCAGCAGACGGTATTCGAACGCCCCGGACTCTCTTCGGGAGTCAACGAGATCTTCTCGTACTTCGTTCCGATCGGGGTCGGGAGACTCCGCAGTGAATTGCTCATGCAGTACCGTGAGGCGTGCGCGCTGCTCAAGGCTGACCGGGGTGCGTCAGAGCAGCGGGAGCGGTCCCCCTTCCGGATCGAGGGCCTGGTACACCGGGCGGGTGTCCTCCGACGTGCGGGACGACCGTCTCCTCCGGCCAGCGGGCCGAGATCCGGGACAGGGGGAGAGGAGAGGCGAGAACCGGTCCGTGGGGGCCGTCGACGGTGCCGGGCCCTGGGATGCGGGGGGTTTGTGACCGGCGTTGGGGTGCCTGTGCCGGGACCGCACCCCGGGGACCGGCATCTCGCCCAAAAAGAGGTCAGAGGTCGAGATGGCAGTTCACCCATTCGTCGTCGTAACGTGCCCCGAAACGGTCGTAAAACGCGCGGGCAGACTCGTTCCACCCCAGCATCTGCCAGCTGAGGCCTGCGTACCCCCGGTCCCGCGCCACCGCGATCACCGCCTCGAAGAGCCGCCTGCCGATCCCCTCTCCGCGCCTCGAACCCGTCACGATGATATCCTCCAGGTAGAGCCGGCACCCGGTCCAGGTTGAGAACCGGACGAACCAGAGCGCGAAACCGACCACCTCTCCCCCGTCCTCCGCGACGAGCGCCTCCCAGACCGCGCCGGGACCGAACCCCGCCTTCTCGAACGCGACGGGAGAGACAATGACGGCGTCCGGCGCCCGTTCGTACGCCGCGAGCTCCCGCACCAGTTCGAGCAGGCGATCACAGTCATCGGGCCTCGCCGGCCGGATCACGACCTCCGCCATAGCATTCAGGTTGTCCCCGGAACCGGATAAGAGATCGTCCCGGGATCTTCATTCAGGGTGACAGGGCGCGCCGGTCGAGGCGGAAACCATGCCCGGAGAAGACCGCGACGAGGCGGTCACCCTGCCTGACCTCGACCCGGTAGAGGGAGACGGCCTCCGTCTCGCCGGTCCGTACGGCACGTGCAACCAGCCGGCCGGTCGCCGGACGCAGATAGACGATCTCCGCGGCAAGTGCCACCTCCTCTCCCGCCAGGTTGGCCGCGGCACCGAACGCATGGTCTGCCAGTGCGAAGATCGCCCCACCGTGGACCGCGCCGTCCCGGTTGAGCGCGCATGCCGGGTCCATCTCCACCTCCACGACACCCGCCTCCACCGAACGTATACGGAGAGCCAGGCATTGGGCAAACGGGCATGCGTCGAAAGACGCGACCACGTCCGCCTCACCCTCATCCATGGGTATCAGTTCTCATCGTGGTTCGGCTTCTACCTGTCGACGTGGTGGGGGAGGCCTTCGGATATTTATCCGGGGAGGATGCAGTACAGCTGCGCATGGCCGGTCTTGACGCCTTCCGGTACCTGAGCCTGATCGCGGTCAGCTTCACGCTCCTGGGTTCGGCCCTCATGTTCCTGATCGGAGCGGTGCGCACGATCAACGCCGGCGTCTATTTCCTGACCGGAAAGGAGTTCTTACAGGGAATGGGGTTCGAGAGCCTCCTTCCAGCGGGACTTGCCCGGAACACGGCTGCGACGATCAACCTGATCGGAGCGGTCGATGCGTTTCTCTTCGGCCTGGTGCTCCTGATCTTCTCGTTCGGCGTCTATGGTCTCTTCGTCCAGACTGCAGGAGCGGGGGCGGAGCACCCCTCTGTCTTCCGGATCAGGGACATCGCGGACCTCAAGACATCGCTCGCGCAGGTGATCATCATCATCCTCTTCGTCCAGTTCCTGGAACTGGTGCAGATCGCAGGCTATAACAATATGTCCATCGAGGCGCTGGTCATCCCCGCAGGGATCGTCTGCCTGGGCCTCGGACTCTACCTGATGCACCGTCGTCCCCTCTGAGGGGACTCACCCCACGGAGATCTCCCAGCCACCCTGTGCCTCTATACTGAGAAGATAATTCTCGGTTCTCGGGATGCTGACCGCCTTGGAACCCGAGACAGCCCCGTTCGCCTGGACCACCTGGTCGATCCTCCCGCCCGTACCGTCGAGAAGGATGACGGAGAACGGTCCCTCGCCGCCGTAGCGGTAATTAAATACCGCGACCCCCGAGTGCAGCTGGAAGTACGGAGTCACGGCCGTACCGTTTCCGGTGAAGGTATGGGGGGCCTGCGTCGGGGGGGTGGTCAGGCTCGGGGACGCGGTGGGAGTCGCCGACACCGTCCCGTCCGGGGTCGTGGTGGTGGTGGGCGACGCGGTGGTCCCCGGTGTCGGACCCGCCGATACCGATGGTGAGGGGAGTCCGGGATCGGTCGTCGACGGTGACGGAACCGGGATCGGCGCCACGGTCGGTGATGGGACGGGGAACGCTGTTGCGTTGGCAACGACCGTCACCCGCACCTTCCAGGGCCCGGTCCCGAACGCCCAGATCTCGATCCGGTGGAGACCGGTCTCCGGAACGCGGACCGTCGTCCCCCCCGTGTTCGGGCCCGCCGTGACGATCCCGAGGACGGTCCGGTTCGCATCGAGGAGCTGTGCCATGGTCATGTCCTGCGCAGCGAGTTCGAGCCGCACCTCGCCCGCTCCCAGCACAAAGGGAGGGGTGATGTAGTATCCCTCACCCGCCCAGACAAGGTCGCCGAGCGGACCCGGTGTCACCGTGCGGGTCGGTCCCGGTACGAAGGTGGGCAGGGGGATGGTAGGGGATGACGATGGGGTCGCGAGCTGGTCGCCGCCATCACCACCCGCATTCTGGATGTACCGGTCGAGGGTCCGGACCGAGAGCACGGTCTCGCGAGGACGAGGTGTCGCGTTCGGCGTCGCGTTCGCCGGACCGGCGATAACCTCGGGAACCTCGACCACCGGCGAAGGCGTCGTCACCGGACGATCCGTCCAGGTGGGGGACGGTGCGTTCAGCGGTCCGCCTGCGTCCACGACGAGTCCGGTACCCGCCTTCGTGCCGGTCGGCGCCGGACTTCCGAGCCCCGGAGCGAGAACGAGCCCTACCAGCAGGAGAACGAAGACCAGTCCCAGACCTCCGATCACCACCGGGTTGGAGAGGGCCTGTTCCACCTGGTCGGCGAGCGAGCGACGGTCGACCCGGTGACCACACCGCATGCAGTACAGTGCGTCCGCTGAGACGACCGGTGCCCCGCACCGGGAACAGGACCGGGCTGGCTCCTCCGCCGTCCCCGGTGCTGCCGATGCAACCGGAACGGTCACCCCCTGCCCGGGGTGGGGTGCCGGGGCGACGGGGATCTCCGGCATCACCGCAACCGGTGTGGGCGCGGGGACGGTCGCCGGGGACGGGGCAGGAGGGGGTGATGCAGGCCTGATGCCGGGGGGCGGGCGGGTCAGGCGCCCCTGCGGAGGTCCCGTGAAGGTCCGCATGTTGACCTTGCAGTGGGGGCAGAGCGACCATTCCTGCCGGACCTCTGTGCCGCAGTTGGGACATTCTGCCATGGCGGGACCTCACCACACAACCTTGGACCGATCCGGGATTAAAGACTCTGATCCGGGAACCCGGCGAGGAATGGCAGGGTTCCGGCCGACCCTCGCCGGCAGGGTCTCCCGGATCCCGAACACGCCCATCGGACAGCCAGTCGGTTCGACCAAACGACGCCACAACGATTTTAGGTCCCGGTGACGACGAGATCTGCGCCATGAGATCTCGAGTGCTGACAGCGGTTCTCGCCTGCCTGGTCCTTGCAACCTTCGTCCTCCCGTCCAGCGGCGAGGAGAACGCTTCGGAGGAGGAGCTCGACCGGGTCACCGACCTCATGCGCATGGGTCGCCTGGATGAGGCGCTGCAGGTACTTCAGGCCTTCCAGGCGACCCACCCAGACCATCTCCGATCCTGGTTGGTGCGCGGCCTGATCCTGGCGTACTCCGATCGTTTCGACGAGGGGTTGACAGAGGTGAGGGATCGGCTTGCCGTCGATCCGCGGGACGTGGGCGCCCTCGCATACGAGGTGGGGCTCCGCGTCGGGCACGGAGAGGCAGGAACGGCCCGCAACATCTCCGAACAGCTCGTCCGGCTGTTGCCCGATTCCGCAGACGCCTGGGATATCCATGGCGGTGTGCTCTCGTTACAGGACGATGCGGGGATCAGGACCGAGGCGATCGCCGCACTCGACCGGGCGATCGCGATCGATCCACACCACGTGGACGCTCTGATCAACCGTGGGGAGCAGGCGATGCCGACCGATCCGGCAGAGGCTGAGCGCTACCTGCGGCGAGCCGTCGACGCCCGACCAGGGTCCACCGACGCGAACGAGGCGCTGACCACGCTGCTCGTCAGCCAGAACCGTACCGCCGAGGCGCTCGAGGTGTACGACCGCTGGTTAAGGGAACGACCGCTCTCCACGCTTGCCCTGACCGGGAAGGCGGTCCTCCTGGCCGACCAGGGGAGGTACGAAGACGCCCTCTGGCTCGTCGAGAACGTCCTCAGGAACGAACCGGATCACCGCGAGGCCCTCTACCTGAAGGGCGCCCTCCTCCTCGATCTCCGCCGTCCGCAGGAGGCGGTCGACGTCCTCAACACCCTGCTTGAGCTCGATCCGAACGACCAGGAGGCAGAAGCGCTCCGGAGCGAGGCCGCTCTGGCCGTTCAGGCGACGATCCAAGGGACGCCGGCGAACCGCACGCCCCAGGTATCGACAACAACGCAATCGCCCCTCCCCGCCGGCGTTGGCATGGTCGCCCTCCTGTTCGCCCTGCTCCTCGGTTCCCGGCGCTGAGGACACCCTGCACCTTCTCTTTCACGGGCAGGCCAGCGGTCCATGTCCGGTTCGACCGAGCGAGAGATGCGCATGTCAACCGTGTGCGGCATCCGATCAGGCACCGGTCCGTTCTGCAGGGACCTGATGAAGGTGGCGGGGACCCGCTCGTGCTCATCTTGGTGGCGACGACGACGGGCAGGCGTTCCGATGGTGTTCCGATCGGGCCCTAACGGGGATGCACGATCGCATCCCGTTTCGGGGTCCGTGATGTCCCACCGTGTTCGGAGATGGTGGTCGTCAGACGGTACGGCGAGATCGAGGACCGGTTCGATTCGGGAACGTATCTCACCGGGGACTCCCGATCCATCCTGGTGGTCGGGGACGGAAAGGGCGTTCTTAACGGCTGAACGGGCTCGTCGGGAAGGAGAGCCGAACGCAGGTCCGGACGTGATCTTTAGGCACCGAAACGACGAGACACTGGCGGTACCGGGGGTCAGCATCCGGACCTTCGCCCGGTGATGATGGTCGAGTCGACGAACGCCCCGGCAACGAACCGAGCAGGGCTGTTCCCATGCCGGCGGGGTGTTCGCACCGCGTCACGCACATCCCGAGCGATCCCGATTGAAGCCTGAGCAGGAGTGAGACGCTCTCCCGGAGCCGTGAAAATGGGTTGAACCCGCCGATCGTCATCCCTGCATCCCGGGCGATCCCGACCGATCGTTGAGCGCACGGCAGCGAGAGAAACAGTACCGCGCGGCCTCATCCTGACCGAGCCGGGCGTGGGCGATCCCCCGGTTGTGCCAGGCGGCATGGTCCCGGGGGTCGATCTCGACCGCCATCGTGAATGCCTCGATCGCCTCCGGCAGTCGGTCGAGTGCGGCTAGGCAGACACCCCGGTTCGTGAAGAGGGCGGGCATCCCGCCGCTTCTCTCGATCGCCAGGTCGTACATGCGGAGCGCCTCGTCGAACCGACCAAGATCGGCGAGCGCGACGCCACAGTTGTAGAGGGCCTTCGGGCGAAGGGGATCGCGGGCGATGACGGCCCGGTAGGATTCGATCGCCTCGGGAAGCCTGCCCAGGGCATAGAGTGCGTTGCCGAGGAGATACTGTGCTTCAACATACCCCGGATCAAGGCGGAGGGCCTGCTCGAACGATCGGACCGCCTGCTCGTACTCGGAGAAGTGAAAGAGGGCGCGTCCCTGGATGAACCAGGCATCTGGATCGAGCGGCGCAATGGCGAGTGCAGCCGAACAGCAGTCGAGCGCCTCGAAGAGCCGTCCCGCCTGGTCGAAGGCGATGGCCCGCAGCAGGATCGCATCCAGATCC
This sequence comes from Methanobacteriota archaeon, assembly GCA_029547145.1. Lineage (GTDB taxonomy): Archaea > Halobacteriota > Methanomicrobia > Methanomicrobiales > Methanospirillaceae > UBA288. Next base: position 10,690 of record JAKPPV010000027.1, read on the forward strand.
TGTCTGCCCTCGATCAGGGAGAGAGCTTCTCCATACCGGCCGAACCCGATGTACAGGATGGCACGCGCCTGCTCGTTCCCGGCGTTCTCTCCGGTCATTCGAGGGCCACCACCTCCCACGCCCCCCCCTCCGTCTCCAGTATCCCGACGGTCGACCTCCCCGTCAGATAGCCGCACGCCTCACCCGGGTTGACCACGCGGGTCCGTCCCTGCCCGGAGCAGCCGGCCCGGTGAGAGTGGCCGTGAACCACATAATCGAACCACCCGGTCTCGATGAGCGCCGCGAGCAGGTCGCGCTGGTGACCGTGGAGGAGGGCGATCCTGGCCCCGCTCAGCTCAAGACGGGCGAAATCGCCCCGGAGATCGAGATGATCGTACTCGGCGAACCGTTCCAGGAGAAGGGTCCGGTCACCGTCGTTGTTCCCGAATACACCCACGAGCGGGGACTCGAGCCGGGAGAGCCAGGAGACGACGAACGGTGAGACGAAGTCGCCGGCATGAAGGACACATTCGACCCCTTCCTGGTTGAACCGCTCGACGGCTGCATCCACCATCCCCCGCCGATCATGAGTGTCGGAGATGATCCCGATCCGCATGGCGAAGACCAGTTGACCCCGTGCCCAGATATGCGTTTGTATCAGGCCGGACCGACGGTCTTCGTGGTCCTCGCCGGTTGGATTCTTCCGACCTGAACGTAACCGACGATCTCAAGCCGGTATCCCTCGAAGACCGTCCGTTCCCGGGAAAGACGCTTCGTCCAGTCGCCAGCCGGGTAGACGTACATCCAGTTCCCCTCCACCGGCCGGACCAGCGTATAGACGTACTGGCCGGGCAGGGCCTGGTACTCGAGCACCACGATCGCCGCACCTGCCGGTGTACCATTCGGGTCATCGAACCCCGCCTCGACGAGATCGCCCCCCAGCAGGTCGCCCGCCTCGTACCGGGGCCCGGCAGACGGGAGGGGGGTGATCGTACCCGGCGACGGGGATGTCGTGCACCCGGATGCGAGCAGCAGGAACGCCAGGGATACGAGGAGGGCGAGTGTGCGCATATGCTGATCTGGAGCGGCATCCCATATGAAGGCAGGCCCGGCCGACGGTCCGAACCCTGGTCCGGGAAGACGAGTGCGACCCACCTGGACTTTTAATGAGGGGATTCAGCCTCGTCATGCCCTAATACCGGGTCGCTTTCTCACGATGGCGGACGCGGGTCTCTTCTCCACTCCGGCAGGTCCCCCGTACACCGCACTCTCTTCGCACGATCGACCAGGGCCGGCGGGGTGCCGGGATCGGCCGATCCCGATCGGGCCCGGACCCGGAAGACCGGGTGTGCTGCAGGGGGGGCCCGCAGTTCAGGACGGTTCCCCCCCGGTCGTCACCATCGACCAGGATATACCGCGAGGAGGACGCGGAGATCGGGGTCGTCCGGTTGACCATGGAACCGGTCGCGCCCGACAGAGGGTGTCCCCGTGCCGTCACCGGCCCGTCCGGTGCCAGGTTCGGATGCCGGTTTCGGTGATCTCGAACTCGAACCTCTCACCCTCTGAACGGGACCGGTGCTTGGCAAGAACGGCCCGCCGATGCCCGTCGGCCTTCTCGAGCCGGACGATCACCTTGGAGATATGTTCGAGCGCGGTCCCCCCGAGCCCCACGACCCGGTTCCTCTCTGGGTCCATGTAGACCTGGTTGGTGACCAGTACCGGCAGTCTGTGACGCCGCGAGAGGCCCAGAAGGTGCAGCATCTGCCGTGTCAGCCGGCGCATCGCCTCGTTACTCTCCTCGAGGTCCTCCTGCCGGTAGAGGGCGGTCGCCGAATCGAGCACGATCAGGGCCGCCGGACGTGTCCGGAGGAGTGCATCGGCGTTCGCGATCATCGTCGCCTGCTCGGCCAGATCGAGAGGCTCGAAGAGGAAGAGCCGTTCGACCAGGACCTCCGCCTCGTCTCCCGCGATCTGCCGGAAGCGCTCGACGGAGAACCCCTCGGTGTCGATGTAGACGACCGCTCGTCCGGTGCGGAGCGCCTGGACCGTCGCGAGCACGCACAGGGTGGACTTGCCGGTGGCCGCCTCGCCATAGAGCTGGGTCACCACCCCGGGTTCGTATCCGCCTCCGATCAGACGATCGAGATCCGCGCACCCGGTCGACAGCCGATCGCTACCGGGGTGCATCGCCCATCTCCGTCGTTCGCCGACCGGCCGCTTCCTCCACCGCCCGAAGGACCACCCTGACCGGGAGTCCGAGGGCGGTCGCCCAGTCGCGTACCTGCTCGAACTCGGGCTTGCTCGTGAACACCTTCCCGTCGAGTATACCGTGCTTGATCCCGATCATCCGGGTCTCGCCCGCGATGGTGACCGGGACGGGCTCGACGGTGCGATCGGCGACGAGTCGATGGACGCAGGGGATCGAGCGGACCCCCAGCGTGCCCAGCTCCTCCGCGAGGAGCCGGGCGCACCGGGGTCCGTCCCCGGGCCGGCAGACGACCCGGACCAGGAAGCCCATCCGCCCCTTCTTCATCAGCGCCGGGAGCGCCTGCACATCCCGCGCCCCGTTCTCCATGAGACGGGCGATCGCGTGCGCAAGGACCTCCCCGGTCACATCATCGACGTTGGTCTCCAGGACCTCGACGGAATCGGCGTGTTCGGACCGGGTCTCGACGAGAAGGGTGCGCAGGACATTCGGCCGGCCCGGCGGGTTCCGGGTACCGGCCCCATACCCTGCCGCGGTCACCGTGAAGTGACCCAGTGCCCGCCAGGGGAGGGTCTGGAACTCTGCGAGGAGCGCCGCCCCCGTCGGGGTGAGCGTCTCCGTCCCGTCCCCGGACTCCAGCCTCGCCTCGATGCCGGATTCCGACAGCAATGCGACCGTCGCCGGCGAAGGGAGGGGATAGGTCCCATGCGCACCGTCGACCGTGCCCTGAGCGAGCGGGACGGGCAACACCGACACGCCGTCGGGACTGAGGCTGAGCAGGGCCGTTGCCGCACCGATCACATCGGCGATCGCGTCGTCCGCCCCAACCTCGTGGAAGTGCACGTGCTCCAGCCCGTGCACCCGTGACTCCGCCGCATGGAGGCGCAGAAAGACGCGCCTGGCAAGAGCGATCGCACCTGAGGGTGCATCGGACCCCTCGACACGCGCCAGTACCTCGTCGAGACTCCGGTGAGTGGAAGTCGCGTGGGTCCGCACACGCGTCGCCCGGATGCCGGCGCGGTCAACCTCTTCGAAGGTCGGTTCGGCGACAACAGAGGACATCGCCCGCGTCACGGCCTCGCGGTCAGCCCCGATCGCAAGGAGCCCTCCGAGGAGCATATCGCCTGCAGCGCCTGCTATCGGGTCGATCACCAGGATGCGCATTCACCAGTACTTATAAATGAAGGCATAAAAGATGTAAGGTGCATATGCCGGAATTCTTTCTCAAGGTGGACAGCGCGTACCCCGAGGACCAGGGTGGGGGGAAGGCACGACTCGACCCCGAGACGATGCTCCAGCTCAGGGTGTCTCCGGGTGACATCGTCCTGATCGAGGGGAAGCGCAGGACCGTCGCCAAGGTATGGAGGGCGCTGGTCAACGACTGGAACCAGGGGAAGATCCGGATCGACAACTACACCAGGGCGAACGCGGGTGTTTCGATCGGGGACCGGATCCGGGTGGCGAAGATCACCGAGGAGATCGAGGCGAGGCGGGTTGTGCTCGCCCCCCCGGTCGATCTGCCCTCAAACGTCCCAATCAACCTGGAACACGCGATAAACTCCCTGATCGACTTTCCCGTCGTCGAAGGGGACTCGGTCCCGATCCGGCAGGGGTTCCCGTTCATGCAGCCCCAGATCATCGCCTTCAAGGCGGTGGTCGTCGAGCCTGTCGAGGCGGTGATCATCTCGAAGAACACCGAGATCGAGTTCTCCGACAAACCTGCCGCGGGGTTCGAGGGAGCACGACAGATCAGCTACGAGGACATCGGTGGACTGACCTACGAACTTCAGCGCGTCCGGGAGACGATCGAGCTCCCGATCCGGCATCCGGAACTCTTTCAGCGACTCGGGATAGAACCACCGAAGGGCGTTCTCCTCTTCGGTCCACCCGGAACCGGCAAGACCCTCATCGCAAAGGCCGTTGCGAACGAGTCGGGGGCCCATTTCACCGCGATCGCCGGCCCCGAGGTGATCTCCAAGTACTATGGCGAGTCTGAACAGCGACTCCGCGAGGTCTTCGAAGAGGCACGCGAGAACGCGCCAGCCATCATCTTCATCGACGAGCTCGACTCGATCGCTCCGCGCCGGGAGGACGTCACCGGCGAGGTCGAGCGGAGGGTGGTCGCCCAGCTCCTGACCATGATGGACGGCCTGGAGGAGCGTGGAGAGGTCGTCGTCATCGGGGCGACGAACCGCGTCGACGCGATCGACCCGGCCCTGCGCCGCCCCGGTCGGTTCGACCGTGAGATCGAGATCGGGGTTCCGGCGGAGGTGGACCGGATCGAGATCCTGAAGATCCATACCCGGACGATGCCGCTCGCACCCGACGTGAACCTGGAAGAGCTCTCCCAGCAGACCTTCGGGTTCGTCGGGGCCGACCTTGCCGCACTCGCCAGGGAGGCAGCCATTCGTGCGCTGCGGCGGTACCTCCCCGAGATCGACCTCGAGGTCGAGGAGATCCCGGAAGAGATCCTCGAGCGGCTCGAGGTCCAGGCGCGGGACTTCCGCGATGCGCTCCGCGACGTCGGTCCGTCTGCGATGCGCGAGGTGATGCTCGAGGTTTCGCACGTCGACTGGACCGACGTCGGAGGCCTCGAGGAGGCGAAACAGGAGGTCAGGGAGGCGGTCGAATACCCTCTCACCGACCACAAGCGGTTCGAGCTGCTCGGTATCCAGCCCCCGCGGGGCGTCCTGCTCTACGGACCGCCGGGCACCGGCAAGACCCTGATCGCGAAGGCCGCCGCTTCGGAGTCCGGCGCGAACTTCATCCCAATCCGCGGCCCGCAGCTCCTCTCCAAGTGGGTCGGGGAGTCGGAGAGGGCCGTTCGGGAGGTCTTCAGGAAGGCCCGCCAGGTCGCCCCTTCGATCGTCTTCTTCGACGAGCTCGATGCCCTGGCGCCCTCGCGGAGCATGGAGACGGGCTCTCATGTGATCGAGTCGGTTCTCAACCAGATCCTGACCGAGATGGACGGGCTCGAGGAGCTGAAGGACGTGGTCGTCATGGGTGCGACCAACCGTCCCGACATCGTGGACCCGGCACTTCTCCGGGCCGGGCGTTTCGATCGGCTCGTCTACATCGGTCAGCCCGGGCGGGAGGACCGGTTGCGGATCCTGGAGATCCATACCCGCGGAAAGCCGATCGAGGGCTCGTCCATGGAGGAGATGCTACAGTTCACCGAAGGATTCACCGCCGTTGAGATCGAACGGTTCATCGAAGCGCTCGGGCGTAACCGGACCTTTGCCGTCGAGGAAGCCCGGAGGGCGGCGGACGCGATCCAAGCTTCGGTCGAGGGAGGGCTGCCGGTGTACGAACGGCGCCAGGAATTGGCGAAGGCAATGGCACAACGCGGGCTCGTCCTCGAGGATCCGGGCAGGAGAGCGTTGCTCGAGGACCTGGCTGCCCGGACCGAGGGGTATGTCGGTTCGGACATCGAGGCACTCTGCCGTGAGGCGGGCATGTTTGCCCTCCGGGAGCGGACCCCAGTGATCACGGGGGAACACTTCGAGAAGGCGCTCGCGAAGGTGCACCCCACCATGAACGAGAACCTCCGGAGTTACTACCAGCGGATCCAGCAGCACTTCAAGGGCGGGCTGCCGAGAGAGGCCCAGCCCCCGGAGTACCAGTAACCCATTTTTTCCCGTACGCCTGCCGGGGAGAGAAAACCGGTGCTCCGTAGACGTATGCCATCGTACGCGGGATCCTGGTACGTCCGGCGCTTCGATCACCGGAAGGGCTAATCGAGAGCACCGCATCACTGATCGAGGGAGGCGATCGAGTGGATGCCGTGTTCCTGTACTCAGGCCTGCTCCTGTTGACAGGCGCAGTCGTGGGCCTCGCTTCAGGGTTCTTCGGCGTGGGCGGCGGGTTCCTGATGGTTCCCGTCCAGTTCTGGACGCTCGGGCTTCTCGGTGTCGAACCCGGCATGGCGCTCCGTACCGCCTTCGGTACGAGCCTTGCCGTGGTGCTCCCCACCGCCGCATCGGGCACCTGGGCGCACCACCGGCGTTCGGCGATCCGCTGGGAGACCGCCTGCTGGATGGGGCCGTCGGCTGCAGCCTTCTCCTTTATCGGAGGCATGATCTCGACGAGGCTCCCCCCCCGTCCGCTCGAGCTCCTTCTCGGCATGGTGCTGATCGCGATGGCCGTACGGCTCGCCCGCCGCCCGGACTGTTCCATCGAGGGTGCACCGATCGCCCTGAGCCACGCCCACTACCTTTTGCTGGGGGTCCCCATCGGCCTGCTTTCGGGACTCCTCGGGATCGGTGGAGGGGTCGTACTGGTGCCCGTCTTCCTCCTGCTCCTTCACTACCCGGTCCACACCGCGGTGGGGACATCGATGCCCGTCATTCTCGCCGCGTCCGTCGGCGGTGTGACCAGTTACATCCTCAACGTTCCTCCCGGCGGCCACATGCTCGCCCTCTCCGCCGGGTACGTCCATCTCACGGGTTTTCTGGCGCTCTCAGCCAGCTCGATCCCGATGGCACAGGTGGGCGCCCGGTTCGCTCATGCCTGCCCGCCCCGTCCGCTCCAGCTCGCATTTGCAGGCGTCATGCTTGCCTTCGGGCTGTTGATGATCGTGCCCCCCGGGGTGATCGGTCCCTGAGAACGCCAGGGACGGATAAGAATTAATAGCAGAATCGCGGCTACTATCGCTGAGATGCGTTTGACCCCGCTTCGCCTCCTCTACGTCGACGACGAAACGGACCTGCTTCACCTGGTGCGGACCGGGCTCAGGGATAACCCGGAGATTGAGGTGCTGACCGCGGCGAGTGCCCACGAGGCGCTTGAACTCCTTGAAAGGCAGCCTGTCGACGTGGTCCTCTCCGACTATTCGATGCCCCGCATGAACGGACTCGACCTGCTGTCCGAGGTGAGGCGACGCCACGGGAACGTCCCCTTCATCCTCTTCACGGGCAGGGGAAGCGAGGAGGTCGTGATCGAGGCCCTCAACGGTCGGGCGGACCTCTTCATCAGGAAGCAACCGGACATCGGGGCGCTGCTGGATGAGCTCGTTCCCCGGTTGCATGCGATCGTTGCCCGTCACCGGTCGGAACAGGAACGGAGCCGTATCGAGGCACGATACCATGCCATCTTCGACCATCTGGACCGGGGTCTCGTCCTGTACGACAGTGCCGATGGCGCGATCTGGGCGAACGCGTCTTCGCTCGCCTACCTCGGTTCGGGCATCGAGGGGTCGACACCCGAAGACCTTGCCGGGAGGCTCGTCCCCGAGGAGAGGGTGCGCTTCCTGGAGCTGGTCGAGTCCGTGCGGACCGGAGAACCGTCCGCTTCGGACCGGTTCCATCTCGCGGACGGATGTGGGTCCCTCGCCGAGTTCACCCTCAAGGGGATCATGCCCGGCCAGCTGCTCCTCGAGATCGAGGATGTGGAGGCACAGGAGGCCCTCAAGGTGCAGAGCCGGGAGATGGAGAGGACCCTGGCTCACCTCGGCTCCACGCTCAGGCAACAGGTCGAGCGGAACACGATGGTGGTCCGTGGTCTAGCAGAGCAGTTGAGCCGGAACATCACCGATCGCAGGGACCGTGCGCTGATCGAACGTATCGTAACAGCAAACGAGGAGATCCGTTCCACCATCGCGTATGCCCTGAGAAACCGTGACCGTCCGGCGGATCAGGGTCGCTACCGTCCGCTGCTTCCGATCATCCGGCAGGCCGCCCGCGCGGCTGGAATGCCGGTGCACGGGTGCGTGGTGGAGGTCCCGGATCTCTCCGTCACCCTCGACACCTGGCTCGAGAGGGTCTTACATCACCTCTTCTCGGAGGCGTTACGAACCGGGGCAACGGACCTGCACCTTACCGCTGAGCACGACGGGAGCGGGAGCCTGGTCATCAGGTATACCGAGCGGCGGAAAGACGACCCCGCCGGGGTCTTCGAGCAGGGACAGGAGAGGCTCCCCGTGCTCAGAAAGCTCCTCGAGGACTGCCCCATGACGGTCGTCGGGCGGACGGTCCCTGGAGGGGTGGGGTTCGATCTCGTGGTCCCGCCGGACAGGTACCGTTTCGAGAACACCGGGTGAGAACCGGTCCGGGGCACATAGGATAACCCTTTCAGGTATGCCACCGATAAAAAGAACAGCTTCCGCCGATGGTATACAGAGTGCTCTACGTGGACGATGAGCCGGCCCTTCTCCACCTGGGTATGCGGTTCCTCGAGCAGCTTGATCCCGACCTCAGGGTGACCGGGGCCGGGTCCGTCGACGAGGCCCTCAGGGTGCTGGAATCGGGCAGCTTTGATGCCGTCGTTGCGGACTACCAGATGCCGGAACACGACGGACTCGTCTTCCTGGAGGAGGTAAGGAGACGATATGGCAGGTTACCGTTCATACTGCTGACCGGCCACGGTTGCGAGGAGGTCGCGATCCAGGCCCTGAACCTTGGAGCGGACTTCTACCTTCAGAAGGGGGGAAGTCCCAGGGCGCAATTCGCAGACCTCGCCCAGCGGATCCGGGCCGTAGTCCAGCAGCGGCAGGTCCAGCTTGCGCTTGCACGAAGTGAGGCACGGTTCCGTTCGTATTTCCAGATTCCGCTGATCGGGATCACCATCATCGGCGAGAGGGGCGAGATTCGCGAGGCGAACCGAAAGGCGCTCGAGATCCTGGGACGGACCCGGGAGATGCTGCAGGACCTATCGTGGCTGGACGTTGTGGTGCCCCCGGAACGGTCACACGAACACGAGGAGTTCGTACGGGCGTTCACCGACCCGAGGGGGTGTGTGCCCCGCGAGATCCGGATCGTCCGGGGTGACGGGGAGACCGCTGTTGTGGTCGTCTCGATGGCACCGGTCCGTTCTGACGGGGAGAGCCCGTTCCTTGTCGCCCTGATCGAGGATGTGACCGAGCAACGGCGCACTGCACGCGCCCTCCAGGAACGGGAGGCGGGGTACCGGGCGGTCGTCGAGGCGATGACCGAGGGACTCCTGATCCATGTCGGCGGACACGTCGTCTTTATGAATCCGGCCGCCGCGAGCCTCCTGGGGCTGGACTCCCCCGAGGAAGGGATCGGCCGGGAAACGCGCACCTGGGTGCCGCCCGGCGGCGCGGAGAGTGGTTCGGGCTGGTCCGGTGCACCCGTCGATCGTCCGATAACGGAGGAGGGCCGGTTGATCCGTGCGGACGGACGGACGATCGAGGTCGAGATGACCGCGGCAAACGTCGGCTTCCAGGAGGAACAGGCGGTCCAGGTGGTCTTTCGGGACGTTACGGAATCGCGTGCACAGGCCCGTGCCCTTGCCGAGAGCGAGAGGCGGTACCGTGCCATTTTTGAAGGTGCCGGAGAGGGGATCCTGCTCCTGACGGCCGAACCGGATGATACAGGGCGCGTGGTCGCCGCCAACCGGGCTGCTGCCGCCTGCTACGGACGGGCCGCCGCGGAGCTCGTGGGGGTGATGGTCTCTGAGATCGAGGCCGTTTCGGACGAGACTGCCCTGTCCAGCCATCTGCAGGGACTTCGAGAGGGTGCGTGGCTGAGCGGGGCAACCGAACACCTCCGGCGGGACGGAACACCGTTTCCGGTCGATTATTCGATCGGCCTGATCGACTACGGGGGTACACGATGCATCCTCGCCTTCATCCGGGATGTGACCGAGCGGAGGATGGCGGAGGAGGCGGCACGACGGGCGAGCGAGAAGCTGGCCCTCCTCTCATCCATCACCAGGCATGACATTCTGAACCAGGTGACGGCCCTCCTCCTCTACCTTGATCTCACCAGGGAGGACACGAAGGACCCCGTCATATCGTCGTACGTGGAGAAGGAACTCTCCCTGACGAGGAACATCCAGCGGCTGATCACCTTCACCAAGGACTACCAGGACCTCGGCGCCCGCCCCCCGATCTGGCATCCCCTCGAGGAGGCGGTGAAAGAGGGGGTTCGCATGGTGGGTCCGACCCAGTTCGCGCTTGAGTGCGGACAGATGCCATACGAGATCTACGCCGACCCGCTCTTTCCACGTGTCTTCACCCAGATCGCCCAGAACACGGCACTCCACGCTCCAACGGCCACACATCTCAGGGTGCACGCCGACACAGGCGATGGTCGCCTCGTCATCACGTGCGAGGACGACGGGCCGGGCGTGAGCGACACGAACCGCGAGGAATGCTTCAGGAGGAGGCCGGACGGAACCGGGCTGGGCCTCTGTCTCTGTCGGGACATCCTCTCGATCACGGGGATCGAGATCCGCGAGGCCTCAGAACCCGGCTCTGGAGCGCGGTTCGAAATCCTGGTCCCTGCCCGGGATTTCCGGCGCACGGATCGGGGGCAGTGACCGGCAGAGGATCGGACCCCTGGCAGCATCCGGGCACCATGACCCGGACTCTGCCCCCTGCGGCTTCAACCGTGCCGGATCACGAGGAGCTGACGTTCGGTCATCTCCTCGATCGCGTATCGGGGTCCCTCCCTCCCGAGTCCGGATGCCTTCATCCCCCCGTACGGCATGTGGTCCATCCGGAAGGTCGGGACATCGTTCACGATCAACGCTCCTGCGCGGCAGCGTTCGGCCGCGAGTGCGATCGACCGGATGTTGCTGGTAAACAGGCCCTGCTGAAGCCCGAACGGCGAGTCGTTGGCCATTTCCAGTGCCTCATCAAGTCGGTCATACGGGGTGACGGTGATGACAGGGGCGAATACCTCGGTGGAGTTCACCCGCATTTCGGGCCGGGTACGGGTCAGGACGGTCGGCTGAAAGAGGGAGCCCTCCCGGACACCTCCGATCTCGCAGCCAGCTCCTGCTTCAAGCGCCTCCCGGACCTTCTCTTCGGCGCCGCCCGCCGCCTCCTCGGAGATCATCGGGCCGACCACGGTCGCGGGCGATCGGGGGTCTCCAACCGGCAACCCTTGGGTTGCGCTGAGGATCTCCTCCAGGCCGTCGTCGTACAGGGACCGGTGGAGAAAGACACGCTGAACCGAGATACAGACCTGCCCGGCGTTTGCATACCCGCCGTTGACGATCCTGGGCACGGCGGCGGCGAGATCGGCGTCCGGTTCAACGATGACCGCGGCATTACCTCCGAGTTCGAGGGCGACACGCTTCCGCCCCGCGATCGACCGGAGCCACCATCCCACGGCAGGGCTGCCCGTGAACGATACGAGGTCGATCCCCGGACCCGCAACGAGACGCTCCGCATCCGGGGTGCGGCACGGAACGACGGAGATCGACTCCGGTGGGCATCCCGCTTCGAGGGCGATCCGCCCGAGGGTAAGGGCCGTCATCGGGGTCCGGGTTGAGGGACGGAGGATCACCGCGTTGCCAGCGGCGATCGCCGGACCGATCTTGTGGCAGGCGAGATTGAGCGGGAAGTTGAACGGGGTGATCGCGAGCACGACACCGACGGGTACACGCCGCAGGAGCCCGGTACACCCCTCGCCCGCCGGGCTCCAGTCGAGATCGACCTTCTCCCCGCCGATCCGGAGCGCCTCTTCGCCGGACAGGTGGAGCGTCGTTCTGGCGCGATCGACCTCTGCCCTTGCCAGGGCGATGGTCTTTCCCGCCTCCCCGACGATAGAGTCGGCGAGCTCATCTGCCGCTGCGGTCACACGCCGGGCCATCTCGTGGAGGATCGCAGCCCTTCGGTGGGCCGGCAGACGCTGCATCACCTCTGCGCCGCGACGCGCCGTCGCGACGGCGTCGTCGAGGTCAGGCCCGGTGGCAAGTTCGACCGACCCGACGATCGTCCCGTCGTACGGGTATGCGACATCGACCGTGGTTCCGGAACGACGCCAGGCACCACCGATCAGGAAGGGATGAGAGGTCTCCATACTCCCATGTAACGACCGACCGGTAATTCTACCCTCGCATGACCGGCGGGAAACGCCATTGAGATCTCCCGTCCGGTCCATCGCCCCAGGAACGGCAGCAGCAGACCGGGCCCGGCGCCATCCCTATATATACCGCTCCACAGACCTCTACCGCATCTCATGCCCAACGTCACCACGCTCCTCGATGCCCGACTTGTCCCCGAGTCCAGGACCGCGTATGTTCAGCCTGATCGCGGAGTTTCGCTCACGTACCGTGACCTCCGTGCAATGACGAACCGCCTTGCACGGGGGCTGATCGAGCTCGGGGTGGAACGGAAAGACCGGATCTGCATCTACCTCGACTCCTCTGCCGAGTACCTGGTCGGGTATCTCGCGAGCTGGCGGATGGGTGCGGTCGCCGTCCCCACGAACATCGTCTACCGCGAGCGCGAACTCGCCCACGCGATCAACGATGCTGGCGCGGTGGCGATCATCACGGACCGGGAAGGGGCGAAGGTCGCCCGGGCGATCGCGGGAGACTGCCCGACACTGCGGCTCCGAATCGTCGTCGGCGGCAGGGAGTCGGGGGAGATCGGGTGGGAAGAGCTCCAGCGCGGGGACCCGGTGATGCGCCCGGTTCACTGTTCGTTCGATGATCTCTGCCACATCCAGTATACTGCCGGCACCACCGGACGGCCGAAAGGGGCAATGCTCAGTCATGGGGCCTGGATCACCGCCCTTGAAGCCGAAAGAGAGGCGCTCTCGCTCGTACCCGGTGATGTCTACCTCGGCATCTACCCGATGGGGCACGTCGGGTGCTCCTGGGGTCTGGCCACCCTGCGTGCCGGTGGGACGTGGGTTGCGCTCTCCCGGTTCTCGCTGGACGCCTACCTTACCCTCGCGCGCGCGTACCGACCGACCGTGCTCGCCGGCATGCCCCCCGTCATCCATGCCCTCGTCCATGCCGGCCCCGAGGCCGATCAGGCGCTCCGTTCCGCGCGGGTGATCATCTCGGGTGGGGGATCGCTTCTCCCCAGCATCTGGGAGGCGTTCGACCGGCGCTTCGGCATCCCGGTCGCGAACGCGTATGGGCTCTCTGAGACGATCGTGATCGGCTCGGGCACCGTGACGTTGCCTGCCTATCCCCACCTCACGAGGGGATACCGGTCGGTCGGAGTCCCGGTAGGGTACACCGAGGTCCGTGTCGTGGACGTCGACAACCCCGGGCTCGAGCTACCGCCGGGGACCGCCGGGGAGATCGCGATTCGGGGCCCTTCGGTCGCCGCCGGCTACTGGAACCAGCCCGAAGCGACCGCCGCCGTCTTCCGCGAGGATGGCTGGTTCCTGACCGGTGATATCGGAGTCATGGACGAGGACGGGGTCCTGTTCATCACCGATCGAAAGAAGGACATGATCATCATGTCCGGCTGGAAGATCTATCCTACCGAGGTCGAGAACGTGATCATCGGTCACGATGCAGTCCAGGATGTCGCGGTCTACGGCATTCCCGACGAGCGGCGGGGAGAGATACCTGTGGCGGCGGTGGTGCCGGTGCCGGGTCGTTCGCTCACTCTGGACGACCTCCGGAAGTTCTGCGAGGACCAGCTTGCCGGATACAAGATCCCACGCAGACTCGAACTGGTCGAGTCGCTCCCCCGGGTCCACGGATGGAAGCTGCTTCGCAGGACCCTCAGGGAACAGACCCGTTAATCGGTCGCACAACGAACGGGGCGTGCATGTGCCCTCCCCAGCGAACCGGCCCGGGCGGTCTTCTTCTGTGCCAAAAGCGTCCGCTCCCGGACGGCACGGTGCATCCCAGGATGACCGATACACCGACGAGTGCGGTCATCACCTCAGCCGATCTCGACCTCGACCTCGTGGCGGCGGTGGTCGTTCACCAGTCGGACCGTGCGTTCCGGCTGGTCCACTCCGTCGACCCTGACCGAGCGGATTCCGCAGGCGGACCCCGTCGCCCGGATCAGGCAGCGGTACACCGTCTCGTGGAACCGGTAACGAACGACGATCTGGTCCCATCCTGCCGGCAGACAGGGTGAAAACCGAAGCTGGTCCACGTCCAGCCGGATCCCGATCAGGGACTCGACGATGAGCTGGTACATCCAGCCCGCGGCACCCGTATACCAGGTCCAACCCCCCCGTCCGGTATGGGGCTCGACGGCGTAGACATCCGCCGGGACGACGTAGGGTTCAACGCAGTAGACCCGCGCGTCGTCCTGGGTCTGTCCGTGCCGGATCGGGTTGATCAGATCGAAGAGCTCCCAGGCCTTCTCTGTCTGACCGAGAGCGGCAAACGCCATGACCACCCAGATCGCCGCGTGGGTATACTGCCCTCCATTCTCGCGGACACCAGGAACGTATCCCTGGATATATCCCGGCGACGGCTCCGCGTGGTCGAGGGGAGGGGTGAGGAGGGCGATCAGACGGTCCTTTCGGCGCACCAGGAGCCGGTCGACCGCATCGAGGGCGACCCGTGCACGCTCCCTGTCCGCCGCCCCCGAGAGGACCGCCCACGACTGGGGGATGGAGTCGATCCGGCACTCCTCGTTCTCCGAGGAGCCGAGCAGGGATCCGTCATCGAAGTATGCCCGCCGGTACCATTCCCCATCCCAACCCGCCTTCTCAAGGTTGGTCGCCAGTCGGGAGGCTTCCTGGACGCAACGATCGGAGAAGGCCTCGTCGCCCCGGATCCGGGCGATCCCGGAGAACTGGAGGAGGACCGAATGGAGGAAGAAACCGAGCCAGACCGATTCACCGGCGCCCATCGCACCCACGCGGTTCATCCCGTCGTTCCAATCCCCCGTTCCCATCAGCGGCAGACCATGGGAGCCGAACCGAAGTCCATACTCGATCGCCCGCACACAGTGGTCGTAGAGGGTCCCCTGCTCGTCAGAGACGGAGGGCTGATCGTAATAGGCCTCCTCATCCGGCATCAGCAGCCGGCCTTCGAGATAGTTCACGCGCTCAGAGAGTACCCCGGTATCCCTGGTCGAGAAGACATAACGGCACGTGACGAACGGGAGCCAGAGATAGTCGTCCGAGCAGCGACTCCGGACACCCCGATCGTTCGGCGGATGCCACCAGTGCTGCACATCCCCCTCACGGAACTGGTGCCTGGCCGCCAGCAGAAGGTGTTTGCGGATCAAGCGCGGTTCCGCATGGAGGAGCGCCATCACATCCTGCAGCTGGTCCCGGAACCCGAAGGCGCCGCCGGACTGGTAGAACCCGGAACGTCCCCAGAGGCGGGCCGAGATCACCTGGTACAGGAGCCATCCGTTCACCAGCAGGTCCAGGGAGCGGTCGGGGGTCTCGACGGTCACCGCGGACAGGGTCCAGTCCCAGTACTGACGGACCGAGTCAAGCGATGACCGGGCAGGCCCCACGCCGCGATACCGCTGCACGAGGGCACGTGCCTCGTCAAGACCCCGCCCCACACCCATCACGAAGACGAGGTCGACCGTCTGCCCATCCGACAGGTCCACCACCGACTGGATGGCCCCACAGGGGTCGAGCCCCGCACCCACCCTCCCGGAGAGACGGGCGCGGTCGAGGGCGGCAGGATGGGAGAGGTGTCCGTTTCGGCCGAGGAACTCGTGCCGGTCACCGGTTACGCTCCTGTTCGGTTCGTTCAGGTCGAAGAAGGCGAAACGGTCTGGAAATTCGGTATTATACGGGTTGCGGGCGAAGAGGGCCCCGGTCAGGGGATCGATCTCGGTCACCACGTGCATCGCCGTTGACCCGCGCAGCTCTCCGAGGATCCACTCGACATACCCCGTGACGGAGACCGTGCGAGCCCTGCCCGAACGGTTCCGCACCCGGATGTGCCAGGTCTTCACCGGCGAGTCGATCGCAACGTGCACGGTCATGGTCGACACGAGTCCCTCCTCGTTGTGCTCAAAGACCGAGTACCCGAACCCGTGCCGCGCAAGATAGGACCCCGTCCCACGGGCCGGGTTGGGAGTAAGGGACCAGAACGCACCGGTCTCCTCGTCCCTCAGGTAGAACGCCTCACCGGTCCGGTCGGTGACGGGATCATTCCACCAGGGGGTGAGACGGAACTCGTGCGCATTCTCCGACCAGGTATAGGAAGAACCGCTCTCGGAGATGATCGAACCGAAGAGCGGATTGGCAAGCACGTTCACCCAGGGAGCAGGGGTGACCTGCCCGTGACGGCTCTCGATGACGTACTCCTTTCCGTCCGGGGTAAAACCGCCGAACCCATTGTAGAACACAAGGTCCTCGCCGTCGACCGGCGGTTCAGGTTCGGGGGAGGTACGCCGCCTGCTGGGAAGGAACGGGGGGACCAGGGGCTCGGTCCAGCGCGTCCGTTCGACCTGTTCCTCGAGGGACCCCTCACGGTCGCTCACGATCACCCGGGCGATCGACTGCATCAGGACCCGGTCCTCCTCGGGGATCTGATCAACACGACGGATGAAGATGCCTCCGGGCCGATCGACCAGGTGAGGGTCCGGCCCGAGAGCTGCCTGTCGCTGGAGTTCCTCGTTCAGGTCCTGGCGGTACCCGGTCACGTCCTCGTTCCAGATCAGCAGGTCGGCGACCAGGCCCTTCCGGAGCCAGTACCCGTGGGCCTGAATCATCTGCCTGACGATTCTGATGCGGGCCGTGTTCTCGATCCGGAGGAGGACGAGGGGATTGTCCCCAGAGATACCGTATCCCCAGAGCCCGCTCTGCCCCCGGCGGTTCCGGGCGATGGTCTCGGCAGGTGCCCGTCGTGCCGGGTTCGGGTAGATGATCGCCGAGGCGAGGCGGGCATAGAGCTGCGCGTCTGCCTCGGTTGCGTTGAGCTGGCGGAGCATCACCTGGGTATGGGTCCAGGCCAGTTCGGCCACGCGGTTGCCCATGTGGACGTCCTGATACTTCTCCACCAGTTCAAGGACGCGCTCGCGACTCTCGCCGTACCCCAGGTAGAGGAGGATCGTCACGGTCTCCTGGGGTTCGATGGCGACCGTGCGCCGGATCGCCACGATCGGGTCGAGGACGGGGCCGGAGGTGCCGGAGAGGATCGAGGAGTCGGTCATCCCGATCGGCGCGGCGAGTGTGTGACCCCGTCCGATGAACCGTGCCCGGTCGGTCTCGAACGACGTGGTCCGAACGGTCCGCTTGTCAACGATCATCATGTGAACGAGCCAGGGAGGGTGCTCTCCCGACGAGCGGGGTCTGCGGGAGACGAGGATCGCGTTCCGTTCGGGGACCAGCTCGGTCGAGACGAAGAGGTTGGAGAAAGCGGGATGGGTGACGTCCTGGCCGGCAGGTGCGAGGACCACCTCCCCGTAACTGGTCAGCTCGATCGTCCTTCGGCGCCACGACCGGTTTGTGACCCGGATCCGTCGCAACTCGATGTCGTCTTCAGGAGAGACCATCACGTCCGTATGGACATCGATCTCGTCGTCGCGCCGCCGGAATTCGGCCCGGGCCTGTTGAAAGATCGCCTCGTAGTGCTCCGCCGTCACCAGGGTGGGCTGGTAGCACGACGACCAGAACCTGCCGCTCTCCACGTCGCGCACGTAGCAGAAGAACCCGTATCCATCCTCAACCGGATCCTCGCGCCACCGTGTCAGCTCCAGGTCGCCCCACCGGGAGTACCCCCCGCCGGCGTTCGTGACCATCACGTGGTACCGCCCGTTGGAGAGGAGATGCACCTCTGGACGGGGAGTGTGAGGAGTCGAGAAGACCCGGATCAGCGCCTCACCCTCTGCCCCCCGGCGGACGATACCGTCCCTCCTGATCGCGTGGGGATGGTACGGTGTCACTCTCGGAACGCGTTCCTGGAGCAACAGGTCCGTCGCGCGGACTTCGGGAACCGCGAGGAACCGCCGCTGCATCGGCCGATCCTGAAGGGCCGAGAGGATCGACAGCAACGACATCCCCGCGTGGTGGACCATGAAGGACCGCACGATCGCGTAGTTCTGGCCATGCGAGACCCGCGACGGGGTGTAGTCGATCGCCTCGAAGAATCCGTACCGCCCGACGAATCCGGACCGGGCCATCATGCCGAGGTTCTCCGCTGCCTCGACGGGGAGGATCATCAGCGCGAGCGCACTCGCATACGGGGCGATCACGAGGTCCTCCCCCAGCCCCCTCTTGAATCCCAGTCCGGGCACACCGAAGGCCCGGTACTGGTAGTTGAGGTTTGCATCGGTGAGGTTGTACCCCGACTCGGAGACACCCCAGGGAACCCCCCGTTCCCGTCCGTACTCGATCTGCCTCCGGACGGCGGCGATGCAGGTCGACTCAAGGAGGGTCTCGGGATAGACGGGCATGACGAGAAGGGGCATCAGGTACTCGAACATCGATCCCGACCAGGAGAGGAGGAGAGGGCCGCTGTAACTCGTGGTGAGCAGTCGTCCGAGCGCGAACCAGTGTGCCTGCGGGAGCTCGCCGGTGGAGATGCCGACGAACGAGGCGAGACGGGCCTCTGAGGCGAGGAGGTCATAGAACGACGGGTCGCGCCGCAGTTCCGTGACGTTGTACCCGACGGCAAGCAGATCCCGGGTCGGATCGAAGAGGAATGACATCTCCACCTCCGAACAATCGGTACATCGCGCGCCCAGGCGTTCGATTCGATCGAGGAGCTGACCTGCCCGTCCGGCACCATGGCGGAGTCGTTCACGCAGGAGCATGAGCCGTGCTGCATCCGACTCCGCCCGGCCTGAGGCATCCCCCGCCGCCGCCATACGCGAGAGGAACCTGTCGAGAGCGGGGAGGAGGTCGGCCTCCAGCTGCCGCAGCCCGACGAGCCCCGGGGACTCCGTATCGCAGTCGGAGAGGGCCGTCTCGATGAGGACCGCATCCTCGGGTCCGAAACCAGAGACCCGGTCCCAGAATGCCCGGTCCCGTGGGGCACCGGCCCACCACGCGAGCAGGTCGTCGACGTACTCCATCTGGCCGTGGACCTGCCGCTCGAGGGTGCCTGCCCACCAGCGGACCTCCTCGTCCGCGTTCGTCCTGAGGTCACCGGTGAGAGGTTTGACCATCGCAGCGCACCGTGAGAGCACCCCGTACCGTTCTGTACAAGACCCGTCGGACCTGTCGAGGAGTGCCTCGAGCTGTTCGATCCGCTCCCGGTTCACGGGGGAGACGTAGGTCAGGTCATCGTGGTCATACTCCGTCGCCTCGACTGCCACCCGGAGTTCCCGGACCGTGTCAGAGATCCCGCGGAGGACAGAGGCATGGAGCACCGGAGTGCTTCCGATCTCGAGAAGGCCGGAACGGAGGGTGACCAGAAGACCGATCAGGTTCCCTGAATCCACGGTCGAGACATACCGGGGGAGGAGGGGGTCGAGCGTGATCGTGTCATACCAGTTGAAGAAGTGCCCCCTGAACCGTTCGAGCTGACCCAGTGTCTCGAAGGTATGCTCGAGACGTTCGATCATCTGCAGTGCCGAGAGGTATCCGAGGTCCAGGGCGCCGAGGGTCGAGAGGAGGGTCAGACCGATATCCGTGGGAGATGTCCGGTGCGCGACCCGCTCGATCGGGTACTCCTGGTAGTTGTCCGGTGGAAGCCAGTTCTCCTCGGGCCCGACGAAGACCTCGAAGAAGCGCCAGGTCCGGCGCGAGACCGACCTGAGGAAGCGTACCTGCTCTGTCTCGAGGGCCGGTTTCGGCCTGGAGACGGGCTGACTCAGATACCACGCAATCGCAGGGGAGGCGCACCAGACCCCCCCGAGGACGAGGGCCGGTGCGAGCGCCTCGGGTCGAACGAGAAAGACCAGTGTTAAAGCTCCGATGCCGGTGACCACGGCAGACCACATCTGCCGGTAGTGCCCGGAGAGGTTCGCCTCCCGGCGCCCGGCATCCCGTGACGTGGTCCACTCGAGGAGATGGCGTCGGGTCACGAAGAGCCGTACGAGGGTCCGGACGATCGCGTCGAGCGAGAATCCCGCCTCGAAGGGGAGGAGGACGAGTGAGAGGAGGGGCTGGGCAAAGTATCGTGGTGCGGACCGCACCGAGTCTTTCAGGTGCAGGATGGGTGCCAGGTCCACGGGTTTCTGGATCACCTGGTACAGATAGGTAACGATCGGAGGGACAAATACGAGCGAGGCGACGACGGTCGTCCAGAAGAGCGGGTCGGGCACGATGAACCAGACGAGGAGAAAGAGCAGGAGTTCGACCGGAGGGATGCAGCTCCGCCGGAGGTTATCGAGGATCTTCCAGCGCGACAGGGCCGAGAGGGTGTTCGGCAGGTGACCCCCGTCCGGTCCGGGGACGAGCGGGAGGGACCAGGCCCCGATCTGCCAGTCTCCGCGTATCCAACGGTGCCGGCGCGAGACGTCCGTGAGGTAGCGGGGGGGGTGGTCCTCGAAGAGCACCACGTCCGTGACCAGGGCAGTCCGTGCGTAGCAGCCTTCGATCAGGTCATGGGAGAGTACACGGTTCTCCGGGAACCGGCGCCCGAGCGTCGCGCCGAAGGTTGCGAGGTCGTAGCATCCCTTCCCGATGAATGACGCCTCCCGGAAGAGATCCTGGTAGATATCCGAGACGGCCCGGGTGTAGGGATCGATCCCCGGTTCCCCTCCGAAGATCCGGACGTACCGGGACCGCAGCATCTCCGTCAGCTCGAGCCCGATTCGGGGTTGCAGGACTCCGTACCCGGCGACCACCCGTCCGAGCACAGGGTCAATCACGGGCTGGTTGAGCGGGTGGGCGGCGGTCCCGACCAGGAGCCGTGCCGAGTCCCGGGGAAGCGCGGTGTCGGCATCGAGCGTCAGCACGTACCGGGTCCCGGTGAGTGCGTCCAGGTCCCCGGCGATCACGGAGAAGGCGCTCCGGTCCCCTTCGAGCAGGAGCCGGTTCAACGCCTCGATAGCCCCGCGTTTCCTCTCGTATCCCATGAACCGCCCCATATGCGCATTCCACGTCCGTGGACGGTGGAGCAGCAGGAACATCTGCCGGCCCTCGCTGGCATATCTCGAGTTCAGCTCCTCGATCCCCCGCACCGCGTGGTCGACGAGGGCTTCGTCACCCGGGAGGACGGCGCTGTCCGCAGGAGGCAGATCGGTCAGCAGGACGAACGAGAGCTGCGGGTCGCGGTTTCCCAGGTAATGGATCTCCAGCCCCTCGAGAAGGCGGTCGATGTCCTCTTCGCACGATATGACCGTCGGAACGGCCACGACGGTCCGGCATTCGAGCGGGATCCCGTCGCTGAAGTCAAACCGCGGCAGGATTTTGGGCTTTGCCAGCAGCATGCCGGCCCAGTTCACCAGGGTGACCGCCGACTGGCTCGACGCCACGAGGAGTAGAAAGACGAACAGACCGATCACCGGGAGCGGCGCCCACGCAGACCCGATCTGCAGGGCGCAGAAGGCGGTGAAGAGGGCCGATCCGAGCCAGATCCCGCCGAGATACAGCGGCAATGGAGAACGCCGGGCGATCCGCCTCAGGCGCCCGAGGGTGGATGGACGATAGTCGATCGCTACTTCGAGTTCCGGAAGCCCCTCGTCGATCAGGAAGTAGCCGACATGGGCCGAACGGTCGGCACCTCCGAGCCGCATCCTCCTGTCGACCGCGAGTTCCATCGCCTTTCGAGCGACCTGCTCCTCAGAGAGGGGCGAACTGCGGGCGAGACGCTCCACGACGTGGCGGTATCGATCGCGGGTCGCAAAGTCCATCGCGCTGTACGGATCCTGCGGATTCCCCCTGAGAACCTGCTCGACGACCGAGAGCCGTTCGACGAACTCCCTCCAGTCGATCCCGTCCAGGGTCCGCAGGGAGGTGATCGAATTGCCGATCGAGACCTGATCCGCCGCCTGCGACCGGGTTTCGAGCTGGACCATCTGCTCGATGGTCTGGCTCTCCTCCGCGAGCCACTGTTCGATCCAGGTCAGGGCGATCGACAGCACGGGGGAACGTCCCCGGAGCTGACGGGCAAGCTCCGCCACGAACGCACTCGTCATCGGGGGGTCGGACTGTGCCATCTCGGCGACGACCAGGATCATGCTCTTCGGATCGCGCTCGCCGGTCTCGATCATCCGTTCCGCCCAGAGTGATGCAATGTCCGAGTCCAGGCGGTTCGCCCCCACCCGGGCGGAGACGCGCCGGAGGTTCTCGATCAGAGCGAGCCGGAGCATGATCGGAATTGCCCAGAGTTCTCCGAGTTCCAGCGGCGTCACCGACTGGTATGCCTCGACGAATGTGGAGAGCACGTCGAGGTCAACCCGCCCGTCGTTGTGGGCGATCAGCTCGCGAGCAATGAAGTAGACACGGGGGTACCCCGCCAGGGGACCGCTCACGAGGCAGGGGAGGCGACGGCTGTACCCGAGTGGGAGATGACGGCGTGCCGTCCGGATCTGCTCCTCGATCAGGTAAAAGTTATCAAGAAGCCATTCACCGGCAGGAGCGATCCGGCGGTTCTTCTCGAGGGCGGACGTGATCAGGGCGAACGTCTCGACGAGGACCGCCTCGTTCTCGGCAAGACGGGGCAGGAGGCGGTCCTCGCCGCCCTGCATATCGACGCCGTACCATCCCGTCATCTCCCGTGCATGGAGAGAGAGTTGATCGACGGAGAGGAGTTCCGCTCGGAGGGGTTGCGTGTCCGAGCAGTGCGGCCCCATTGCCGCCCTGTCCGTCACACGGTCCCGGAGCCGGCTGATGTCCCTCCGCAACAGATCCAGTCCGGTCGTCACCTCCTCACCTCCGCCTCTCGGGCCCATTCCGTAAGTGCCTCTTCCTGTTATAATTCCCTTTGCCTTGTTGTTCGGGCCGATTCGCGCCGGCGCGAAGCCCGTGCAGGAGGAAGAGTGTCAGGTTTAATATCACTTCGGATGCATCGTGAAGGGAATATCTCATGCCTGAGAATGCGACCCACCCGGACCTCTGTACCGATCCCCAGAAGAAGAAGACCTGCAGCGGTGAGTGCGCCACCTGTCCCAGCGCGAAGAAAGAGCCCGGTTCAGGTGCCGCACTCCCGGAGCGGGCTGCGATCGACGTCCGGCACGTCATCCTGGTACTCTCGGGAAAGGGGGGTGTCGGAAAGTCCACCGTGGCGGTCAACCTCGCCTACGCCCTCTCGAACCATGGGTACAATACCGGGCTCCTCGACCTCGACCTGCACGGGCCCACCATCCCGAAGATGCTTGGCGTCCAGGACTTCCGCCTGCAGACGATCGACAACAAGATCGAGCCGGTGCGCGTCAGCGGGACGCTGGCGGCAATCTCGATGGCCTTTCTGCTTCCCGACACCTCAACACCGGTGATCTGGCGCGGCCCGATGAAGATGTCGGCAATCGGCCAGTTCCTCACCGATGTCAACTGGGGGGCCCTCGACTACCTGGTCGTCGACCTTCCGCCCGGTACGGGTGATGAAGCGCTGACGATCGCCCAGCTTGCACCGAACCTCCGGGGCGCCGTGATCGTCACCACCCCCCAGGAAGTTGCGACGCTCGAGACATCGAAGGCCGTTCGCTTCGTCGAGAAACTCGAGATCCCCGTGATCGGGGTGATCGAGAACATGAGCGGGATGGTCTGCCCGCATTGCCACACCGAGATCGACGTCTTCGGGAAGGGCGGCGGGAAGAAGATGGCCGATGATCTCGGAGTTCCGTTCCTCGGGTCGATCCCGCTGGATATCGATATGCGTCAGGCTGCCGATGAGGGTCGACCTTTTGTGATCAGGCGTGGCGATAACCCGACCTGGAAGGCGGTCAACGAGGTCATGGAATCCCTGGTCAACCGCGTCGAATCCTGAACCTGTTGGACCGCGGGTATCCTGATTCCTTTTTGTTCCCGCCGTCACGTCGGGATCGAACCGCCTCCCTCGTTCCTTTTACCCCGTCGCCCGTGATCCTAGATATATTGATAAAGGAGCGAAAGAAGTTGTATTCTCAAATGAGCGAATATTTGATTATATCGCTCCATTTTGGAAAGAGACGCCGAATCGGCCCCTTTCAATTCCGTTTCTTTTAAATATGCCGACAGCGAATTTCCATCGGCGGAATCGGTTACGGCCCGGACCGGTGAGCATTGGGAGTCGCCCCGCATGGAGACCCAAACCCGACCCGTATCGGCGAACCGATCGATCTCCGTCCAGATGAATCAACAGGTGACTCATGAATCTGCGAAAACCGAATGCGAACGAGGCGGTTGGAACCGCCAACCGGTCACGGGATGTCTCTCCGACATCCGGGATCTGCACACGGTGCGTCGATGGATGCCGTGGATCGTGCGAGATCTGGCTCTCGTCCTTCCGTGGGCGGGAGGTCCTGTACCCCGGGCCTTTCGGCGAGATCACCGCCGGGTCCGACAAGCAATACCCGATCGACTACTCGCATATCAACATACAGGGGTATGCCGTTGGTGCGCGCGGTCTCCCCGAGGGTGTCGAAGCGTCTCCGGACACGGCGGTCTTCTCCGAGGTCAATACGGAGACCGAGTACGGCTGGGATCAGAAGGTTCGGATGCGCCTTCCGATCTTCACCGGGGCACTGGGATCCACCGAGATCGCCCGTGTCAACTGGGAGCACTTCGCCATCGGTGCGGCGATCTCCGGGATCACGCTCGTCTGCGGTGAGAACGTCGGCGGGATCGATCCGGGGCTCGTGCGCGATAACAACGGCAAGGTCGTCAAATCACCCGAGCTCGACCGGCGGATCGAGATCTACCGGAAGTTCCACGAGGGTTACGGCGAGATCCTCGTCCAGATGAACGTGGAGGACACGCGGCTTGGAACCGCGGAGTACGTCGCCTCAAAACACAATCTGGACACGATCGAGCTGAAGTGGGGACAGGGCGCAAAATGCATCGGGGGCGAGATCAAGGTCCGCGACATCGAGCGGGCCCGTGAACTCAAACGCCGCGGATACATCGTCCTCCCCGACCCGACTGCACCCGAGAATGAGAAGTCGTTCGCGGCTGGCGGGATCAAGGAGTTCGAACGGCACTCCCGGCTCGGTTTCGTCTCGAAGGAGGGTTTCCTCGAGGAGATCGACCGGCTCCGGGACATCGGCTTCAAGCGGATCACGCTCAAGACGGGGGCATACTCCGCCAGGGAACTGGCAATGGCCATCCGGTTCGGCGCCGAGGCACGGATCGACCTCCTGACGATCGACGGGGCCTCTGGTGGCACCGGCATGAGCCCATGGCCGATGATGAACGAGTGGGGCATCCCGACCTTCTACCTCCAGTCGCTCGCCTATCAGTTCTGCGAACTCCTCACCAGGAAGGGCATGCGGGTTCCTGACATCGCGATCGGCGGCGGGTTCGGTGACGAGGCGAACGTCTTCAAGGCGATCGCCATGGGTGCGCCCTATATCAAGGCAGTCTGCATGGGCCGCGGCCTGATGATCCCCGGGATGGTCGGAAAGAACATCGCGAAGTGGCTTGAAAACGGCGATCTGCCGAAGAACGTGGCCAAGTACGGCTCCACCGTCCAGGAGATCTTCATCACCTACGAAGAACTCAGGGAGAAATACGGCGGGCGGATCGACGAGATCCCGCTCGGCGCGATCGGGATCTACACCTACGCCCAGAGATTCAGGACCGGACTGCAGCAGCTCATGGCCGGCAGCCGGAACTTTTCGCTCGCCACCGTCTCGAGGGATGACGTCTTCGCGCTCACCGAGGACGCCGCAAAGGTCTCAGGCCTTCCGTACGTGATGGACGCGTATCGCGAAGAGGCCCTCGGGATCCTGCTCGACTGAGCAGGGGCCCGGTTTTTCTCTTTTTCATGGCGGGCGATCCGATCGGATCGTACCGCACGCGAAGACCGTGATTCTTCGGATAGACGGACAGAGAGGATCCGACGGGGACCGCGGGGGACCAAAAGGAACTCCCCGTCCGCGGGTGCGGCAGCAGGTTCTTCATGCCGGCAGACCAATAGAGACGAATCATGCCATCGGCGACAGGCATACCGGCGGTCAGCGTGGTGCTCCCGACGTATAACCGCGCCCACCTCCTGCCGCGCGCAATACAGAGCGTTCTCGACCAGACCTATACCGACTTCGAGCTGCTCGTCGTCGACGATGGCTCGACGGACGAGACACCCGCCGTCATGGAGTCCTTCACGGACGACCGGATCCGATACATCCGGTACGAACCCAACCGGGGAGCGAATGCCGCCCGAAACGTCGGCATCAGGGCCGCGAGGGCCCCATACATCGCGTTCCAGGACTCGGATGACGACTGGTTTCCCGAGAAGCTCGAACGGTGCATGGCTGTCTGGGAGGATGCAGGGCCCGAGGTGGGTGTCGTCTACTCCGGGTACTGGAAGTACATGGACGCCGAGGGCAACCGGATGTTCATCCCCTTCGACTGGGTGAAGCAGCGCGATGGATGGATCCACGACGAGCTGTTACGGAACAACTTCGTGACGACGCAGGCGGCAGTGGTGCGCAGGGAATGTTTTGACCGCTCGGGGTACTGGCTCGAAGGTCTGCCCGGTAAACAGGAGTGGGAGCTCTTCCTGCGGATCTCACGGGACTACCAGTTCAGGTACATCGATGAGCCGCTTTTAAACTCCCGCTTCACGGAGGGAGGGATATCGAACAACCGCACGGGGATCTACCGGTCGATGGAGCGGATCCTGGAGATCCACCATGACGACTTCGCAAAAAAACCCGCCATCCTTGCCGAACATTATATCCGGCTCGGGCTGCAGTTCGGGCTGTCGGGCGAGTTTGAAAAAGGACGCGAGTACCTCCGCCGGGGAGCGGCGCTGCAACCCGGAAACTGGAAGTACCGTCTGGTCGCCCTGGTGTCCTCGCTTGGCAGGGGGGCATTCTCGCGGATCATGCGGCTCTATCTCCCCCGGGATGCAGGCCCGCTCTGAGGGGGAGAAGAGCGATGGTGCCTCCCGGGACCGGGTCGGTCCTGGCTGATCCCACGGGACTGGACGCCTTCGATTCTTTGCTGGCATCGGGCCGCCTTCCCGGAAGGCTCGAGGAACTGGTCGAGGACTACCTGGCAGTGAAGACCGGACGGACCATCGGAGACGGCGTGATCCTCGACCGTCTCCGACGGGCCATCGTCGCACAGAAGAGCGGGTACTGGAGAGAGGGCCGGCGACGGGAGATATCGTACCGGGCCGGGTACTCGGTCCTCGCGTATCTCGCCTACCAGTTCCCGGTCTATTACTTCCAGTCCTGCCACCTCTTTGGCTGGCTCGCAAAGAGCGGACGTCTCAGGACGGGGATGCGCGTCGTTGACCTCGGCACGGGACCGGGCGTGATCCCCCTCGCCCTCATCACCCTTTCCAGATGCCTTCCGCAGTTCGCGGCGGAGATCATCCCGGTGGAGCCGTCCGAGGAGCACCGGGAGGCCTGCCGCCATCTGGTCCATGGTTTTTCCAGGCCAGATGACCGGGTTCGTGTCCATCCGGCGCTCCGGGTGGATGCAGCCTCCGTCGAGGTCTCGACGATCCCGCAGGAGATCGACCTTCTGATCCTCTCGAACATCCTCAACGAGCTCCCCGGTGACGCCAGGCAGCGGGCGGATGCTGTACTCCGCTGGTCCGAACACCTCGCCGATGACGGGATTGTCCTCCTCGTGGAACCGGCAGACCTCGTAAACTCAATGGCCCTCCGGGACGTCCAGCGGGAGCTGATCCGTTCCGGGCTTCACCTCCATTACCCCTGTCGATTCCTCTGGGGGAGCGGTTGCGGGTCGGTTCCGTGCTGGTCCTTCGAGGAACGGCCGATGATACGACCGACGCGCCTCCAGGAAGCACTCTCTTCAGGGGTCGCCGATGGGTACCGCTACCGGAACACAGACATCAAGTTCTCGGCGGCACTCCTCGGTCGCGAACGCCCGGCACGGATCGAGTGGACCGGGATCGATCGCCGGCGGACCATTCCCCTCTCGCGCCTTCACCGGCACGTGGATCGGCGCATCTGTTGTGTCGCCACCCTGATGTCGAACGACCTGGGCGATGCCAGAACACATATCAGGAAGATCTGCGATGGAACCGCCCGTCGCCCGGTCTTCGCGGTCCTTCCCGCCTACCACGAGACACCCGAAAACCGGGTTCTGCTCGATGCCCGGTACGGCGAGAGCATCGTGCTCCGGGACGTTCTCGTCCGGGAGAACCCGAAGACCCGGGCCTTCAACCTGCTGGTCACCCGCCTCTCCGGCGTCAGGCCTCTCGGGGCATAGGAACCCTCAAGTCGTGTCCGGACAAGGATCCTGCAGGGGTCCGCCGTGATCACATCCCTCTCACTCGAGAACTTCCGCTCCTTTCAAAGGGTGGAGTTCCACCTCCGGCCGTTCGTCGTGCTCGTCGGGCGTAACGCGGCCGGAAAAACAAACCTGCTCCAGGGATTCATCTTTCTCCGTGATATCGCCCGTTCGGGACTCGCAAATGCGATCTCGCTCCAGGGAGGACTCCCTTTCGTCCAGAACGCGGAGCTCGCCTGCGGACGGGAGTTGAAGGTCGCCGTAGAACTGACCCTGCCGACCGGGGAGTCGCCGAGGATGCTGGCAGACGGCAGGACGGTTTTCTTCTCGCCCGGCCCCTGCCGGTACTCATTCTCGATCGGGTGCGGCGATCAGCCAGAGATCCTGTCGGATCGGTTCTTCATGCAATTTACGGTCGGATCGACCGGGGACGAGGGCCTCCCGGGATGGATGGAGATCGTTCACGAAGGGGGAGCGATCCGGTACCGCTGCGAATCCCCGGAAGGGATCCAGGAGGAGGCCATCCTTCCGCCGCCGCTCCGGGAGGAGGGATCGACTTCAGGCACGCTCCTCCTCGAATCCCCGACCCTCTACCCGATGGGGCTCGTCCGGAGGGGACTTGCGAAGATCAGCTGCTACGAGTTCGGTCCGCGCCTCCCGGGACGTCTCGATTTCCGCACCGGGGCCGCTGAGCTGGCGGAGGATGGCTCGAACGCCGCGATCGCGCTCGGGCGGGTGCTCGCGCACCCGGACTCGCGCCGACAGTTCCTCCGCCTCGTTCACGACCTCCTGCCTTTCGTCGAAGACGTCCGGGTGGGTGACGGCCCGGGAGGGACGCCGGCGATACGCGTCTCGGAGATCTACGCACCGGGGCGGTACTTCCCTGCGGAGGTCCTCTCGAGCGGCACGGTCGAACTCTTCGCCCTCCTTACCGCACTCTTCTTCTCGCCCCGGGAACTCGCAATCTTCGAGGAACCCGCCGCTCGTCTTCACCCCGCCCTGGTCGAGCGCCTGGTGCAGTTGATGCGGGAGGCGTCGGTTCGCCAGCCCATCATCGTCTCGACCCAGCATCCCGCCCTGCTCAGACACGCCCCCCCGGAGTCGGTCTACCTCGTCTCACGGGACGAGAGGGGTTTCTCGACCCTCTCCCGACCCGTGGATCGCCCGGAGGTGCAGACCTTCCTCGAGGAGGAGGTGGGGCTCGACGACCTCTTCCTGACCGATCTCCTCTGATGCGCATGGTGCGAATGAACATCTTCGTCGAGGGGTCGGACGATCTCCGTTTCTTCGAACGAACGCTGGTCCCCGTGCTCAGGAACCGGTACGACGAGGTCCGGCTGATCCCGTACGCCTCCCTTCGGCGCGTCGTGGTCGACCGGTTGATCCGCGGCATCGAACGGATGGGCGGGGAGTACGTGATCGTAGCGGACATCGATGCCGAGCCATCGGTGCGTTCCAAGAAAAATTACATTCTGCGCCGTTTCGAGCAGGCCGAACCCCGGGCGATCGCGGTCGTGGTGATGGAGATCGAGTCCTGGTACGTGGCCGGGGCCGATGACGGTTTTCTTCTCGGGTGCGGGGTGACACCCTTTGGAGCAACGGACCGCCTGACCAAGGAAGAGTTCGATCTCCTGATCCCCCGCCGGTACATCTCGCGTGTGGAGTTCATGCTCGACCTGCTCGAACATTATTCTCTGGACCGGGGAGTGGAGAGAAACCGGTCACTCGGGTATTTTCTGCACCGGTATGCACCGGAGGCGGTGACAAGCCATAAATAGCGATGGGTCCGAAGATGCGGCATGGTACAGCAGGACGCTGCGAAGCGGTTCGTGTGCACCGTCTGCGGTCACACGTACGATCCCCGGGACGGGGATGCACGACGCGAGATTCCTCCGGGCACCTCCTTCGCCTTACTCCCCGATGACTGGGTCTGCCCTGTCTGCAGCGCAGGAAAGAAGCTGTTCCGCGAACTATGATGGAGACCGGTTCATGACGATCCGAACAGTCGCCCCCGGGGTCGTCTCGGTGGGGGCGATCGACTGGGACAGGCGGCTCTTCGACGACCTGATCCCGCTGCCCGACGGGACCACCTACAATGCGTTTCTCGTGAAGGGATCGGAGAAGACCGCCCTGATCGATGCGGTCGATACCACGATGGAGATGGCCCTGATGACCAACCTCTTCCGGGCCGGGATCGACCGGATCGACTACATAATCGTCAACCATGCCGAGCAGGACCACTCTGGCCTCATCCCCCTCCTGCTCGAGATGTTCGGGGGAGCGGTCGTGGTGACGAACAAGACCTGCAAGGACCTGCTCATCAGCCTCCTCGGCATCCCCGAATCACGGGTACAGGTGGTCGGTGACCGGGACACCCTCTCACTCGGAGACCGGACCCTGGAATTCCTGGTCACCCCCTGGGTCCACTGGCCCGATACGATGCTCACCTTCCTCCGAGAGGAACGGATCCTCTTCTCCTGCGATCTGTTCGGTTCTCACCTGGCGACGAGCGACCTGTTCCTCAGGGACGAGACGGAATGGAGACGGGCGGCGAAGAGGTATTACGCCGAGATCATGATGCCGTTCCGGAACAGCATCAAAGGATATCTCGAGAAGGTCAGGGGGCTCGAACCCCGCATGATCTGTCCGAGCCATGGGCCGCTGTATGACGACCCCGAGGTCGTCCTCACGGCCTACGACGACTGGGTCTCCGACGACGTTACGAACGAGGTCGTGATCGCCTACGTTTCGATGCACGGCTCGACGCGGAGCATGGTCGAGTACCTCGTCGACGCCCTCATCGATCGCGGGGTCCGCGTCCGACAGTTCCACCTGCCCTCCACGGATACCGGGGACCTCGCGATGGCGCTCGTCGACCCGGCAACGATCGTGATCGCCGCCCCAACGGTGCTCTTCGGACCCCATCCTGCGGCGGTGACGGCTGCCTACCTTGCGAATGCGCTCAAGCCCAAGGCCCGGTTCGCCACGGTGATGACCAGTTACGGGTGGGGAGGAAAGACCATCGAGACGCTCAAAGGGATGCTCGGTCATCTGAAGGTGGAGTTCCTGGACCCGATCCAGGCGAAGGGATACCCCTCGCCCGAGACCCAGGATGCGATACGAACCCTGGCCGACACGATCCGCGAACGTCACGCCCAGGTCGCAAAGGACTGGAAGGATAGCGCCTGAATTCCGGTGGATGGAGGTCGGGTTCGGGCCCCGGCACCAATCCTGCCCCCTATCGAGAGGTTCTTTGCGGATGCAGGCGGATCTCTTTCCAACATGCGGATCCTGCTCGTTTCGACCCAGGATTACATCCATCACCCCGTCCCCTCGCGGCACCATTACATCTTCGAGGAGCTTGCGAGGCGGCACGAGGTGCATGTCCCTCACTTCCACGTGAGCCGCGCCCCGGAACGCGAGACCCGTCTCCAGGTCCACGAGGCGACCCGCTTCCCTGTCCAGAGTCCCCTCCTCCACTACACCCTCAACGCTCCCGAGCACTACCGCGTCCTCTCCCGCGTCATACGGGACCATGAGATCGAGGTGGTCGTGGCGGCGCATATCCTCGCCGGGACGGCGGTCATCCGCGCAGCACGGAGGCGGCACGTGCCGGTCCTCTTCGACCTCAAGGACTGGTTCCCCGATTCGGCTGCAGCCTACTACGGCAATCCCCTGTTGAAGGAGACGATCCGGCGCTCGGTTCTCGCGATCCTCCGCCACAATCTCGACCATTCGGACCGTATCACGACCGTCTCCCCGGGACTCGTCGACAAGCTGGCTTCGTTCGGATACCGGGCCGGGCTGATCACGAACGGAGTGGACACGTCGATCTTCCGGCCGATGGATGGCGCTCCGATCCGCGAGAGGTACGGTATCGCGCCCGAGGACTTCGTCATCGGTTTCTCGGGTTCGGTCGAACGGTGGTACGCCATCGACCGGATGATCGGGGCGCTGCCGCGGGTGCTCGAGCGAGAACCTCGGGCACTCCTCTTTGTGGTCGGCGGTTCCCTCTTCACGGGGTACCTCCCCGAACTCCGGGCGCTCGCAGAACGGCTCGGGGTCGCGGACAGGGTCCGGTTCGCCGGCACCCAGCCCTATTCCGATCTGCCCGCACATATCGCGGCGATGGACGTCTGCACCATCCCGCTCTCGCCGCCCCAGTGGATCGATATCGCGCTCCCGAACAAGTTCTTCGAATATTCGGCCTGCTCGAAACCGATCCTGTCCACCCCGATCCCGGACATGCAGCGGATCGGGGGAGAACACCTTCATTTCTACCGGGACTATGACGAGTTCGTAGAGAAGATACTCGCACTCGCGAAGACACGCCCGCGGTATGAGATCGATATGTCGGCCCACGACTGGAGATCGAAGGCGGTCGAGTTCGAGGCGTGCTTCGAGAGCATGCTGGGAAGATAGGGGAGCTGATGACAGCGGTATGCGCGATCACCGGCCCGGTCTTTTTTTGCCACCATCTCGCGGCACACGCGGAGTCACGGGATCGGATCGCACTGATCGAACAGCGCATCCCCGCAGGGGTCATGCGGTGCCCCCCTTCGAGGGGAATGGTTGAAGACCTCCTCCTCGTGCACGATCCGGCATACATCGATCGGATCGCCTCGATCTCGAGCTCGGACTCCGATGTATCGTTCCTCACCCCGGACACCTACGTGGCACCCGGCACCTTCGAAACAGCCCTTCATGCCGCCGGCACCTCCGTCGACGCAGCCCGGAGGGCGCGTGCGGGAACACACGCCTTCGCCCTCGTCCGGCCCCCAGGGCACCATGCGACGAGAGACCGGGCCATGGGCTACTGCATCTTCAACAATGCTGCTGTGGCCGCCGCACGCATGCTCGAAGACGGATGTGACCGGATCGCGATCCTGGACTGGGACCTGCACCATGGGAACGGGACCCAGGAGATCTTCTACGATTCCGACCGGGTGCTCTTCTGCTCCGTTCACCTGCGGGGTGCCTTCCCGGGGAGCGGGTGGGTCGACGAGATCGGCGTCGGCGAGGGGCGCGGCCTGAACCTGAACGCTCCACTCAGGGAGGGGGCGACCCTTGAGGACATTGCGTACGTGTTCGACGAGGCGTTCATGCCTGCGATCCTGGAGTTCGACCCCGACCTTCTGATCGTCTCAGCGGGCCAGGACGGGCTCGCCGACGATCCCAAGGACGGCATGGCCCTCGAACCGGACGACTACGGGGTCCTGACACGGATCGTGATCGATACACTGCACAGACCGATCGCCCTCGTCCTCGAGGGAGGCTACGGACCCTCGCAGGGAGAGGCGGTTCGTGCGATCTTCCTGGCGCTGCTCGGAGAGCCGGTGCGCCTGCCGGGGGGGACACCGCATCCCTCGACACAGAGGGTCGTCCGGGCTCTGCGTCTCCTTTCAGGATAGGTTTATCAGGCGGAGCGCTCCAGGAGGGTTCATGCAGACCGATGAGTGCACCGTCGGCACCCGGGTCAGGTATGCCGGCACAGGGACGGTGGGGACAGTCACCGCGATTCAGGCCGTCGACGGAGAGACCTATGCTGTCCTCGACACCACGGGACTCCTGTACAGACTCGACCAGCTGACACCTGCAACCGTCGTTCGCGAACGGAGAAAGGCGCGTCTCGAGGAGATCACCGACCAGCTATCACGTGAGCGGGAAGGTGTTGTCTGGGACGACGGCTCACAGCTGGACCTCGATAATGCCTGCGAGGGAGGGGGGTGAGGGATCCAGTCCCGCAGACCCTACTCATCGAGGGGGATCGTTGTCAGCTTGACCGACTCAACACCCTTCTGAGACATCAACCGCTCGGCGAGCGCCTTCAGCTGGCCCGCATCGCCGTGTACCAGGACCACCTCCAGGCACCGGTTGTGGGTGATGTGCGAGTGCAGGGATGCCTGGATCGTCTCACGGAACTCGTGCTGGATGTCGGTCAGGGTCGGGAGGAGTCCCCGTTGATCATGGTCGTAGATCATGGTGATCACACCCTGCCTCTCACCCTGAACGTCCGACATCCAGCGATAGTACGTGATGTAGTTGCGTATCGCGTCACGGATCCCCTCGGATCGTGAAGAGTACCCACGGGCGGTGATGATCTCATCGAAACGGTCAAGGAGGTTCTTCGGCAGTGAGATCCCGATTCGCGACAGCTCCGTCTCCATACCCTCTGGTTTCTCCCGTTCATGTATTAAATATTACGAAATTGAAAGAGTTTATGTAACACTTAGTGTGATTGGTACACGCGCCCCGCGTTTTTTTCGCTGATCGGACCCCACCGATGCCCCACACCACATGTATAAGTAGGATCGTTCTGTATACATTAGGGAGGTTCGAGGACTTTTGGATGACGTGACCATCCCGAGCGTGAATATCGGAGTCGTGGGGCATGTGGACCACGGGAAGACCACGCTCGTCAATGCGCTGACGGGCACGTGGACCGATCGCCACTCGGAAGAGATCAAACGGGGGATCTCGATCAGGCTCGGGTACGCCGACGCCACTTTTTATCGCTGCCAGCAGTGCGGGGGTAGCGATGCCCTGACGACCTCGGAGACCTGCCCGGTCTGCGGTGGGCCTGCCGTCCCCTTCCGCTCCGTCTCGTTCGTCGATGCCCCGGGACACGAGACCCTGATGGCAACCATGCTCTCCGGGTCCGCGCTGATGGACGGAGCGATGCTTGTCATATCGGCGAACGAGCAGTGTCCCCAGCCACAGACGAAAGAACACCTGATGGCGCTCCAGCTCGTCGGGATTCGACGGATCGTGATCGTCCAGAACAAGATTGATGTGGTCTCCCAGAAGGTTGCCCTCGAGCACCACCACCAGATTCAGGAGTTCGTACGGGGGACCATCGCCGAGGATGCGCCGATCATCCCCCTCTCGGCCCAGAAGGGTATCAATATCGGCGCCCTGATCGAGGCACTGGATGTGACGATCCCGGTTCCGAAACGTGATCCCGATGCGCCACCGATCATGCTGGTCGCCAGGTCGTTCGATATCAACAAGCCCGGTGCATCCTGGAAAGATATCAAGGGAGGAGTGATCGGCGGATCACTCATTCAGGGAGTCCTCCACGAGGGAGACGAGATCGAGATCCGCCCGGGACGCCAGACGCATACGGAGGGACGGACCCGGTGGGAACCGATCGTGACCAAGATCACGTCGATCAACATGGGACACAAGAAGATCCAGGATGCGACCCCTGGAGGTCTGCTCGGCGTGGCGACCAAACTCGACCCCGCCCTGACCAAGTCGGACGCGGTCGCCGGCCAGGTGGCGGGATACCCGGGGTCGCTGCCCCCGGTCTGGGACCGCATCCGGTTCCGGGTCACCCTGATGGAGCGGGTTGTCGGGGCGACGAGCGAGCTGAAGATTGAGCCGCTCAAGCACAACGAACCCCTGATGCTCTCGGTGGGAACAGCGGTCACGGTGGGTGTCGTCACCGGATCGAAGAAGGATACGGTCGAGATGCAGCTGAAACGTCCGGTCTGCGCAGCGGTCGGGGCCAGGATCGCGATCAGCCGGCAGGTCGGTGCCCGGTGGCGACTGATCGGTATGGGCGTCCTCACCGAGTGAGGGTGCTCTTCGACACAAACGCACTGATGATACCGCTCGAACGGGGAGTAGACCTCTTCTCCGAGGTTCAGGCACAGATCGGGGCATTCGAACCCGTCGTGCCACGCGAGGTGAGGGACGAGCTCACCGGCATCGCCCGGCAGCAGGGACGCCGGGGTGCGGCTGCACGGTTCGGCCTGGCGCTCGCCGGTCGATGTATCGAGGAGTCCCTGGGTGCGGACGACAACCTGACGGTGGACGACCGGATCGCGAGGTACGCCCGCACTCACGACTGTATTGTCGCCACGGGAGACGGTGCACTGAGGAAGACCCTGCTCAGGGACGGCGTGCCGGTGCTGACCCTGCGCGGCCCCCGCCGGATCACCCTGGAGAGAGGATGAGCGGAAACGAGGAGAGACCATGTATTATCGATTGAGGCTCGAAGACAAGGTGCGGGTACCCCCCCACCGCCTGGGCGAGAACCTTGAACGCGTGATCCTGGACGTGCTGCAGGAGCAACTCGAGGGGAGCATCGACAAGGAGGTCGGGATCTTCATCGCGGTGACGAGGGTTCTCGACGTGGGAGAAGGTGAACTGGTCCCCGGAGACGGGGCCGTCTATTACGACGTGACCTTTGAGGCGCTCACCCTGCGCCTCTCGCTGCAGGAGGTGCTCGAGGGGATCGTGGTCGAGACCACGAGTTTCGGCTCCTTCGTCAGCCTGGGACCGATCGACGCGATGCTCCACGTCAGCCAGATCTCGGACGAATACATCACCTACGACGAGATGAACGGACGGCTGATCTGCAAGGACTCCGGGCGGCATATCGCCGTCGGGGAGCGCGTCCGGGTGAGGGTGGTCACCCTATCGCTGAACGAACGCGAGCCCCGGGACTCAAAGATCGGTCTGACCATGCGCCAGACGGGCCTGGGAACCGAACTCTGGCTTGACGAGGAGCTCCGGAACGAGCGTGAAGAGAAGGAACGCAGAGGGGGACGCTGATGGTCGCTCGCCGTCGTGAGAAGGTCCTCCCCAAGGTCTGCCGCGAGTGCCACCGTCTGGTCGAAGGGGAGACCTGCGTGATGTGTGGGACGGCAAACCTCTCGACCGACTGGTCGGGGTACCTCGTCGTGATCGATCCCCGCCACTCACAGGTGGCGAAGAAGGTCAATATTTCAACCGCCGGCCGGTACGCCCTGAAGGTCCGCTGATGCGCCGCCTCCCCGCGGAGCACCGGGGGGCGTTCCGGGCACCCTTCGGACGACTCTTCCCCTCGATCGACGAAGCCCGTGCCTGCATCCGGAACGGGATGATCCTGTCGGTGGGGGACGTGGTCACGCACAATCTCATCTCCGGCGGTCTCCAGCCCGCCGTGGCGGTGGTGGACGGGTACACCGAGAGGCACGTCCCGATCCCGCTGCCGCGGATACCGGGGTCACGTACCATCCGCGTCCGCAATCCGGCCGGGTACCTCACCGACGAACTCATCGCGGCGGTTCGGGATGCCCTCGCGTCACCACCCACCACGATCGAGGTGCACGGAGAAGAGGACCTGGCGGTCGTACCGCTGGCGCTCGCCGCACCCGATGGCGCGGTTCTCGTCTACGGGCAACCGGGCAGAGGTGTCGTCGTAACCCGGATCGACCCGCAGCAGCGACGTCGGGCAGAGTTGCTCTTCGCGCTCTTCGAAGAGACGGAACCAGGCCATATTTTATAAGAACCCCGCTCGTATAGCTAGAGGATATCGATGGAAGTTGAGATCATACAGGACACCCGCAATGAGCTTCTGAGCCGGCGGGAGCTGCGGTTCGTCCTCACGCACGACGGACCGACGCCTTCGCGGAAAGAGATCATCGGGCGGCTCTGTGCCATGAAGAATGTCGGGGAGAACCTCGCCGTGCTCGACACGCTCTCGACCCAGTACGGAATGACGAAGGTGGAAGGGATGCTCCGGATCTACGACAGCGAGGAGGCGCGGAACCGGGCAGAGGCCGAGTACCTGTTCAACCGCGGACAGCCGAAGTCATCCGAGGAGGCCTGAAGATGGCCGCAAAGTCGAAGGGAAAGAAGGGCGGAAAGGTTGCGGTCAAGCGTTCGTCCTACTTCGCCATCGAGGGTGAGAAGGCGACCCTCCGACGCCGGTACTGCCCGCGCTGTGGCACGGGTGTGGTCCTTGCGGAACACGCGGACCGGGACGCCTGCGGTCGCTGCGGCTACACCGAGTTCAGGAAGTAATCCCGTCGATGCCGGCGACCGGGACGGTAATCGGCCTCGAAGGCACTGCATGGAACCTCAGTGCCGCTCTTTTTAACCATGACCTGATTGCACTTCGTTCTGATCCGTATCGGCCCCCCTCGGGTGGGATCCACCCCAGGGAGGCGGCCCAGCACCATGCTTCTCGGATGCAGGACGTGATCGCGCCGGTCCTCGGGCGTGCCGGGCGGCTGGATGCGGTCGCGTTCTCCCAGGGGCCGGGACTCGGCCCCTGTCTCAGGACGGTGGCGACGGCGGCCCGAGCCCTCGCACTCGCGCTCGGTGTGCCGCTCATCGGCGTGAACCACTGCCTGGCGCATGTGGAGATCGGCCGCTATACCACCGGATGCGAGGACCCGATCGTCCTGTACGCCTCGGGTGCCAACACCCAGGTGATCGGGTATCTCGCAGGCAGGTACCGTATCTTCGGCGAGACCCTGGACATCGGGCTCGGTAACGCCCTCGACAAGTTCGCACGCACCCGGGGTCTGCCTCACCCGGGGGGGCCCGGGATCGAGAGGCTTGCCCGTGAAGGGGAGATGATCGAACTCCCGTACACCGTCAAGGGCATGGACCTTGCCTTCTCGGGGCTTGTCACCTCGGCATCCTCCTCGAAGGCACCCCTGCCGGACGTCTGCAGAGGGCTGCAGGAGACCGCATTCGCGATGTGCGTGGAGGTGACCGAGCGGGCCCTGGCCCATGCCGGAAAGGACGAGGTCCTCCTCGTCGGGGGGGTGGGTGCGAACCGCCGTTTGCAGGAGATGCTCGGCACGATGTGCAAGGAGCGCGGAGCACGCCTCTTTGTTCCGGAACCGGTGTATCTCGGCGACAACGGGGCGATGATCGCGTACACGGGCAGGCTTCAGCTCGAAAACGGTATGAACACCCCGATCTCCGAATCACGGGTCGACCCGAACTACCGGATCGACCAGGTGCCGTGCCCCTGGCGGGACGACCACCCGGAGACCTTCTTCAGGGTGGAACCACGCGGTGCGGAGGCGATCGTCCAGCTCGGAAAGACCGACGCGGTCAAGTCCCGGTTCGAGAGGCGGTACCGTGACGCCGCGCTCGATACCAGGCTTCGCCAGGAGCGGACCCGTTCGGAAGCACGCCTCATCTCCGCAGCGAGACGGAACGGGGTCGGCACACCGATCATCCGCGATGTCGACGGGACGACCATCGTGATGGAACGGGTGTACGGAGAGGTGCTCAAGGCAGGGCTCTCTGCAGAACGGCTCGAAGCGGCAGGCGAGGCGGTGGGGCGCCTGCACGCCGCGGGAATCGTCCACGGGGATCTGACAACCTCGAACATGATCGTCCGGGACGGGCGGGTGGTGGTGATCGACTTCGGACTGGCACAGTCGAGCGAGGAGCTGGAGGCGCGGGGGGTGGATCTCCACGTCCTGCTCCAGTCCCTCTCCGCCGCCGTCCCGGAGCCGGACGAACTGATCGCGGCGTTCGTCCGGGGGTACCGGCGGGCATTCCCGGGCGCCGATGCGGTCCTTGAACGCGAGGAGGCGATCAGACGAAGGGGGCGGTACCTCTGAAACTTGCTATCGTGACCAACAACCCGCATAAGGCGGAAGAGATTGCCGGGTTTTTCGGTGGAACCATCGAGGTGGAGCATGTCCCGCTCGAGATCCCCGAGTACCGGGACGACGAGATCGGACCGATCGCACGTGAGAAGGCCCGGTATGCCCACGGAATCCTGAGGCGTCCCCTGATCGTGGATGACACGGGATTTTCGGTGCGCGCGCTCTCCGGTTTTCCCGGGCCCTACGCCGCATACGTCTACCGGACACTCGGTAACCGGGGAATCCTGCGCCTTCTTGAGGGGAGTGACGATCGGTCTGCCCGCTTCGTCACCGTAATTGCGTTCGCGGACGTTGACGGTATCCGGCTCTTCGAGGGGAGACTCGACGGCACGATCACAACCTCTCCACGAGGCGAGAAAGGGTTCGGGTACGACCCGATCTTCGAGATCGGTGGCCAGACGCTCGCCGAGATGCCACTCGAGATGAAGAACCGGCTCTCGCACCGATCCCGGGCACTGTCCGCCTTCCAGGAGTGGTACCTGGACCGCTCATTCGGTGAAAACCGTTAAGTCGACCGAAGATCCTGTATTATAGACTCAAAGACCACGTGGTGACCGATAATGGCACGATTCCCAGAAGCCGAAGAGCGACTCCTCAACGTCAAGATCTGCATGCGCTGCAATGCGCGAAATGCAATCCGGGCGACCTACTGTCGCAAGTGCGGGTACCAGAACCTCCGGCCGAAGAACAAGGAGCGCAAGGCCTGAGCGGGCGCCGCCGCGTGGTCATGCGCTGTAATACGTAACCCGTTTTCCCTTTTTGCTGTATTCTCCGCGGAACGTCTCCAGATTTCGCTTGTACCCGATCCTCTCTTCGACCCCGAGAGAGCGGAGGACCTCGCGCACCCGCATGACCTCCTGCTCATCGCGCCAGTCGGCGGTGTACACGTAGATGACGTACCGGGAGTCACGAGAATCGGGGTTCGGCTTTGCCGTCGATACCTTCGCAGAGATCCCGAGCTCTCCTGCTGCCGTCGCGTCCCGAACACGCCGCCAGGTCTGATCCACCTCCTCGGGCGGGAGAAAGATCAACCACTTGCCGGCCAGTTCGTCGTCCACGGCGGTGGGATGGATGGAGGGGGCATCCTCGACGATCCAGTACATCTGTGTGGTCCGGGTGGGGACCACGC
Source organism: Methanobacteriota archaeon (assembly GCA_029547145.1). Lineage (GTDB taxonomy): Archaea > Halobacteriota > Methanomicrobia > Methanomicrobiales > Methanospirillaceae > UBA288. The sequence continues at coordinate 51,301 of JAKPPV010000027.1, forward strand.
CCTCGCCCGCGTGCAAAAGCGCGTGTATCGCTTCGATCGAACCGAAGCGGGAAAGGAGCGCTTCGGCGAGCGGCGGGTAGTCCGCACGGAATGAATCGAAGACCCGCACGAGATCATCGGTGAAACCCCTCTCCTGTTCCACCAGGAGGTACAGCGATTCTCCGTTCTCCCTGAGTTCCCGTTGGAGCAGGTGCTCGAAGATACCGTAGGCAACATCCGCCAGGGAACCGGGATCGACCTCGTCCATATCTACAGCGTATGAGGGGGAGGACAGAAATGGTTTATGTCGACCCTGATAGAGCGGACGGCGTGCACGCCGGGAGTCGAGGGAGGATGGGCGGATGGATGGGACGAAAAGGAGCGTGCACGAACGATCCCTTTATGGGGCTCATCAACCCCTCTGTACCCATGAAATGGCCGCGTGATTACGGATTGACCATGCGTATCTGGCTGACGATGGGCCTTCTGCTCCTCGTCTACCTTGCGTTCCTCGCGGTGCTCCGTTCGCTCGGCATCGGACTGGGATGGCTGATCCTGGTCGCGGTTGGACTCGGTTTCGTGCAGTATTTCTTCTCCGACCGCCTGGTCCTCATCTCAACCGGGGCGCGGGTCGTCGAGCGGGACGAGTATCCAGGGCTTCATGCGATGGTTGAACGGCTCTCGACCGAGGCAGGCATCCCGATGCCCCGGGTCGCGATTATGGCTTCTCCGATCCCGAACGCCTTTGCGACGGGCAGGTCTCCCTCGCACGCCGTCGTCGCCGTCACCGACTCGATCCAGCGTCTCCTCGCGCCCCGCGAGCTCGAAGCGGTCCTGGCCCATGAGATCGCACATGTCAGGAACCGCGACATCCTGACGATGACGATCGCCTCGTTCGTGGCGATGATCGCCTCCCTGATCATGAACAACGCGATCTTCCTCTCCCTTGGCGACCGGCGGGATGGAGGGAACCCATGGATGATCGCATGGATCGTCGCCATCGTCGTCTGGATCGTCTCGAGCCTGCTTTTGAGCTCGCTCTCGCGCTACCGCGAGTATGCGGCGGACCGCGGGAGTGCCCTGATCACGCGCGATCCCGATGCCCTGATCTCAGCCCTCCTGAAGATCAACCGCCGTATCGTGGAGGCACCCCGGGAGCGCCGCCGGGAGGTGGAGGGTGCGAGCGCGTTCTTCATCCTGCCCGTGACGGCATCAGCCCTGGCAGAACTCTTCGCCACCCACCCACCGCTCGAGAAGCGGATCGAGGCACTCGAGAGGTGCAGGATGGAGATCGGTCAGGGGGCTCTCTTCCGGTAGAGGGTTGGTCTTTACCCCCCTTTCGTCTCTTCGTTTTTCGATATCGCACCCTGTGGGCATGCCTCAGTATCGATGGTCGTCAGAGAGACGAAACCCCTCTCACACCCGCCGCCTCCATGGGTGGTGCCGGGCTTGGCGGGGGCAGAAGGCAGCTCCAGCACTGGCGGGGGATACCACCTGCCGGCCGCACGGCGACGCCGATGGCCAACCGGGCACCCGGCGTATAAAGCAAGGAAACACTCAAATGTGGAGACGAGAAATTATAATAGACCGGAGTGTGAACCGTTTAAGGCAGTTCGCATCGATGGTCTAGTGGCATGACTTTGGCCTTCCAAGCCAATAGCCCGGGTTCAATTCCCGGTCGGTGCATCGGGCTTGTGGTCTAGCTGGTTATGACGTCGCCTTCACACGGCGGAGGTCCGGAGTTCGAATCTCCGCGAGCCCACTCACTCTTTTCGCTCTGTCCCGCCGGAACTGACGATGTATCGCCGTCAGGGGGTCGTTGGTGGCATATTTCCGACGGATATCGATCCTGCTGCCCACACAACAAGATATTTCCAATCCCTCCCCCCACGCTGTCCTGATGAGAGAAGGCAATGAGTATCTGAGGGTCCTGCTCGGGCTGTACGAGAAGTCACTGATGCTCCACGATACATCACTCTTTCACCCGGTCCTGAAGTTCTATTTCATCGATGCGATCGCACATCTGGACTATACCCTCGGACTCCTCAGTTACAACTACTCCTCGCCGAAGAACATCATGGCGATGGAATACCTCAGATGGCGGATCGACGAGGAGAAGAAGGGTGACCGTGCGCTCTTCGGGGAGTTCGTCAACTGGCTCAAGGAGAGGGATTCGACACGGTTCGAACGGCTCCCGACGGTCTGGCGGGCGGTCTACGACCGGGAGAACCCCGCGGGGTATCGATCGTTCCGCCTCGTCCTCGACCCGGACAGCCGGAGCCCGCTGCCCGTGGGCTTCTTCAGGATGGCGATCGATGAACTCTTCGATAACGAATTCTTAAAATCCCTCTACGAAGACGAAGGGTCTCTCGCCAGGCTCTTCGAGGAGTTCAGGGCGGGCCGTCCTGCATGATCGATGTCGCTCGCCTGACCTCTCAGCTGGTCTCCATCCGTTCGGAGAACCCTCCGGGGGAGACCGTCGAATGTGCCGAGTTTGTTCAGGACCAGCTCCAGCGGATCGGGTTCAACCCGGAGATCACCGAAGGGGCACCGGGAAGAGCGAACGTGGTGGCGAACGGGAGAGGAGCCGATCTCCTCTTCTGCGGGCATCTCGACGTCGTTCCGGCAGACGGGAGGAACTGGTCGTGCGACCCGAACGGGGGCGAGGTCAGGGACGGGTATGTATGGGGGCGTGGCGCAACCGATATGAAGGGCGGTTGCGCGGCGATCATCACCGCGTGCGCGCTCGCGGCGGAGGAGGATGCCGACCTGGACCGGATCGGCATCGCGTTCGTCGCGGACGAGGAGACGGGAGGAGGGGGCATCGGGTACCTGATCCGGCACTCGCTCATCACCCCGTGCGACTGCGTGATCGCCGAGCCGACCCCGGAGGGATCGCCGTGCCTGGGTCAGAAAGGGCTGATCCGTGCTCGATTCTCCTTCACCGGGACGCCCGGTCACGCCTCCCTCTACCCCGCCAGGGGGGTCTCCGCGATCATGGAGGCGGTCGGCCTGATCGAGCATCTCCGGAGGCTTCACGAGCGCGAGTTCGACCCGGGACCCGGGCTCCGACCGGTGATCGCGGACTCGGAGCGCGTTCTCGAAGAGGCCCTTGCCATTCCTGGATCAGGCCAGATCCTCCGCCGTCTATCGTATAATCCGGGAAGGATCGAGGGTGGTGAGAAGGCGAACATCGTGGCGGAACGGTGCGACATGGAGCTCGATCTGCGTCTCCCCTGGGGGTGCGACCCGGGACGGCTCATCGCCGACCTCCGGGCGCAGGCGTCCCGTGCCACCGTGGAGTGCTTGAGCCGTTCGCCCCCCAGTTACACCGACCCCGGAGAACGGGTTGTACGGGAGGTCTGCGCCGCGATCGAGGCGGTCCGGGGTCGACCGGCAGTACCGATTGTACAGTGGGCGGCATCGGATGCGAGGAGCCTCAGGCTCGCCGGGTTCCCGACGGTCGAGTACGGACCCGGGGACCTTGCGTCCATCCACGGGCTCGACGAACGGGTCCCCGTCCGCCTGCTTGAAGACGCGACATCGATCTACCGCCACCTGATCGACGCCTATTCCTGAAACCGGCTGATGCTCATCTTCTGCCATCTCTTGGCCGGTGCTACCATCGGCCTGCTCGGGAACCGGGAACGGGTGGCCCTGCCCCTCCTTGCCGCAGGGATCGTCGGGGCGTTGCAGCCCGACCTGATCGACAAGCCGATCGGACATCTGCTGCTTGGGGCCTTGCTCGACAACGGGAGGGTCTTCTCGCACACGCTCGCGTTTTTCCTGCTCGTCACGATTCTCGGTATTCTCTTCTACCGCCATCGGGACCCGCTCACCGGTCCTGTCCTCGCACTTGGAGTGCTCTCGCACCAGGTCCTCGACGCGATGTGGAGGGATCCTTCGGCGTGGTTCTACCCGCTCCTCGGCCCGTTCGTCCCGGGCCGGTACCCCGACTTCTTCCTGCGCGGGTTGATCGCGGAGGTCTCCTCGCCGGCCGAATGGCTCTTCGGCCTCACGGTACTCGCCCTGGTCCTGGTCGCCGTTCGTCCCGTAGTTACCGGTCCTGCGGGCAGGAGACTGGAAGTCATCCGTCTGCTTCCGTCACTCGGGGCCCTTGTCGGTCTTCTCGGGCTCCTCACCCTGGTCGCCGTCAGTCTCAATCTTCCGAACCCCCTGGCGCGGATCACCCTCCCGGGGGACGGGCTTCTCCTCGGGGCGGCGGCGATCGTGGAGGGCGTCATCGTCATCCGGGCGGGCCAGAACGATCGGGGACTGCGCAAGTGAGGAGAGGAGGTCCGGGACCCGGTACACATCCTCCATCACCATCCGTTCGAAGAGTTCGGACGGAACAAGCGACCCGAACGCCCTTTGGGAGGAGGGAAGGGGAGGAAGGGTCCGTGCAACCTCTTCCGGTGTCGCGGAACGCAGCGATTCGAGCGCCGCGTGAACGCGGGTTCCCGCCAGACCTGCACTCCCGGCCCGTCGGACGACGATCCCGAAGTCCGTCGGACGAATCGCGGAACGGGGACCGAGACGCGCGTTGATGAACGACGCGACGACCCGGTTTCCCGCCGCCCCGAACGGGGTCAGGACCAGCACCCGAACGGTCCCACCGTCCGGGATCTCCAGGACCGTCACCCCCGTCGGGTGCACTGCACCCGGAATCAGTTCGAGGGCATCTTCGAGGGTCGACCGGGTCACTTCGTCGAGCGTCAGCCTGGATGACCGTTCGGCGATGATGCGCAGGGCAGAGGCGGCAACGAGCGGGCTTGCACCTCCTCTCTCCCCTGACCAGAAGGCCTTTCGATGCCCCTCCGTTCCGGGCTCAACGATCAGCAGGCCGTGACGATCGTCACGCCCCACCACGGACCAGCTGCGTCCGCCCAGCGAGAAGGCACCGTTCCCGTCCGAACGTGCAAACCGCGCATCGAGACGCCCGACCTCTTCCCCGTCCGGGGTGATCGCCCGGTAGTCCCGTCCTCCGCGGAGCACCGAGAACAGCTCCTGCCTGTGGACGCCTGAGAAGGCCGATTCCGTCGCCGGCCCGACCATCACCAGGTCTCCGTCACGGGTGATGAAGCCCGCCTCGAGCAGGTGAGCGGCAACCCGGTCGACCTCCTCCGGCGGTATCGCCCGGAACGGACCGAGCGACCCGACCAGATCCCTGAGCACCGATAGACGGGTCCGGCGGGCGCGGATCAGGTGGAGCAGGAGCTGCTGGGCGAGGACGTGGTAGGGCCGCTCCGGGGGCCGGATCGGCTCCGCCTCTCCCCGCGAGGCTGCCTCAACCGTTGCGAGGGCGAACACCAGTTCGCAGGGGCGGGCGAGGAGAAAGGCAAAGCGAGCAGAACGGTCCCGTCGTCCCGTCCTGCCGAGACGCTGCAGGAACGAGGCGACCGATGAGGGGGGGCCGCTCTGGACCACCAGGTCGAGGTCCCCGATATCGATCCCCAACTCAAGGGTGGACGTGCAGACGATGCAGAACGGTTCGCCGGACTTTGCGGCCCTCTCTGCCATCTCGCGGGTCGCCGGGGAGACGGAAGAGTGATGGCAGTAGAGTCCGGGCAATTGTCCGTCAAGGAGGTGCGCGAGCCGTTCAACCTCCCCGCGGGAACGGGCGAAGACGAGGGCTCTCCGTCCCCGGACCAGCCGGACGAGCGCCTCAGCCCTTTCCACCTCCCCTGGCTCAACGCAGAACGAGAACAGGCGCGGGACCGGGGGTGATGGTATCCGTACGAGGCGCTGTCTTCTTTCGGGACTCGAGAGCCAGGCCAGAACGCCCTCCGGGTTCCCGACCGTCGCGGAGAGGCCGATCCGCTGCACGTTCCTGCAGGCTGTCCGATCGAGACGGTCGAGGAGCGCCCGTACCTGTACCCCTCGATCGGTGCCGACGAAGGCATGAACCTCGTCGACCACCACGTACCGCAGGGGACTGAAACGAACCGGCGCATCCCGGGCATGGAGCAGGACTTCGAGGGACTCGGGGGTGATCAGGAGGACGTGGGGTTCATCGTCGGGCTCGTGTCTCCGCTCGGATGGAGGGACATCGCCGTGAAACGCCGCCGCGGTGAGCCGGCCCGGGGCGCAGAGGGCAGAGATACGGTCGAGCTGGTCGTTGATGAGGGCCTTGAGGGGAGAGAGATAGATGCAGAAGACGCCCCGGGCTCCCTCTTTCAGTGCCCGGTCGATCACCGGAAGCATCGCTGCTTCGGTCTTTCCACCGGCGGTGGGGGCGATCACAAGCAGGTCGGCACCGGTGGAGGCGGCGGCGTAGGTCTCTTCCTGGAGTGGTCGCAGGGAGTGCCACCCGAGACGGTGGAGGAGAGTGGCCTGAAGCGTGCCGTGGAGGCGATCGTACGCGCCGGGCATCAGAAGTGGTTAGGCTGCGATCCCTGATGAGGGTGTACGGTCCGATGCACCCTCCCATCAACGGACGGGAGGGCCAAAAGACGGCATGAACATCGGACAGAAAAAATAAACTTTATCAACTGGAGCAACAGAGAATCAGGACAGGGTACCGGGATGGTGCACGGAAGAGACCTCTTCGACCACGCATCTATCACCACGATCATCTTCTTTACGTTTAGGTAGGGGAACCGCAGGTTTGCCGGTTCCCCCTGTATCGTTCCGCACGACACCCCCGGGTATCCTTCTCCACCGCAACCGGTGATCAGACCATGTTCGGGATCAATGACATCCAGATCGTGCTTGGCTATGGCCTTGCGATCGGCTTTACGCTCGCGTGTATCGTGTACGGGATCGCCAGTCGGAATGCAGGTGATGGTCGTGACGGTTGACGTCGTCGTCCTCGCCGCCGCGACTGCCGTATACCTTGCTGTCACGATGCTGCTCGGGTACCTCGGGTACCGGCGCACCAAGACAGCGGAGGACTTCCTCCTCGCAGGAAGAGACAGTCACCCGGTGATCATCGCGCTCTCGTACGGGGCGACCTTCATATCGACGTCGGCCATCGTCGGGTTCGGGGGGGTGGCTGCAAACCTCGGGATGGGGTTGATCTGGCTGACCGTCCTGAATATCGGGGCCGGCGTCCTGATCGCCTTCGTGGTCTTCGGCCGGAGAACCCGGATGATCGGCCAGAGGCTCGGCGCCGTCACGTTTCCGGACCTGATGGGCAAGTGCTACCGTTCCCCCTTCATGCAGTACGGCACCGGGGTCGTGATCCTTGCCGGGATGCCGCTCTACACGTCCGCGATCCTGATCGGGGGCGCCCGTTTCATCGAGGCGACGATCGGTGTGCCGTACGCGACCGCCCTGCTGGCATTCGCCGCCATCGTGGCGCTCTACGTGATTTACGGCGGTCTGATCGCCGTCATGTATACCGATGCGTTCCAGGGCTTCGTCATGCTGGTAGGAATGTCGATCCTCGTGGTGCTCACGTACATCTATCTCGGAGGGATCGAGACGGCCCACCGGGCACTCGATGCAATGACCCCGCTCGTGCCACCGGCGCTCGCGGCGCAGGGGCACCTCGGCTGGACGTCGATGCCTGCGCTCGGTTCCCCGATCTGGTTCACGCTCGTCACGACCCTCGTGCTCGGGGTCGGGATCGGTGTCCTTGCCCAGCCCCAACTCGTCGTCCGGTTCATGTGCGCCAGAAACGACCGGACACTGAACAGGGCGGTGGCGGTGGGCGGGCCATTCCTGCTGATGATGACCGGCGTGGCATTTACGGTCGGCGCGCTGACGAACGTCTGGTTCCAGCAGACTTCGGGCCAGACGGCAGTCGCCGCCGCTGGTGGGAATGTCGACGCGGTGATACCACTCTTCATCAACCAGGCGATGCCGGACCTCTTCGTGGTGATCTTCATGCTCACCCTCCTCTCCGCCGCGATGTCGACCCTTGCCTCGCTCTTCCACGCGATGGGCTCCGCGCTGATCTGCGATGTCTGGAGCCGGGGGCGGACCTGCTCGCACTCGGTCAGGGGAAACCAGATCGGCTGCCTGGTCATGATGGTCGTATCGGTCGCTCTGGCCTTCCTGATGCCAGAATCGATCATTGCCCGGGCAACTGCGATGTTCATGGGCCTCTGCGCCTCGGCGTTCCTGCCGATCTTTGCCGTCGCCGTCCTTTCAAAGCGCCCCGAACCGCTCGCAGCAAAGGCGAGTTTCATCGCGGGTGCGACCACCTGGCTGCTCTGGACACTCTTCGTCCATGCAGCGGAAGCGAAACCGATCGGTCTTTCCCAGGCCCTCTTCGGTGCACCGACCCTGCTTGGAGCCCCGTGGACGACGATCGACCCCCTGGTGATCGCACTCCCCCTGTCCACCCTGGTGATCCTGGCGGTCCAGGCGATCCGGGTCTCCAGCAGCGCCCCGGTGCGTGGCGCAGAGGTCGATCCCTGATCCTTTTTTAATGGATCTGGAAGATCCTCAGGATCTCCTGACGCAACGGGTCGATCGGATATGCCCCCGTGATCCGCCCGGCCAGCGACCCTGAGCGGAAGAGGAGGAGTGTCGGGATCGCCGAGATACCGTATCGGGCCGCCACCTGTGGGTGTTCATCGGTGTTCAGTTTTGCAAACGCAATTTTACCGGAGAATTCTCCGGCGAGGGCCTCAATCACGGGACCCACACGTCGGCAGGGGCCGCACCAGGGGGCCCAGCAGTCGACCACCAGGTACGGCCAGGTCGAGACGAGGGAGGAGAAGTTGCCGCGGGTCGCGGTCAGCACCTCTCCACCTGGCGGTCTCTTCTGCGCGGCGACTAGCTCCCTAAGCCGCTTCTCGCGGAGACGGGTCAGTTCATCGTCCATGTACCAGAACCTCGCCTCGCAGTATTTATGGTTGCTGGCCGCATCAGAATGGACAGGTTGCTTTGGGGGGATACCTATAATATAAGGAAGAACGAATGATGTAATCCCCCGAAGCGAGGTAGGGTAGTCAGGAGATCCCGACGGGCTCATAACCCGTAGACCGATGGTTCAAATCCATCCCTCGCTACTGTTCTTTTCTGCATCGCTCTCTCAGCCGGCCGGTCCTTTGGACGCGCCTTTTCATTCCAGGGATGGCAGTCATCCTCATCGTTCGAAACGTGCACACACGGGTCGTGGTTCCATGGCATGCAACCTCGCGGGAGCGGGAGGATCGCCGCGGGAGAGGCTGTCATCGTACCCCGGGCCGACCGAGTCCGGCGAGCACTGCCCGGAACTGGCTGTCCGATCGGACGAGGTGGAGGAAGTAGAGGCCACAGGCGGCGATGCCGATCGAAAGGTGAAGAATCGCCGGCGTTCCGACGATTTTGAGACCGACGAGCAGGAGACCGAGAGGGAGGAACTGGATCACGCCGGAGGCGATGATCCCGATGGTGCGACGGGCCGGGATCCCCGAGTAGCTCAGCAGGCGGATGCAGAGGTACCCGTAGACTCCGATCCCGGCGAGCGCAAAGAAGAGGATGGCAAGGCGTGGAGAGGCCAGGAGCCCGCCTGCGACGAGCGCGATGAGCCGGCTCAGGAAGTTCGCCAGGTTGATCCTGAGGCCGAACCCCTGTCTCTCCTGGATCATGTAGATGGTCGAGAGCGGGGACGAGATGAACCAGAGGACGGCCCAGATCGATAGGAGCTGGGTGTAGAAGCCCGCCTCCGCCCAGGCTGAACCGAACACGAAGGCAAAGAGTTCCTCGCCGATCATCGAGACGGTGAGCATTGGAAAGAGCACGATCTTGAGGAGTACCGTGAATACCGACTCGGTGAGCTCAGCCAGGTGACCCTCGTGTTTCGCACTGGCAGCCCGCTGGAAGAAGACCTGCTGTATGGCACCCCCCACCAGGTCCATCGGCATCATGATCAGGCGAAACGCGAGCGAGTAATAACCTGCCTGGACCGGAGAGAAGTAGACCGGAAGAAGGAGGGACGGGAGCTGCCACGAGGTGACGTTCAGCAGACCCGACCATGACTCGAAGAGCGGGAACTTTTTATAACGGACGAGCAGCCCCTTCATCCGGTGAAGCGATACCCGGCGGGTGAGCCGCCGGTAGTCGTCCCGGTAGATCTGTGCGGCCAGGATCCCGGTAGCAACCCCCTGCCCGAGGGTGTTCGCGCCGATCAGCGCGCCGCCCGTGGCAATACCTCCCAGCCCGGCTCCGAGCTGGCCTCCTGTCGTTGCCACCGCAGAGACGACCCGTGCCACCGAGAGACGACCGTACAGGCGTGAACGGGAGTTCCAGTAGTTGAGAGCGACGAAGAGACCGGAGACGAAGACGAAGGGGGAGACCAGCCAGAGGTGACCGGCGAGACCGGGGGCATTCAGTGCAGCGACGATCACGGGTTCGAAGACGATGAACAATGGCAGACAGATGAGCGAGATCCCGGTCACAATGGTGATGCAGAGGGCGAGCAGGTTCACAGCATCCCTCTCCTCCTCCGGGAGCATGATCGCAAACTCGTACCGGAGACAGGCGATCGTGCTGAGAACCTTTGTGATCGAGGTGAAGATCGCGAGCAGGCCGAAGTCGGCGGGAGAAAAGAGGCGGGTCAGTACCGGCGATGCCAGGACCACCAGCACCTGCGCGAGGGTGGTCCCGGTTACGAGCGTGAGCACGTCACCGGCGAAGCCCTTCCGCCCGGGGGCCCCTCCGGCGGACAAAGACGTCCGCTCTGCCGCCGGGTTCTCGGATCCCGCCGGGGGTTCTTCACCCACCACGGTCCTGCCCTGCCATCTCGGTACCGCGAATTACAAGCCCTTCCGTGCCGTGGTCGCTGATCTTGCGTGCGGGGGCTCCGGCGATGGTGATGAAGGGGTCTGTGAAGGACCGGTTCACAACCGAGTTCGCCCCGATCGCCACCCCGTCCGCGATCTGTATCCGACCGAAGATGATCGCACCGGGCCCGATGTAGACGTTATCCCCGATCGTGGGCGCCACCCTCTCGGTACCGGCCGAGGTACCGATATTGACGCCGACGTGGAGACGGCAGTTCGCCCCCACACGGGCACACGAGTTCACCACGATCGTCCCCCGGTGGGCGATCGCCAGTCCCGGGCCGAAGACGTTCGGAGGGATCGTGTATCCGAGACGCATGCTCATCCGATGGAAACGGATCGAGAGAAAGCTCAGGTACGGTCTCCACAGCAACGATCGACGGCAGTTCAGGGTGTACTCCATGGTCCGGAGCAGACGCTGGAACTTCCAGATCTCATCCCCGAAGAGTCGCGGACGCCGGCGGGGTATCTCGAGTGAGAGCCTGTCAGCTTCCAGATAGAACTCGTACTCCTTTCGCGATGTGATCGGCACGTCCCGGTTCTCCCTGTGTTGTTTCATCACTATTGGTCAAAAAATGTATAAATAATCCCGTTGTCCGGGAAGGAACAGGGCCGGTTCCACCCATGGTGAGCTTTATCGCGCCCGCGGCCCAAACTGTGTTGAGAGAGCGGACCCGGTCTCGCTGATGATACCGGGGCCGCGAAGGGGTTTTTTTCGCATGAGAGTGCTTGCATTCGGAGCCCATCCGGACGACCTCGAGATCGGTATGGGCGGCACGATCGCCCGGTACACGAGCAGGGGACACGAAGTCCTGATGGTGATCGCGACCGTCCCGAACCGGAAGGAGAGCCGGATATGCGAGGCGAAAGAGGCGGCAGAGGTGCTCGGCGCCCGCCTGGTGGTGATGGATATCGTTCCCGACGAGCTCGTCTTCTCCCGCGAGATCGTGCGTCGGTTCGATACCGTCTTCAACGACTTCGCCCCGGACGTCGTCTACACCCATTCGAACAAAGACTCCCACCAGGACCATGCCGCCGTCACCAACGCGGTGATCGCAACCACCCGGAAGAATGACTGCTCGGTCTACATGTACGAGCAGACCATCCCAGGCGGAATTGCACCCAACCCGTTCCATGGCCAGTACTACGTGGATATTTCCGATACGATCGGCCCGAAACTGGACTCGATCATGAAGCATCGCACCCAGCTCGATACGTACGGACCCTGGTGGCTCGAGGGGATCAAGGGGAGAGCGATGTATCATGGATTCAGGATCAACGTCAAGTACGCAGAGGTCTTCGAGGTGATCAAGGACCTTGCCCGCTGGTGATGGCTGCAAGGGATAGGTTTATTTTATTTGATAATCAAGAATTAGGACGAATATATATCGGAGATTATTCATGCGGCCCGAAAAGATCATGGTCTTCACCCAGAAGGAGGAGGAGTTCGCTGGACTTCTCATCAGCCTGGGGATCAAGAGGAACATCGCAAAGGTGCTCGTCTACCTTGCCTCAATCCCCGAGGCGACATCGCGTGAGATCGAGCGGGGGACCGACCTGCGACAGCCCGAAGTCTCGATCGCGATGCACCGTCTGATCAAGGAGAACTGGGTCGAGAGCAGGGAGTCCAAGGCGGAGTCAAAAGGACGCCCCGTCAAGATCTACCGGCTCTCCCGTCCGATCAGTGAGATCGTCGACGCGATCGAGGAAGAGAAGCGGAGGGAGGTGGAGAAGCAGCAGTTCATCATGCAGCGTCTTCGCCTGATCACGACCGATAGCGAGGATCTGGCAGTCAACGGGTAAGGACGCGGTACCCCGCGTCGTCTCCTACAATCACCGTCGTCTTTTTTCCGAACCCCGAGAATATACCGGCAGTCACCACCCCGGGGATGCGCTCGATCTCAGACTCGAGTCGCTCCGGGTCGTCGATCGGCCCGAACGACCAGTCGATCACCAGTCCACCGTTGTCTGTCACCACCGGGCCATCCTTGGCCGTTCCCTCCCTCACCCGGCCAGAACCCCCCATGCGGGCGAGCCGGGCAGTCACCGTGGCGCAGGCGAACGGCAGGACCTCGATCGGAACCTGCACCGCGAGTCGTTCGGCGAGTTTTCCCTCATCCACCACGATCACCAGCCGGTCAGCAGCGGCAGCAACGCACTTCTCACGCGTGAGGGCCGCTCCCCGGCCCTTGATGAGCCGCAGCGCGGGATCGACCTGGTCGGCACCGTCGATCGCGATCCCCAGCCGCGGGGCGTCGTTCAGGGATGCAAGGGGGATACCGAGCGCACGTGCACGCATCGCCGTCTGATGCGATGTGGGGACGCCCACGCAGGTGAGTCCCTGCCGCATCCTCTCCGCGAGCCGCTCCATGGCATAGCGAACCGTCGAGCCGGTTCCGAGCCCGACCACCATTCCCGAATCGACCAGGTCGGCCGCTGCGTACCCGGCAAACCTCTTCGGTGCCTCGTCGCTCATGGATCAGGGTGCTTCCCGCGAGGGCATAAGCCTCTCCTGCTAGGACCGAAAGAGGGCGGTGAGCGGCCCTGCGGCGCCCGGCGCCGTCAGGTCGAGCGTGAGCGGCGTGACCGAGACCCGCCCCTCCCGGATCGCGGCGACATCGGTCCCGGGCTCCGCCGAGTCGATGATCGGACCGTCGATCCAGAAGTAGGGCCGGCCCCTCGGGTCGAGTCGGCGTTCGACACCCGTGGCGAAGAGTTTGGGGGCGAGGCGGGTGATCTCGTATCCGCCCGTCCACCGGGCGGGGATGTTGATGTTGATCACGTCTGCCCCATCCGGATACCCCCGGGAGAAGATCCGTTCGCAGCTGTCACGGACCACGTATCCTGCCTCGACGAACGACTGGACCGACCGCCGCGGGTCACCGAACTTGTCACCCTGGTCCTCCACCTGGAGCGAGAACGCAACACCCGGCACGCCGTGGTTCGCCCCCTCGAGGGCGGCGCCAACGGTACCCGACGTCATGACGGATTCGAACGAGAGGTTCTCTCCGATATTGATCCCCGAGACGATCAGGTCCGGCTGAACCTGCAATGCAAAGAGCCCGATGATCACGGCATCCGTCGGCTTACCTGCCACGGCATGTGCCTCGACACCCTCGTGGAGGATCGCATCGACCCGTAACGGCTCGAAGATCGAGATCGATCGGCCGACCGCCGACTGCTGGGTTGCAGGGGCCACCACGGTCACATCCGCGATCGGTGCGAGTGCCTCGTAGGCGGCCCAGAGCCCGATCGAGTTGACTCCGTCGTCGTTCGTCAGAAGGACACGGGGCCTCATCGCACTACTGGTGGGACCCGGACAGCAAAAAGGGATCGCTGTTCCAGGCGAGGATTTTTGCGAGGGTTTCATCTACGATGACCGATCACGGATGCTGGATGAAGGCGTTTCTTGCCGAGTACGCGTCCCTTACAGGTGATCCGGGGATCGCTCGAGAAGGAGCGGCGATGCGTGAGGTCCTGAAGAGGAGCTTCGAATCCTGCGGGTACGAGGTGGTTCAGCCCGTCACCGCGGACCTGGACGCGGAGATCCGGCGTCTCGGCCCGTCCTGCGATGTCGGGCTGGTCGTCGCGCCGGACCATCTGCTGAGCGGGTTCACCCGGACCCTTGAGCAGGTCTGTCACAACGTCGGGTGCGGGTCTATGAACGTCGCGGTGGCGGCGAACAAACAACGTTCGGCCGCGATACTGGCCAGACACGGTCTGCCGGTGCCCCCCGAGCTCCGGGACGGGCGACGGGTGATCAAGCCCGTCCGGGGGTACGGTTCGCTCGGAGTCCGCCTGTCCGACGGCCCTGCGTCGGAGGGCGAGTTCGGGCAGGCGTACATCGAAGGGGAGCACCTGTCGGTCTCGCTCGTCGGGACTCGCGTCGTCGGAGATGCCTGCGAGTACTGGTCCGGCGAGCCTCCGCTCGCCCTCGCCCTGAACCGGCAGGAGATCGAGATCGACCAGGAGGGACGGTTCCATTACCATGGAGGCGAGACCCCGATCGAACACCCCCGCCGGGATGAATGCATCGACCTGGCGCGAAGGGCGATCGTGGTACTCGGATGCCAGGGGTATGCCGGAGTCGACCTCGTGCTCGGGGATCGTCCCTATCTCGTCGACGTGAACCCCCGGGTCACCACCTCCCTGGTCGGCATCGCCGCCGTCATGCAGGAGGAGGTAGCCGACATCCTGGTCCGCGCATCGAAGGGACTGAAACTGCCCCAGATCCATCTCACGGGCCGCGTCCGGTATGGCACCGACGGGACGGTGACCCGGTTGTGATCGGGATCGATGTCGGGGGGGCGAACCTGAAGGTCGTGACGGAGTCAGGCAGCGCGATTCAGTACTGCCCGCTCTGGAAGGGGGCACCGATCGTGGACCTCCTCCGTCCCTTTGCGGGCGATCAGGCAGCGGTGGTGATGTCCGGAGAGCTCGCCGACTCGTTCGTTTCGAAGGAGGAGGGGATCCGGTTCATCGTGGAGCAGGTCCGGTCCGTCTTTCCCGGCGCACGGTTCTACGGGACCGACGGACAGTTCCACTCCGGACCGACGCCGGTGCTCGCAGCGGCAAACTGGCTCGCATCCGCCGTCTGGCTCGGACGAACGGATCCGCACTCGGTCCTGCTTGACATCGGCTCGACAACGACCGACATCATTCCGCTCGCCGATCCGAAGGGCCTGTACGGACTGACCGACCTCTCACGCCTCCAGGAGGGCTACCTTCTCTACACCGGGATGCTCAGGACGACGGTGCCTGCCATCATCCACGCCGTCGAGGTGCACGGTCGGCGGACACCGGTCGCGTCGGAGCACTTCGCCCAGTCCGGTGACGTCCACCTCGTGCTCGGACACATCGGACCCGGCGATTACACCACCGAGACCCCGGACGGGGGACCTGCAACACGGGAGGGGGCCCTCAGGAGGCTTGCACGGGTCGTCTGCGCCGACCTCGGGGAGCTCGGGGAGCCGACAACCACTTCGATCGCGGAACAGGTCTGGCATGTCCAGCGAAGGATGGTGACGGAAGCCGTAAATGCCGTCCTTCGCCGGTTCCATGCACGGGACGTCCTCGTTGCCGGAATCGGTGCCTCCACCTTCGCGCCCATCCTCGGGGCTGAAGACCTCTCCGTCCGAATGGGCCCCCTGGCGGACACCCTTCCGGCGCACGCTGTCCGGCAACTCGCACTCGACGGAGAGGGACGATGAACCGCTGGAGCCTGTCAGCAGGACTGCTCGCCGTATCGCTCCTGCTCAGTGCACTGTTCATGCTTCGGGGGGTGCCCTTCTTCTTTCTGGTATTCGTTCTCCCCCTTCTCCCCCTGCTGAACCGTCGCTCCTGAAGGCGGTTTCCGTTCATCGACCGACCGATCCGTGCGCGACAGCAGCGAGGAGACCCTGCCGATCGAGAGCCCGAGGATCGAGACCGGCACCGGAAGACCGAAGAGATGAACGGTCGCGATCGGCGGAAGCGGGAGACGTGAATAGCACCGGATCGTGGCACGGTCGAGGTGGATGCCGAGCCGGAAGAGCGTCCGGACCACCTGCCCCGGGGGCATCTGCCCGGCGAGGACGGATGCCAGCTCGACCACGGGTCCCCCATGGCGGGTACCGGGATAGAAAGGCGAGTCGGCATAACAGAGCTTTTTGCAGTCGCCGCACCGGAACCGCTTCACCCGGACCCAGATATCGCGCCTTCCATCCGGTTCGCAGAGCGTCGCGAACCTTTTTGGGCGAAGATCGTACGGCCTGACAGGCCCTCCGCACCACGGGCATCGATCGAGGGTGTCGTAGACAGCACCCTCCTGTGCGATGATCCCTGCCCGGACCATATCGACCACCATGGGTGCAACCGGTACAGGACGCGTCATGCGGATCTCTGCGCTCCAGAAGGTGGGAATATCGCCATATATAAACATTGGGGTACGACGCCGGGGCCTGCACTCGTGTGATCCACCGATAACCATCAATTTTGCAGAGCGAAATCAGTACGGTTAAATAGTGTAACGTGCAGACGTTCAGGTGTCCGAGGACTCTCTATGGAGATGAAATACGTACCCACGACGTGCCCGTATTGCGGCACGGGATGCGGGTTCAACCTGGTCGTCAAGGACGGCAAGGTCACGGGTGTCGCACCCTGGCACCGGAACCCGGTCAACGAGGGCAAGGTCTGCCCGAAGGGCAACTATGCCTGGGAGTTCGTCAACGCCGAGGACCGGCTCACCACTCCCCTGATCAAGAAGGATGGCAAGTTCGTCGAGGCGAGCTGGGATGAGGCATACGATCTCATCGCAACAAAGTTGAAGCAGTACAAGCCCGATGAGCTCGCGGCCCTTGCATCCGCCCGCGTCTCGAACGAGGAGAACTACCTGATGCAGAAGTTCGCCCGCGTGGTGATGAAGACACCGAACGTCGACCACTGCGCCCGTCTCTGCCATGCCTCGACGGTCGCCGGTCTCGCCGCGATCTTCGGTTCCGGGGCGATGACCCAGTCGATCAAGGACATTGCGGATGCAGACGTGGTCTTCGTCATCGGATCGAACACGCTCGAGCAGCACCCCCTGATCGGACGGAGGATCATGCAGGCGAAGAAGAGGGGTGCCAAGGTGATCGTTGCCGACCCGAGGTTGACGCCGACGGCGAAGCTCGCCGACATCTACATGCCCTTCTACTCGGGCACGGATGTCGCACTGTTCAACGGGATGATGCAGTACATCATCAAGAACGACCTCTACGACAAGGAGTTTGTCGAGAAGCGGACAAAGGACTTCGACAAGCTCAAGGAGGTCGTGATGAAGGACACGTACTCCCTCGAGAACGTGGCGAAGATCACCGGCGTCCCTGCGGAGACGATCAAGGCCGCGGCCGACCTGTACGGCAGGGCGAAGGCGGCGAACATCCTCTACTCGATGGGTATCACCCAGCACACCGTCGGCGTGGACAACGTCAAGTCGGTCGGTAACATCCAGATGCTGACCGGGAACCTCGGGCGTCCCGGTACGGGCGTCTGTGCCCTTCGCGGCCAGAACAACGTCCAGGGCGCCTGTGACATGGGAGCGCTCCCCAACGTCTATTCGGGGTACCAGCAGGTTGCGAACCCCGACATCCGGAAGAAGATGCAGGATGCCTGGGGCGTCGAGGACATCGCCGAAGGTCGGGTGGGCTACACGGTCACCGAGATGATCAACGTGCTCGCCGACGAGCCCGGGAAGCTGAAGGCGATGTACATCATGGGCGAGAACCCGATGGTCTCCGATCCCGACCTCCACCATGTCGAGAAGGGGCT
>JAKPPV010000029.1 GCA_029547145.1 Methanobacteriota archaeon
TTGTTGCGACTCGCCGGATCGATTCTCAAGGACATCAACGAGGAGTGGATCACCGGGAAAAGGTATTTGCTGATGGACGAGTGATGGAGATCCAGGGAGACAGGACCCGAGGGAAATTACAGCACTTCTGAAACGCTACCCCGGATAATGGCCACTGAAGCGCCTTCGGGCGGAAATTTGGTTCAGGTTCAAACATGCGGGTCATAATGACCACAAGTATACTAATTTCGGTTAAACGGTTCAACCTTTCGCACAAAAAGAAAAACTTAATATTCTCAAATTCTAACGCACTACAATGCCTGAGGATCAGATCACCTTCCGCACCAACCCCCGGATCAAGGCCGCGATCGCCGAACTCGTCCGCCAGAAAACCTACCGGAACACGAGCGATTTCGTGAACCACGCGATCTTGCTGACGTTCCAGCTCGAGCAGATCCCGATCGACGGCGAGGTGATCGGTCCCGAGCCGATCGTGACCTTCTTCGAATCTCCGCGCGGGCGCGCGTTACTCAAGGAGCTGATCCGCGAGGTCCGCGAAGGCTGACGGCGTACAACGGCTTCGAGCACAAAAAATCCAACCCATCCCTTGCCTTCTGTCAAGCCTAGAATCTCAGGGCGCAGACCACGAATATCAGTAGGAATCCCTGTTTATTCAAGTCAAAAAAAGGAAAATGGGAGTGGCCGTTTTTCCCTAATTACTATTCAGAAAGTGCTGAATGGATATATCCCGTGCAGGATTCAATTTATTGCGCAATATGAAGTTCGTGTTATACTTGCCATGATTTATTGTAATGTAACCCTTCTCCGCCAGTTTATCGATGACTTTCCTCATCGTTGCCACGGATTGAGTCCCGCAGAACACCTCTTTATCGAGGTCCGAGTATAAGTTGGATTCCTGGATAGAATCCCATTCGTCTTTAAATGCATCGATGAACTGCAACACATCGTTTATTGAAACCGACTCGAGGGCTTTCGACTCAAAGAATCGGTTGATCCTTATGGTGCCCCCCTCCGTACTTATCATATCCAGCTCTTCAATCCATTTGCGTAAATGATCCTTGAGCGTGTCATTGAATCCGTGGGATCGTGCACTATCTTCGATGCTTTCGGCAACACTGCTGTATCTGCCCTCTCTAATCTTGGCTATCAGATCTCTGAACGTCGGAACTCTTCGATAGATCTCTCTAAAAAAGATAATCGAGACGTATAGATCGTGACTTCCGCCAGCACAGTGCGAGGCGATTCTTCGCCCAGTCTCGGTTAAGGAAGAATTATCGATGAACCCGAGGGTTTTGAGGAAATTGATCTGGTTTTTAAAGTGCGGCTCTTTACTCGTTCTTTTTCCGAGCTCGATACGCTTGTTATTGTAATCTGCGAGTACCTCCTCTAGAGAGACCACCGGGACTTTCCCCATCGATTCCCGCTCTGCGAGGATCTCAAGGATATGGCAGCAGGTCGACATGCTGGTCCTCGAGAGAGGGTGCTTGGAGATCTCGGATTTTCGCTTGCGTTCGGTCATGGCACCAGGCGGAAGGAAGCGACCAGCACCCCATTCTCTTCCAGGAAATTCGCAAACTCTCTTGCCTTTCTCGTATCGAGCCCGAATTCCGCGGTCAGGGAATCGAGGCTATAGACCTTATCCTGTTTGAAGAGCGTTTTTAATGTCGGGGCCAGCGACTCGAACGCCGAGTCGACAGAGATATCGAACACTTTTATGAGTTCGCCCTCGGTGATCAGTTGCTTCGCTTGATTGATCTTTTCCTCCATCGAACGAATAACACTGGAGATCTTCTTCAAATGCTTCTCAGACAGGTACTTTTCGCACGTCTGTAACAGCTTCTTCCCGTCGGAATATTTTATATACAATTTGTCTTTGTGTTGCACTGCCAATTCCCCGAGGGCGGCATACTGGTTGCGCAGCTCTAAAAATTTCGGCTCGATCTTCTCCAGGTCGTCACTCTCGTTAACGAATCGCCAGAATTTTCTCAACTTTTCGCCATCGTAGTCGAGGATTCCTCGCCCGATGGCTTCCTCCAGCTGGCCAATTCTGAATTTACTGATATCATCTGCTTTCTGGGTCGCTGAGAATGCGAATTGGCTTACGGTAGTCATAAGCTGTTCAAACTGCCATTTCGAAGAACCCAGGTATTCGAGCTTATCCGGTCTTTGGAATACCTTTTTTATATCACGCAGTTCGTCTTCGAGTCGATTCGCCAGTTTTGGATTCTTGAATTTTAACTTCGACAGTTTGCTTTTTGCAGTTTCAATCGATCTCTTTCTGATCTCGTATTGAGACGATACCTCGCGTATTGTCGAGTTAAATCGACCCGCCGTCTCCTGCACGTTTCTGAAATCTTTTCGTGACTGATAGAGATTGAGGAAATTCGTAAAAACGTTGTCCACCGGTTCTAAGGTAACAGCGGTGTTCTTGATATTGCTGAGCTGGCCATAAAACATCGTATTTTTATTTATCGCATCCTGGGCGTGCTCCGCTCCGATCTCCTCTGTCAACGTCTTGTTTATGGTGAGGATGGTATTGCATTCATCTTCGATATCCCTGATCAGTTTGATCTTTCTCTCCTCGAACTGCCGTAATTTCAGCCCGTCGGTAATATCGAGTCTCTTTAATAATTCGATGGCGACCTCGACCGGTTTCTGCGAATTGTTGAAATAAAACTGCTCTTCCCAGAGCTTCTTCGGATCGAATGTCGCCTCATTGAGTATCTGATAATACCATTCGGGAATACGGAATCCTGCACCGTCGAAGAACCCCCAGTCCCCCATCAGCCCGGTTTCCGAATTTCTCGTATCGTACTTTGTCAGGTTGTAAAGGGTCTCGATCAGCTTTTCAAAATCTTCGTCAGTTTTGTATTTTTTTCCGAACAGTTGGGGAATATAATGAGTATTGCGGTGGTTCTCGAAGAATCGGGTTAATTTTTCGATCAGCTCCTCAACCGGTTTGGAGATCTCCCCCTTTGCCTTGTCAATATCCCCCCGCGATATCCACGTCGAATCAAATAATGCGTAACGCATCATCATTTCCGGCGAGTTGGGTAATGTCAGCACGAACTCGGATTCGTTACTCGCTGGTGATCCCTTCGCGGTATTGCTGACGATGAGACAGAATATATCGGACTTGCTTCTGGGCTCCGTCGGTTTTTTCAATGATATCAGGATCCGTGCATCCTCTCCAGTGATTGAAAATGCCAGTTTCGCGTTTTTCTCCGTCGTGAAATAACCGAAAGAGGCCTGAAGGATCCTTGGGATGTTATCGATGGCGAGTTCGAGCTGGAAGTCCGGGTTTTCGAAGAATCCATCTGCGATTAGTTTGTCTGCCCGTACCCGCCCCTGTTTGGTAAAGTCGATGTCCTGTAACCTATCCTTCGTGGGTTCGGTTCCGCGACGTTTTGGTTTAGGGGGCTCGATAGTCCGGGTGCTAATCCATTCGTTGACTTTATGCTGATCGATATTGCCTCCGGAGAGCGTGTTTGCGTACAGAATATCGTGACTGTTGATGATGAATTTCCTCCAGGAGAAGCGTCCGTCTTCGTCGTTGGAGTTCTTGATCAGGCGTAAAATTCCGTCTTCCGTGAACGGATCGTAGGTCCCGACGTTCGTCGTATGGATCCGGTTTTGTTCCAGGCGTGTTCTCGCGAACTCGAGAGCGTCCTTTTCCGTGAAGGGAGCGAGGTAGATGGTTCTTTCGAGGCGGGTTTTGAGCGCATTGTTCACTCCGCCAATGTGCTGGTAGCTGGCCTCGGTCATGTAGAGGAATAATGCGACAGGAAAGGTCTGACCTACTGTTCCTTCCTGGACGAATCCCAATAAATCCCTAAGATATTTGAGATCTTTCTCGAGTTCCGGTGTCGTCATGGACAAGGCCGCCCATCGGTCCTCGACCTCGTCCATGTGGATCACGACACAGTCGTGCTCGCCGACGCTCGTAAGGGCATTAATGTACCCATACCATTTGCTCATCAGATGTCGCGCTTTTCTGAGATCGCCTGCTTCCGAGTTCTGAATCTCCAATCCGTTGAACGCGAAATCGGCGGCCTCGGCAAGACAACGGTCGACTTTTGTCTGGTTGAGTTTGCTCGTGGCGATATCCAGTTGATCGACGATGAGGGAGAGTATGAAGAACGGGTCGTCGTAGGAGCCGCTCTCCATTTTTACATAGATATGCTTGGTCTGGGGATGCGTCCGGGCGGACTTCATCAGTTTATTGGCAAGGGCGGTCTTGCCGGATCCGGGCTCTCCTCGTACGACGGCCGCGATCAACTTCCCCCCGGTCCGGGCCATCCTGATGATCTCGTTGCACTGTTTGAGCTCATTGACCCTCAGGCCCGAATCGATCGAGGAGACGCTATCGAGATATTCTCCCTGCGGTTCGAAAGGATTGGCCTTTAAATTCAACTTTTTGAAGGGGTTCGGATCGGTATGAGAAGGCTTCCCGCCAGTCACCATGAGAAACGATGTGCCGGGAATCTATAAAAGTCAGCGGTGGTTGTTTTATGCGATAGAAGTCGAATCCATTCTTGTGAACGAGACGCTTCCCTCTGATGCGTACGATACTACTCGGATGGGTGTCATCATCCGTGATTCGGAAGAGTTGTTCGCCAAAAATCGATCCGAGTGCTTCAAACTGATACACGAGATCGGGACGCAGCTCGAGGAGCACCTCCGCCTCGTCGATCCCGATGAAGCGTATGTTCCGCCCTCATCTTTGACCAGGTACGTCGCCATTGACGGGACGCGCGACATCATCGAGGGACAGACTCATGCTCGCATCTTTGCCGGGGCGTTTGCCGTCAAAGGTGAGTTCGACGGGAGGGTTGACGTCACGAACATCGATCACGGGTGCGCGTTCGGCATCGTATCATTGCCGTACAAAATTGTCACGTCCGGCGACGATTACATCACGGAGAGTGCGGGGGTCATCACGAACCTCCTGATGCTGTTGGCCGAGATCTACATCGCGATAAGATATGCGCAATCCGATGTCGACGTCATCCTTCTGGACAGACCTCTTTGCGGAACACTCGCCCATACGCGAACGAAGTTGCCCCCCAACAGTATCTTTCACGAATATGGCAGGAAGTCTTTGAATAAGCCGAAGGATCTGGATCAGTTATTCGAACTCTTCGAGACGGTCACTCGTCGGCTGTTCGAGGAGACCCATCCCGACCCCCTGCGATTTGGCGATCGATACGTCTCCTCGGACGAACTGATGTTCGTCTGTCGTATCGGGATGGAGTATCTCTTCTCATTGTGCTCGGAACGGAAGATCGATTTGGTCGGCGTCATCAAGACGACCAACGATTGCTCGTTCCTGAGATTTCTGATCACGCACTTCGCATTAAATGGGATGGATACGACCAAAATCCGCAAAATCTTCGCTCAACTCGACGATTGCAAAGTACTCGAGCACTGGATAGCACCGTATCAAAAACTTGTCTGCACACGCGAATACGACACGGCGCTGATGACGCTGATGGTCGATGAGTCCGGAAAGGTGAAAGAACTGGGCGGAGGTGGGATTGCCCCGCCGAAAAGGATCGTGCGGTCGTATATGAGTTTTGGATTACCTCTTAAGGGAGGCTTCGTATTTGCCGTCGAGCGGTTGGTATTAGCCGGAGAGAACCCGCCGTTATTGGATCTCCCGAATGGCAAGACCATCTATCTCCTGCCGGTTAAAGGTAATAGCAAACAGGACCGGATCTTCGGTCTCTTGAAAGGTATGTGTACTGGCGCCTTTCCGGAGGCATTGTGGTATCCGCTTCCCCTCGCATTGGCACACAGATTTGCGAAATCGAACTTCGATTACATTCGACCGCGGCTCAAAGCGACGAGCCGGGTGTACGGGCAAGAGATCGGATACGGCGATCTCAAGAGGGGGTTCACGTGATGGAATCAGTAATCGAGTCATTTAGGATAGAAGGACGGGTTATCAGAATAACCGGCAGTGGTGCGGCAACAATCGTCGAGATCTTCTTTCCCTATACCCAAGAGGCCATCTCGCACATCAGGGAAGGTTCGTTTCTGGCATTCGAGAACGTCAGGTCCATCGCTACCAAGAAACGGTATTCTCTTTTCAATGTCGTGAGCTACGACGTATTCCATTCCGGTTTAACCGATCTCGATCCGACAAAGGTTCCGTTCCCCGAAACGGTGATCGAAGTTGCATCTCGAGCGTACAGGGAACTTGTTGAAGGTAACCCTGGAAAGATCAGTCTTGCCGGAATCAGGGTTCGATGCGTTCCGGCCGGGTACGAAATTGTCGACGATCAAAAGCAGAGCATCAAAGTGAGCACAGAAAAGCCGCTCATCGGCACGATCGTCAATCGTCCGCGACTCGCCATCCTGGATAAGATGTTCAATCGCGGGCTCTCCGTTGAGAACGGGGCTTTTAAGATCGGGGATTATTATCTCGGAAACGACAGCGTTCAGATTCTGTTGTCCCCAAAACCGCTGATTCAACACCATATCGGGGTATTCGCGTCGACCGGCGCCGGAAAGAGTTTCCTGATCTCTAATCTGATCCGCGGGGCGCTCGATGGCGGTTTTCGATGCATCGTATTCGACACCGTACCCGAATTTCCCGCGCTCCTGATGGACGTCATTCATAAGTACGCCATTGAGAAGAACGACGACTACAAGACTTCTTTGATCTTCAGGGAAAAGAGCGATATCGTCGCGCTGAAAGATCCAAGTGCCCTTCTGGAACGGTTCACCATCCCGGAACCGCTACGAGACAAATATCGAGAGAGTCTGATAGATATCTTTTCAGCGAGGGGGTATTATGACCCCGTTCTGAAGATCATGCTCCCCCTTCTGACGTCCTCCGAGATCGTCAATTTGGTCAACGAAAGCATGGGGAGAAAACGTCTCCCCCAGGCGGAAATTGTGGCCCAAACGATCGAGCAGGATATCGAGGATCGCTATCCGGATGCAATATTCGCAGGAAATGTTCCGAATCTCGATACATATATTAAAGATATTACTCCGATCCAGGTCATATTCGATCTGATAGAGCGTGAAAAGGCCCGGATCGATAATGAAAAAGATATCACCTATCGATTCTACGATGCAGTTTACCAATTACTGCACCAGAAATCTCGGAGCAGGGATCGCGAGTTAAGCCAATATATTGCCGAGATCGAAAATCGGTGGGTTGAGCCCTCTCAGGTGATCGAACCAAGGGAACTTGTGACGCCGTTGATCGATGGGGATACTCGACTGCATATCATCATGAGCGATGTCTCTGATGACACCAAGCACCTGATATCCACGGCAATATCGAACGCATTCGCCTTACAGAAGAAGGGCAATGCAGAGAACAGCCTGCTCTTCGTGATCGATGAGGCACATAACTTTGCCTCCCTCGAGGCCTCTGCGAGCTCGAGATCGATCGAACGGCTCGCGCGCGAAGGCCGGAAATTCAATTTGGGGTTGTGTATGGCCTCCCAGCGATGTACGTATCTGAATACCAGCATTATGGCCCAGTTAAAGTCGTATTTTATCAGCAATTTGCGGATGAAGACCGACAGGGACCGTATCCGATCGATCTTTGATATCAACTCCGAGATTCTCGACAGTTCCGTGAACCTGAGCGGTCGTGATTGGTATTTGGTGTCGGAAGTGGCAACGGGATTGAAAAACTCTCCGATGAAGATCAAAGTCGATGATGTAATTTCAAGAATCGAAGAAACAGTTGGATAACTCAACAGAAAACTTCCTTTATCCCTCCAGCGCCAGGTCAGGATAAGAAATGGTATCAGGATGCCCCTGACCATTGGTATCTGACCCTTTCTTTTATTTTTCGAGGTCCCCGATTCCTGGAGGTTCAAGGTGTCCGGACCGCTAGTTTCGAGTGTCGATGGAATCTCTTGTTGAAGAGATATTGACTCGCGTAACCCGCATAGGCACCGAAATACGTGCGTCCGAACTCTCGAGTACAGCAGTTCTGGCGTTCGATAGGTTGGCACGAGCGGCCCTCCCCCTGGAAGTATGCCTCGCCAACGATCTTCCTGATATGGACATCCACCGGAAAGGCCTCGTACTTGTTGAACCCGAACAGCAGGACGCAGTCCGCGACCTTGGGCCCGACTCCCGGAATCTCCGTTAACCTTGCATGGGCCGCGTGATAGTCCATCGCGCCGATTGCGGTCTCCCAGTCAGAATGATCGATGATGTACTCTGCCGCGGCCTTCATCAGTCGCGCACGGTACCCGAACCCGCACACCCTGAGCGCGGCCACACCGATCTCGGCAACCACCTCGGGCGCGGGAATCTGATGGAACTCGCCCTCATCGGACGGGATGGCCTCTCCCCACCGCCCGGCCAATACCTCAAGCCGGGCATTGGTGGTAACGGCCTTCATGTTGGCCGAGGCGATGTAACTGATCAGGCACTCCCACGGGTCCTGCCGGACGATCCTCAGGCCGTAGCCTTCCCTGACGGCGTGGGTGATGTACGGATCGATCGAGATGCTGCGCAGCACCGCGTCGAGATCCAGGTCGAGGTGAAAATAGTTCCGGATGAGGTCAGGGTTGGTATGACCGAACGAAAGCCTCTGCCCCGTCTGAGCTAGTGTAATCACGGTGTCCCTGACGACCCCCGTCCAGACGCCGTCATGGACCTGCCAGCGGAAGGCCTGCCCCGAGTGAAGCGTATGGTAGAGACTGAAGGGAACGGTCTCGTCCAGGTCTATCGTGCCCGACGGCATCAGTTTAGTTTTATCGATCCGCAAATCCCAGCGATCTCACTGATTCGCAGGGAAAAACTCGTTCGCCAGCGTGCATTGACCGCGGGTCGAGAGGGCCGTATTCAGTTTCTTCTGCATATCCCCGATCCCAGCGGCCTCGAGATACCCGAACCGGTCATCGGCCACCTCCCGCAGCGTCTCACGGTATCGTCTTCCTGCGATGACGATGACGCGATCGTAGTCGGGGAGGATGGACCGGAGCCGCTCTGTGACCTGATCCAGAATGGCGTCAACATCGGCCGATCTCTTGAGCATCTGTTCGTACCCGGCTATCTCGTCCTCCGGGTTGACCAGCCCGTACTTGGCCGAGACGATCACATAGTCGAACCTGTTCTCCTCGGCAAACTGCCGGACCTTTCTGAAGATGGTCCCCTGGTACAGGTCCCGGGCCGGCATCGAGGTCTCGGGATCGTATGCCCGCTTTGTCTTGCAGCAGCTGGTGATGACCAGGACCTTCTCGCCCGGAATCATCACGGGCAATTCGTCGAACGGGCGGATCCAGCCCGTGGGTGCTGAGATCTTTCTGGTGTCGGTGAAATTGGGCCAGGCGTCGGGGTTCTTGAAGACCTTGTGGAAGATGTGCGTGTTGTGAAACCCGCGCCGGCGGTTCCGGTTGTTGCCCCGGAAGATGACGACCTCGATCCCGGCGTGAGCACAGATCTCGCATCCGCACTCCTCCCAAGGGCGGTCCTCGAGGAGACGCCGATACTTCTCGAGAAGGATCGGGCGCTCTCCCGTTACCTCGATCTCCTCGGCCAGCGTGGGGAGCACGGCCTCGAGTGCGATATCCCGTTGTTCATATTTGCGGAGAAGCGAGAGGCAGCGGTTGCCGACCTCGGTGACCTTCTCCTGGTCGAGCACCTTCTTCCGCTCTCCCTTGAGGGTCTGAGGGATCCGGATGGCCGTGTACCCCCGTCCGTCCTCGGTGATGTAGTTCTTCTCGGTCGTGGGCGCGGCCAGCCATGCGCTCCGGAGGAACGAGGCCGAGTCGAAGGCCACCTCGACCCCCAGGTCCTCGATCTCCTTGAACTTCGGAAGGATGGCGTACCGGGCGACGCCGAAGAAGTGGAGGTATTCGGGCCTGGTCGGCAGCACTTTGAGTTCGGCGATGAGGGCGTCGAGGAGTTCGAGGATGAACTTCGTCGGCGACCGGACGAGGCTGCCGAACGCGATATGGGTGGCCCCGTGGGCGAGGTACTCGCGGAGCATCCCGAGGTAGTCCTCGATCGTCTCGCCCTGCACGGCCACGATCAGTTGGTAGTCGTCCCGGTACTTCTCCGTCCACTCGTCGAACGCGGCCAGGCCATTCTCGAGCGTGATCTGCATCCGGCGCTCCTTCTGGATCGCGAAGGCCGGCACGACAAGGTGGTCGATACTGACGCCGTAGTTGAACCCGAGGTCGCGGTAGAGCCGGAGGATCTCCGAGGTCGAGTACGGCGGGACTTCCTCCCCGATGTACCCGAACGCTCCGCAGTCGGCCATAATCGGAAACTCCTGGGAGAGACCCAGGAACCCGTGGATGCCCTTCTCCTGGATCAGCTGGTACTTGCGCTTGTCCTTCTGCAAGGTGGCCACGGAGACGAGGACGCCGTCGAACGGGACCCTGTCGATACCGAAGAGGTCCCACATATAGGCGTCGTTGGCGAGCGCATCCTCATCGTGAGCAGCCGAGTGCGTATCGGAGAGAAAATCGTAATCGGGGTCTACCCGGTCGTCCCACTCGGGGATGAAGTAGCGCATCTCGTCCTACTATGCTTGCTGAAAGATCATAAAGGATGAGAGCAACTCTCACCTTCCGCATCGTCTCGAGGTCATGGCCCTATCTTCTCGGAACTCGACTATTCAGGGGTAGCGCATCTTCACGAACCGCTTCACTTCGTCGCTTTGGCAATCCCAGCGGAGGTCGCACGCAGAGCAGGTGTCAGGATCGGTTATAGCATCTGGGGCCGGCCAGGAGTCCAGCGCCTTGTGTTCTTCGATCAAGCCGACCGTCTGCGAGAAGTCCTCAAGTGCACGGTCGATCTTCCCCTGCAGATTGGGGTCGGTGAAATCAAACGTGATGGTGGCCCTTTCGCGGATCGCCTCGAGCGGGGTCGTCGGGTCGCGGAGATCCGCAAGCTCGTTCATGAAGTACAAGACGCCTCGCTTGGGAAACTTACCCGTCTTCATCCGGTAGAGGCTGGCATAGACCAACATCTGGAACTCATATTTTTCTATCTTCTTCGCTTCCTTTAACCCCGCTTTCCCTGGCTTCGATGTATCCGGTTTCCTCGATGCCTTATAATCCCAGATTTCGACGTTCTCGCAGAATGGCGGTGTGGATGTCCCGCTCCCATCGACAAGGATATCCACAATTCCCTCGAGGTAGAAATCGCCGCGGTCGCTCTTTAGCGGATACTCAGTGTCCACGATATTGCGGAAAAGCGTTGGCCCCTCGATGCGGTTGAACGCTTTCAGCACATCCTGAGCACGGTCTCGTTCGTCCTTATCCATCCAGCGGATGCCACGCTTGTTCAGGCTATCGCATACTTGCTCGAACGCCAGGCTCACATCATCATCGGTGGGTATCCGCTTGACTCCCGACCGTTCACGCTCCTCTTGGTAGGTTGCATGAAGGTTGTTGAGTACCTGATGCACGACTAGACCGAACCAGAGCTGAATGGAGTGCGCCGTACGGTACCGTCGGTGGTTGTAGAGCCCGTATTGTCGGGGGCAGATCTCGTAGGCGAGGATATCGCCGGTGACGCTGTAGAACCGCTTGATCCGCTGCGGCTCCTCCGCAGCGATCTGCAGCTGCTCGAACAACCGCCAGGTCATCAGCCCACCTCGACCCCCACCCGAGTCGTGAACCGATCATATTCTCCTGCGGGATACCCGAGGGCGTCAACCATGTGATCGTCTGGGACGAGGTTGACAATCGCGTACTTTGCCCGGGAGTCCGCAACGTAGTAGAGTCGGATGAGGTCCTGATCCGCCCGTTCCTGCGGAGTGAACCGGACACGCCTCGGCACTTCGCGGTACGGCTCGAGACTGTCCTCGAGGTAGATGGCAGTGCTAGGAGTCGACGCTTTTGTCAGGCCGTACAGGAAGACGATGTCGAACTCGAGCCCCTTGGCCTGATGGATGGTCATGATCGGGAACGAACCGTCGGGAACCACGAACTCCTGGTCCTCGGGGTCGTTCATGCCGTTTGAGGCGAGCATATGGATGAGCGCATAGTAGAAGTTCGTTAACCAGACCTGGCTGAGTCGCCCCTCACTCCCCGGGCGCGAACTGAGCCTGAGCCGCCCCCTATCCGTGCCTGGCCGGTTGGGTAACGGGGTCGATGAGTAGGCCTCTAGTAGTTGCGTCAGCTGTGAGAGGCGGTACGTCCGCTCCCCTGGTTCCTCTTTCCATGAAGAGAAGGGCGGTTGGGAATAGATCTTCCAGAGTAGCTCAAGAGGCGACGTGTTGAGATACTGATTCGGCTCAGATCGTTGGATCGCCCGGACTGATCTGTCGACGTAAATTCCTAACGGGGGGAATCGCTCGGCGAGATCCTGGTATACATTCACCCACGCCTCGACAGCCCGAACAGCCCTCCCTCTGATCTGGGCGTGCAGCGTCTCAAGCCCTGGGTCGAGGATGCTGACGAGAGCCCCGAGGGCCCCCGCAACCTCCTGCTGATCCAGGTACTCGCCAGCACGGGGGTTGTAGACCGGGATTCCCCGCCGCCGCAGGGCTTGCTCAAAGGGGCCCGAATGGTTCGCTCGAACCGAGTACATGAGCAGCGCGCACTGGTTCGGTTTTTCGATAATGTTGTGTGCGAGGAGATCGTTGACGAATCCGCCAAATCTGTCAGCCACCTCTGCCTGAGACCCTCCTCGAATGGCCGATAGAGGGGGGTACTTGGCCGAGACCGACTTCTTGGCGACAAGGTCGGGTTTTCCCGCGACCCTCGCATCGGGTAGACGCATCACGTCGAAGGACCGGATGTAGTCGTTATAGTACGCGATGATGGTCGGATGGGAGCGGTAATTCGCGTTGAGATATTTCTTCGATACTGTATCGGGTGACATTTCCCAGTACCGTTCACATGCCCGGTCGAAAGTGACGAACCCGTCGACCGTAGCCCCGCGGAACCGGTAGAGCGCCTGGTCGTCGTCCCCGACGACAATCAGGTTCTGGCTATGTTGAGAGAGGGTGAGGTAGATGGCTTCCTGGATCGGATTCGTGTCCTGGTACTCGTCGACGAAGACACACTGGAGTCCAGGATGGCGATCGGACCCGTCCCCGATGAGGAAACGAACGCCCTGGGGAGAACGGAGAAACGAGAGGAATGCCTTCTGGACCGATGCGAAGTCGCTGCGACCGTGCCTGTCCAGGGTTGATGAGTACTCGTTATATGCGTCCGCCACGAGCGACCAGTACCCACCCGCAGCACTCAGCCTTTCTATGTCCACCAGATCCTCGGTCAGGCGGTTGAAGAGTGTGATTGCGGCATAAGTTCTGTCTCGCTTCGAAGGCAAACGCGCGGGTGGTCTAATATATGGCTGGCCAAAGGGGGAAAATAGATAATAGAGGTTATCCCAGATCCGCTTATTCTCTTTCTTATTCTCTTTATTGTCGTTGACAATCCTGGCATGATCGTACGTGAACAGGTAGGTCTGGATATCGTCCATCAGGCGATAATTTTCGTAATTGGCGTACCGGTACTCCTTAAGGATCTCCTCGCAGAGGCTGTGGAGAGTGCCGATCCTGAGTGTGGAGAGATCGTAGTCCTGTTCCAGCGACGGATCGCGATCGTAGAGAAACCGGGCGTATCGGAAGATACGGTCACGTATATTCCGGGCGGCTTTGTTGGTGAAGGTCGTGATCATGATAGCCTTTGGCGGCACACCGTCGACCATGATCTTCTTCAAGGCCGTCAGGGTCAGCACCTCGGTCTTTCCCGAGCCCGGACCGGCCACGATCCACATCGGGCCTGAGGTGTAGGTGATGATATCGATCTGCTCAGGGGAGAGTCGTTTTGGGTCGAGTCTGGTATGGATCGCGTCGAGGAAGGTGTCAAAATCCATACTAGACGATTCCGTAGCGATGAAAAAGGTCTTCCGATTTAGTTGTCGTTGGATCGGTGTTCGACGAGATCAGGGAAAAGGGGGTTTCGTGACTCTCTATCCGCGGAGTTCACCCTCTCGGGACGGTATCAGACCGCGTAGAGGTTGCGGATCATCGCACCGTCAATCGCCGACCCCGGACATGTTGCGTACGCCTCGATCGCCTGACTGCAGATGGTGAGGATCCTGCGTGTGTTTCCCATACCGAGTTCGTAGATCGAGGTTAAGGCCTCTCCAGAGAACGGGTCAGTCGCCTCCGACGCTCTATCCCGGGCCTGGTTCAGGTAGGCTGTCACGAGCTCCTGCATCAGCGACAGGTCCATCGGTTTCAGCGGCACCTCCTTGGAGATGCGGTCCGAGAAGGCGTGATAGTCAGAGATCAGCATCTGCCAGATCTCGGGAGCGCACGCGATGACCAGAGAGAGATCCGACGGGTGCATATCGATCAGGTGCCGCATCGCGTTCAGCATGTTCTGCCTCGTCCGGGCCTGCAGGTTTCCGATGCACTCGAACTCGTCGATCAGGATGGCCACGGCGCTGTTGTCGATCTCCTTCAGCACGGACTTCAGGGCCGCGAACGCGCGGAGGGAGTGGGTATCGGTCATATTCTTGGTCAGGCCCATCTGCCGGCGCTGAGGGTAATCGATCCCGCTGCCGTTCAGCCAGTCCCAGGCGTTGATCGAGTTCTCGTCGTAGGCCATGGTCACGAAGGCCCGGGCGAAGTCCATGAACTGGACCGAGCGGTTGAGCCGCTCGAGCGCTCGTGGCACGACGTCGGAGAGCAGCACCTTCCCCTCCTGAATGTCCTCCCATGCGCGGTCGGGGTCGACCTCGTCCTCGATCTTCCCTTCCTGGTGGAGTTGGTACGCGACGCGACCGAGGTACGTCTGCGCCTTCTCCCGGATCCGCTCGTAACCGAGGTCGAACATGAACTCGCGGTAGATGTCGAGGAACGTGGTCCCCGGCTGCGAGACGTAGCCGATGCAGAGCGGCCGGGGGAGCTCGCCAGACCGGGCCTCGAGCTCGGTCTTGACGAACTTCAGGGTATGCGACTTCCCGTTGCCGTACGAGCCGGTCAAGATCAGGTGGTTCGACCGGCCGGTCGCGATCATGGCCAGGAGTACGGACTGGAGCGCGGTCAGCACCTCGGGTTGCCCGATGTAGATCGTCGGGTGGTCGTCGGGGACGCCCGTGCTGGGAAATGGGTTGTCGCTCAGCCCGAACTGTGCGTAATTGCGCTCGAGGACTGCAAGCGAGAGGTTACTCACGGAGGTCGCCTCCGTGGTAGGCCAGCAGGGAGTACATCCTGCCGTTGATGGCGATGCCCTTTTCGTAGTACGCCGTATCGAAATCCATAACCAGTTGTGACGGAAGCGCCATGACAGACACCGTTCGAACCCTGTAGCGGCTTTTGTTGGTCGTACTGGTGATCGGAACCCCGCTCAGCTCCAATCGACCGATGTTCTGTGTGCAGAGCGAGGCGAATCGCCGGTCGAAAGACGGACGCGCGCACCGGAGTTCCTGGCAGATCATCTCGCGCAGATGCCCGATCTCGACGTACCGGGTTCCGGACCATGGAGGAGGAGCTGGTGGAGCCACCGAGGTGACGCGCCTCGGCTTCAACTTCGCATAAGGCTCCCGCTTCAACCGAGAGTAGGCCGCGAGGAAGCTCGGGACGAGCGGCTGATTGGATTCCCGAAGCGTGTAGATCTGCTTCGTGTAGGGGTTCCGCTGGACGGATCCGAGCCGCTCGGCCCATTCGGACAGGTTGTCGACGGTCGCAAGGTTGAAGTGGGTCTCGCCTTCCCTGAGCAATTCGAGGAGCTCGTTGTACGTCGCTGATGGGAGCTTGTCGAGGGTCGTGAAGAAGTCGCGGTAGAACGGGTAGGCCATGAACTCCTCGTGGACCAAGGGCCACCGATCCGCGGCGATCTCGTCGATCAGCCGCCGCCCCGCCGATGTCGATGCGTATCCGCCGTCCGACCGCCCCAACAGGCCCATTCGGACCATCTCCTCGGCTATCTCCCGGGCTCGATTCGGCGTGGCATCGAGGCGGGCGGCCAGGGCCTCGACCGTCACCGCGCCGGCTGGAGCCACGAAGAGTGCGACCTCGACCACGCGCGGGAGCTTGACCGGACGCATGCTGACTCTCATACCAGCCCTCGCATCTTGGACTTCGCATAGCGGAAGACATCCTGCATCACGGGATTCCTCGCAAACCGGTGGTCGAGGTACGTTTCGAGGTCATGCTGCCTGATGTGCAGCTTGAGCTTTCGCAGTTCATACGCGATCATCCAGAGGTTGTGAAGTCCGATCAGCCGCCGCTCGGCGCGGATCGTCTCGGCCGCATACACGCTGCAGACCGGGCAGACGCAGGGGAGGCGGTCGGCGAGGTCCAGGTCAAGCAGCGAGACCGAACCGTGGTCCGGGAGGAAGTAGACGCGGTTCGCGCCCGCGCGGATGTACGACGACGAGTCGAAGGTGTCGACGCCGAGATAGACGAGGAGCGGGATCAGGGCTGGCCCGCCGATCCCGAGGACGTGGAGCGGCTTCTCCTTGAGGCGCCGGCGGACGGCCACGATCAGGTCGACCATCGCAAAGAGGTCGCTTCGTTTCGGGACGAGGCCGCCGATGGCGAACCCGTCGAAGTCACCCTTTCGCTGGAGGTAGTCGAGCATGTTGACCATCACCTGGCTCGAGTTGCCGTGGAGCGGGGCGTAGACGAGCATCTCCTCGCGCTCGCGGTTCTCCAGAGCCCAGAGCGCGTTCCTGATCGTGACCTGCATGCTGACCATATGCTGCTGCCCGGCGATGCTATCGACGGGGAACACAGGTGTATCGAGCGGAATGGCGATGTCTGCCCCGATGGCCTCCTGGAAGTGGAGGATCTCGTTGTGCTTGAGCCGCGGAAGGTCTGTATGGGCTTGGAACCCTCCGCTGTCGACCATGAAGACGCCGTTGACGCCGAAAAAGTCGTGGAGCCCTCGCAAGGAGAGTTGGTCCACCATGCCGGACTGACGAAGAAGGTGGACGTTGACCAGCATCGATCGGAGGTCCGGGATCTCGGTGATGTACTTCGGACCGCTCCCGTGTCCGTGATCGCCAAAATCGTTGACTGGAAAGAAGAGGGGTGTCTCGAAGTCGCCATGGGCGGTGATGAGGGAGTGGATCCGAGCCATTACTCCACCTATATGTTGTTCTAATAAATCGCTATACTACTTATATCTATAAGTATCGTTCTCGCAAGACCTTCATCAAGATATGACGGAGAGTATCGCCAAGTATCTCCTCGAGAATGTGGCCTTGCTCTTCGCCGAGAAGAGATACTCGTCCTTCACCCATCTCGAAGCAATCTCGATCCTGGGTAAATCCGGCAACTACACGGGGGCGATCCTCGGAAAGTTAGTCCGCAGCGGGTGGCTAGAGAAAAAAACACCGGATCCATACGACAAGCGAAAAAAGCTATATCGCGTCCGCCCGCTCGAGGAGACACTCTTTGAGATCGGTCGGTCCGAAGAGTGATGGAGAGTGGCGTCCTGACGCATTACCACGATTTATTGGCGTCCGAATTGCCAATTAACACTTTCACACCGCGATCGCTTTCCTCATAAGCCCTGCCGTCGAGACTTTGATTTGCCCGTCTCCACGGCCGGGGGGCGGGACCACATCGGAGTTGTAACAATGTACGACCCATATGGGCACAGCCCCTTCATCCATCCCCGGTACCACAGCGGCACACTCGGTCGTAACAGAGGCGCGGGCGGTGATCGCTGAGACCGACCCGTTCGAGGACCCACCCATGACCGAGGCGGAGCGCGTCGTGGCCGAGGGCATCTATTCGCCGGCCGATCTGCGGCTCTTGCTGGAGATCGTCAGGCGGATTATGTGGGAGGAGGGGGAGATCTAGGCCGAAGGGCCGTTCTCTTTTTTCACCTCGAGGCGGAGCCGTGGCGGACGGTTAATGTTGTGTCTAGGATGAAGGCGCAAGGGGCACTGAATGGAACGGTGAAATTGAATATCCCTGCAATGGAATAACAAATGTTCTCGCTCGCAACAGAATCAAAATACTCTCTTTTTACTAAAGCCGTCGGTATAGACTTATTTCGAGGAATTTTTACCCTAATAAAAAAAGCTCATACCATGGAGGGCTGGAAACCGACATCCCATACTGTCAAGTTCACCGTAGTTTTTACCGGGTCCTCAACCGATGATCACACGATTAATGCGGCGGACCTTGCGGTTTCTCTTTCTGGAATATCCGGTCTCCTTTTCGATGCCAATCATAAGTTAAACGGCCCTAAATCTTCTGTAACGGTCAAGGTATACGGCTCACCGAAAGCAGGATCGTTCGAATTTGATATTATCACTACAATCGCAGGTCCGGTTTTAATCGGCTTGATAAATACTGTTGATATTATCGGATTAGCAGGTGACAAGCTCGAAAGCGCAATTAATTGTATAACCAATCTGATTGATTTGATCAAAGCCACAAATGGTAAACCCATTGAGACTGTTCGAACGATCGACGACGATCACGTCGAAATCTCTGTTTCGAATAGCCAGAACACAATAATAGTGAACAATTCAGTCATTCAATTATACAAGGACCCCAGTTGCCGTCGCGAGATGGAGAGGGTGGTCACGCCCTTATTTCGTCAAGGGGTCGAGTCTGTAACCTTTAAAAATTCAGAATCTGTCCCAGAGGTTGTGACCTGTGATCAAGCAGTTGCATTTGTTGCGCCTGAGCCCGAACCAATATGCGCAGAGAGCAACGTTGCTTCCTTTGTAATTACTCGAGCAGATTTTTCCGGAAGGCCAACTGGGTGGCGTTTCAGTCTGAATACCGATAAAGGAGCGGATGATTTTCCTGTAGAAATACTTGATAGTGAATTCTTGGAAAACGTCCTCGAAAAAAGAATTCGTGTATCTCAAGGTACCGTAATCCGCGCGAAATACGAAATGGTTCAAGAACGAAAAGAGCGGATTGTGACGAGATGGCGTATACACCGAATTTTGGAAATTACACCAGAACTTCTCAGCGAGGTAGATACGTCATTAGACGAATGGGGCATCACATCAGAACGTCCATGATCATCGGTGTTCGCAAGAAAACGCTATAAAAGGACCTCTAAACATTCTTCGGACTGTAATAACACTTTCACACCGCAATCATCGCGATATAATTATTATTGTATCCAATGTGGTGACGGAGCTCGTCTCATGAAAGTGCACGGGGCCAAAATCAAAGAGCAGGGCGTCACCTTTGCTGTCGTGATCGTAAAGAGTCATGTGTTGAACAACCGTTCCGATGCGGACAAGGCGATTCAGCAGGCTCAGACCTTCCTTTTCCCGGGAGTTCCTGTGGTCCTCATGGCCCAGGACTCGAGCGGGAGGGCGAAGTACTACGGACGGCCGGACATCTCGAAGTTCCTTGCTAACGTCCCCCTGAGGGCGATTCCGTGGAAAGAGTACACCTTCTCGGAGCGGTGAACCTGTAGAGCGCCGATTCGAGAGATGTTGCGGGGATTCGACATCTCTCTATCATGTCCCCTAACGGTCCTAAAACAGTGCCGACGGCATACTTCCTGCGCTTCTGAGGCGGGCCAGCGTCTCCGTGATCTCACTGTTTGCGTTTACATACGGGCGATTGCAAGGCCGACGAAAACCGGAACATTTCCGCG
This sequence comes from Methanobacteriota archaeon, assembly GCA_029547145.1. Taxonomy (GTDB): domain Archaea; phylum Halobacteriota; class Methanomicrobia; order Methanomicrobiales; family Methanospirillaceae; genus UBA288. The sequence goes on from JAKPPV010000029.1 coordinate 19,542, forward strand.
TGATTGTATTGGGTAAACGAGAATGACATCCGAGTATAACTTCGAGGTCACCGGACTCTGGTGGCTCCCGGGACAGGAGGAGAAGCGCACCTGTGGCACGCTGACCTTCTCGAGAGACGAGGGAGGTCGGCTTTCGCTGATTGGCGCCTTCGGAGACATCACCCAACTGACGGAGACAGGTCCGCGCATCGTGATCCATGGCCGCTCCAAGGATGGAAGAGTGTTCACGCTTCTCGATTGCTGGCGGCAGGGGTCCCAGCTGAGCTCCGGCGGTATCTATTGCGAGGACTACTTCACATCCATGGCCGTCGAAGGGTTCCATTTCAACGGCGAGGAGGACCTCCAATTCGACGCCGCCACCGTCCGGTACCCCCTTCTCGAGGATTGGCTTCGGGAAGGCGGGCTCAGGGCGACTATCGAGCAGGAGGAGGCAACGCGCGGGATCAGCAATACGACGTTCGGTTGCACTCCTCCGGAGGGGAAAACCTTCAGGTTGAGGGATGTTACCCTTAGTTTCAACTACCGATACCAGGCCTCCTTCATCCTCCGCCGAGCGACCCTGATCTATTCGCAGGTAGCCCTCTTCGAATACCCGGAGAAGCGGAGTCTCGATGCGATCCTCAGGGACATCACGAAGTTGCGCGATTTCCTGTCCCTTGCCCTGAACAGGCCGATCTATCCCGACACGATCACCGTGACGTCGTCCAATCTCACGGAGCGTTTTGGTGAGGAGGACCGGCTGCTGCCGATACGGATCCACCTTGTGTCCGGAATTACCGAGGTCCCCGAAGGCAATCTGGCCCCATGGGATCCGCTATTCTTCTTCACGGAAGTTCGGGATCGGTTTCCCATCGTGTACCAGCGATGGCTCGACCTCTACGATGACCTGCGCCCGGCCATTCACTCCACGTTCGCCGCCCTCGCAGCGGGCAATGAGTACAACATCGATCGTCTGTTGAGCTTGACGCAGGCCGTCGAGTCCCTCCACCGGAGACTCTTCGACGGGACCTACATGGTCGACGAGGCGTTCGAGACGCTCAAGGCGACGCTCGTGGCCACGCTCCCCTCCGACCTGGAACCGGACGCCCGCGCGAGTTTCGTCAGCAAGATCGGGTATATGAACGAATTTTCCCAGCGAAAACGTGTCAAGGACCTTATCCGCAGGATCGAGACGGACTTCGGCACAGACAGCATGAATCACCTCGATAACCGTGGTGAATTCATCGGCAAACTGGCTGCGACCCGGAACTACTACACCCATTTCACGCCAGAGCTCTACGCAGAGGCGTACCATGGTATCGGCGTAGTCGTTCTCATCGAGAAGCTGCGCTTCCTACTGGATATGTCCTTCCTATGGCTCCTCGAGTTCACCCAGGACGATGTCCACCGGATCCTAGGGAACACCAACAAATACCGGACTCTCGGTCATTATCGCGGACAACCGCTCGACTAAGGCAATAATCCTCCTTTTTCATATCACGGAGGCACTTTCACAAAAGAGCGGTGACTATCTCTTACGCGGCCGGCGCCGACTGCAATTGCTGCGCTGAGATCGTCGAAGCTGCGGCCACCGCCTCCGCCTCCCGCGCGTTCCGCTCTCGGATCTCCCCGGCCAGCTCGATCAGCATGTCTGGGTTGCCCAGACCGTGCGTGACCTCGAACCCATGCCCCTCCTTCATGACCTAAACCAGCAGTTTGCAGCGTCCGAATGCGAAGAGCGATCACCGATCGGGTCTGTTGGCATCCTGCGAGGGAGACGGGAGATGTACTCCGGCAATTAGCTGCAGATGTCTTGCGGATGACCTACCACATACCGTCGTTGGTTACCGCGGACAAACAGATATTTTGGGTATTTGACTATGATCGGACATGCTTAATCCTAGGAAAAACCGATATCCCAATGCTGTCGGAAACCCCGCGTCATCTGCGGTGACCTTTCGAGATGCCTGCCCCGAAGGAGAAGGTACCTAGCTCCGCCTTCGTATCCCGTGGAATGAGAAAAATAAGAAGATTCGACGTCGCTTGGTGAGGAACTTGTCAACTCAACGGTACTCCGTCACACCACAACCCATTGAAACGCTGCTGACGTGGGTCAAATCGGGAGATATCGCGATTCCCGAGATCCAGCGCCCGTTCGTCTGGGACGCGGTGAAGGTCAGGAACCTGCTGGACTCGCTCTACCAGGGCTTTCCGATCGGCTATCTCATCGCGTGGAGAAACCCTGCCGTTCGACTCAAGGACGGCTCGAAGTCAGAAGGCAAGCGCATCCTGATCGACGGACAGCAGCGAGTAACAGCACTAATGGCCGGGCTGCTCGGGCATGAAGTGCTGACGAAGAACTACGAGACGGTGCACATCAGAATCGCCTTCAACCCCCTCACCGAGAAGTTCGAGGTCTCCAATCCGGCGTTACAGAAGGATCCGTCGTGGATCCCCGATATCGCCGGAGTCTTCTCTCCTAATGCAAGTCTGCTTAAGCTCACCAGATCCTACGTCGACGCAAATGCCAATGCGGACGAGGATGCGGTTTATGAAGCATTCGACAATCTACGAAAAATCACCCATAACCATGTCGGAATCATCGAACTGGCGAGCGATCTTGATATCGAGACCGTGACGGAGATCTTCATACGCGTGAATTCGGCCGGGGCGCCCCTCTCGCAGGCCGACTTCGCCATGTCCAAGATCGCGGCGAATGAGACCTACGGCGGGCCGGAGCTGCGCAAGGCGATCGACTACTTCTGCCACCTCGCCATCGCTCCGGACTTCGCCTCGAAGATTGAGAAGAATGACACCGCCTTCGCCTCCTGCCAGTACTGGCCGTCATGTAAGTGGTTGAAGAACGCCAAGGACGATCTGTACGACCCGTCGTACACCGACATGCTGCGCGTCGCGTTCACCTCGCAATTTCGGCGCGGGCGGCTCGAGGACCTCGTTGCGCTCCTTTCAGGCAGGAACTTCGAGACAAAACAGTACGAGGAGGCCATCGCCGAACAGTCCTTCGCCACTCTCAAGGCGGGCGTCCTCGACTTCATGAACAAAACGCATTTCGAGCGCCTCACGATGATCCTCAGGTCGGCAGGCATCGTCACGAACGACCTGATCAAGAGTCAGAACGCTGTCAACTTCGCCTATATTCTCTACCTCACGGGGCGGGCAGAGGATATCCCCTCGCACGATCTCGAGCGCATGGTAAGTCGATGGTACGCGATGTCGGTCCTTCGCGGTCGATATTCCTCGAGCCCCGAGACAGCGTTCGACTTCGACATCCGCCAGATCGATGCGCAGGGCCTCAAGCGATATACCGACGCGGTGATCGATGCCGAGCTGCCGGAGAGCTTCTGGACCGGAACGCTTCCGCAGAACATGGAAACGTCGGCCTCGAACAGCCCGTACTTCTCCGCATATAAGGCAGCCCAGGCAAAGCTCGGGGACAAGGGCTTCCTCTCACGTGATATCAAGGTGTTGGACCTTCTGCTGAACCGTAGCGATGTCCACCACGTCTTCCCCCGGGACTACCTCAAGAAGCAGGGCCTGGAGCGGGGCCGATACAATCAGATTGCGAATTTTGTCCTGGCGCAGAGCGAGATCAACATCAAGATCGGGAACAGCGCTCCCGAAGTCTACTTCACTCATCTCCGAAACCAAGTGCGCGGAGGTAAGAAAAAGTACGGCGGCATTACCGACGAAGGCGAACTTTTGAGGAACCTGAAGGAGAACTGCATCCCGATGGGACTGCTTGAGGGGTCATTGACAGACTACAACGAGTTCCTCGAGGAGCGACGCCGACTTATGGCGAACAAGATCAAGACCTGGTTCGAAAAGCTGTGAGTAGTCACGACCCAGACAACCGGGATATTTTCACTCTGAACCCCCGCTCCTTTTCGCACTCAATCAGCGGTGCGCCGTAGAGGAGCGCGAAGGTCGTGCTCGGCGGGCCGGCCTCTGTCGCTGCGCCGGCAGAAGTTGCGGCCAGGGCAACGGGACAGCAGCGGTTGGAGGTGTTGTCTCAGATTTGGGTACCTTCTCAGGGATCGCTGTTTTTTTCCTTCTTCCATTCGGTGAGTCCGTAGACGCCGGGAGATTCTCGGTATACCCACGGTTCCGCGCCTCTCTCCTCCTCCACGCGAATGATTTTAGAGAGATCCGCTCCAACGGCGTTCACCGGATTCTTCGATGTCGTATAATACAGACCCCGTATTTGCATCGCGTCTGTAATCTCTTCAACGGAGAGTGGCCGGTCAGCGTCCTTCAATACCATGCGGATGGCTTCGTGCTTTTTTATCCTCTTCCATTTACTCAGGCCGTAGAACCCCCGCGAGTGCCGATAAAGCCCCCGCTCGCTGCTATTTGCTTCCTTCGAACGAACAATCTTCGAACAATCTGAGTTAACGGCTCGGTTCCAGTTTTGCGAGGCGGATTGATACAGGTTCTGATCTTTGATCGTATACGCGATCACCGTGTAATGAAGGGGCTGCCCGGCGTCCTCCAGCACCTTAAAGATTGCATCACATTTTTTCATGAATATCACTTTTTTACAAATTCTAATATCTCAACACTCATAGAAATACGGCTATTATTTGTGATCGAGGTTTTTTCACCTCCATAACTATACTTTTAAGGCGGCATATAAACCCAAAATCGCCGCTTGTGCAGGCATCATCCATAACCTATGGTGTCAGTCTTTGGGTGAGAGGACTTCTAGGAAAAGGATTGAATGCATTCTCACGCTGTCGGCGCAGACGGCACTTGAGGGGCGGCGCCCGACATAGTTGCGAGCTCCACCTCCCGCGCATTCCGCTCGCGGATCTCCGCGGCCAGTTCGATCAACATGTCCGGGTCAGCCCAAAGCGTGCGCTTCGCGTCCGAGATCTCCGCCGCAGCCTCGGTCGTCAGCGCCTGGCCGCAGATGGAACAGTATCGGGACCCGGGCCCGCCGATGGTGTGGCACTGCGGGCAGGGCCGCGGCGCGAGTGGGTCGATGCGGTCCGCCTTCTGCTTGATCCCGGCCTTGTCGAGGATCTCCGCGTCGATGTCGGCCTCGCAGAGCACGGCGTAGGTCCGGAACTCCTGCGTGTTCAGGTTGCCCCACATCATCTGCTTGATGATCGACTCCTGGAAGTTCTGCTGGATCATGTGGGTGATCCGCGACTTCCGGAACAGGTGCATGTGGATGCGCTTGGTGATGCCGGCGCGCTCCGCGGCCACTTTGATCCGCTGCCGGATCTGGGCGTAGTTCATCGCCACCTGTTTCCGGGTCGAGACGAAGACCCAGCCGTCAGGGACGACCTCGAGCGGGTAGACGTTCTTCCACGCGGCCAGCATCTCGCGCGCCCAGGTGCAGCGGGCGTACCGGATCCGGTTCTTCTTGGTGTCGCGGATGTGGACCCGGATGCCGTACTCGTCGAAGACGACGTCGCGCCACCGGAGCCGGGCGATCTCGCCGATTCGCCCGCCGGTCTCGTACAGGACCGCGACGATCGCCCGGTCGCGCGCGGACCAGCAGTTGTCGAGGATCCGGGTGATCTCCTCGGCGGTCAGCAGGCCGTCGGGCGCGGTCGTGGCGTGATCGACGTGCGGGATATGGATCGCCTTGACCTTCTCGCGGTTGACCGTCGAGTAGCCGTTATCGATGAGCCACAGCACGAAGGACTTGAGCGCCTTGATGTAGTCGTGCTTGGTGTTCTGCTTGTAGGGCGTGCCGCGCGCGCTGGTGCCGGCCTGCATCGCGTTGAGGCCGGCATACAGGTCTCCAGCGGTCATTTCTCGGAACGGCCGAGGGATGAACCGTCGCCATGAGATCAGGTCGTAGATGGTCTTGAGAACGCGGTGAGTGTTGATGTGGCGGAGGGCCTGGTACTCGGAGACGTACTCCTCGATCAGCCGGCGATCGTCCTCGGTCAGACGATCTTCGAAAAGGGCTTTGCGAAATGCGCGTTCAGGAGTGGCGCGCACTTTGTGCGGATAGAACGGGGCCTCTGGGTTCATACTCGTTTATCGAACCCGTGAGGATTTGAACTATCATGCTGGACGCCGAGGGGGAGATTTGAACTCCCGAGGTGCAAGGCACCATCGGCTTTCGAGGCCGACGCCTTCCCGGACTAGACTACCTCGGCAGAAGAGGCCTATGATCATCGGCACGGATTCGTATAAGCATATCGAACGGCCGGGACCAAAGGGTATATCTGTCTCCATGTTACATGCTAGCATACTACAGGGTGACAGGCATGCTCGAGACGAACGGGGTAACCAAGCGGTTCGGGGGGCTCGTCGCGCTCCAGGACGTCGACCTCGAGGTCCGGGAGGGCGAGATCCTGGGCCTGGTCGGCCCGAACGGTGCGGGGAAGACGACGCTCTTGAACGTGATCGCCGGCCTCTACCGGCCCGATCGCGGGACCGTCCGGTTCATGGGCGAGGACGTGACGCGGCTGGGTCTCGACCGGCTCTGCCGGCTCGGCGTCGCGAAGACCTTCCAGCACCCCCAGTCGTTTCCCGGCATGACCGCGATCGAGGCCGTCATGGTCGGGGCCTGCTTCGGCAACCACCACACCCCGTCGCGTGCGGAGGCACGCTCCGAGGCCCAAGAGCAGCTCGCCTTCGTCGGGTTCCCGGACTCGAAGGCCGACCGGCTCCTCGCGCACCTCAACCTGATGGAGCTCAAGCGGGTCCAGCTCGCCCGCGCCCTCGCCTGCCGGCCCCGCCTCCTCCTCCTGGACGAGCTGACCACCGGGCTGAACCCCGCCGAGTCGAGGGAGGCGATCGGTCTGATCCGGAAGATCCGCGACCAGGGGACGACGGTCCTTTTGATCGAGCACGTCCTCCGGGTGATCACCGGGGTCTCCGACCGGGTCGTCGTCCTGGACAAGGGTGAGAAGATCGCGGACGGCGCACCCTCCGACGTGCTCGCCTCCCCGCGGGTGATCGAGTCGTACCTGGGCCGGGCCACCGCCTCCTGAGGTCGTCCGCGTGCTCGAGATCGACTCGCTCGACGTCTTCCACGGCCGTCTCCAGGTCCTCTGGGACCTCTCGCTCCGCGTCGAGCGCGGCGAGATCGTGACGGTGATCGGCCCGAACGGGGCCGGCAAGACCACGCTCGTCGAGACCGTGATGGGCCTGAACCGTCCCGTTCGCGGCTCCATCCGGTTCGAGGGCGAGGAGATCGGCGGGCTCTCGCCGAACGCCGTCGTCTCCCGGGGTATCTCGATCGTCGCCGAGAAGCGGGAGCTCTTCCCCCGCATGACCGTCCGGGAGAACCTGATGCTCGGTGCCTACGTCCGCGAACAGCCCCCGGACCTCTCCGCGCTCTTCGACCTCTTCCCGGTCCTCGCCGAACGGCAGGACCAGCTCGCCGGCACGATGAGCGGGGGAGAGCAGCAGATGCTCGCGATCGCGCGGGCGCTCGCCGCCGGCCCGCGCCTGCTGATCCTGGACGAGCCCTCCCTCGGTCTCTCGCCCCTCTTCGTCTCGAACGTCCTGGAGTCGATCGCCGCCCTGAACCGTGACGGTCTCACGATCCTCCTCCTCGAGCAGAACGTCCTCTCCGCCCTTGAGGTCTCGGACCGGGCCTACGTCCTGGAGAACGGCCGGGTGGCGATGGAGGGGCCCTCGGAGGCCCTCCTCCACGACCCCCGGGTCCAGGCCTCGTACCTCGGGGTCTGATCCAGCCCCCGTCTCACCTGTCCGCTCCCTCTCTCCCGCGCCGCCACTCGCGGAGGCGGCGGGGCAGGGAGACGAGCCCGTTGGGGAGGAAGATCACGACCAGGACCAGGAGCAGGCCGATCACGACGAAGCGGGCGTAGGTGAGCTCGAGCCCCCGGAGCCCCTCCCACAGGAGCGTGACCGCGAGCGTGCCGACGATCGGTCCGGCGAGCGTCCCGAGCCCCCCGCTGATCGAGTAGATGATCGGCCAGAACGAGATGTCGGTCCCGAAGACCTCGGGGGTGATGTACCCGAACTGGTGGACCTCCAGGGCGCCGGCGATGCCGGCGATGCAGGCGCTCACGCAGAAGGCGAGGAGCTTGTACCGGACGGGGTCGATCCCGGACGCCTGCGCCTCCACCTCGTTCTCCCGGATCGCGGCGAACGCGAGCCCGATCCTCCCCGCGAGCAGGTGGCGGAGGGCGAGCAGGACGAGCAAAAGGACGGCCAGGATCAGGTAGTACTGGACCCAGGGGGCGAACGGGACCGACGACGGCACGAGCGGGGGGGCGGAGGTGCCGTCCCATCCCCCGGAGATCCCCGCGAACTGGCTGACCATCAGGGTCTGGATGATGATCGCGAACCCGAACGTGACCATCGCGAGGAACCACTCGCGGAGGCGGACGCAGGTAAGGCCGATCAGCAGGCCGATCCCGGTGGCGAAGAGCCCGCCGAGGAGGACCGTCAGGACCGGGGGCAGGCCGAAGCGGGAGGCGGTGAGGGCCGAGGCATACGCCCCCAGCCCGAAGAAGGCCGCGTGCCCGAGCGACCCCTGGCCGGAGGCGGCGAGGAAGTTCCAGGCGGACGCGTAGATCATGAAGACGACCGCGATCGTCGCCGTCGTCAGGACGTAGAGGCTCCCCGAGGAGAGGGGCGGTACGAGCAGCGCGAGCGCGAGGGCGGCCCACGGGAGGTACCGGGTGGTCCGTTCGGCGTCCACGCTACTCCCCCCGCTCGCCGAAGAGGCCGGTCGGCCGGATCACCAGCACCACGATCAGGAGCACGAACGAGATCGCGTCCTTCCAGGCACCCCCGAGCGTGTAGGTCGCCGTGCTCTCGGCCAGCCCGTAGAAGAGTCCGCCGAGGATCGCCCCGGGGATCGACCCGAGGCCCCCCAGGATCACGATCGCGAACGCCTTGATCGCCGGCACCGAGCCCATGTACGGGTCGAAGACCTGCCCGCTCACCGCCCAGAGGGTGCCGGCGGCGCCGGCGAGCGCGGCGCCGAGGCCGAACGCCAGCATGTCCATCCGCTCGACGTCGATCCCGGAGAGCATCGCCGCCTTCCGGTTCTGGCTCGTCGCCCGGAGCGCGAGCCCCAGGCGGGTCCGCCGGAGGAGGAGCTGGAGGCCGACCAGGATCGCCACGGTCACCCCGATGATGATCAGGTAGTCGAGGGGGAGGCGGAAGTCCGCGATCGGGATCGAGACCGCCTCGAACGGCGACCGGAGCGACTGGTAGTCGTCGCCCCAGAGGAGGGCCGCGCCGTTCTGGAAGAGGTAGATCAGCCCGATCGAGAGGAAGATCTCGTTCAGCTTGTGCGCACCGAGGACGGGCCGGAAGGCGAGCCGTTCGACCGCCACCCCGAGTCCGAGGAGGACGGGTACGGTCGCGACGAGGAGCAGGTACGGGTTCACGCCGGTCAGGACGAAGAGCGACCAGGTGACGTACGCCCCGATCATCAACAGCTCGCCGTGGGCGAAGTTGACGGTCTTCATCACCCCGAAGATCAGGTTCACGCCGGTCGCGAGCAGGATGTAGATGCACCCGGCATAGAGCCCCCAGAAGAGGATCTGCAGCAGGGTACCCGGGTCAAGCGCCATGGAAAAAGAGGGTGGGAGTTCAGCCGCTCCCCGGGCGGTACCAGGCGGGGAGCGCGAAGGGTGTCTCCATCAGTGCGTCCGGCCAGACGATGACGGGCCGGAGCTCCTGGCGCCCCGCGTCCCAGCGGAGCTGCTCCATGTAGAGGTTCGACCGGCTCTCGCGGAACGGGTTCGCGAACGAGATGACGCCGCCCTCCATCGACTCCACGATCTCCGGGACGGCGATCGTCGAGAGCGCCGCGACGAGGTCGGCCCGGGCGGTCGAGCCCGCCTTCTCCGCCGCCGCTGCCGCGACGTAGACGCCCTCGTAGGTGGAGGCGCCCATCATCCCCGGGAACCCGCCGAACCGGGCCGAGTAGTCGTTCCGGTACGCGGTCACCCGACCGGCGATCGGCCCCTTCGGGACGGCGTAGGGGGAGAACCGGCTCTCGATGATCGAGTGGTCGCCGTACTGGCCGAGCCCCTTGTAGTAGTCGGGGTCATCGTTGCACTCCACCGCGAGGAAGATGGTGTCGAGTCCGACGTCGCGCCGGGCCTGGGTCATCATCGGGACCTGCTCGTTCAGGAACGCGGCCGGGTAGATCACGTCGGGCTCCTTCGCCTTCACCGAGGTGAGGATCGTCCGGAAGTCGGTCTCGCCCATCCTGAAGGACTCGCCTGCCACGATCTGGATCGGGAGGTGCCGCCGGCTGATCGTCTCGTTCACCGCCGAGAGGACCCCCTTGCCGTACGGGCTGTCCTGGTAGATCACGGCGAGGCGGAGCGGGCGGTCCGCGGAGAACCCGAACTTCTCGTTGATCGCGGGCCGCACCGTCTCCGCGACGAAGAGGGTGGTCTTCTCGCCGTAGTCGTCGGTGGTCGGGCAGTGGTGGAAGATCATCGAGGTGTTGATGTCGGTCCGCCGGGTGATCGTCGGGCTCGATGCCCCGGTGACGATGTAGGGGACCCCGTTCTCCGCCACGATCGACTGGTGCGCCGTGACGACGGCGGACGAGAACCCGCCGACCAGGATGTCGACCCGGTCGTCGGTGATCATCCGGGTGACCGCCTTCTGCCCGCCCTCGCGGGTCGACTCGTCGTCACCCTGGACGAGCCGGATCGTCACGTTCTTCCCCAGGCTCCTGATGAAGACCCCGCCCTTCGCGTTGATCTCGTCCGCGGCGAGCTGGGCCGACTGCCACATGTCCTTGCCGGTGGTCGAGGCGGGCCCCGTCATCGAGGCGACCACCCCGATCGTCAGGTTCGCCGGCACCTCCGGCGCTGCCGGTCCCGTGCTGCAGCCGGCGACGAGGAGGGCTGCGAGCAGGCACCCGGTGATCAGGATCAGACTTGTCTTTCTCATCTCATCTCTCCCGGGAGGGCGACCGGCCCGCGAGCCGGCGCCCTCGTCCTGTGGTCGACGTCCGTCACGCACCCCTTCAGCCGCTCCCGGGGCGGTACCAGTCGGGGATCTCGAAATCGGCCTCCTTCAGCTCGTCCGGCCAGATGATCTTCGGGCGAAGAAGCTGCGTGGCGGGGTCCCACCGCAGCTGCTCCATGAAGAGGTTGAACTGGCTCTCCCGGAACGGGTTCGCGAAGGAGATGACGCCTCTCTCCATCGACTCCACCATCTCCGGGACCTCGATCGAGCCGATCGCGGCGACGAGCGCGGGGCGGTCCAGGGTGCCCGCCTTCTCCGCGGCCGCTGCGGCGACGTAGACCCCCTCGTAGGTGGCCGCTCCCATCATACCGGGGGAGGCGCCGAACCGGGCCGTGTAGTCACTCCGGTACCTCTCGACGTTCCCGCTGATCGGTCCTCTTGGGGTCGCGTAGGCCGAGAAGCGGCTCTCGATGATCGAGTAGTCGCCGTACTGGCCGAGCCCCTTGTAGTAGTCGGGGTCGTCCACGCACTCCACCGCGAGGAAGATGGTGTCGAGTCCGACGTCTCGCCGGGCCTGGGTGAGCATCGGTACCTCCTCGTTCAGGAAGGCGATCGGGTAGACCGCGTCGGGCCCCTTCGCCTTCACCGAGGTGAGGATCGTGCGGAAGTCGGTCTCGCCCATCTTGAAGGTCTCGTTGGCGACCACCTGGACCTTGAGGCCCTTCGCGGCGATCGTGCTCTCGATCGCGGAGAGGGCGCCCTTGCCGAACGGGCTGTCCTGGTAGACCACGGCGAGGCGGAGCGGGCGGTCGGCCGGGAACCCGAATTTGCTGTTGATCGCGGGGCGCATCACCTCGTCGATGAAGATCGTCGTCTTCGATGCCGACGCGTCGGTGATCGGCGCGTGGTGGAACATCATGCTCGTGTTCACGTCCGTCCGGTGCGTCACGGTCGAGCTGGACGCGCCGGTGATGATGTACGGCACCCCGTGCTCGGCGACGATCGACTGGTGCGCCGTGACGACGGCGGACGAGAACCCGCCGACCAGGATGTCGACCCGGTCATCGGTGATCATCTTGGTGACCGCCTTCTGCCCGCCCTCGCGGGTCGACTCGTCGTCTCCCTGGACGAGCTGGATCGTCACGTTCTTCCCGAGGCTCTTGATGAAGACCCCGCCCTTCGCGTTGATCTCGTCCGCGGCGAGCTGGGCCGACTGCCAGACGTCCTTGCCGGTGGTCGAGGCGGGCCCCGTCATCGAGGCGACCACCCCGATCTTGAGGGTGGCCGGCGTCCCGGACTGGGTCTGGCACCCGGCGGAGAGGAGGGCCGCGAGGAGGATCATGGTAATGATGAGGATTCCTGCTGGTCTCATGTGCATCGCTCAGGTTATGCTATGCTTTAACATAGCACGGTCCGCTGATAAACCTTCGCAGCTGGCATTGCAGACCGGGCCCGCCGTCGAACGGTTCCGAAGGAAATGGAGGGCGGACCGTACGGTCGGCCCGGCAGAAGGAGCGGACCGGACGAACCCGGTCAGGTGGAACTCATGCCTCGTACGCGACGAGTATCGCCCCGGTCTCCCGCTCCATCGCCCGAATCCGGGCAAGTTCGGCATCCGTCAGCTTCTTGAAGGGCGGAACCTTCTCGTAGGCGACCAGGATCACCCCCAGCCTCTCTTCGAGCTCCTGGATCTCGTCGATCGCCGTGTCGTCGAGTCGTGCGGGTCGTTCGCATGTCATGAACGGCACCTCAGGCCCGTCTGGGGTGGTCCTTCGCAATCAACCTTTCGGCTCCCCCTCCCGCATCCATGCAGCAGGGCGCGCGGTCCGGCTTCACCGGACACAAGAGCAGGGCGGCACCACGCCGCGCCCCCCCGTTCTCCCGACGACACGGCACCCCGCCAGGCGTCGTCCCGGCGCGGATCGCACAGGAGACCACGGAAAGGTGGGAGTGCAGACACGTCCGTCCCCCGGACTGCTCCCGGATCCGGGGGGCGTCACCCGGGGTACACCCCCGGCATCGGTCACGCTCTCCCGAACGGGAAGATCCGGACCTGTTCGGATGAGTACCCGCCCGATCCACGGACACCTCCATGACTTCCGGATGGAGAACGATGACCATGCCGGTCGCGGGACGGGGACGATCCTGCCCGATCGCATTCCCCCACCCGCGCCGGACCGGTGCCTCGAACGGTCCGGGCGGGATGAGGGGTCCGTACCCGGTACGCTCAACCCGGCCCGGCGGAGACGAGCGGCGGAACGGGGGATGGTCCCCTTCGCCCGGGCGGGTGCCGGCGCCCCCGGGCGGTGTCTCAGGGACGGCGGGCGATCTCGACCGGGATTGCGACCCCGCTCTGCCGCGAGTACTCCTCGACCCGCCCGACGACCCGCGCCACCATCCCCCCGGTGGTCAGGATCGCCGTCTCCTCGCCGAGGAGCGACCGGAGGATGCACTTGTCGACGACCCCGTGGGTGTACTGGAGGGGGACGCCGAGCTCCGCCGCCCGCTGCTTGGCACGGGTGCCCATGGCGCCGATCCGGGCGGACGGGTGGGCGGCGAGCCAGGCGGCGAGCCCCTCGTGACCGGTGATGCCGAGGTCGTGGACCGTGATCGTCCCGGGGTGCACCCGCGACGGGTTCTGCGCGAAGGCGTGGTCGATCACCTGGAGCATGTCGAGGACCGAGAGGGGGTGCCGCGCCGGCACCGGGAACCCCCGCTCCTTCAGCTCGTGGTAGAGGTCGAGCAGGATCGGGGTGGAGAGGTGGGCCCGGCGCACGAGCTCACGGTCCCCGAAGGCGACCTCGGGGACGTCCTCCTGCAGGATCCTGCCGCCGACCAGCAGCACGGCGCGGTGGGCCCAGGGGTAGGCGAGCTCGATGTCGTGGGTCGAGATGACGATCGTCGTCCCGCGCTCGTTCAGCTCGTCGAGGAGGTCCATCACCTCCTCCGACCCCCGGGGGTCCAGGTTCGCGGTCGGTTCGTCGAAGACCAGCACGTCGGGGTCCATCGCGAGGACGCCGGCGATCGCCACCTTCTTCTTCTCCCCCCCGGAGAGCTGGTGGATCGTCCGGTGCTCGAACCCCTCGAGCCCCACGGACCGGAGCGCCTCGCGGACCGCCCGCTGCACCTCCTCCCCGGAGAGCCCCAGGTTCGCCGGCCCGAACCCCACGTCCTGGTAGACGGTCGGTGCCACGACCTGCTGGTCGGGGTTCTGGAGGACGAACCCGACGCTCTTCCGGAGCTGCCGGAGGGACCGCCGGTCGTACGCGATCGGGCGGTCGTCGAAGAGCATGGTCCCCGAGTCCGGCCGGATCATGCCGTTGAACATCATCAACAGGGTGGACTTGCCCGCCCCGTTCGGCCCCACGATCGCGACCTTCTCCCCGCGGCGGATGTGGAAACTGATCCCGCGGATCACCTCCCCGCCCCCCGGATAGCGGAAAAAGAGGTCCCGTCCCTCCAGGATGATCCGGCTCACCCCGCACCCCCGGGGAGCGTCATCCCGCCGGAGAGGACGGTGACCACGACGCCGAGGGCGAGAAAACCCGCCACCGCGAGCACGGGCCGTGCCTCGATCGGCCGTGTCCCGCCGAGCGGGACGAGCCGTCCGTCGTAGCAGCGCATCTCCCGCGCCCGGATCTGGTCCTCTCCCGCGTTCCAGCTCGCGATGAAGACGGCGCCGCAGAGGGTGGCGAACGAGCGGACCGCCTCCCGGCGGGTGGAGTACCCGAGCCGCATCACCTGGGCGTGGTAGCACCGGACGAGCTGATCGAGGAGGATGAAGATCGTCCGGTAGACCACCATCACCAGCTCGATCAGGGCGGGAGGGACCCGGCACGAGCGCATCACGACGAAGAGGTCGGTCATGGGCGTGGTGAGCGCGACGAAGAGGAGCGAGGCGACCCCGCCCAGCGTGCGGCAGAGGACCATCCACCCGCGGTTGATGCCCTCCGGCGTGATCGAGAGGGAGAGCCAGGGAAGGGGCTGCCAGCTCCAGGCGCCGCCACTCCCCCCGGAGACGAGGACGATCACCACCACGCCCATGACGGCGAACGAGCACGGTGCGGCGTAGACCTCCACCAGCGTCCGGGGGTCGATCCGGGCGAGGAGGAGGAGCGCGCCGGTGAGCGCGAGCGCGATGAAGAGGGGGCCGGGATACCCGGTGGCAGAGAGGGTGAGGAGGAGGGCGCCCAGGCCGGTCGCCAGCTTCAGGGAGGTGCTGACCCCGCGGAGCCCGTTCTTCTGGGCGATCTCCTCCAGCAGTTCCTCAAACATCCGTGTCCGGGGTGGAAACGGGCTGGATGCGCTTCTCCATCCGCCGCTGCGCCTGCCAGGTGCCGAAGACATACCCCAGGACGATCCCCCCGACGGCGGCCTGGAGGGCGAAGAGGGCGGACTCCACCTCCCCGCTCGGGGGGGCCCACTGCGGGACGAGGGGCTGGAACTCGTCCTCCGGGATTCCGGTGATCTCCGAGATCCGGGCGGACCCCACGGTGTCTGAGCCGGCGAACTCCGCCGACGGCACCATCACGGTCGTGGCGAGGAAGAGCGCGATGAACCCGAGCACGGCGACCCCCGCGATCGCCTCGAGGCGGAACCTACGCAGCATCCGCGAGCCCCCGCTGTGTCGCGACGATCCGCTCCTCTGAGAAGACTCCGAGCCGGACCAGGATCTCCGGCTTGAGCTGGACGATGTACTTGAAGACCAGGGCGAGGACGACCCCTTCCACGATCGCGAGCGGGACCTGCGTCAGGGCGAAGACCCCGAGGAAGAGGGTGAAGGAGCCGAAAAACCCACCGACCTCCGCCGGGTACGCGAGCGCCAGCTCCAGCGACGTCACCACGTAGGTGACGAGGTCGGCCAGGGCGGAGGCGAGAAAGACGGTCAGGAAGATGCTGACCGGCGTCTCCCGCAGGGCCCGGTAGACCAGGTATCCCACGAACGGCCCCGCGATCCCCATCGAGACGAGGTTCGCCCCCATGGTCGAGAGACCCCCGTGGGCGAGGAAGAGGGCCTGGAAGAGGAGGACGACGGCGGCGATCACCGAGGTGACCCAGGGGCCGACGCAGATCGCCGAGAGGCCCGTGCCCGTGGGATGCGAGCAACTGCCCGTGACCGACGGGAGTTTCAGGGATGACAGGATGAAGACAAACGCCCCGGTGACGCCGAGCAGGGCGAGCGCCTCGCGGTCGACCGAGAGGAGGCGCCTGAGCCGGTAGAGGCCGAGGAGCAGGCAGGGCAGGGCGACCAGCCACCAGACGATGGCCCAGGTCGCCGGGAGAAAACCTTCCATGATGTGCATAAATCAAATCCACTTTCCTTAATTAAATAAATATTGTTTTCTCTCCGGGGGCCCGTGGGAAGGGCGGAAGAGAGACCGGTCGTGGTCTGCCCCCGCCCCTCACACCGATAATAACAGGTTAAAAATGCGTAGCACCAATGTTTTATCCATGTTCTCAACCCGGCTACCCGCCCCCCTGGTGGAGGCGGGCCGGTGTCACGGTGACCCCTGCCCCCGCATCACCCCCACGGACCGGGTGGCCGGGAGGACGAAAAGGGGACGGTCACGGGGACCGCCACCGGGCGAGGACGCCGGGGTGCACCCGGGGATGCCAGGCCTTCACGGCCCCCGGTCTGCGCCCCCTGGGCAGCATTCACTCCCGGACGGGCCCTCTGCTCGCGCCCCTGCCCCAGGGACAGGCGGCGACGCAGCGTCCGCAGGCATCCGGTTCGCCCGCTGCCGCGAGTTCCTGGTGGTACCGGTCACAGGCAGCGGCATCGAACCGGGCCTCCCGTGGCTCGCGGGGAGAGAACGCCCGGCCCGTGAGGGCCCCGACCGGGCAGGCGTCGACGCAGGCGTGGCAGCCTTCGCACCGCGGGTCCACCGGACCGCCCGTCGGGGAGAGGGGGGCGTCGGTCAGGACCGTGACCCACCGGACGCGGGGCCCGCGCTCCGGCGTCACCAGAAGGCAGCTGCGCCCGATCCAGCCGAGCCCGGCGAGGTGCGCCGCGAGCTTGTGGGAGACCGGACCGGCACGCCCCTCCCCGTCGGTCCGGAGCGAGGCGGGAACCGGCAGTGCCCGGTACCCGGCCGCGGCCAGGCGACTTGTCACGGCGAGGGCGCACCGGTCGAGGGCGGAGTTCACCACGGTGTGGGTGTGGTAGCGGTAGACGGCCCTCGCCACGTGGTCCGCCAGCTCCTCCAGCCGGTCGACGAGCGGGTCGGCGAGCCCGATCCCGATCGAGACGGCCCGGGGGTATCCGGCACAGAGCGACCCTCCCCGGGCCACCACGCCCCCGTCGACCATCCCGAGGTCCGCGACCCCGAAAAAGTTCGCCCCCGCGGCGCTCGCCGCCTGTTGCACCTCTTCGATGAGTGTCATGGGACTCTGTCGCAGGATCGGTCGCCGGGGGAGATGAAGGCTGCCGGTCGACCGGGAACGCACCAGTCCGGACGGTTTTTGCCCCTGCAGCGCAAGGTTGATCCGGGACGCAGGGGCGGAGCCTGCCCGCGCGGTGCCGTGCCTGGAACGCACGAACCGGCAGGGCGGCCGAAGGAGGAGGACAGATGGCGGCGATCGAGACATCGGGACTGACGAAGCAGTACGACGCGCTCACCGCGGTCGACTCCCTCGACCTCGCGGTCGACCGGGAGGTCTTCGGCCTGCTCGGGCCGAACGGCTCGGGCAAGACGACGACCGTGCTGATGCTGACCACGCTCCTCCGCCCGACACGGGGATCGGCGCGGGTCTGCGGGCACGACGTCGTCGATCGGTCGGCGGAGGTCCGCGAACGGATCAGCTACGTCCCGCAGGACATGGCGGTCGACATCAAGCTGACCGGGCGCGAGAACGTCCGCTTCTACGCCCGCCTCTACGGCGTGGACGACAAGGACCTGGTCGACGAGGTGCTCGGGGTGATGGACCTCGCCGATCGGGCGGACGACCTGGTCCGGACCTACTCGGGGGGGATGCGCCGGCGGCTCGAGCTCGCGCAGGCCCTCGTCCACGATCCCGAGGTGCTCTTTCTGGACGAACCCACGATCGGCCTCGATGTCGCGGGCCGGCAGGCGATCTGGAACCACATCGGCGCCCTTCGCCGCCGGGGGATGACGATCTTCGTCACGACCCACTACATGGACGAGGCGGACCGGGCGTGCGACCGGGTCGGGATCATCGCGAAGGGCCGCCTGGTCGCGGTCGACACCCCCCTCGCGCTCCGCCACCGGCTGGACGGGGAACGGATCGCGATAGAGACCGACCGCCCGGTCGGGCCGGTCGTTGCCGACGGGCTCCGCCTGGTGGGCGTGGAGGGAGAACGACAGGTCTACCATGCGCCCGATGCGGCCGACGTCCTGCCGGCCCTCCTCTCCGGCCTTGCCGCACGCGGTGCACGGGTCCAGAGCCTGGAGGTGCAGGCCCCCACCCTCGACGACGTCTTCCTGGCCCTCGCCGGCCGGCAGGACGACGGCGGTGCCTTCGACTTCCAGCGGTTCCGCACCATGCTCCGGAGGCGCGGATGAACGCGGTCCTGGTCTACTTCGTCCGCGACATGCGCCGCTGGCTCCGGGGGCGGCTCAACGTCTACTCCACCCTGATCATGCCGGCGGCGTGGCTGGTCTTCGTCGGGCTCGCCCTCCCGACCCGGTTCACGGACCACTACCTGGACTTCATCGCCCCGGGGATCCTGGTCCTCACGATGCTCTCGGCCGGGATGCAGGGGGGTTCGTCCCTGATCTTCGACAAGATCCTCGGTTTTTTGAACAAGTTCCTCGCCCTCCCCTCGCCACGGGAGGCGATCCTCTTCGGCAAGATCCTCTTCATCACGGTGCGGGGTCTTCTCCAGGCGACGGTGATCATGCTGCTCGCCGTCCTGCTCGGCGCCACCGTCTTCTCCCCGGTGATGGTCCTTCTCGCCTACCTGGTCCTCGCCCTCTTCGGGATCCTGCTCTCCGCCTTCTCGACCGCGATCGCCCTCTACGTCCAGGACCACGATGCGTATGCAGCGGTGAACTCGGTGATCTCGATGCCCCTCTTCTTCACCTCCTCCGCCCTGATGCCGTACGACGTGATGCCGCCCTGGCTCCGCGCGATCGCGCAGGTGAACCCGGTCTCCCTCGCGATCGACCTGATCCGTTCCGTCGCCGCCCCCCCGTTCGCCTGGACGAGCCTCGTCGTCCTTTTGGGGATCACCGCGGTCATGGTCGCCTGCTCGTCGTTGCTCTTCCGGCGGGTCACGGTCTGAGGGCGGTCACCCCCCCTGGCCGGGCGGGGACCGTGTGCCGGCCCGGAGTCCGCCGCCGGCGATCAGTATTATGAATTTTTAAAATTGTCATAATAAGTATTATGAAACAGTAAAATATTTATAACACGGGCACGTATGGGACATCCGGGCTGCGGCCCGGACTGCCTGGCCGCGCCATCCCCCGGGCCAGTTCCCGGCACCGAGAGGAAGTCGGCCCGGGGAGAGCGATCAGAGGAGATGCATGTATGAGAAAGGAGACTGAGATCGAAGGCACCCGGATCGTCCTCGACACCGATGTCGATATCCTGCTCTTCGCGGCACCCCGCCCGGTTGACCACGACACCTCCGCGTACGTGCGGGGCAGGGACCTGTACCTGCACGAGCACGGGGAGGAGGGGAAGTACTTTTACATCCACCAGTGGTCGCTGGTTCCGGGTGAAGACGAGTCCCTGGCGCTGCTCCCGAACCGGCAGGCGGAACGGTTCCTCGGGGAGCGCGGGCTCGAGTGTGACGAGATCCCCGGCACGAAGGCGTACGCCGCGCTGAGGACCTGGGGGTACGGGATCGCCGAGGAGTTCTGACCGGCGGCATCGACCGGGCGGACGGGGGTCTGCACCACACCCGGTCCCATCCCGTCGTCCCCCCGCTCTTTTCCTCCCGTGCCCGGCGAGACGCCGGGGGGCCTCGCCGGTGACGGACCCCGTCCCGACCCGGTTGCGGGCGCCCTGGTGGACGATGGGGTGATGCCGGGCCGCCCCTTCAGCGGGGCCGCACGGCCCGCGCTGCGACGGCGGCGACGCCCAGCGCACCGATTGCGAGGGTGACCCCGGCGGGAGACCGCTGTGTCGTCGCGGCGGGGGCGGCGCCCGGGCCGCTCCGTATCGTCAGGACGAAGAGGCCCGGGACCATGTAATCACCGTCGTCCCGGAGTGCGAAGGTATTGGAGCCCGGGACGAGCAGGGGACCGACCTCGGTGGTGTTGATCGCGAGATCCGGGTACGGTCTTCCGTCGAAGAGCCCCGGCAGCTCCCGACCGTTCACGCTGAGCACGTTCTTTCCCTTGTTGCCGCTGGGGACCACGGAGAGCAGGGTCGCCCGGGCCCCTGCCGGAACCGGCGGCAGGTCCGGGATGACGATCCGGGCCGTTGCCGCCCCGGGAGTGACCCCCTCCGTCGCGTAGACCATCTCCGCCCCCTCGGCGATCCAGTAGGAGACGGGATCGGTCCCGCCCTCGCAGAGGGTGACGAGGACCGCACCGTTGAACGAGACCCCGGCATCGGTGGCGGTGTTGGTGACGGTGAGGGTGAGCGGCGTCCCCGCCTGGACGCCGGTCCCGAGGTCGTAGACATACAGTCCGCTCGGGTAGTCGTACGGCGGGTGCCCTTTGCGGTCCTCGTATCGCCGGACCGGCTCGAGGACGGCGCCTCCGACCTCCGTCCGCAGCGACGGGGTCGCCCCGGTGGTCCCGCTGTGGCTCCAGGTCCAGGAGAGGTAGACGGTGGCGTTCCGCACGCGGGTCGCACCGGCGGGCAGGGAGACCGGGAAGGTGACCGAATAGGTACCTCCGGGGGGCACCTCCCCGCTGTACCGGCTGTCACCGTGGGTGAGCACCAGGTCCCCCTGGACCGTCCCCTGCCCGGCGATGGCGATCGTCCCCCCCGTGTAGTCGGCCGACACCGGGACGACAGAGATGAGCAGGGATGCCACGACCGCCAGGAGCAGCATCCAGCGCCGCCGGTCACCGGTCATCGTCGAACCTCCGGGGTGGGACGGTCGTCTCCGGCTGTTGCCGGGGAGAGGACCCCCGTCGGTCGGGCCGTTCCGCCCGCCGCCCGCCGCCCCTCTCCGGGCGGGCGATGTAGGAGGCGATGCCGGCGCCGGTGATCGCGGCAGAGACGATGATCCCGGCACCCGTGATCGCACCGAACAGGACGATCCCCAGCCCGAACAGGTCGGTCCCACCGGGGAGCAGCGACCCCAGGGGGTCCTGCCCGTCCCCCCCGGCGATCGCCGCGCTCGCGTTCGATGAGTCCGCCGTGCCCGGCTCCCGGTACGCGGCAGCGGTCGGGGCGTGGAGGACCACGTGGTCGTCGACGACCGGGGGAGGGGCGACGGTCGCGACGGTCGTCGCGGTGGTGGTCACGGTCGTGGCGGTGGTGGTGGTCGTCGTCGCCACGGTCGTCGGTTCGGTGGTCGGCTCCGTCCAGGGGTCCTGGGTCGTCACGGTCGCGACGGGGACCGTCGTCGCCGGGGTGATCACGACGGGGGTATCCGGCGTCCCGTTCGGCGCGACGGTCGGTGGGGCCGTGATCACCACCGGCGTGGTATCTCCCACCACCGTCTGGTTCTGTTCATCCGGGGGGGTCGGGCCGGTCGGGGTCGTTTCCGCCGGCATGGTCGTCAAGCTGGTCGACGGCGCGACCGTGATGGTGGGCACGGTCGTCGCCCATGTGACGGTGCCGGTCGGCACCGTCGTCATCGTGGTGGTGTCCGCGATCGTCGTCATGGTGATCGTCGGTGTGGTCGTCGTCCGCGCAGTCGTTGCAGGTGCCGGTGAAGTCACCGTGGGGCTCGCCGCGGTGGTCCCCGTCGGCGTCACCGTCGGCGTCAGCGTCGCCGTCACCGCGGGGGTGGACGTCGTCTGGCCTCCCGCCACCCGGAGGAGGAAGAGACCGGGCACCATGTAGTCCCCCTCGTCCCGGAGGGTGACGGTGTTCTGCCCTGCCTTCAGGAGCGGCCCGACCGGGGTGGTGACGACGGCGAGGTCCGGGTAGGGCCTGCCGGCGAAGAGGCCGGCGAACGTCCGCCCGTTGAAGCTCAGCGTGTTCGCCCCCTTGTTCCCGCTCGGCACCACCGAGACCAGGTCCGCGGCCGTTCCGGGGGCGACGGCCGGTATACCGGAAAATGAGACCCGGGTCGTGGCCGCTGTTGGCGTGACGTCCCCCGTGGCGTAGATCATGTCGGCCCCCTCCGCGACCCAGTACCGGACCCCGTTCGACCCGCCGTCGTAGGCCACAAGGAGCACCGCGCCGGAGACGGCGAATCCCGCGGAGGAGGCACCGTTGGTCACCGTCACGGAGAGCGGGCTGTTCGGCCGCGCCCTCCCGGCGACGTTGTAGACGATGGTCCCGCTCGGGTAGTCGTAGAGGCCCGAGCCCTTGCGGTCCGTGTACGAGCGGAGTGGGGAGAGGGAGGCCCCTCCCGCCCGGGTCTGGACCGAGGGTGCAACCCCCTCGGTCCCGTCGTGGCTCCAGGTCCAGAAGACGTAGAGCAGTGCGGTCCTGATGGTGGCGGACGGGGGGACCGAGACGGGGAAGGTCACGCCATGGCTCGCACCGGGGGCCAGCTCCCCGCTGTACGAGCTCGTGCCATACTCGATCCGCACGTCCCCCGTGACGCTGCCGCTCTCCCTCACGCCTATCGTGGAACCGGTGTAGTCGGCCCCCGCCGCGTGGACGAGACAGAGGGCGAAGATCAGGCACAGGACCCTCTTGAGCAGACGTTCAGTCATCATCTCCATACCTCCATGCAGTCGCCGGCCGTCCCACCGGATCGACCGCGCCCCCCGTCTTGTCGGCCTGCAAACCCCCGTCCCGGACCTCGCCGGTCCCCTTGCGGGAGAGCCGCCGGTAGCACCGGAGGCCCGCCCCGATGAAGACCGAGGCGACGATCACCCCGGCCCCGAGGATCAGGGTAAAGAGCACGATCGCGACCGCTGATCCGACCGCTCCGCCGGTCGTCCCGGGTTCCGCACCCCCGCCGCCCGGTGCCGGGATGCCGGGTCCGGGACCGCTCTCCGGCGGCAGGAGGATGCCCGCGGTGTCCGTAGGCTCCGGGACCGGGCCGCCCATCCCCTGGCCCGGGCCGGCGATCGGGAGCGTCCCCCCGGGTTCCGCGGGGGGTGTCGGGGCGACCGCGGTCCTCGGTGACGGCAACGAGACCTCCGTCGGACTGACCGGCGTCGTACTCGTGACCGCGACGGTCGTCTGCGTGGTCTGTACCGTCGTCGTCAGGACGGTCGTGGGCGCGGTGGTCGCCGGTCTCCTCGTGCAGACGTACGCGACCAGGCACGGGTGGAGGCGGTTCGCGTTCCCCCTGACGAATCCGACCGTGTTCGAGGACCCGGCGAGGGACCGCACGTCGTACGACCGCAGATCGAAGTACGCCCCGCCGCTCGCCCCCGCCGCGTCGGTGGCGAGCGTCCTGCCGTTGAAGAGGACCTGATCCCCGTCACCGCGGACCGAGGCGAGGTAGGCGACGTGCAGGCGGGCGTCGGTCACCTCCGCCGCCGACGGCCCGGGCCCGAGCGGCAGGTCCACCGTATTCTTCGCCGCGTCCTTGTTCAGGTTCTCGTTGCCCTCGGCGAACCAGTACTCGATCTCCGGTGCGGACGGGTCCTCGGTCGCCACCGCGAGGACGATCCCGTAGACCCGCCCGTCGATCTCCCCGGCGGTGGTCGCGGTCGCGGAGTTCGCACCCGGAACGACCCGGTCCTGGACATCGTAGGCACACCAGTGGACCCCGAACCCCGAGACGTAGGTGAGGCTGTTCGTGTCCCTGCCCCCTTCCAGCGGCCGTTCCCCGAGCGAGACGCCGTTGAAGCTCGTCTCCACCGTCCCCGTGTAGTTGGGTGTCCCGCCCCAGACCCCGACGTAGAGACGGGCGAACCGGACCGTGCCGGACGGGACGGTGAACGACTGGGTGTACGGCGAGGCGACCAGCCCGTGACCCCCCGTCACCGAGACGCTGCCGTGGTGCTGCCCGTGGGCAACCACCTTGAGCGGGATCCCGTTCATCGAGTAGACCGCGCCTGCCGGGGTGGTCAGGAGAAGCAGGAGGATGACGAGGGCACAGGCGCACCTCCTAGAGCCGGTTGAAGAGCAGCACGATGTCATTGAAGTCGATCCTTTTGTTCCGGTTCGCGTCGAAGGACGCGACCGGTTCGTTCTCCGCGATCCAGGACATGCTCGTGAAGTAGACCACGATGTCGGAGAAGTCCCGCCGGCCGTTCCCGTTGACGTCCTCGCAGATGCCGTCCTGGTCCAGGTCCCGCGGCAGCACGGTCAGCGGGGGCACCGGGCGGAGTGCCGGACCATCCGCCTCGACCACGGTGAGCACGAACACCCCGGGGATCATGCAGTCCCCCCGGTCCTGGACGACGAGCGTGTTTGCCCCCTCCCGGAGGTACGGGAGCACGTCGGTGGTGTTGACCGCGACCTGCATCGCGGTCCCCGGGGCGTCGACCGCCCCGAGCGAATACCCGTTCAGGAAGAGCTCGTTGCTTTTACTCTCTCCCTTATCGGCGCCGGGGACGACCGTGAGGAGCCGGGCCGAACGGACCAGCCCGGTCGCGGGTACCCCATCGAACGTCGTGCTGGTCGTCGCCTGGTCCGCGGTGACGCCCGTCGTGTTGAAGAGGAGGTCGGCGCCCTCGCGGACCCAGTACCGGCACCGGGGCATCCCGGCGTCCTCGTAGACGACCAGGAGCGCCGCCCCGTAGAGCGAGACCTCCCGCCCGCCGGTGCCGGCGTTGGAGACGGTCACCCGGTGGACCCCCGACCCCCGTACCTGCCCGGTCACGTTCCAGGCATCGAGCCCGAACGGGTAGTCGTACGCCCCCGACCCCTTCCGGTCCGCGTGGCGGGTGCCCGCGGGGAGCACTGTGCCGTCGAGCGAGACCTCAAGGTCCGGGAGCAGGCCGTTCGTACCGTCGTGGCTCCAGGTCCAGAAGACCTGGAGGCGGGCCGTCCGTACGGTCGCACCCACGGGGAGCGTGACGGGGATCTCAACGGGATACGACTCGCCGGGCTGCATCGCGCCCCGGTACGCCGAGTCCCCGAACGAGTACCAGACATCCCCGGTCACCGTCCCCCCGTCGGCGAGGGAGAACGGACGGTCGCCCGCGTACGTCGCGTGGACGGGGGGGACGAGGAGGGCGGGCCCGATCAGCACCACGAGCAGAAGGACCGCCCCGGTACGGGCGAGCCGGCGGGGGACGGTCACAGGACCGACCCCCTGACCTTCTTCGCGGTGGAGTAGCCGATCCAGCCGCCGATGATACCGCCGAGGACACCGAGGCCGATCTGCAGGCCGCTGTACCACGGGGCGTAGGCGATGTGCCAGACGGCGGGGCCGAAGAGGAGGTAGAACGCCCCGTAGGAGACGAAGCCCCGGATGATGCCGATCGCGACCGCCGTTCCCCGACGGTCCGCGTAGTCGCCCCCCAGCACCATGCAGAGGAGGTCGACGGCGACCCCCTCCATCAGGTACCAGCCGAGCCAGAGCAGGATGTTCGTCCCCCAGATCACCATCGCCACGATCTCCTGGACGAAGAAGAGCAGGGTGGCGGTCCCCGGCTTCCGGACCAGGTGGACGGCCAGCACGAGGAGGACGGCCGTCGGGATGGTGTAGAGCAGACCGCCGAACGGGCCGAGCAGGTCGTTGAAGGTCTGCCAGAACCAGCGGAAGACCACCCCGAGCAGGGCGGCGATCAGCGCAATCGTCACCAGGTCGTTGGTCGAGAACCGCTGGAGCACGGTCGAGCGCCGGAAGAAGACGAGTGCGACCAGTAAGAAGAGCAGGCTCACCCCGATCGTCCCGTACGTGATCCAGGAGAGGGGTGGAATGATCGAGGCCTCGTGCGTGAGGGTCGCAGTGCGGCTCTCGCCGTTCACCCGGTAGGTGGCGTTCACCAGGAACGGCGCGGCGATCCGGTGCTCGACCGAGGCGGGCGGGCGGACCCCGAACGTCATGTTCTGCGCCTCTCCGGGAGCGAGCTCCCCGACGGTGACCGCGACCCCTCCACCCTCCGCCGCGACGCCCGGCAGGGGCTGCGGCGGTACCGAGACGGGCATCCCGAGGGGGACGTCGACCCGGACGGTGACGTTCGTGAGCGGCACGGTGCCGGTGTTG
This sequence comes from Methanobacteriota archaeon, assembly GCA_029547145.1. Classification (GTDB taxonomy): domain Archaea; phylum Halobacteriota; class Methanomicrobia; order Methanomicrobiales; family Methanospirillaceae; genus UBA288. The sequence goes on from JAKPPV010000029.1 coordinate 45,580, forward strand.
GTGAAGGTGACCCTCACCCGTTCGTCCCAGGCGGTCCCCGCGACGAGCGTATCCGCGGCGTAGATCTCCTGGTTCTTGACGGGGACCTCCACCCGGAGCGCGAGCGGGCCGTCGTCGGCGGCCACGAGCGGGCAGAGCAGGGAGAGCCCGAGCAGGAGCAGGACCACCCAGGACGACCTCGTCATGGTGACCTCCTCCTGATCCGGTAGAGGTACGCGGCGCCGAGCACCGAGAGGACGAGGACGGCGATCACGGGGAGCGGCACCTCCCGTCCCCGGGCATGCTCGACGAGCCGTGACGAGACGCCGGTGACGGGGACGCCGGCACCGTCGGCGTAGGTCAGGACGAGCACGACGTTGAACGGGTGGAGGTAGTTCTCGTCCCCCCGCTCGAAGACGACCCGGTTGCCGGTCCTGTTCACCAGGGGGGTGACGTCGAAGGTGTCGATGTCCAGGTAGGGGCCGGACTTCGCCCGTCCCACGTCCTCTCCGAGCAGGTGGTCGTTGAAGAGGAGCCGATCCCGCTCCCCTGCCGTCCCCGCGATCTGCATGGTGACGAGGGTCGCCCTCTCGAGCCCGCCGGTCTCGACGGTCGCGTTCACCCCGACGATCTCCCGGTCCAGCTTCGTCCCCGGGGCGAGCGCGGAGTTCCCCTCGTAGACGAAGAAGCGGGTGACCGGCATCGACTGGTTCTCGACCACGGCGGTCAGGAAGACCGCATAGGGGGCGCCGTTATCGTTCCTGTAGCGGGCCTCGACCCGGTTCATCCCCGGATGGACGAGGCCGGTCACGTCGAAGAGATACGAGGCGACCCCCCAGGCCGAGACGATGTCGGACCAGGTCCGCTGGGGGAGGGCCTGCCCGTTCACCGAGACGTCGAGCGTGTCCGCCTCGTTGTAGTTCCAGACCGGGACCGAGAGCCGGGCGAAGGTGACCTGGCCCGGGGGGAGCTCCAGGTACTCGGTGTAGGGCTGCTCCTGCGTGTAGCCGTGACCACCGGAGGCGAAGACGGAGCCGTGCACGGTGCCCTCCGCAACGAGAGTGAGCGGGCTCCCCGCCCCGCGCCACTCGCCCGCGTTCACCGCCGGGGCGAGGAGGAGGAGGAGGAGGAGCACGAGGGCACCTACCGGGGCGGACCGCGTCATAGCAGCACGCTCCCGCCGTATCCCAGCACGGAGAGGAGGAGACCGGCCCCCAGCATGAACGCGGCATACCCTCCGACCAGGACGTCCGGCCACCCCGGCCGGAGCTCGACGAGCGAGGTGCGGGTACGGGCCGCCCTGAACGCACGGGAGTCGGCGGCGAGGGCGAGCTGCCGGCCGGAACGGAGGAGCCCGGTGATCAGGGGGAAGAATAGGTAGGAGAGCGCCCGGAGCATCCCGGCGAAGCCCCGCAGGTTCAGCCCGCGGGCCTGCATCGCGCGCATGATCTGTTCGGCCTCCCCGATCATCGTCGGGGCGAACGAGACGGCGGCGGAGACCATGAACGCGATCTCCAGGGGCACCCCGAGCGGGGGCCGGTCCCCGCGCCCGGGGAGAATGGCGGAGAGGGCCGCGATCAGGTCGCCCGGCCGGGTGGAGGCGACGAGGGCCAGTGCGGCGCTCGAGCTCGCGATGAACCGGAACGACTGGACGAACCCGTAGACGATCCCGTTCAGGTAGACCGAGATGCCACCCGTGATCGGGCCCAGGACCGGGAAGTCGGACGGCAGCAGGACGAACCGGGGGCCGGTGCCCCAGTAGTAGAAGAACGCCTGCGAGAAGATGACGCCTGCCGCGATCGAGGCGAAGATCAGGAGCAGGGTCCGGACCTGCCGTCCCGAGGGCTTCAGCACGGCCCAGAACGGGACGGTGGAGAGGGCGAGCAGGCCCAGGAGCAGGGGCGTGCCGACCAGGACGGCCGCGACGGAGACGGAGAGGACCCACAGGAGCTTGGTCCTCGGGTCGAGCCGGTGGAGCGGTGTCTCCTTCTCGAAGGACCGGAAGAGCTGCTGGAGGGACGACATCTCGTGACTGTTTTACGCAATTTGTTATTATTCTTACGAATGGCGGTTCGAATAAAATTTTTACCTATTCTGTCAGAAGGGTTATGATCATCTGGATACCCGCCATGCTCGTCGTCGAGAACCTCAGTTTCACCTACCCCGGGACCGATCAGCCCGCCGTCGATTCGGTCTCCTTCTCGGTCCGGGATGGGGAGTTCGTCATCCTCACCGGGCCGAGCGGGTGCGGGAAGAGCACCCTCGCGGCGCTCGTCAAGGGGCTGATCCGCGAGGGTGCGACCGGGTCGATCCGGATCGACGGGGTACCGGCGGACACCCTCAGCGTCCCCGAGCGAGCCCAGCGGGTCGGCATGGTCTTCCAGAACCCCGACCTCCAGTTCTTCGGCGTTACCGTGCGCGAGGACGTCGCGTTCGGGCCGGAGAACCTGGGACTCCCCCGGGACGAGATCCGTGCACGGGTCGAGGTTGCGCTCCGGGCGGTCGGGATCGCCGACCTCGCGGACCGGGTGATCGTCACCCTCTCCGGCGGCGAGCGGCAGCGGGTCGCGATCGCGGGGGCGCTGGCGATGCGCCCCCGCCTGCTGATCCTGGACGAACCGACCTCGGACCTGGACCCGGGGGGACGTCGCGAGGTGCTCGAGACGCTCCGCGAACTGCAGGGCCAGGGGATCACCATCCTGTTGATCGAGCACAACCTGGAGGAGGTGGCCGAGTACGCCGACCGGTGCCTGGTCATGGAGGAGGGTCGCCTGGTCGCGGACGACACCCCGTTCGGAGCGCTCTCCGAACCGTCCGGGCGCCTGACCGCGATCGGGGTCCACCCCCCGCAGCGGTACTGGCTGGCGGGGATGCTCGGTCTCGAGGACGCCTCGGACGGGGCGCTGCTCGGGGCGCTCGGAACGGCCCGTCCACCCCCGGCACCGCCGGAAGGACCGCTGCCGGGGCAATCCGGGACCGCCGTGATCGAGTTCGACCACGTGACGACGGTCCGCGACGGGAGGAAGACGGTGCTCGACGACGTCACCTTCCGGATCCGGCCGGGCGAGTTCGTCGCCCTGATCGGCCGCAACGGGGCGGGAAAGTCGACGATCGCCGGCCACCTGATCGGGTTTCTCAGGGCGACGAACGGACGGGTCCTCGTCGACGGGGAGGACGCGGGCACCCGGACCGTCGCCCACCTCGCCCGCCGCATCGGCTACCTCTTCCAGAACCCCGACAACCAGCTCTTCATGGACTCCGTCTCCCGCGAGATCGGGTTCGGCCTCGTCAACTACGGGATCTCCGATGTCGAGGGTCGCGTCCGCCGGGCGATGGAGCACCATGGCCTGGTGGAGTTCGCCTCCCGTCCGCCCCAGTCCCTCTCGCGCGGCCAGCGCCAGCGGGTGGCCGTCGCCTCGATCCTGGCGATGGAACCGGGTATCCTGGTCCTCGACGAGCCGACCACGGGGCAGGACCGGGGCCATCTCCACGCCCTGATGGAGGAGATGGTCGGGCTTCACCGTGCCGGCCGGGCCGTGCTCCTGATCACCCATGACCTGACGCTCGTCGCCGCCTATGCCGAGCGGGTGCTCGTCCTGGACCGGGGACGCCTCCTCTTCGACGGCACCCCGACGGACCTCTTCTACGGGAGCTCGCTGATCGAGGCGCTCGGGTGGCCGGTCCCGACCGCGATCCGGCTCGGGCGGGCGCTGGGCCTGCGGGGCGTGATGACCCCGCAGGACCTGCTCGCCGCCGTCCCGGCCGACAGCCCCGGTCCCGGTGGTGACCGGGACGGCGGGGAGCCCCCGCCCTGGTTCAGCGCCCTCCCCGGGGGGACCGGCGGGACTCCCGTGGGGGTTCTGTAGAATCCTCCTTATTTTTTCAGAAAATCGAAAAATTTATCGTAATTTTTATGAGTCATCGTTTGAATCTACTTACTATCTCCTCTCCGGGGGTTCGCCGTCACCGGCCCGCCGAGCCACGCCGGAATGCCGGGTGACGTGCCCTCCTCCTGGATGGGAGACTGTGGGAAGACTCTCGAGGATGACCATGATCGCAAACCGAAGATTCCTGATCTACACCGTACTTCTGATCGTCCTGTCCCTGATCGGCGGTGCGGGGGTGGTCGCGGCGGAGGCGCCGGGACAGCTCGCCACGGTCCAGAGCGGCACCGTCTCGGGCGACCTCTACGTCCAGGCGTATCAGCCGGTGCCGTGGAGCAACCAGCCCTCGTCCGGCGTGACATCACGGGAGTTCACCCAGGCGTTCACGCTGCCCGCCGGTGCATCGGGGGCGAACGTCGCCTGGGCCCGTCTCTACCTCAGCGTCTACGCGGGGTCGGCCGATCCCGGGTACAAGGCCCTGACCAACGTCTCGTTCGACGGGAACGGGGACGGGACGTTCGAGGCGACGCTCGGCAACGAGACGATGGAGACCGCTCTGGGTTCGACGGACGGGACGGTGTACACGGTCAACGACCACTGCAACCGCGTCTACTCCGACTTCCTGGCGTGGTACGACGTGACCGGCGCGATCGCGGCGACGGGTCCGGCGGTGAGGATCACGACCCAACAGTACGGCCCGGCGTCGTACGACGGGCGGTTGAAGG
>JAKPPV010000030.1 GCA_029547145.1 Methanobacteriota archaeon
TTGTTGCGACTCGCCGGATCGATTCTCAAGGACATCAACGAGGAGTGGATCACCGGGAAAAGGTATTTGCTGATGGACGAGTGATGGAGATCCAGGGAGACAGGACCCGAGGGAAATTACAGCACTTCTGAAACGCTACCCACGTTCACGCTGCCGTCGAACGCGCCGCTGGGGTATTACAACGTCTACGTCCAGGACCCTGTCTTCAAGGGCAACACGAACGGCTGGGTGTATGGCCGGAATCTCTTCCAGGTGATCGATGCGGTCGCGCCGGTCGTCACCGGGATCTCTCCCACCTCTCATGTCCGGGGTTCAACATTCACGGCCACCGTGTACGGAAAGAACTTCAGACCCGGGTCCGAGGTCGCCCTCGAGAAGTATGGAGGTGCCGCGGTGTACTATGCAACGGGCGAGACCTGGCTCAGTGCGAATGCCATCCGCTTCACCATCACCGTTCCGTCGAACGCCCCGCTCGGGTATTACAGTGTCTACGTCAAGGACCCGGTCTTCAAGGGTGGGACCAACGGGTGGGTATACGGTCGGGAGATCTTCCGGGTCGATCCCTGATCAACGGGATAAACCCAGGGGGTAGGACCGGTTTCCCCCCTCTCTTTCTCTCGTTTTCCCGCATCCCGCCTGACCCCCGTGTCGAGTGAGGGGGATCAGGACGATGAAGAGGCCAGAGCAGGCTCTCTCGAATCTTCAGACGATCCTTTATTTCGATGCCTGCATGCAGCGCAACGGTGTACACGAACCGGAAGCGTCTCTGCGCCGGTTCCTGAGCCTGTCAACGGGTAAAATTGGTCCGGCGCCGAACCGGTCGGACGGTTGTCTCCACCTAAGGCTTCAATACCCTCCGGGAGCCGAAGTTATTCAGAGGCTCTCTCTCGCACCCCGGCGGGTTGGGGGCCCGGAGGCCGGTATGAGACGGAGGATCGTCACGATCAACGAACAGACGTGCATCGGGTGCGGGCTCTGCCTGCCGGACTGCCCGACTCTCGCGCTCGGCATCCCCGACGGAAAGTCGCGGCTCCTGGACGACCGTCTCTGCGACGGGTGCGGCGCCTGCGTCTCTGCCTGCCCGGAGGGCGCGCTCCGGGTGACCGAGCGGGAAGCCCGTCCGTTCGACCTGTGCCGGGCGATCGGACGTGTCCGATCGGCGGGTGAGTGTGCCGTCCGGGGACTGCTCGCATACCTGGAGGGTTGCGGGGACGAGGCCCTCCTGTCCCGCGCACGCGACCTGCTCGGGACCGTGCCGGACGAGCCAGCCGGTCCGGGATGATCCGCCGGGAGGGGCCCCCTGCCCCCTCCGGGATGACCGCGATGGCGGCAGTTATATCGGCCCGGGTCGACGTACCAGGTGAAGGCATGAGCGACGGTCTCTCACCCGGGATGCGCCAGTACTACGAGGCGAAGCGCCAGCACCCCGATGCGCTCCTCCTCTGCCGCATGGGCGACTTCTACGAGACCTTCGGTGATGACGCCGAGACGGTGGCCCGTGAGCTCGACATCGTGCTCACCTCCCGCGGCACGGACGCGGAGGGGAGGCGGATCCCCCTTGCCGGGGTTCCGGTCCATGCGGCCGACTCGTACATCGCCCGCCTCGTACGCAAGGGCTACCGGGTGGCGATCGCCGAGCAGATGGAAGACCCCAGGAAGGCGAAGGGCCTCGTCCGGCGCGAGGTGGTGCGGGTGGTCACCCCGGGCACGCTCGTCGACGGCGCGATGCTCGAGTCGCCCCGGGCCCGGTACCTGATGGCCCTCGCTCCATCCGAAGGACGGCTCGGCATCGCCCTTCTCGACGCCTCGACCGGCGAGTTCATGGCGTACGCCGTACCGACGGGCGAGGCGCGTCCCGCCGTCCTCGCCGAGCTGGCCCGCCGGTCTCCCGAGGAGGTCCTCGTCCCTGCCGGGTACGAAGGCGGGGTCCTCGAGGCCCTCGACCCGGACGAGACCCTGGTCACCCGCGCCCCCGATGCCACCTTCGACCCGGAGGTCGCCGCCCGGTCGCTCAGGGACCGGCTGCCGGATGATGATATCCCGCCCGACCCCGAGACGGTGGCCGCCGCCGGAGCTGCCATTGCCTACGCCGAGGCAATGAACCACGCCCCTCTCCCCCAGGTCCGTCACCTGGTGCTTGATGGCGGGGTCCGCGAGGGTCCGGTCCTTGACGCGATCACGATCCGGAACCTGGAACTGCTCCGGCCGGTCCGGGGCGACCGGAAGGGAGCCACCCTCCTGAACGTCCTCGACCGGACCGTCACCCCCATGGGTGCGCGCCTCCTCCGAGCCCGGGTGGTCGATCCCCTGACGGATGTCCGGCGGATCGATCAACGGCTCGACGCCGTCGAGTACTTCGTCGACCGGACCGCCGTCCGGCGCGACCTCCGGCGCAGGCTCGGGGAGGTCGCCGACCTGGAACGGATCGCCGGCAGGGTCGCCTGCCGCAACGCCTCTCCCCGGGACCTCGGGGCGCTCCGCCGGTCGCTCGAGGCCCTTCCCGGAATCGCCGCCCTCCTCGATGGCGCCACCCCCCTGCCCGTATCGATCCGGGACGCACGTGCCGATCTCGGCAGGCACGAGGCGCTCGCGGGTCTGATCGCCCGCGCGATCGTCGACGACCCTCCGGCGGTCGCCCGGAACGGCGGCATGATCCGTGAGGGGTACGACCCCGAACTCGACCGCCTGCGCGCGCTCGCGGCGAACGGCCGGGACTGGGTCGCCGCACTCCAGCAGGCCGAACGCGAGCGGACCGGGATCCGGTCCCTGAAGATCGGCTATAACCGGGTCTTCGGCTACTACATCGAGGTCTCCCGCGGGCAGGCGGACCAGGTCCCGCCCGAGTACGAACGGCGCCAGACGACTGCGAACGGCGAACGCTTCACCCTTCCGGGCCTCCGCGAGAAGGAGGCGGAGATCGCACACGCGGACGAGCGGCTCGCGGAGCGGGAGCAGGATGTCTATTACGCGCTCATCGGGACGATCGCGACCGGGGTTCCGGCCCTCCAGGCGACGGCACGATCGATCGCCCTCCTCGACCTGTACACCTGCCTGGCGGAGGTCGCGGTCGAGAACCGGTACACCCGCCCCGTGGTGACGGACGGCACCGGTCACCTGATCCGGGGTGGACGCCATCCGGTCGTCGAGCGGCGGGTGAGCGAGCCGTTCGTCCCGAACGACACCGTGCTGGACGCCACGACCGAGCAGATCCTCGTGATCACCGGCGCGAACATGGCCGGCAAGTCGACCTATATGCGGGCGGTGGCGCTGATCACGGTGATGGCCCAGTGCGGGATGTACGTGCCGGCCGACCACGCCACGATCGGGGTGGTGGACCGGGTCTTCACCCGCGTCGGGGCGTTCGACGACCTCGCCTCCGGGCAGTCCACCTTCATGGTCGAGATGCTCGAGCTCGCGAACATCCTCGTCCACGCAACCCCCCGGAGCCTGGTTGTCCTCGACGAGATCGGGCGCGGGACGAGCACCCTCGACGGGTACGCGATCGCCCGGGCGGTCCTCGAGTACCTGCACGGGAAGGGACGGAGCGGGCCGCGGACCCTCTTTGCGACCCACTTCCACGAACTGGTCGAGACCGAGAACGAGCTGGTGCGGGTCCGGAACTACCACATGGCGGTGAAGGATACCGGCTCCTCCGTGATCTTCACCCGGACGATCATCCCGGGTGCGACCGACCGGTCCTACGGCATTCACGTCGCCGAGCTCGCCGGCGTCCCGCCGCGGGTGATCGAGCGTGCCGGGGCGATACTCGCGGACCTGATCCGGCGCGAGGCGGCACGGGAGACGGGCTCCGGGCCGCGACGGGTCCGCTACACCCAGATGCTCCTCCCGGTCGATCCCGATCCCAGGCGCCCCCCCGAGCACCCGGTCCTCGCGTCGCTCCGCGCCCTCGAACCCGACCGGATGACCCCGCTCGAGGCACTCCAGGTGCTCTACCGTCTCCGGCAGGAGGCGGAACGGTGAGTCCGAGCGCGATACGAAGGCTCGACCCTGCCACGATCACCAAGATCGCGGCGGGGGAGGTGATCGAGCGGCCCGCCTCGGTCGTCAAGGAACTGGCAGAGAACGCACTCGATGCAGGCGCCCGGCGGATCTCGGTCACCATCGGGTCCCGCTCCGGGGCGGTCGACTCGATACGGGTGACCGACGACGGGTGCGGCATGTCGGCGGAGGATCTCCGGCTCGCGATCCTGCCGCACACGACCAGCAAGCTCCGGGGTGTCGAGGACCTCGGGGCGGTCTCCACGATGGGGTTCCGGGGTGAGGCCCTTGCGTCCATCGCTGCCGTCTCGCGTCTTTCCATCGTGTCGCGGCGGACCGACGACCTCCTCGCCGCCCTCATCGTGGTCGTCGGGGGAACCGTGGAGGAGAGCGGCGAGGTCCCCGCCCCCCCCGGAACCACGGTCACGGTCGATGACCTCTTCTTCAACACCCCGGCCCGCCGCAAGTTCCAGAAGAGCCTGGGGACCGAAATGGGTCACATCGCCGGTGTCGTCGAACGGCTCGCGCTCGCCCGTTCCGATCGGCGGTTTCTGCTCGTCCACAACGGGCGGACCCGCCTCTCCACGCCCGGCACGGGCCTCTCCGAGGCCATCGCCTCGATCTACGGGCCGGAGTTGGGCAGCGGGCTCCTGGCGGTCGAGCACGTCACCCCCGCCTGTCGCGTGTCGGGTTTCGTGGCCCCCCCCCAGGTCCAGCGGCCGAACCCCTACCAGGTCTTCCTCTCGATCAACGGCCGGGCGGTGATCAGCCCCCCGATCACGGGGGCGGTCAGGGCCGGATTCGGGACTTTACTCCCTCCCGACCGGTTCCCGTTCGCCGTGCTTGACATCGGGATCGACCTGGCCCTCGTCGACGTGAACGTCCACCCCGCCAAGCGGCAGGTCCGCCTCTCGCGGGAGCCGGATGTGCTCGCCGCGGTCACCATGGCGGTTGCGTCCGCGCTCCAGGCGCTCCACCCCCCCTCCCCCTCCCGTTCGTCCGTCCCTTCGCTCGTCGTGGAGCGTCCCGGGTCCGGGTCGGCGCCCTTTCACGGCATCGCCGAGCCGGTGCCCTCCTACCGGGTCAGGACCGACCGCCAGCTCCGTCAGACCACCTTCGCTGAGCCCGCCCCACCGGTGCCCGGGATCGAACTGCTCGGTCAGGTCGACCGGACTTACCTGGTGGGGAGGACGGAGCACGGCGACCTCGTGCTGATCGACCAGCATGCGGCCCACGAAAGGGTCCTCTACGAGCAGCTCGCCGCCCGCGGCCGATCGGGGTCCCAGGAACTCCTCGTCCCGGTCGTCATCGACTGCAGTCCCCGGGAGCGCGCACTCCTCGATGAGGCAAAAGAGACCCTCCTGGGGGCCGGGTTCGAGGTCGAACCCTTTGGTGAGGGGCAGGTGGCGGTGATGCGTGTCCCCGTCGTGCTCGGGCACGAGGTGCCGGCGGAGACGATCCGCGAGATCGTGGGCGAGTGGATCGGGGGCGGGGTCGGGCCGGACGCCGCAGAGCGCCTCGTCCGGCTGGTCGCCTGCCACGGGGCGATCCGGGCCGGCGCCGTTCTCTCGACCGAGCAGGGAGAGCGCCTGATCGCACAGCTGATGGCGGCGAAGCATCCCCTGACCTGCCCGCACGGTCGTCCCACGGTCGTCACCTTCTCACGGAACCGCCTGGAGTCCCTCTTCATGCGCCGGTGAGTCAGATCGCCGGCAGCGAGAAGAAGAACGTGCTTCCCACGCCGGGGGTCGATTCAACCCAGACCCGCCCCCCGTGACGCTCGACGATCCGCCGGACCACCGCCAGACCGATCCCGGTCCCCTCGTACTCCGCGCTCGTGTGGAGCCTCTGGAAGATCTCGAAGACGCGGTCGTGGTGACGGGGCTCGATCCCGATCCCATTGTCCCGGACGGAGAAGACCCAGTCATCTCCCCTCCGCTCCGCTGAGATCTCGATGGTCGGCGGTTCCGCCCTGCGGTACTTGATCGCGTTCCCGATCAGGTTTAAGAAGACCTGGTGCAGCTGGCTCGGGTCGGAGAGGACGACCGGCAACGGATGCACGTTCACCTCTGCCCCCGTCTCCTCGATCGATGCGCCGAGCGACTTGAGCACGTCAGAGACCACCTCGTTCGTATCGGTCGTCTGGAATGTCCGACCCCCCGTGACCACCCTGGAGAAGATGAGCAGGTCCCGGATCAGCGTCTGCATCCGGACCCCCCCCTCCACGATGAAACCGAGCAGCTCCCTGATCTCGGGATCCGCCTGGTCGGCGAGCCGGCGCTCAAGGAGCTGGGAGAAGGAGATCACGGTCCGGAGCGGCTCCTGGAGGTCGTGCGAGGCGATGTATGCGAACCGCTGCAGGTCTTCGTTGCTCTCCTTGAGGGCGGCGGCGGAGATCCGGAGGCGTTCTTCCGCCGCCCTCTGGGCCGTGATGTCCTCGGTCATGCTGAAGAGATGGAACGGATGGCCGGACGGATCCCTCACGACACCGACCGTCATGTGGACCCAGACCACGGTCCCGTCACGACGGAGGTAGCGCTTGTCCCGCGAGTAGTCATCGGACGTACCCTCAAGCAGGTTCTTTGTGAGTGCTCGTCCCTCCGCGACATCGTCGGGGTGCGTGATCCCGAACGGACCCATCTCGAGCAGCTCTTCCCTGGAGTAGCCGGTGATCCGGCAGAGGGCTTCGTTCACACGCAGGAACCGGTCGTCGAGGGAGACGACGGCCATCCCGATGGGGGCCTGGTCGAAGATCCGGCTGAACCGTTCCTCGCTCTCGATCTGCCGGCGCGTCAGATGTTCGCGCACCGCCATCTCCTGGACCAGGACCTCGTTGGTCCGGGTCAGTTCCTGCGTCCGCTCCTCGACCAGGCGTTCGAGCTCGTCACGGTACCGTTTCAACTCCTCGACCTGGCGCCGCTCGTCCGTGATGTCCTTGTACAGGTAGAGACACCCGATGGAACGGCCCTCGTCGTCGCGGACCCGGGCGGAGTACCTCCAGAGCGTCCTGCCGTCGCAGAGGCGGATCTCGTCCATCACCTCATGCGCGTCCTCTCCATCCTGAAGGATTGCTCCGGACTCGATGAAGGCGGCGGGATCCTCGACGATCGGCGCGACCCACGCGAGGAAGTCGCTGTGCAGAAAGTCGTGGCGCCGGAGTTCGTCGCAGAGCCCCTCCCACTTCCAGATCCGGCAGAAACGGTCGTTCATGTAGAGGAAACGGTCGGTATCGCTGTCGACCACACAGTACCCGAAGGGGGAGAGGTCCGTAATCCGGGCGAGCAGCGCCTCGCTCCGGAGCACCGCCGCCTCCTGCTCCTTCTGCTCGGTGATGTCAGTCAGGACGCCACGGAGTTCCACGAGTTCTCCGTCGACCTCGATCGGGTGGGTGTACGTCCTGATCCAGTGCTCGCCGCCCCATGCATCGATCATCCGGAACTCGTGCGGACCCTCTCCTCCGGCAACCAGCTCCTCGAAACGGCGTTTGACCTCCGCCCGGTCACAGGGATGGACGAATTCGAAGAACCGGCGCCCGATCAGCTCCTCGGGCCGGTATCCCGAGGTGTACTGGATGACCGGACTCACGTAGGTGATCCGTCCCTGGTCGTCGACGGCGTAGATGACGTCGTTGATGCTCTCGACGAGCGCCCGGTACCGTTCCTCGCTCTTCCGGAGTTCCTCCTCCGCCCGCCTGAATGCGGTGATGTCCCTGATCGATTCGATCGCACCCGCGGGTGTGCCGTCCGATGAGAGGAGTCGTGTCGCCTTGCCCCACAGGTACCGCCCCGCCCCCTCGTCCCATGCGGGAAGGAAGATCTCGGCGACGAGGGTTCCATCCTGCCGGTCCAGGGCCGAGTACGACCCGAGTTCCCCGTCATCGCGGTCGGACAGGATCCGGTCGGCGAGCAGGGGGGACCGTGCGTCCCCGTAGAAGGGGACTGCGTAGGCACGATCGGTTCGCCCCAGGACCTCCTCTTTTCGTATCCCTGTCAGCTCCACCATCGCCCGGTTCCAGGCGATCACAGCCCGGTTCGCGTCGATCACGAAGGTGGGGTCCGGAAGGAACTCGATGATATCGCTGAGACGCCGGTTCAGGTCTTCGAGGGCCTCCTGACGCTCCAGAACGGCGGTCAGGTCCTCGCAGGCGATGAGCCGGTCACCGGTGCCAAGAGCGATCGACCGGAAGAGCACCTGGCGGTCCGTCCCGTCCCGGCACCGCACCCGGAAGAGGCGGGGTTCCGGCTCGAGGTCGATCCCGTGCCCCATGTCCTCCTTCCAGAGCGAGATCGCACTCCGGCGCTCCTCCTCGTCGGGAAAGGTCAGGTCGAACCATTCGCACCCTGCCGGGACCTCGTCGGCCCCGAAACCGAAGAGTTCCCGGAACCGGGCGTTGACAAACCGGTACCGGCCCTTCTGGTCGACCAGGGCCATCGGGTACGGGGTGTGCTCGGCGATCAGTTCGAACGGGATCGGCGGGGTCGGCCCGGCCCGCTCGTCCGTCATCCCCACCACCTCCCCCTCTTCCTCCGTCTCTTCCATGCCCTGCCACACCTCGGTGTCAGTCCGGCACCATCCTGGTCTTCCGCGACTCCGAAGCAGCCTGCCGGATCGTACCGTACCCGAAAGAGAGAACTATGCCCGTGATGATGAAGGTATGCCTGCGCCCTCTTCTCCACTACCTCCGATCCCGCAAACCTCTTCTCTGTTACTGTTCAACAGGTGATCTCGGGCCCGGTGTACAGCGTCGGGCCGGGGTGGATCTTGGTGGACCAGAGCATCGCGAATAGGGACTGCGCGTCTGCGTGGGCCGACAGGATGCGCCGGCACCTGTCCACCCCCCACCTGCTGCCGCTGCGTCCGGGGACTGCACTCGAGGACATCGCCAGCAACTCGCTCCCGGCGATCGAAGAGGCGCGGAACTACCTCGCCGAGATGACGGGGGTGGAAGGGGAACTGGCGGGCCGGACGGTCCTGATCGTGGAGGGGACACCCCTGCTGCCCTACCTCCTCGCCCGGCGTGGCGTGCAGGTGACGGTGACGACGCGCTCCCGCCGGTACGCCTCCTTCCTCCGGGGATGTTCACGGCAGCGGCGGGTGGAGGAGTCCGTGATCGTCCTCGATGGTCCCTTCGAGGTCGCCCATGACTCCGGGCCGTTCGATCTGGTGATCGGTTCCGCCGCGCTCTATACGCCCGAGATCGAGTCCACGATCGGGCGCCTGCTCGACCTAGTTGCGGGGACGCTCCACCTCTTCTGGCCCGAGAGCGCACCCCCGCAGCACCGGTTTCTCGCCGGCATGTGGCCCGAGGTCCATGGCGCCCCCTACGTCGAACCGCCCTATGCCTCGAGTCTCGCGCAGGTCCTCGACTGCCTGGGTTACCATTTCACGTATACCTCCGTGGAGGTCCGGGAACCGGTGATCTACCCCACGATCGGCGACGCGGTGGCCGACTGCGCGGCGAGGATGGGCGGGGTCGACAGGCGGGGAGAGGGCTACCTCCGGCGCGCACTGCGGACCTCACTGACCATGCAGAAGGAGGGGCTCAGGTTCCGGGGGACCTATCGGCGTGCCCAGTTCGTGATCCCGGCCCGCGCTGCCACGGTAGATCGTTGAGCAGCGCCGCGATCGCCGCGTCAGGGCTATCTTCTCTGCGGACGACCAGATACGGGATGCCCCCCGAGGACGAGTTCCGGTACAAGCAGTGCCTTCTGATCCGCGCCGATCTGAAGATCTCGTGCGGGAAACGGTGCGCGCAGATCGCCCACGCGGCGGTCATGGCCTTTGAGCACGCCGGCAGGGAAGAGCGGCGCGCATGGTTGAACGAGGGGCAGAAGAAGGTGGTCCTGAAGGTCCCCTCGCTCCAGGCGCTCTACGAGTTGAAGGTGATCGCCGAGCGGCAGGGGATCTCGACAGCCCTCGTCCAGGACGCCGGTCTGACCGAGGTCCCGCCCGGCACGATCACAGCCCTCGGGCTCGGCCCGGCCCGGTCCGAGGTCCTTGACCGGGTGACGGGCGGGCTTCCGCTGCTATGATCCCGACCCACCATCCGCTTGAGCGGTCGCTCGGTATCTGCTGGTACGCAAACGACGGGCCCGGTACCGGCGGGCGCCTCCGGTCCTCGCCCGAGGACTTCGTCGTCGAGGAGTGCGAGACGCTTCCACCCCTCACCGGGGGCCCCTACCTGGTCTGCCGCCTGAAAAAGAAGAACTGGGAGCAGGGAAAGGCGGTGCGGGCGATCTCGGACCGGCTCGGCATCAGTCACCGGCGGTGTTCGTTTGCCGGGACGAAGGACCGCCGCGCGGTGACCACCCAGTCGATCGCCCTCTACAACGTGACCGCCGAAGCGGTGCGAAACCTCGCGATCCCCGACCTCACCCTCGAGCCCCTGGGATACGCGAACCGGGGATTCGCCCTCGGTGACCTTGCGGGAAACCGGTTCCGGATCGTCGTCCGGGAATGCAGCACGGACGACCTGGAGGCGCGGGTGGCGGCGGCGATCCGGGTGGTGTCCGGCGGTATCCCGAACTACGTCGGCCTTCAGCGGTTCGGGGTCGTCCGGCCGATCACCCACATCGTCGGCCGGCTCCTCGTTGCCGGTGAGGTCGAGGGCGCAGTCACCGCCTACATCGGTCTCTCCTACCCGACCGAGTCCGTACCCGTCCGGGAGGCGCGCGAGGCCTTCGAGATCGAGAAAAACCCCCGCACCGCGCTCTCCCGGTTCCCCGTCCCGCTCCGCTACGAGCGCGCGATGCTCCATCACCTGGCCTCGTCGCCCGGGGATTTTGAAGGGGCACTCAGGACCTTACCGCCGAAGCTCGCCTCGATGCTCGTCTCGGCCTACCAGTCCCACCTCTTCAACCGGGTGCTCTCGGCGCGGATCGCGCGTGGCGTCCCGCTGGACGAACCGGAGGTCGGCGACCGGCTCGTCTTTTCTGACGGCAGAACGGACGTGGTCGGGGACCGTTCGGTGGGGCCGGCGCGGATGCTCGTCCGGCGGGGACGGGCGCGGGTGGGGATCGCCCTCCCGGGGAGCACCCCGTTCGAGGTGCGGGGGGAGACGGACGCGACCACCCAAAGGCTGCTGGAGGAGGACGGTGTCGACGAGTCCGGCTTTGAGCGGGCTGCTGCGCTCGTCGGGACCCCGTTCTCCGGCGCCGTCCGGCCGATCCGGCTCGCCGCCACGGTCAGGAGCCGTGTCGGTACGGACTCGTACGAACTCTCCTTCGCGATCGGCCCGGGTTGTTATGCCACCACGGTCTGCCGCGAGTTCACGAAGGGCGACCCCCTCCAGATGGTCTAGTGATAGAGGACGTCGTACTCGGTCACCAGGTTCGTGCCGCAGAGGTAGTGAGCCTTGAGTGAAAGGCGGATCATCTCCTCCTCCGAGTCGATCCGCATCCCTCCGACCAGAGACGGGGTATCCTCACCACCGACGATGAACGGGAGGTGGATCAACCGGATCTCGTCCACGAGCCGGTGATGCAGCATGTGCCAGTTCAGGGTCGGTCCCCCCTCGATCATGAGTGACGAGACCCCGTACTCCTCGACGAGGATGCGCATCAGGAGGGGGAGGTCGACCCGTTCCACTCCGGCCGTCACCACGTCCACGCCGGTGGCGCGCAGCGCTGCAACCCGTTCCGGCGGTGCGCGTTCGGCGACGGCCACCAGGGTCCTCGCCTCCGGAGAGAGGACGTTCGCACCCGGCGGAAGATCGGCGTCCGATGAGGGGATCACCCGGAGCGGGCTTTTCCCCTCGACGAGGCGGACGGTCAGGTGCGAGTCGTCGATCCGGATCGTGTTGGATCCGACCATGATCGCATCGTACCGCGCGCGGGTCTGGTGGAGGAGGATCTCGGTCTCCGGGGCCATGAACTTCATCAGGCGTTTGCTCGAGGCCCCCCTCTTGAGGGTCAGCTTCCCGTCGGCCGTGATCTCGGACATCATCAGCACATGCGGCCGAATGCGGTCGTCTGGCATGGTATTCTTCCTGATACAAGGCATTTGCGCCGGAGAGATAAAAAGGGGAGAGGTTTCGTGGTCATCCAACCCGCGACTTTATCCCTGCCCCCGCCCGATCATAGAGAGGCAGCCCCTATCGGGGGCCAAGGAGACCGGACGTGAATATTACGGCGCTGCGGCCCAGGTTTCGGCGGTACCTGGAACCGCTTGCAGGCCTGTTTGTCCGCCTGCGCCTCTCCCCCAACCAGCTCTCGGCGCTCTCGCTCTTCGCCGGGCTCGCCGCCATGGTGCTCTTTGCCACGTGGCACTTCTTTTTCGGGGCGGTCCTTCTGTTCGTCTCGTCCGTGCTGGACCTGGTCGATGGATCGGTTGCCCGTCTCACCGGGAGGCACTCCAGTTTCGGTGCCGTCTTCGACTGGATCGTGGATAAATACGTGGATGCCGCCGTCCTGCTCGGCATCGGGATGTCGGGTATCCCGATCGTCTCGGACGTTCTCCCCGTTCCTCCGATCGTGGATACCGGGCTCGTCATGCTCGCGATCATCGGATCGCTGATGAACACCTTCATTAAGCCCGTCGTCTATGCCGAGGTGGGATACGTCGAGCGTGAAGGGGGAAAGATCCAGGACCCGCTCGAGGGCGTGGGGTTCTTCGGCAGGCCCGAGACGGTCCTCTGCCTGTGCATCGGCGGTGCCGCTCACCTCCTTGCAGGGCCCGCGGCGATCGGTGCCGCGATCGTCCTGATCGCGGTCTGCACCAATCTCTCCGCCGCCCAGCGGGTCATCTACCTCTACCGACGACTCGCATGAGATCGGCCCGATAGACCTTGACCAGATCGGCCGCCAGGTCCCCGAGTGCAGGGATGAGGGAGAAGAGGGTCCAGGCGATCAGGACGAGGATCACCAGGGCACCCAGCTCCGCCAGCACGTTGTGTGCCCAGAAGAAGGATTCATACCCGAACTCGCCGTTTCCGGCGATCTCCGGGAGGAAGGGAAACCACTGTTCCGTGTAGGCGATTACCACGAAGACGTTCCGTAACAGGTTCAACAGGTAGATCACGGGGGCGACCACGAGGAATGCGAGGGCACGCTCCCGGAATGAAGCCGGTACGGCGAATGCCACACCGAGCATGATCGCGATCGACTGGATCCCGGTGCAGGCGAGGATGATCTCGACCCTGAGACCGTTGTGGATGAGGACGTTCCACGCCCACATCCCGTACTGGAACCCGATCGCATCCAGGAGCCAGGTGAGCTGTGCGACGACGACACCGATCAGCCAGTTCCCGAGCGGTGGATAGAAGGCGAAAGGAGCATAGAGCACGAACGCGATCGCGGCGCCCCGGGTGAGGGCGAGCACCGGGGGGTCGAGGACGAGCAGCCTGCGGACGGTGATCCAGAGAAAGGGGACCGATGCGAGGGTGAGCGCCGGGTAGACGAAGTTGTTCTCCGCCGTGAACTCGGGCAAAAGGGCGATCAGGACGAGCACCATTCCGGTCCAACCGGCACACCCGGCAAACCGCCGGTGGGGCCCCGGCACTAGGAAGAGACCGAATGCAAGGGCGGACGCGAGGACGAGGTACCCGATCATCACTAGGAGTCGACGAGCGCCGCTCTTATGGGTTTCTCTCGGGGCAGGATGACCCGAAAGAAGGCTTAATCTCCTCTCGACTCGAAGTTTTGACAGATGTTCTGTCCGCAGTGCAAGAGCCTGATGATCTCCTCGGCGGGCCAGCTCAAATGCCGGCGGTGCGGGTACATCCGGCAGATCACCGAGAGTGATCAGATGAAGAAGACCGATCCCCGTCAGGAGAAGGAGATCATCTTCTTTGACGAGGAGGACGAGGTCGCCACCAAGCCCACGACCGCGATCAAGTGCCCTGAGTGCGGACACAACCTGGCCTTCTGGTGGATGCGCCAGCTCCGTTCTGCCGACGAGTCCGAGGTACGGTTCTTCCGGTGCGTGGCGTGCAGCCACACGTGGCGCGAGTATGACTGAGGGTGGATACCCACCTTTTTACCCCGTTTTCTCCATACCTCTTTTGCATGCGCCCCCTCTACCTCGGTAAGGTTCACCTGCACTGGTGCGATGCCTGTCACGTGCCGGTCCTCGGCGAATCGTGCGGCCGGTGCGGCGGAGTGACGCGCCCGGTCGCGGTCACCCCCCCCGGGGATGCACGGCCCGCCTTTGACGCCGATCTCTCCCTCGTCAACCAGGTCTATACGGATCACTTCGGTGCACCTCTCGTTCCGGAAGGGATGCTCGCCCTCCTGAACAAGGTGCCCGATCCCGATCGGATGGAAGAGGTCATCGTCGGCGGCGCCATCGTCGGGCAGATCCGGTTCATCCCGTCCGAGGACCGCTGGGAGCCGATCCCGCGGATCGAGGCGGGCAACGTGCTCGCACCGGAGCGCAGGTACGTGATCGCGGATTCGGGTGCGGTTCCCTCGATCCGCGACGAGGGGGCGAGCCTTCTGGCACCTGGTCTGCGCGAGATCGACCCTGCGGTTCGGGCGGGGGACGAGGTCTTCATCCTGGCACCGGACGGGACCGTCATCGGGGTTGGACGTGCACGGGTCTCGGCGGACGAGGCCCGGTCCATGACCCGGGGCCCGGTCGTCCGGACGCGGAGAAACCAGCCGGGCCTCTGTCGTCCCGGCAGCGCCACCTGGCAGGACGCGGTGGAGGCGAACGGGCCGGTCCTGGACCGGTACGAATCGGTCGCCCGCGCGTTCGTGCGCGAGGTGATCGATGGGCATCCCGGTCTCCCGGTGACGGTCTCGTACTCCGGGGGCAAGGACAGCCTTGCCACCCTCCTCGTCGTCCAGAAAGAGTTCGGGCCGGTGCCGCTCCTCTTCGCCGATACCGGGTTCGAGTTCCCCGAGACCTACGCGAACCTCGAACGGGTCGCGGAGCAGTACGGGGTACGGGTCGTCCGCTCGTCGGGCCGGACCAGGTTCGACCAGGTCTTCGAAACGCAGGGTCCGCCCGCGGTGGACGCGCGCTGGTGCTGTGAGGTCTGCAAGCTCGGTCCGATCGGGGAGGCGATCCGCGAGCAGTGGGGCGAGTGTCTCTCGTTCATCGGTCAGCGCAAGTATGAATCCGCCAGGCGGTCGAAGAGCCGGCGGGTATGGAGGAACCCCTCTCTTTCGGTCCAGCTCTCCGCGGCCCCGATTCACACCTGGACCGCCCTGCACGTCTGGTTGTACCTGTTCCGCGAGGGGGCGCCGTACAATTCCCTCTACGAGGAGGGGTTCGACCGTATCGGGTGCTATATCTGCCCGTCGAGCGACCTTTCCGTATTCAGGACGCTCAAGGATCGGTACCCCGACCTGATGGCCGCATGGTTCGATCGCCTGCGCGCCTGGCAACAGGCCCGGGGTCTATCGGACGGGTGGGTGAACGACGGAGAATGGAGGAGGTTCGGAGCCCATGAAGCGTGTCGCCGTCGTTGACTACGGGCTGGGAAACCTGCGCTCGGTCACCCGCGGGCTCGAGCGCGCCGGCGCCGACGTCCGGCTCACGTCCGACCCGGAGGAGGTCCTTGCCGCCGATCGGGTCGTGCTGCCCGGGGTCGGCGCGTTTCACGAGGGGATGGCACAGCTACGACCGCTCGTCGAGAGCATTCAACAGGCCGTCGGGAGCATCCCCGTCCTCGGGATCTGTCTGGGGATGCAGATGCTGCTCGAGTCCTCGGAGGAGCACGGGCGGCACCAGGGTCTCGGGCTGGTGCCGGGAGAGGTCTGTGCCTTCCCCCGGGTTCCGGGGTATAAGGTCCCCCACATGGGCTGGAACACCATCCGGGTCGAACAGCCGGACGACCCCCTCCTCGACGGGCTCCCTTTGGAGACCCACGTCTACTTCGTCCACTCCTACTACGCCCGCACCGGACCCGCCGAGCGGCTCTGCACGACCGACTACATCTGTTCGTTCTCCTCGGTGGTGCGGTCGAAGAACGCATGGGGCGTGCAGTTCCACCCCGAGAAGAGCAGCTCGGTCGGCCTTCGGATCCTGGAGAACTTCATCGGGCGGTGCTAACCGGGATCTCCGATCAGTGCACCGCGATCCAGAGGTTGACGTTCCGGTAGGCGGCCCTGACCCGATCCGCCCCCGAGACGGACTCGGGCGGGACCGCATTCGCCTTGAAGAGGAGGAACTCGAGCTTGTTCGGTCCCTTCTCGTTGATGACGACCTCGTACGGCTGCTCGTAGGTCTGCCCGTCGGCGAGCTCGACCGGGACGGTCCCGAGGCGTCTCATCGAGACGATCTCCGAGCGGTTGGTCGCGTTGTTGATCGTCTCCTTTGCCGCGTAGACCTCGACCATGTACTGCGTCGGTGCACCTTCATGGTTCGTGATCCCCATGATGACGGCCTCACCGCGCCCGACGCGCAGGTCGTAGAAGTAGTCCTCCGCGATCCCGTCCTTGCCGAGCAGATACAGCTCGGTGAACGGCTCCTCGCGGGGTGGAACCTGGGTCAGGTAGGCGACGACCCCGAGACTGGCGACGACCGCGGTGAACAGGACCCATGTTAGCAGCTTGTCAAGACCCGACGTGGTCACGGGAGTGCTCCCTTCGCAGAGCATGCCGGAAACGGGAAACAATCCTTTCCGGTCCTGCCCCGGGCAGGAGTGCTCTGCGATGTATCAGGATAGATCTGCATGCAGACGAAAAAAGGGTATCGGACCGGTCAGAGGTTCTTGAGAGCGATGAGATCCTTGACCCCGGTCAGGCGCCAGACGAGAGAACGCTCCTCGCGCGCGATCGCCTCGGGGGGATCCTGCGGGGAATGCCCGAGCGCCGCGAGGATGTTGCTCGAGAGGTGCCGTGAGACGATCAGGTCCACGAACCGCTCGCGGATCAACTTCTTCTCGATCGAGTCCTCCACCTCTTCGAGCCGACCCTGCATGGTCACGAAGGTGTAGTCCGAGAGGTCGCAGCTGTACCGTTCGACCTCGACCGAGACGTACGGACTTCTCCTGAAGTACTCCAGTTTCTTCCCGTACTTGGTCGAGAGGAAGTAGAGGAAACTGCCGTCGAAGACATAGAGGAACGGGGCGATATAGGGGTATTTTTCGCCCTGGAACGCGATCCTGCAGACGTACCCCTCCTCGATCAGCCGGTCGTACTCCCTCTTCTCCATCCGCGGTATCTTGACGATCTCCATGCTCGCCTCCGTGAGTGGTGGACGAGCGTGGATATTAAACCATATGATTCGTCGTTCCCGGTGCGCGAGGGGACGAAAGGCGGATGAGGCCTGGAGCGTAATGTGATCCAGGTCATGGTCGACGCTGGGATGGTCGGGCGTTCACCTGCCGATCAGAACGGACACCCCGGGACCGCACCCGTCAATGTGCTTCGTGCGTCTGACAAGGCGGGATTACCACCGGGAAGCCTCGTCTACGTGGGCGATCGGGCGATGGGAGAGTTCAGGCTCGTGATCACGGCGTACGGGCCCGGTGGTTATACCGAGAGGCAGCTATCCGACATCGGGCAGGCGTTCCCGCTCGACCCTTCGTGGCCCGTCACCTGGATCGACGTGATCGGCTTCTCCTCGGTTGAGACCGTGCAGGAGATCGGTGCGCGGTTCGGAGTCCACCCCCTGATCCTGGAGGACATCCTCAACACCCGCGGGCGGCCGAAGCTCGAGGTCTTCAACGACCATCTGTACATCGCGATCAAAGCGATCTCCGTCGAAGATGGTGATGCCGATCTCCGGGTGGAACAGGTCAGCCTGATCCTCGGGAGGGACTACGTCTGCACCCTCCAGGAGGGCCCGGACGACCTCTTCGGCCCGGTCAGGGACCGTATCCGCCGCGATGGCCGGATCCGCCATTTCGGTCCCGATTATCTGGCCTATGCGCTCGTGGACGTGATCGTGGACGGGTACTTCTCCGTGCTGGAACGGCTTGATCAGCGGGTCGAGGTCCTGGAGGAACAGGTGCTCGAACAGCCGACGCCACCGACCCTGAAGGAGATCCACTCCCTCAAACGGGCCATGGTCGACCTCCGCCACATCCTCTGGCCCGTCCGGGAGCTCGTCCTCAGCCTGGAGCGGGCCGACTCGTCGCTCCTCGGGAAAAACGTGGCGATCTTCTTCCGGGATATCTACGAGCACACGGTCCAGATGATCGAGACGATCGAGTCGCTCCGGGACGTGGTCGCGGGCATGCTCGATATCTACCTGTCCTCCGTCTCGTTCCGGCTGAACCAGGTGATGAAGCTCCTGACCATCTTCTCCACGATCTTCATGCCGCTCACGTTCCTCGTGGGGGTCTACGGGATGAACTTCGAGTACATGCCCGAGCTTGGTCTCCCCTGGGCGTACCCCCTCCTCTGGCTGGTCATGGTCGCGATCGCGGCCGGAATGCTCGTCTGGTTCCGAGGAAAACGGTGGATCTAAAGAGCCCGGGTGCGGAGGCGGGAGAGAAGGCGGGCCCCGCTCTTCCAGGGATAGGGAAGGACTGCGTAGAGGAGCGTCGCGACAGCGAGGAGGGGGAGGACGGTCGTGAGGGCGAAGGGGAGCGACCAGGTATCGGCGATCAGGCCGGTGATCGCCACCCCGATACCGCCCGCACCGACAACGACCCCGAGCATCATTCCGGAGGCGAGACCGACGGCCCGGGGCATCAGTTCGTGGGAGAGTGCCACGGTGATGGCGAAGGTCGACCAGAGGGCGAACCCGAAGAGACCCAGGAGCCCGAGGGAGAGGGGACCGTCGGTGAGGAGAAATCCGGTGTAAGCCGGCACCGCGAGTGCAAGCCCGAGGAGGATGAACTCCTTGCGCCCGTACCGATCCGAGAGGGAGGCGCCGAAGAGCTGGCCTGCCACGCCGGCGAGGAGCATCGCCGTGGTGATCAGGTTCGCCGAGACCAGGTCGATGCCACGCTGGACGAGGAAGGTCGGCAGGAACCCGAGCACCGCAAAGAGGGCCCACGCGCGGATCATCGACGCGACGGAGAGGATGACGAAGGCCCCCGTCCGGTTCGTGCCCCCGGCATCGTGCACGTCCGGGGATCGACCGAGGCGGACCTGGTCGCCGCGCAGGAGGGGTGCAATCAGGACCGCGGGTACGGCGAGCAGGGGCAGGCCGGCGAGCCCGAAGCGGCCCAGGATGAACCCGGCAAGGAGCGGGCCCAGGGCGAACCCGAGGTTCCCGCCGACGACGAAGTACGAGATCGTCCTTCCCCGATTCCCCTCCCCGGCCGAGCGGCTCACCGCCGAGAGCGCGATCGGATGGAAGGAGGCGTGCATCATCCCGGCGAGGGCGGCAAGAAGCAGGAGGGCGGGGAACGAGTCGACGATCCCGAAGAGACCGATCGCCGCCCCGCCGACCAGCATCGCAACGGCGAGCGGGATGCTCCTGCCCCTCGCGTCGGCGAGCCAGCCGAAGACCGGCTGGACGAGGGAGGAGGTGGTGTTGTAGGCGGTGAGCAACAGACCGGCGAGGAGGAACGAGACCCCGCCTTCGCTCACCAGGACCGGGATCACCGCGGGGATCACCGTCATGTAGATGTCGATCCCGAGGTGACCCAGGGCAAGCCGGAAGATCGGCCCTCCGTCTCCCCTCATGCGACCCGCCTCGAGATCCGCACGCACTCGACCGCGATCTCGACCCGTTCACGCGTGTGGTGGCGCATCGTCCGCGGCAGGGAGAGCGTCGCGGCGATCCTGTCGGTGCACTCTCCCCGGTCGCCGATGTAGGCGTCCAGGAAGGGCAGGGTGCCCGCGTTGAAGATCCCGTATACCACCCGTCCATACGCCAGCGCGGCGTCCACGAACGGACGGTCCGCATGAGGCACCTGCGCCCCGAAGGGCGGGTTCATCACGACCGTGTCGAAGGTCCGGTCCGGGAAGAGACCGGGAAGGTCCCCGACATCCGCCTCGATCCACTCGATCTCGACCCCGAGCCGGGCTGCATTCTCCCGGGCGACGTCGAGCGGGATGGGATCGATCTCCACCCCGGTCACCCGGGCGGCCCCCAGGAGTGCCGCTCCGCAGGCGAGGATGCCCGTGCCCGTCCCGAGGTCGAGGACCGTCCGACCTTCAAGGTCCCCCCTCCCGTACGCCATGAACAGGAGCCGGGCGGCAAGTGGTGCCGGGGTCGGGTACTGCTCGAGCGCGGGGCGGGGGGATTCGAACCCGCCGAGCCGCTGGAGGGCGATCTCGAGCTGTCGCAGGCGCATGGTCATCCGCACTCGTCCAGGACGTACTCCTCCCACGCCCTCCGTCCGAGGGCGATCTCGTACTCGGGCGGAGCGAGGACGGGGGCGGGGAACCTCATGCTGTCATCGTAGGCGAGTCGCGGGCAGGCGGTGTTGACGTAGGCATCGAACCCGAGGTTCACGAGCGCATCCGGGGTGACCTCCTCGAGGGCGATCACCACGCTCCGGGACGGGTCGAGCGAGGCGAGCTTTCGGGCGAGGACCGCACGCCTCTGCCCGGTCTTGGTCGAGAGGAGGATGCCCACCGTCGCGGCACCCTTTGCCCGTTCGATACGTGCGAACCGTTGCCGGAGGAGCCGCCCGGGGTCCGCCACCTCGACCTGACCCGTAAACGGATCCGCCGCGATCACCCGGGCGCCCGTGGCGAGTGCGACCCCGAGGGGGTGGAAGAGACCGGTCCCGACGAAGAGGATCTCGGGGGCGCCCGTCTCGCGAGCGGCGCCGTAGGAGCATCCCAGCACCTGGCCCCTGAGCGGGGTACGCGGGGTCGGCCCGCCGATCCGTGCCTCGAACCCCCGCGCCTCCAGAAACGCCGCCGCCTCCGGGAGGAGATGTGCATGCTGGGCCGTGCTCACGAGCCCCACGATCCGCCTCTCGAGGAGGGGCAGTGCGGCGGAGAGGACGGCAAGGTCGGCGTCCTGGCTGAGCGGCAGGTAGATCACCCGCTCGTCATCGCCCCGCCCCAGGGGAGTATGCCCGATGTGGACGAGGATGTCGCCGCTGGCCTCGCGCGAGAGATCGCAGGCCCCGTAACATGGGTTGCCGTCGAGCGTCACCTCGAACCCCTCTGCCCGGAGGGCGAGGGCGAGGGCGGCGCCGCGCCGGCGGAGCCCGTCGGGGAACTGCAGGACGACCGAACGGGCCTGCCGCCGCCTCAGCTCCTCGCAGAGCGCGGCGGTGTCGACCCGGAAGGAATCAGACGCCGTGTCCGACCACCCTCACGTGGTCCGTCACCTCGATCTCGACCAGGTGCTTGCAGGGTCGGCCCACGTCCTGCTTGCCGCGCCGGATCACGACGCAGACGTCGACCACCTCGACACCGAGTGTCTCGAGTGCCCCCAGGATCGCCCGCATCGTTCCCCCGGTGGAGAGGACGTCGTCGACGATCACGACCCTCATCCCCGGGGCAAGACCGTTGATATAGAGCTCCCCCTTCGAGTACCCGGTCGTCTGGTGGACCGCACACTCCCCCTCGAGGCCGTACCAGCGCTTGCGCACGACCGTGAGGGGGATGTCGGTCATCAGGGAGAGCGCGGTGCCGATGTGTATGCCCATCGCCTCCACGACGACGATCCGATCGACACCCTCAAGGTCCATCACCCGGACCATCGCGCAGGCGATCTCCCGGAGCAGGGCGGGTTCGACCACCGGGATACCGTCGGAGACCGGGTGGACAAAGTAGTGGTATTCTCCCCGCCTGACCATCGTGCATGACTCGAGTGACTCGATCAACCTCTCAAGCATAGTATCTCTCCGCATCCACAAGGAACTGTTCGACCGTGTCCGCCGTGACGTGGGGCATCAGGACGCACCGCATATCACCTTTTCGAGTGAACGAAACCCGCCAGCCGGGCGGAGCCTCACGGGTACGGAAGGTCGCGACATTCACGTCGGGGGTCGCCGCCCGCCCGATCCCGAGGGCCTCGAGGCCCTCGATCAGCCTCCGGGTGTTCTCCATGCATCCGGCCACGACCGCCCGAAATCCCTCGCGCCCCAGGTGCTCGAGGACGGCGAGGGCGCCGGCCACCGAGGCGCCCGGACGGGTGCCCCCGAGCGTATACTCCTGTTTCACGGTCAGGTACGGGGTATCGACGTTCAGGAGGTCCAGGACGGCCTGGTCCCGCACGAGCAGGCAGCCGGCCGGGATCGTGGACATGCCCATCTTGTGGGGGTCGACTGCGATCGATGAGACGCCGGGCAGCGCGAAGTCGAACGGGATCGGTTCCGGCAGGAACGGAACGACCAGTCCCCCGAAGGCGGCGTCCACGTGGAGGAAGAGGTCGTATTCGGTCGCAACTCCGGCAAGCTCCCGGATCGGATCGACCATGCCGTATTCGGTCGTCCCGACGACCCCGACGATCCCGATCGTACGGTCGTCGATCAGCTCCCGTGCACGATCGACGTCGACCCGGAGTTCCTCGTCGAGCGGGGCGGTCCTGATCTCGATACCGAGCATACCGCATGCCTTCTCAAAGGAAAAATGCGACGAGGCAGGGATCACCACGTTCGGCCGGTCGACGGGACGGGAGGACTTGGCGATCCGCAGGGCCTGGATGTTGGACTCGGTCCCTCCCGAGGAGGCGTAGCCGGCCGCTCCCGGGTGGTGATAGAGTTCGCCGAGTGTGGCGATCAGCTGCCGTTCGATTGCGGCGGTTCCGGGAAAGAGCCCGGGGTCACCCAGGTTCGTCTCCATGAAGAGGACGTGCGCCCGTACTGCGACGGGGTGCGGGAGGGTGCACATCGAGGAGAGGATGGTGCTGTAGGTGAGATCCTCCTCCTTTTTTGCCCCAAGGGCGGCGAGGACCTCGTCCCCCGGCAGTCCGCACTCACGCATGCGAGCGTCGTGCCGCCTCGAGGAGGATACGCTGTTCCGTCCGTGCGACCGCACGGCGGATCTTGGCGACCGCGTCGATGTTCGCGGAGATCGAGTTGATCCCGTGTTCCACGAGCCACTCGGCCATGACGGGGTCGGAACCGGCTTGGCCGCAGATGGAGCACTCCACGCCGTACTCGCGGCAGACCCCGATCGCGTGGTCGATCAGTTTCAGCACGGCGGGGTGCTTCGGCTTGTACATCTGCGTCAGGTACTGGTTGTTCCGGTCGATCGCGAGGGTGTACTGGATCAAATCGTTCGTCCCGAACGAGGCGAACCGTATCCCTGCCTTGCAGAAGTCCTCGATGATCAGCGCTGCAGAGGGAATCTCCACCATCACTCCGAGGGTGACCTTCTCCACGTCGACCCCGGCAGCGGCCATCATCTCCCTGGCCCGGAGGAACTCGTCAGGGTGACTGACGAGCGGGAACATCACGCCGAGGTTGTCGTAGCCCTCGCTCCAGAGCCGACGGAAGGTCTCCACCTGAAGCCGGAACTGCTCGGGGGACATGAGATCGCGCCGGATGCCGCGCCAACCGAGCATCGGGTTGTGCTCCTCCGGCTCGTCCTCACCGCCCTCCATGTTCCTGAACTCATCGGTCGGTGCGTCGATCGTCCGGACCCAGACGGGCTTGTCGGGGAAGGCATCGAGCACCGTCTTGATCCCGCTGTAGAGCTCCGCGATGAACTCCTCTTCGCGCCCGTTCTTGATGAACCAGCTCGGCGTCCGGCCGAGCCCGAGCATCAGGTGCTCGATCCGGAGGAGTCCGACGCCGTCCGCCCCCGTCGCGGCGGCGCGCCTGGCCGCATCGGGGATCGAGACGTTCACCTTGACCGATGTCGCGGTGACCAGGGGGGCTCCCATGGCCGCCGCCGTGAGATCGGCAAACGCCGTCGATGTCTCTTCATCGGTGACCTCGCCCTCGTATACGAGCCCCCTCTCGCCGTCCACCGTGACGATCTGACCGGTCTTCAGCTCCGTGCTCCCGGTCTTTGTACCGACAACGGCGGGTGTCCCGAGCTCGCGCGAGACGATCGCCGCGTGGCAGGTCAGGCCCCCCTCGTCGGTGACGATCGCCCTCACCTTGCGCATGGCCGGGACCATGTCCGGGTTGGTCATCCGTGTCACCAGGATGTCCCCCTCCTTCACGACCCCGATCTCGCGTGCATCGGCGATGATCACGACCCGTCCCGACGCCATGCCAGGGGAGGCACCGGTTCCCTTGACGAGAACCTTCGCCTCCGATCTCCGCTCGCTCCCGGTATCCGGGACCGGTCTGGTCGCGATCGTGGTGATCGGCCTGGACTGCAGGATGAAGAGCTCCTTCCCGACGATCGCCCACTCCACGTCCTGCGGTACTCCGTAGTGGCTCTCGGCGATGACACCGAACTTCGCGAGCCGTGTCACCTCCTCGTCGGAGAGTACCGTCCCCATCTGGCGCGACGGCGAGACCTCGACCAGCCGGGTACCCTTGGAACCATCAGAGACGATCTCGACCTTTTTCTGCTGGATCATTCGGTCCACGACCTTCTCCGTCCGCCGATCGAAGACGTATTTATCGGGCGTGACGGCCCCGCTGACGACCGCCTCGCCGAGGCCCCACGAGCCTTCGATGATCGTCATCGGCTCTCCCGAAACTGGATGGCTCGTGAACATCACGCCCGCCTTCTCCGAGTGAACGAGCTGCTGGACGACGACCGCGATGTTGACGGAGCGGTCATCGAAACCCTGCTTCGAACGGTAGTAGATCGCACGGGCACCGTAGAGAGAGGCCCAGCACTTCTGCACCGCCTCCAGGAGGTCCTCGTTGCCACGGATATTGAGAAACGTCTCCTGCTGGCCGGCGAAGGACGCATCGGGAAGGTCCTCGGCGGTGGCGGACGAGCGGACGGCGACGATCATCGGTTCGGGTGCGAGCCGGTGGTAGGCGCGCAGGATGTCCTCGCTGATCCGTTTGGGCATCTCCGCCTCGAGCACCAGCTTCATCGCCTTCCCTGCGGCTTCCTCGAGGGCCGCACTGTCCTCCACGTCGAGCCCGTCGAAGCAGGAGTAGAGTCGGTTCTCGAGCCCGGTTTCGATGAGAAAACGACGGAATGCCTGCGCTGTCACGACGAAGGCCTTCGGAACAGGAAGACCGATCGAGGCCATCTCTCCCAGCGAAGCTCCCTTGCCTCCGACCGACGGGATGTCTTCCTTGCGAATCTCCTCGAGCATGAGGGTATTGGGGACATTCTCTGGAATCGGACTCAATCAGCATCACCCTGTTAAAATTATTTTGAACCAATCATGACATGGCAACCAGCTTCCGAAACGGAAGGAATTACCATTGTTGTTGCGGATGCGTCGACCCAGGTGAGCAACGACCGTATCGAAGCCGGTACGGCAATTGCAATGGTTCTGGACAGAAACGGCATCCGGTCTCCACTTATGTTTGGATACACAGGAATATAAGGTTGGGCATTGCCGGGATCGGATCGTCTGCGAACAGCACCCGGTCCATCCCCGTTCAGGCTCGGTGAAAAAAATTGAATCGTTCACGCCGGCGGACGTCAGCGTCGCCTTCCGGAGAGGTACAGGCCGAAGAGGAGAGCGGTGGCGAGGGCGATCAGGGCGGGCAGGGGAGGCATGCCCGTCTGGGTCTGACCCTTTTGGGGCGTGAGGTTGGCATCCACCGTCACCTGCTGTCCGGCCCGGACCTCGACGACCTGTTCGCGTTCGACATATCCCGCAAGCGAGAAGACCAGGGTGTGCGGCCCTGCAGGGACGTCGGTGATCGTGAACGGGGTCGTGCCCTTGTAGAGGCCGTCGATCGAGACCTTCGCACCCCCGGGGTTCGACTTCGCCTCGATCGCCCCCCGGTTCGTGATCGTGGTCGGCGTGGAGGTCACGCCCTGTCCGCCGGACGGGACGAGGCGTGGCTGGACCTTCACCGTGGTATCGGGGCTCACCTGTACGGTGATCCGGTACTCATCGTAGTTGTCGAGGCGAAGGACCAGGGTGTGACTCCCGGTCGGAACATCGCGGAGCTCGAGGTCACCGTAGGTCGGGGTGACCCCCCGGTGCGTCCCGTCCAGGTAGACGTCGGCACCGGTCGGAATCGAGGAGACCGCGATCCCGCCCGTCGTCGAAGATGCGAGGCGCTGCATCACCGCGTTCATGTAGATCGTGGTCCCGCTCGTGACCTGGACCGTACTCGACCAGTCGGCGTACCCCGGGCGGTCCAGTTCTACCCGGCGTGAACCGGATGCCACCGTGACGGTCACCGGGGTGACCCCGCGGTAGGTGTCGTCGACGTAGACGAACGCCCCCGAGGGGCTCGAGACGATCGAGATATACCCGATTGAGGCAGAACGGGTGAGGGCCGGGTCGAGATAGGTCATCACCCCGTTCTGGATCTCCACGGAGGTCGTGTGCCGGATATACCCGGGAAGGTCGAGCGTCACCTGGTGCCGCCCGGGTGTCAGCCCGCTGATGGTCAGCGGAGTCCGTCCGCGGTACTCACCGTCCACCTGCACGTCGGCGCCCCCGGGCGAACTGACGATCGAGAGGGAGCCTGCTTCGCTCGAGGTCGCTGTCAGGGTGAGGCGGATCTCGCTCCGCTGCCCCGAGCCGATCCAGAACTGGTGGTGAACGTCCTGGTACCCACGTTTCGAGACCACGAGCTGATGGGGGCCCGGGTCCACGTTCTCGATGACGAGCGCCCCGCTCCCGAGCGGCGTCATCCCCTGGTGCGCCCCGTCGAGGGTGACGGCCGCCTCGCCAGGGATGGAACGGACCGCGATCGAGCCCGCGGCGATGTTGGACCCCGAGATCCGCGGTGCCGCCGAGACCGGCAGTTGCGTGGACCCCAGCAGGAGGAGTCCGAGGACGATACAGAGCGCGATGTGAGACGAGCGCGGCTGACGCATACCTTCTCCTGGTACCGTACCGGTATAAGCCTGCCGTTCGGTCCCGGGCCGATCCCATTTTTAGGCAGGAGGCTGCACCTTTGTACTGCGTTCCACGACGAAGGAGTCGTTCCAGGAGTCATTCTGATGGCGGGTTCGGTTACAGAGAAGACGGTCTGCGTGGTCGGTCTCGGCTACGTGGGTCTTCCGCTTGCGGAGGCGTTTGCACAGCACATGAGAACCATCGGCTTCCGCCGCGACCAGGCGAAGGTCGACGAGCTGAATGCAACCCCCGGGAACCGGATCGAGGCCACGACCGACCCGGCAAGGATCAGGGAGGCGGACTTCGTGATCATCGCCGTCCCGACGCCCGTTACCCGCTCCAAGGACCCCGACTTCGGGCCGGTCATCTCCGCGTCCCGCACCGTCGGCCGGAACCTGAAACCCGGTGCGATCGTGGTCCTGGAGTCGACGGTCTATCCCGGTGCCTCCGAGGAGTTCATGGTCCCGGCACTCGAGGCGGAGTCCGGACTGGTCTGCGGCCGGGACTTCTTCATCGGCTATTCACCCGAGCGGATCAACCCGGGGGACGAGGAGCACGACCTCCCGCACATCTACAAGATCGTCGCGGGACAGGACGAGGCGACCACGGATGCCCTCTGCGAGCTCTACGGGCTCGTCACGAACGTCTACCGGGCCCCCGACATCCGGACGGCAGAGGCGGCGAAGGTGATCGAGAACGTCCAGCGCGACCTGAACATCGCGCTGATGAACGAGCTTTCGATGCTGTTTGCCCGGATCGGACTGGACACGGGAGAGGTCCTCAAGGCGGCGGGCACGAAGTGGAACTTCCACGCCTATCGCCCGGGGCTCGTCGGCGGACACTGTATCCCGGTCGATCCGTATTACCTCGTCCAGAAGGCGAAGGAGGTGCGGTACCACCCGCAGGTGATCCTGGCGGGCCGGGCGATCAACGACTCGATGCCGAAGTACGTCGCGGACATGGCCGTCAAGGGACTGAACCGCGTCGGCAAGACGATCAAGGGTGCGAACGTCCTGATCATGGGTCTCACGTACAAGGAGGACGTGGCAGACATCCGCGAGTCCCCCGTTGAACAGATGGTCGAGGAACTGAAGGAGTTCGAGACGAACGTCTTCGGATATGACCCCCTCCTCCCCGGGGATGTGATCGGGCACTTCGGGGCGATCCCGCTCCAGTCGCTGGACCGGCCGATGGATGCCGTGATCATCTCGGTTGCCCACGAGCAGTTCAGGTCGCTCTCCTTCGACGAACTCCTCCGGATCATGCCCGATCGGCCGGTGATCGTCGACGTCCGGGGGATCATCGACCAGGACGAGGCGCGGCGTCGGGGGGTCGACTACCGCCGGCTCTGAACCCTCCCCTCCGGAACCCTTTTTTTCCCTCACCCGGTATACTCCCGTGATGAATTCTCCCGTGTACTTCGCATCCGTCCGCGCCCGCGGCGACGGGGAGAGCAAGATCATGAAGGTCCGCCGGCTCTTCGACGCCGCCGGATTTGCCACCCTCGTCGAGCCCGGGGACCTGGTTGCGCTCAAGATCCATTTCGGTGAACGGGGCGGGGACGCGTACGTCAACCCGGTCTTCGTCCGTCAGGTGGTCGATCGGCTGCATGCCCTCGGCGCCCGGCCGTTCCTGACCGATACGGCCACCCTCTACCGCGGGAGCCGGTCGAACGCGGTGGACCATATGACCCTCGCGTACGAGCACGGGTTCTCGTTTGCCACGGTGAACGCCCCGATATACATCGCCGATGGTCTCGACGGACGCAGGGGCGTGACGATCGCGATCGAAGGGAGACATTTCCGGACCGTCTCGATCGCCTCCGGGATCGCGGATGCGGACGCGATGATCGCCCTGAGCCACTTCAAAGGGCACGAGGTGGCCGGGTTCGGAGGTGCGATCAAGAACCTGGCGATGGGCTGCGCGACACGCGCAGGCAAGCGGCAGCAGCATGCGGCGAGGCCGATGGTCCTCGCGCAGAACTGCGAGGGTTGCGGACGGTGCATTTCGATCTGCCCTGTCGGCGCACTCAGCCTGGGGGCCGACGGCAGAGCGCGTATCGATCCGGAGCTCTGCATCGGGTGTTTCGACTGCCTGAACCACTGTCGCTCCGGCGGCATCGAGATCGATTGGGAGACCGATCTATCGCAGTTCCTCGAACGGATGGCGGAGTACGCGCTCGGGGCCGTGCATACTAAGCCGCAGAAGGTCGGGTTCCTGAACTTCCTTTTAGCGATCACGCCCGACTGTGACTGTGTCCCCTGGTCTGACGCACCGATCGTCCCGGACATCGGGATCCTCGCCTCGCGGGACCCGGTTGCGATCGATGCCGCGTCGTTTGACCTCGTGAACCGTCAGATGGGGTTTCCTGGCAGTCTGCTCGAGACGAACCTTGCCGCGGGGGAGGACAAGTTCCAGGGGCTCCGGCGGATGACCGACAGCGGGCAGTTGCTCCGGTACGCGGAAGCGATCGGTCTCGGCTCCCGGCAGTACGAACTGATCGAGGTCTGACCTCCCTCTTCGACCAGGAGTGCCGATCTCTCACCGGATTCCCTCCCGGACCGGCGCCGGGTCGCCGGGATCCGTCTCCCGATCGCTCATTTTTTTGGCGGGAGCGGACAGACTCGGTTCCGGTGTCGCCAGGCACGGGCGAGAGCGGGAGAGGAGGCGGGGGAGAGCAGGAAGAAGGGAGGGTGTCGATCCTCATCGCGAGAGGATCGCCATGATGATCCGACCGTAGGCGGGTCGGGTGATCAGCACGCCGATCAGGACACCGAGGATGGTGACGATCGCGAACCCGCGCAGGGTCGAGAGGTCCATCAGGACCAGCGGCACCATCGCGACCACCACCGTCGCGGCGGAGGCGAGGATGATACCGAGTGCCCTCGCGAGCCGTTTCAGGTAGAGGTTCGGTGAGGGGACCCGGCCCTCGTGCAGGATCTCGTCCGTGATGATAATCAGCTGGTCGATGCCGGTGCCCAGTACCGCGATCAGGCCGGCGATCGTCGCGAGATCGAGCTGGATGATGAACCGGACGATGCCGAGCAGGATCACCATCTCCGCGAGGTTGGTCAGCACCATCGGGAGCACGATCGACGGCTCCCGGTACCGGTAGTAGACGACGAACCCGACGGTGATCACCGCGATCAGCGCGGCGAGCAGGCTCATCGTCTTGAAGTGGTCGCCGAGCGCGGCGGAGACCGAGCCCGAACCCGCGACCTTCACGTCCACCGGGAGGGCTCCGGCGCGGAGGTGGATCTCGAGCGTGGTCGCCGCGTCCTGGCCGGACTGGCCTGCACCGGTCGAAGCGAAGAGCTGCCGGACGTTCTGGCCGCTGCGGAGCTGGGCCGCGAGGTCGGACGAGAGCGGCGCGTCGTAGACGGTCTGGTTGTCGAGCAGCATCACCAGGTGGTGGTTGTCGGGATCGGAGACGGCCCCAAATCTGACGGCGGACTCGCGGAACGCGGTCGCCCCGCTCTCTGACAGGGTGAACCCGACGCCCCAGTGATTGGAGCCCGGTGGCTCCTGTGCGGGCATGCCCACCGAGGTGATCTGGTCGCCGAAGAGGACGTGCTCGGACGAGTTGCCGGTGGTGATGATCCGGATCTCAAACTTGCCCTGCTTTCCAACCAGGTCCTGGGCGGTGTTCATATCGACGCCGGCCATCTCGATCCGGATGTACCGTGTGATACCGGTGATACCGGAGAGGGTGTTCACCTTCGCGTCGCGCGTACCCAGGCTGTTGATCTTGTTCTCGAGGATCCGTTTGATGTCCTCGGCGGTGGTCTTCGAGACGCCCTGCTGGATCGAGACCACGCTCCCGCCCGCCTTCTTCACCGCCTCGCGCACCTCATCCTCGGTCAGCGCCTTGCGTATCTCGACCTGGTTCGGGCCGACCAGTTCCACGTCCGTATCGAGGTCCTTCGAGAGCGCCTGGACGAAGTCGCTCACCTTCGCAGTGGTCTCGAAGGTCACCACCTCGGCCTGGAGTTCGAGCTGGAGCCACGCCCCCTCGTTCAGATCGAGGCCGTACTGGAGGTTCGTCTCGATCTTCCCGTTCTCGGGGTGGGGGTAGATCGCGATCACCGAGGCGAGCACGAGCACGATGACGAGCGCGACGCGCCAGTCGGTCAGGAGGGCCTTCCAGTCGATCCCGCGCGAACCGCCCGTATACGTCGCAGCCGACCGGGTGCCGGGGGAGGAGTCTGCCTCGGACTCGCGCCGGGCGATCCGCTTCTCCTTCTTCTCTTTTTTCATTTCGCACTCCTCCCTTCAAGGTACCATCGTAACAGGCCGGCGTTCAGCACCCAGGTGTTGAAGATGTCTGCCGCGAGCCCGAAGAGGATCACGGACGAAATCTCGTGGATGATCTGGACCTGTCCGACGAGCGAGACCACCCACATCGCGAAGGCGGCGGCGATCGCGGTCGAAGTCATGATGAAGCCGGTGGTGAACGCGCCGGCCATCTTGTCGGCGAGGTTCCCCTGCCGTTTCAGGACGCGGTTCGTCAGCAGGATATCCGAGTCGACCGAGTACCCGATCAGCATCAACAGTGCCGCGGTCGTGCCGAGAGAGAGCGGAATGGAGAAGATGTTCATCAGGGTCGCAGCGATCACGATGTCCGAGAAGGCGGAGATGATCACCGCGAGAGAAGGGACCAGGGTCCGGAAGACCAGAAATACGACGACCGCCATAAGGATGAACGAGAAGACCAGGGCGATCACGGCCTGTTGCTGGAGCGTGGCTCCGAACGAGGCCCCGATCTGGTCGATCTTCGCGTCCGGGTACTTCTGGTTGATCAGGGCGGAGAGTGCACGGAACTGCTCGTCTGCCATCGGGCCGAACTTGAGATATTTACCGTTGTTGATCCCCGTCTCCACGTCGATGAGGGGGTACCCCGAGAAGACTGCCGCAAGCTGGTCCTCCGAGTCGGTTGTGAAGACCGTGACGGCCGTACCCCCGGCAAAGTCCATCCCCGGGGTGACCGGCATACCGGTCATCCCCATGTTGACCCCGAGGGAGATCAGGGCGAGAAGGAGGACGATGAGAGGGATCGTCACCATCATCTTTGGGGGATACCGGTTGATATCGTAACGAAACCCCATATGACAGTAGTTGTGGGCGTGGAGCGGGTTAAAAGATTGGGTTTTTACCGGTTTTCCGCCCCCCGGGCCCACACGATCGGAGGAGTCCTTCGTCCCCGCATCACCCCAATCCACATGGTCTGTCGGAAGCGGCGGGCAGACGCCGTGACACCTCGACAGGTTTTTTAATCCCGCCAGCATGAACGATAGAGAAGATGTACGGCGCGAACGATGCCGTCCCCAGGCCGGAGGAGTTCGAGGTCTCGGATGACGTGATCGCCTACGTGGCTGAACGGAAGACGGACTTTCGGATCTGTACCTCCTGCGGCGGCCCCGTGCTGCTCCCGGTCTCGGTCAAGCCTCCGAAGCCGACGGATATCAGGGTGCCGGCCGGTGACCGGACGATCTACGTCTCCATCTACCAGGCCCGGTATCTTGACACGATCCACCGGGGGATGATCCCGTTCTTCGTGCCCAGGTGCCGGCCCCCGGTCAGCAATGAGTATTGAGGAACTCGAGCACACGGCGGATCTGCTGTACCGGGTCCGGGCAGCGAGCCTCACGGATCTCTTTGTGGAAGCCGCCCGGGCACTGATGCAGACCCTGTACGGGGACCCGTCGGGGCCCGCCACGGCATCCTGGCCGATCGAACTTAAGGCGGCGGATCGGGAGTCCCTCCTCTACAACTTCCTCTCGGAGGTGCTCTTTCTCTCGGAGGCGGAGAACCTGGTCTTCACCGGGTTCGATCTCACGGTGACCGCCTCCCCCCCGTCAGTCACCGGGTGGCTCCGGGGCCGCCCGTTCGATCCCGCCCGGGACGCGGGTGGCACGGAGGTGAAGGGGATCTCGTACAGCGACCTTGCGATCGTCGAGAGGGACGGCGAGTTCTGCCTGGAGGTGCTCTTCGATGTCTGATACCATGAAAGGGGTGACGAGGGCCGGTCCGTTCGAGTGGGAGCTGCCGGTCGGTTATGTCCCCGGGATGCGCGTCCCCGGGCGGTTCTTCCTCTCCGAGGTGCTCGCGGAGACACTCGAGGCGGGCGCTCTGCGCCAGCTGGCACATGTGGCCACCCTGCCGGGGATCCGATGCTGTTCACTCGCGATGCCGGACATCCACTGGGGATACGGCTTTCCGATCGGTGGGGTCGGTGCCTTCGACCTCACCGAGGGGGTGATCTCCCCCGGGGGGGTCGGGTTCGACATCAACTGCGGCGTCCGGCTGGTCTCGACCCCCCTCACCGAGGCCGATCTCGGCGCGAAGACGGCGGTGATCGAGGAGCTGTACCAGGCGGTACCGACCGGTGTCGGGGCCCGTTCAAGGCAGCGCCTGGGGCGGGAGGACCTCCGTTCGATGCTCTCCGACGGAGCGCGATGGGCGGTGGAGTCCGGGCTCGGAACCGAGCGGGACCTCGTGCGGTGCGAGGGGTCCGGCCGGATGGAGGAGGCGGACCCGACGCAGGTCTCGGCGAAGGCCCTCCAGCGAGGACTGCCCCAGTCCGGCACGCTCGGAGCCGGCAACCACTTCCTCGAGCTGCAGGTGGTCGATACGATCTTCAACCCCGAGGCGGCCGCCGCCTTCGGTGTGGAGGCAGGGTCGGTGGCGGTGATGATCCACTGCGGTTCCCGCGGGCTCGGTCACCAGGTCTGCACCGACTACATCCAGGTCCTCGAGGCGGCGACGAAGCGGTACCGGATCGATCTCCCCGATCGGCAGCTCGCCTGTGCCCCGATCGACAGCCCCGAGGGTCGTTCCTACTTCGGCGCGATGGCGGCGGCGGCGAACTACGCGTGGGCGAACCGGCAGGCGATCACGCACCAGGTCCGGGAGGTACTCGGAAGGCGTTTCGATCTCGCCGACGGGGAGATGCCGCTCGTCTACGATGTCGCCCACAACATCGCGAAGATCGAGGAACACGAACTACCCGGGGGACGGGAGCGGGTCTGCGTCCATCGCAAGGGCGCCACGCGCGCCTTCGGGCCGGGTACACCGGGCCTGCCGCCCGACCTCGCCGCGCAGGGGCAGCCCGTGATCATCCCTGGGAGCATGGGGACGCCCTCCTTCCTTCTCCAGGGGACCGCCGAGGCGATGCGCCGCACCTTCGGTTCGACCTGCCACGGGGCCGGGCGGGTGATGAGCCGCTCCGGGGCAAAGAAGCACCTCTCCGGAGGAGCGGTAAAGGAGGTCCTCCGCCGGGAGGGGATCCTGGTCCGCGCACCGAACGACGCGGCGATCGCGGAGGAGGCCCCCTCGGTCTACAAGGACAGCACGGAGGTGGTCAGGGTGGTCCACGAGGTCGGATTCGGCCGGCTCGTGGCGCGGTTGCGGCCGATCGGGGTGATCAAGGGTTGACAGCTCCCCGTGCCGCACTCCTCTGGGACAGTCCGACCACCTTCGTCCGGTTCGTCGAGGACTGCGGGGTTGCCTGCCAGCTCGTCACGCCCCAGCTCTGCGCAGCGCCATTCTTCCGGGGGTCGTTCTCGGTCCTGGTGGTCCCCACCGGTTTTGCGAACGCGGCCTACTCGCGGACCCTGATCGCCCTCCGGGCCTCCCGTGAGCGCCTCCGGCGTTTCCTGGAACAGGGCGGGGCCCTGCTGGTCTTCGGAGCGGCGATCGACCGTGCCGATGCCTACGACTGGCTCCCGTTCCGTCTCGTCTACCACCACGAGCACGCGCCCTGCCGGCTCGACCCCGTCGAACCGGTACTCTTCGATGCTCTCTTCGGTGATTACGACTCCGACGCGATCGAGTGCGACGGGTGGTTCGAGGAGCACGAGGGCGAGGTGATCGCGACGGCCAAGGGTCGTCCCGTAGCCGTTGCAAAGAAGGTCGGGGACGGGCTGGTCGTGGCGACCACGGTCCATGAGTATCCGTCGCGGGGATTTTTCCCTTTCATCGGACGGGAGAGCCGGGAGGCCGTCTTCTAGGCGGCGCGTTCACCTGCTCAGCCGGAGGACGTCCCCGATCGTATCGATATACTCGACCCGGATCCCGACCTCTGACTCCAGGTAGGTCTTCGCATCGACCGCTTCGGGGACGCGCTCCATCAACGAGAAGGCGCCGTAGTCCCGGATCCGCTCGGTATACCTGACGAGCCGGCTGTTCTCGCGCGGCAGGAGGAGGAGGCTCTTGCCCCCTTCCTTTGCTGCCCGGGCCTTCTCCACGACGCCGCCGATCGCACCCACTCTCCCCTCGTGGTCGATTGTACCGGTCATGATCACGTCGGGCCGGGGGTGGTTCCCCTCGATCGCCGCGACCATCAGGAGGGTCATGAGCGCGCCGGCCGATCCGCCGTCGACCGCCGGCACCCTGTCCTCGGCCACGATCGAGACGATCACGTCCGACGACGAGAGGTTCCGGCCGGTTGTATTCTGTGCGACGTACGCTGCGGTGTTGGCTGCATCCTGGAAGGTCGTGCCCATCAGCGGGGTGGTATTGACAAGAACCCGCCCCCGGCCCGGCACGATATCGACGGTGACGTTCAGGAGCGATCCGGTCAGTTCGGTCCTCTGGAACGAGAATGGTCCATCCTGTTCGTAGACCGTCCGCTGCAGCACGGCCGGCGCCTCGAGCGAGGCTGAGCCGGAAACCGGTTCGGCCCCGGGCGCTGCGTTCTCCCCGGCGGGGAGGGATACGACCGAGCGATAGAATGCGAGCTGGTCCTCGTAACCTTGCAGGGAGAGGTTTAACTGTTCGAGCTGCTCGTGCAGGTCGCTGTTCTGCTCCTCGAGTTCCTCGATCCGGTCCAGGAGCTGTTGCTCGGTCCCGTTTCGGGCCGTGAACTGGGAGGGATCGAGGCAACCGGCAGAGACGATGCCCAGGACGAGCAGGAGTGCCATTCCAGCGTGCGAGAGGTGCTGTCTCATGATTCACTCCGGGCGCCCGGGCCCTGTCAGGCCACGGTGTTGATGTAAAACGTATTTTACATTTTTGTATATATATCCTGTCAATACGGCCGGACGGGCCCCTCTCCTCCGGGACACGCCGGAACGCACCTGGTGGGAACCGCGCGCCGGATCCGTTCACAACCCGCGTCTTCCCTCTCCCTTCGGAGAGTCTGCCCTCGAACCGACTCCGGGTCCATCCGTCTGTTGCCGGACTTTTACGGCCCCGGGAGGCCCGGAGAACAAAAAACTTATTGTGACGACCCGTTAACGATGTCGATGAGATGTGAGCCGATGGAGACGTACGAGATCTCAGCCGCGGCCGACTCCCGCGCACTCCAACCGATCCTGATGGCGCTCCATGAGCTCCTCAACCGCCTGCCCGTGACCGCCCGCTCCCGGGAACGGCCTGGCATTCGGATAGAGAACGGCCAGGTGGTCGACATGGTCTATACCGGGCCGGTCCTCGAGGAGGTACTGGAGGTCAACGAGATCCGGCGGGTCCGTCCCGCCGACGGTCCGTACCGCGGGATACCCGTCGTCGTCGCCCCGGTGAGGGGTTCGGACGGAACCGCCATCGCGGCGATCGGGGTGGTCGATATCACGGGCATCTTCGATCTTGCCTCCCTGATGGAACACCAGTCCGCGATCATCAGCCAGGTCTGTGGCACGGGCCCCTGCCCGGTGGAGGGGCCCCGGGGGGAGCCGGTCAGATGAAGGAGTCGCTCTACCGCACGATCCGCCTTCTCGAGGAGGCGAAGGGCCCCATCTCGGGAGAGGAGCTGGCAGAACGGCTCGGGGTGACCCGTGCCGCCGTCTGGAAGCAGATCCAGGAACTGCGCGAGCAGGGATACGACATCGCCTCGTCGCAGAAGGAGGGGTATACACTCCGCCATCCGAGTGGACGCCTGCTCCCGTACGAGATCAAAAAGCACCTCAAGACACGCGCGATCGGCCAAAAGATGCATTACCTGCCGACCATTCCATCCACCATCGATGTGGCCCGGCGGTTCGCGAGTGAAGGCGATCCGGAGGAACTCCACGGCACGATCGTGATCGCCGAGGAGCAGACCGGGGGTGTCGGACGGCTCGGGCGGGCATGGGTCTCACCGGAGGGCGGGATCTGGATCACGATCATCCTGAAGCCCTCGATCCCGATCGACCACGTCTTCATGATCACGATGGCCGGCGCGGTCGCGATCGCCCGTGCGATCCGGCGCGAGTTCGACCTCGGGGCGATGATCAAATGGCCGAACGACATCTACATCGGCGACAAGAAAGTGGCAGGTCTTCTCCTGGAACTCTCGGCGGATGCGGATACGATCCACTACTGTCTCCTGGGGATCGGGGTCGACGTCAACTTCGACCCGTCGGTCCTCTCCCCGAACCTCCAGAAGTCGGTCACCACGATCCGTGCCGAGCTGGACCACGAGGTCGACCGCGCACGCTTCCTGGCCCGAGTTCTCCGCGAGTTCGAGCGGCACTTCGATCTCCTCGAGGCACAGGAGTACGACGCGATCGTCCGGGAGTGGAAGTCGATGTCGTGCACCCTCGATCACCATGTCCGCATCACCACCCTGAAAAGGTCGTTCGAGGGCGAGGCGATCGACATCGACGAATACGGGGCCCTGATCATCCGGAAGGAGAACGGGAAGATCGAACGGGTGATCGCCGGCGACTGCATCCACCAGTAACCCTGCCGTCTCCTCCACCGGAACCCCGTCACGTTCATCTCCATTGTCAACCAACTTTTTTTTGATGGTGTACGATGTTCGGTGACCTCACCCTCGCCTCGAGGACCGCCCTCACGGCGACCTTTGTCGGTCTCATCAGCCTGGGTGCCTGGATCTCGATCCCCTTCGTCCCCGTCCCGCTCACGCTCCAGACCTTCTTCGTCCTGCTGGGAGGCCTCCTGCTCGGGCGCTGGGGGTTTCTGCCCCCGCTCTCGTACCTGGTGCTCGGTGCCCTCGGACTCCCGGTCTTCCACAACGGACTGGCGGGGATCGGGGTCCTCCTCGGGCCGACGGGTGGGTTCATCGCCGGGTTCGTGGCGGCGGGGCTCTGCACCGGTCTCGCCTACGAGCAGTCCACGAGGATCGTGCGTGTGAGCGGACTTTTACTCGCGACGCTCCTGATCCACGCGTTCGGCGTCGGCTGGCTGGTCCTCTCGACGGGGATGAGCCTGGAGGCGGCCCTTGCGGTCGGTTCCCTCCCCTTCCTGCCCGGGGACGCGGTGAAGGGCCTCGCCGTATACTCGCTCGGGGACCGGCTCCGCGAGGTCTCTCCGTGATCGAGTGTCGAAATCTTTTGGCACGGGGCCTCGAACTACCGGCCCTCTCTCTCCCTCCCGGACTCACGGCGGTCATCGGTCTCAACGGGGCGGGAAAGACCACCCTGCTCGAGCTCGCAACGGGGCTCCTGCTCCCCGAGCGGGGCGGGATCCTGGTGGACGGTCGTCCGCCCCGCACCATCGATGCCGGGTGGGTCGCCGCCTTCCCCGAGCGTTCGCTCCTCTTCTCGCGGGTCCGCGACGAGGTCGCCTCGTGCTGCCGGTTCGGTGGCGTCGACTGTCCGTCCACCGACGAGCGCGTGGAGGAGGCGGCACGGGCGACCGGTATCCAGGACCTTCTCGAGCGATCGACAACGGAGCTCTCCGGTGGCGAGAAGGCGCTCGTCTCCCTCGCCGCTGCCCTCGCCGGGCGACCGCGGGTCCTCGCGCTCGACGAGTTCGACGCGAGTCTCGATCCCGGCACGCTCGCCCGCCTCTTCTCCCTGATCCGAAACGAGGGCATACCATACGTTCTCTGGTCCACCCACAACCCCGCACTCGCTGCAGGGGCCGACTGCGTGGTCGCGCTCGATCGGGGACGGCTCACACGAACGGGGACGCAGGCCCTCGCGCTCTTCGAGGAATGGGAGAGGGGGACCGACTGATGAAGGTGGTACTGGACCAAGTCCTGTGCCGGCGGGAGCGGTTCGTCCTGCGGGCGGATGCCCGCCTCGGCGAGGGGCTCCACCTCGTCTCGGGCCCGGTCGGTTCAGGCAAGTCAACCATTGCCCTCCTGCTCGGCGGGGGGCTTTCTCCGACGGAGGGCCGCATCGACCTTATCGGGATCCGCCGGCGCCTGCTGATCCAGCAGTTTGCCGAGTTCCACCTGACGGGAAGGACGGTCCTCGAGGAGGTGGCATCGTGGGGTCTCGATCCGTCGATGCTCCCCGACCTCGCCGGACCCGGGGTGGACGCGGCGTCGGACCCCTTCCGCCTCAGTCGCGGCGAACAGAAACGGCTCGTACTCGGGTGCGCCCTCGCCACCACACCCGACCTTCTGGT
Source organism: Methanobacteriota archaeon (assembly GCA_029547145.1). GTDB lineage: Archaea > Halobacteriota > Methanomicrobia > Methanomicrobiales > Methanospirillaceae > UBA288. Next base: position 39,004 of record JAKPPV010000030.1, read on the forward strand.
CCTGGACGAGCCCTTCGCCTCCTGTGATCTCCGGGCGAAGCGCCGGATCGGACGTCTCCTCACCGACCGTCCCGGCCTGACGGTCGTCCTCACCCACGACACCCGGTATCTCCCTGCCCCGGACCATGCCTGGACGATCGACGGGGGGGTGCTGAGGTCCGCCGCCGTCGCCGGGAGGACCTGATGCAGGACGTCCGCCTGCGCCTTCTCGCCCTCGTCGCCCTCTCGCTCGCCGCCTACCTCTCCATCGCCGGGGCGATTCTCGCCTGTGTCTGGTGGCTCGCCTTCTCCCGCCGCAGCAGGGACCTCCCTGCGTTCCGCACGGTTCTCTGTCTGGGAATCATGGTGCTGCTGGCCGGGATCGCCACCTCGCTCTCGGGAGGGGACGGCCTCTCGTACCTGATCCGTATCGGCATGGTCCTTCTGATCGCCTCATTCGCCTATTCGCACCGACAGGATGGCGAGCTCCTCGACCTCGGGGTCTGGCTGCTGGGGCGCGGTCCGGGCTTTGACCTGGGCCTCACCGCTGAGCTTGCCCTCCAGGCGATCGACGTGGCACGGGAGGACCTCTTCCGGATACGCCTCGCCACCGCCCAGAAGGGGCCGGCATCACGCTTTCGCCGCTGGGTATCGATCGGCACGGCGCTCCTTTTCTCCCATCTCCGGCGGAGCAGGGAGGTGGCCCTGCTCCTGGCCCTGCGTGGGTACCGGGGGGGAGGAACACACTGCCCCCGTTTTCAGCAAAAAGAACAAGACCTTCCGGCCGCCCTCTCTGCGATCGCTGTTCTGCTGTGCTCGTTCGCTGTATCGAGGGATATTTTAATACTTTTGCAGTGAACAGCTCTTCCGGCTTTTATCCAAGATAAGAGCAGAAGGTGCGAGATGAGTGCTGCAATGCCCAAAATACCGCTTCATATCACCGATACGACCCTGCGGGACGCCCACCAGTCACTCATCGCAACTCGACTGCGGACAGATGATATGCTTCCCCTGGCCCGGCACCTCGATCGGGCGGGGTTCTGGTCCGTCGAGGCATGGGGGGGAGCGACCTTCGACACCTGTATCCGTTTCCTGGCCGAGGACCCCTGGGAACGGCTCCGCCGGCTGAAGGAGGCCCTGCCGTCCACGCGGATCCAGATGCTGCTCCGCGGTCAGAACCTGGTCGGCTACCGTCACTATCCCGACGACGTCGTCGACCGTTTCGTCCACGCCGCCGCGAAAAACGGGGTCGATGTCTTCCGCATCTTCGACGCGGTCAACGACGTGCGTAACATGGAAAGGGCGATGCGGGCGGTCCGCGACGTCGGTGCGCACCTCCAGGCGGCGATCTCGTACACGGTCTCCCCGGTCCACTCGGTGGAACGCTTCGTGAAGATGGCCAGGGAGCTCGCGGCGCTCGAGGCAGACTCGATCTGTATCAAGGACATGGCGGGCCTGATCATGCCGCACGCGGCACGGGACCTGATCACCGGGATCAAGCGCGCCACCGGCCTCCCCGTCTGCCTTCACTCCCACTCGACCTCGGGGATCGCCTCGATGTCGTACCAGGCCGCGATCGATGCCGGGGTGGACATCCTCGACACCGCGATCTCCCCGTTCGCGCTCGGGACATCCCAGCCACCGACCGAATCGGTGGTCGCCTCGCTCGTCGGAACCGAACGGGAGACCGGGATTGACCTGTTGACCCTCCGGGAGGCCCGGAATGCCTGTCTGGCCCTGCGAGAACGATATGGCCCCCTCATCGACCCGATCTCGGAGCGGGTCGACTCGGACGTGCTTCTCTACCAGCTGCCGGGGGGGATGATCTCCAACCTCGTCTCGCAGCTGAAGGAGCAGGACGCCCTCGACCGCCTCGACGATGTCTACCGGGAGGTGCCGCGGGTACGGGCCGACCTCGGGTACCCCCCGCTCGTCACCCCGACGTCGCAGATTGTCGGGACCCAGGCGGTCCTGAACGTGATGCTCGGGGAGCGCTACAGGAACGTCACGAAGGAGGTCCGCGATTATGTCCGGGGACTCTACGGGCACTCCCCTGCTCCCATCTCCGAGGAGATCCGCCGGAGGATCCTCGGGGACGACACCGAGCTGGTGGACTGCCGGCCGGCGGACCTGCTCGAGCCGATCTACGAGAAGATGTTCGCCCAGGCGATGGAGCAGGGATTCGCCCGCTCGGAGGAAGACGTCCTCACCTACATCCTCTACCCGTCGATCGCGCCTTCGTTCCTGCGGGGCGAACGGTCCGCCGAGCCGATCCCGAGTGTGCGTCCCGGGGAGGCGGTCGCCCAGATGGTTGCCGATGTGCCGTCGGTGATGGAGGTCGAGGTGGACGGCGAACGCTTCTCGGTCCGCATCCTCTCGGTCGAGGGGACGGCGGTCACCACCGGGATCGAACGCCGAGAGGAGCGGGTTCCCAAGGGCGACATCGTGAACGGTGTCAAGTCGAACATGCAGGGGATGGTCCTGGAGGTCAGGACGAGCCGGGGGGCAACGGTCAGGAAGGGGGATACCCTGGTCGTGCTGGAGGGGATGAAGATGGAGAACCCGATCCCCAGCCCGCGCGACGGGACGGTGACCGAGATCTACGTCGATGTCGGTGACGTGGTCCAGGCAGGGGACGTCCTTCTGGTGGTCGAATGACCTTCTTCGAGAAGATCCTGATCGCGAACCGGGGTGAGATCGCGATCCGCGTGATGCGGGCCTGCCGCGAGATGGGGATCGAGACGGTCGCCATCTACTCGGACGCGGATACAAACTCGCTCCATGTTCACTACGCCGACGAGGCCTTCAGGGTCGGCGAGGCGCCGCCATCGAAGTCGTACCTCCGGATCGACCGGATTCTCGATGTGGCACGGAAGACCGGGGCGGAGGCGATCCACCCGGGATACGGCTTTCTCGCCGAGAATGCCGATTTCGCGCGGGCGTGCGAGGAGGAGGGCGTCGTCTTCATCGGCCCCAGCTCCCGCACGATCGAGATGATGGGGTCGAAGATCGGCTCCAAGCAGATGATGCGCGCGGCAGGGGTCCCCGTCGTTCCCGGTACGCCCGAGGGGATCCAGGATCCCGAGGAGGCGAAGCAGGTTGCCGGGGAGATCGGGTACCCGGTCCTCGTCAAGGCCTCGTCTGGGGGAGGAGGGATCGGGATGCAGGTCGTCCACGACGAGTCCGGACTCGAGAACGCGATCGCGACCGGCAGGCGTACCGCACAGTCCGCCTTCGGGGACCCGACGGTCTTCCTCGAAAAGTACCTGGTCAAACCCCGCCACATCGAGGTGCAGGTCCTCTGCGACAGGCACGGGCACTCCATCCATCTCTACGAGCGCGAGTGTTCGATCCAGCGCCGGCACCAGAAGCTGGTCGAGGAGTCGCCGTGCCCGATCATGACCGACGAACTGCGGGAACGGATGACCGCATCGGCGCTCGCCGTCGCCCGCGCGTCGGACTACGTGAACGCCGGGACGGTCGAGTTCCTCTACGCGGATGGGCAGTACTACTTTATGGAGATGAACACCCGCCTGCAGGTCGAGCACACGGTGACCGAGCTGGTCACCGGGGTGGACCTGGTCCGCCAGCAGATCGCGATCGCGGCGGGCGACCCGCTGGCCTACAGCCAGGACGAGATCACCCTGCGGGGGCACGCGATCGAGTGCCGGATCAACGCAGAGGACCCGCTCAACAACTTCCAGGCGACCCCGGGTAAGATCGTGCGCTACCGGTCCCCCGGGGGCCCGGGTGTCCGGCTCGACTCGGGGGTGCACATGGGTTACGCGATCACCCCGTACTACGACTCGATGATCTCGAAGCTCTGCACCTACGGAATGGACCGGCAGACAGCGATCGAGCGGATGCGCCGGGCGATCCTCGAGTACGTGATCATCGGGGTCAGGACGACCCTGCCGCTTCATTACGCGCTGATGAACAACCGGCAGTTCATCGAGGGGAAGACACACACCCATTTCCTCTCCGAGGAGCACATCCAGAAGTCCCTGATGCGGGCACTCCGCGAGGACGAGGCGCGGATGGCGACGCTGGCCACCTCCCTCCGGCAGACCCGGGAGGTGGCGGCGATCTCTGCCGCGGTGAACGCCTACCTCCGCTCCCGTCCGAAGGGGTGAACCACCGCCCGTTCTCCATCGAGAGCCCGGTGTCTTTTTACGTGCCGGGTTCGCAACCTCCTCTGTGGCACGCCCGTCCGTACATCCGCTCATCGTCATCTTTCTCGTCATCTCTCTCCTGCTCCCTGCTACGGCCGATGCAGGCGCGCAGGACAGTTACGGGATCATGCATCCGTCTCCTGGGCAACTGAAGGCCTGGAACGATGCGTACAACCGCGCCCCGCCGGTGGTCGTCTCCGAGCGGGCCAAGACCAGGGCGAACGGATCGGCGAACGGGTCGGTGAACCTGCTCCCCTACCTCGACTACGTCCCGGTCGAGCGAGACCAGGGGCGGGCCGGCAACTGCTGGGCGTGGGCCGGGACGGGCGTGATGGAGATCGCGCACGCCGTCCAGGACGGTGTCCGCGACCGTCTTTCAATCGAGTACCTGGACGCGAACTATCGTTCCACCTCCCCGGAGGTCCGGTGGGCCGGCGATGGGGGGATGCTCGATGACTTTACCTCGTTTTACGCACGGACCGGCATCGCGGTCCCCTGGTCGAACCGGAACGCGCACTACCAGGACGGGGTCGAGTGGTGCGCGGAGAACGGCCGCTCGCTCGTTCCTGTCTACGCGATCGGGACCGAGCCGCACCACCGGGTGCAGTCGATCTCGCCCGAGCGGATCCCCACGCGCCACCTGGGGCAGTCTCAGGCGATCGCGGCGGTCAAGTCGGTCCTGGATGACGGACGCGCCGTCTGGTTCGCGTTCTACCTGCCGAACCGCACCGCCTGGAGAGCCTTCTTCAACCACTGGACTGATGGCTCCGAGGAAGGGCCCGCCTGGGATCCGGACCCATGGGTGAACACGGCGTGGGACGAGAGCGAGGGAGCGGGTCATGCCGTTGTCTGCGTCGGGTATAACGACACCGACCCGGACAACCGCTACTGGGTGATGCTCAACTCGTGGGGGACGACGAAGGGACGGCTCAACGGGCTCTTCCACCTCTCGATGGACCTGGACTACGATGCGACGGTCCACCTCTTCGACGAGGACTGCGCCGCGATGCTCTGGATGACCGAACGGGTCGATTTCGCACCGTCCCCGGCGGGGACGCCGCGGGCGATCGACGCCCTTCCGTGCACGATCACGGCACCCGGCGAGTACTACCTATCCCGTGACTTTCCGTCCGTCGACGGTCCCCGTGGGATCGAGGTCCGTGCGTCCGATGTCGTCCTCGACGGCCGGAACCGCACGGTCGGGGCGGGCTCGTCCCTGGGACAGTACGGACTGCTCGCCTACCGTCCCGATACCGGACTCGGAAACGTGACGGTGAAAAACCTGGTCCTCTCGGGATGGGACGAGGGCGCCGCCTTCTACAACGTCACCGGGGGCCGGATGGAGCACTCGGCGATCTCAGGTTCGGGCTTTGCCGGTCTCTCGCTCGACGGAGGGACCTCGGACTTCTCCGTGACCGGTTGTCGCCTGCTGGAGAACCGCGCCGGGCTCTTTCTCCGCGCATCGGACCGCAACGTGGTGACGGGGAACACCGTCGAGTCGAGCAACGGCGTGGGGATCTCCCTCTACTCGGCCGGAGGGAACCGGGTCACGGACAACCGGTTCTGCAACCCGACGAACGCGGTCATCTCCGGGGCGCTCCTCTCGAACCAGTGGAACACGACCCGGGTGAGCAGGACGAACGTGGTCGGAGGGCCCTACTCGGGTGGGAACTACTGGGGTTCGCCGGACCGGCGGGGCTGGTCGGACGGGGCCTTCGACGCGGATCGCGACGGGATCGGGGACGAAGAGTACAATCTCTCCCGCGACGGCCTGAACGTGGATGCCTTTCCGCTGGTGGTCTACTCGATGCCGGCGCCGCTGCCGGTTCCCCCGGCGACGAACCGCCCGGGGGACCTCGATGGCGACCGTCTCTTCGAGGACGTGAACGGGAACGGACGGCTCGACTTCGCGGACGTGGTCCTTTTCTTCAACGCGCTGGATTGGATGGCCGGAAACGAACCGGTCCAGTTCTTCGACTTCAACCGTAACCTGCGGATCGACTTCGGCGACGTGGTGAAACTCTTCGAAATGCTCGGATAACGGGCCCCGATGACCCCTGGCGAGGAGAATCTTTATCCGTTTTTCCCGCGTTCTTGTTATGCACATCGTGCGGGCTGCGGTGGCCTAGCCGGTTATGGCGCCAGACTCATAGGGTTTCATTCGCGATGAGGCGCCGTTTCCTGAGACATCTGGAGATCGGGGGTTCGGATCCCCCCCGCAGCATCAGCCCTTTTTTTCTTCGGCGATCCCTGCACAACCTCCATTCCTTCTCCCCGGTCTTCCTGCCGGGCCCCGGAACTCCGACCGGACTGTTCGCACCCCACGGGAAAGGGGGTGCACCGATCTTCCCGGTGACGGGTCGTGACCGGTGCCCCGGGGTTCGAAGGGCTGTCGGATCCGGGTGTCTCCCGATGCGGACCGCCCCCGCACTGCCCCGGTACCATGCCGGGGTCGTTTCTGTCAGGCTGCCCGAACGCCTGTGTGCACGCGCCCTCCGGTAACGACGCGGGCAGAGGATGACGGTGCGCGTCTCACCCGGAGAGGCGGACGGCCAGGTGGGCCTGGGTGAAGGCAAGCAGCAGAAGGCCGATGACGAAGACGCTGTCGAGCCAGGCGGCCGACGGGTACTCGGCGAGGTGGCGTTCCAGCGCGGCGACGCCGAAGAGGATGCCGACGATGCTGAGCACCATCCCCGCAAGGGTCATCTGACGGGCGGATACCATGCAGGAGAGTCGTCGCGCGAAGGATTGAACGATGCGGTCGGGCGAACCCCGCTCCCGTACCCCTCCCACCCGTCCGTGGTGACCCCGTTCCCGGTGCAGGCAGACCGGGTCCGGTCACCGTTCCTGCCGCCGCCCGACCCGGCTTTCGCGACTCAGTTCGTCTGCCGGCGGACAGAACTTTGTCCTGTCTCCCGTTCGGTCCCCCTGTTCGCCCGCGCATGCCCGGCGATGGCGGTTCCGGGTCCCGTTCCATTCCTGGAGAAAAGAAGCAATTCCACCCCCTGCCGCACCGCCGGGCCCCCGTAGCGGGGGCACGCTGCTACAAATCCTTTTGTTTTATCTGGTCTCGACCTTACCATCTCTGTGAGAGAACTGTATGTTCAGGTTTGACGAGACGAAGACCTACCGCATGCCCCCCCACTTCGGGGGGAACGATCCGGCTCCCCCGGGCATGGCCGTGTATAACCGGGATACGACAGGGCTGACGTTCACCTGCACCACGGAGGCGGACCGGCTCGAGCGCTTCATACCCGACTGCTTCGAACTCCTGCGACCGGATATCGTCTTCGGGTTCGGGCAGCTCCGCGAGATCGACTGGCTTGCCGGCGGTCATTACAACGTGGTCACGGCGGACGTGCCGGTCCGGTTCGTCGGGGAGCGGGACCGGATCGAGGGGAACTACAACCTCGTCACGTGGGAGAACCGGGCCACCCCGATTCTCGGGGGGAGGGAGGAGAACGGCGTACCGAAGGTGTATGCCGAGATCGAGGACCTGCATGCATGGCCGGCCGCGTACCTCGGCGGGCCCGACTACTTCACGAACGCGAGCTACGACGGCAACACCTTCGTCCGGATGGAGATGCGAGACCCGAGACCGGTAAAAGGGGAGGAGTTCGCGGCGCTGCGGGCCTCGATGGCGAGCGTCAACCTCTTCGGGTGGCGGTACATCCCGAACGTGAGCGGCCCGGGGGCGGCGCTGAGCCAGCCCATCCTCTATCCCCAGGGCTTCGAGCTCGGTGCCGCCTGGAAGGGGACCGGGGCGATCGAGTGGATCAGGCTGGCGCCCTGGCAGAACCCGACGCAGTTCCACATCATCAATGCACTCGCCGACCTCCCCATCCTGGGGATGGGCTCGGTGATGCTGACGAAGGGGACCGCCGTCCTGAAGCCGAGCCAGGGCCGGGTGCTGGAGTGAGCGGCGCCCCGCCGGGCCGGATTGTATCGGGGTTCAGGCACGGTCCGACGACGGGCCGGGCGGCACCGCATGGGGGGCTGCCGGTCCAATCGGGCATGAACGGGTGAATACCGGAGAGTGAACATGAAGGAGAACGATTACTACCAGGAGAAGACCTGCATCGTCACGGGAGGGAACTCGGGCATCGGGTACGCCCTCTGCGAGGAACTGTTGCGCCGCGGTGCGAACGTCTACATGGCCGGGCGTGACCCGTCGAAGGTGGCCGCGGCGGCCAGAGCGCTCGGTGACCACGGTGAGCGGTTGCGGACCCTCATCGTGGACGTCACGAAGCAGGACCAGGTGCAGCGGGCGATCGAGGGTGCGGCCGGAGAGGCGGGCCAGCTCGACCTGCTCTTCAATAACGCGGGCATCGGCGGGACGATCCAGTATGAGAAGGCGACCCTCGAGGACTGGAAGACGATCATCGATACCAATGTCTGGAGCGTGATCTACGGGGTGCACGCGGCGGTGCCGATCATGCTCCGCCAGGGCGCCGGCCACATCGTGAATACCAGCTCGATCGCCGGTATCGTCCCTCCCCCGATGCAGGCCCTCTATTCGCTGACGAAGTTCGGGGTCACCGGTCTCACCGAGTGCCTGCGGTACGAGTACGCGGAGAAGGGGATCCGGTTCTCGACGATCTGCCCGGCGAACATCGCGACGCCGATCTTCAAGAAGTCCATCGATGGCACGGTACACGAGCAGTTGGGAATCCCCGACGACGCGTACCCTGTTGAGAAGGCGGTAAACGAGATCCTGGACAAGGTGGCCGCCGGGGCGGGGATCATCGTCGTGCCGGAGAAACCCTGGACCTCCATGTGGAGGAAGTACTGGGCCGGAGACCCGGAGATTGAGGAGTTCCTCCTGAAGATGGCGCATGATCGCCGGGAGTCGTTCGAGACCAAGGGGACGTATTACTGAGTGAGGACGGAGGGGGTGCAGGTCTCCTGCCGGATGAGCGCCATCGCATGCCGGCGGGCCTCTCCACTCCGCACCACCTCCCGGTCCGGATGCCCTTGCCCGTCGTCCTCCGAAAGGATGCCCGGAGGTCCGTCGGAGCAGTCTTCCGGATGCGTTCCCGATGCCGGGTTGCCAGATCAACGCGCCCTCTCCTCCGTCTCCCGCCCATCCCGTTCCGGTGGTCGGATGCGCTGGAAAGATTGAATCCGGGTTCGAATCAGGATGTCTTCCAGCGTGCGGAAGATCGTCGTCCGCGTGGGGGAGCCCTGGATCGGGATGCGCAGGTGATGGTCCAGTGTGGCGACAGCGGGATCGAGGCATTGATTCGGTCGAATTGACGAACCCTTGGTGCAGGTACTGCCTCTGGGTTGAGGAACCATGAGGGCTAGCCTGCATGGTATATCGATCTGTCATTTTTCCTCGGATCAGCGATCCGAGGGAAATCTGGGTCTGTGCAACATTAGCGGACTACCGAGTATCCTGACGTCATTGATAAAATTGATCGATACATGGATGAAGGTGAGCCTGTGCTTGGATCAATTCTCTGTACATTACTGTTAAGGCCGAGATTGTTGCATTAACCTTTTCCGAATCCGAGATTTTTCATGAATCCTCGAAGAAGGTACTTATATACCTAATCCAGATTAGTACTAATCATGATTAGGGATTTTGTGGACCGGGAGAGTGAGCTCAGACTCCTGGAGGAGGAATGGGAAAAACCTGGAGGAAGGATGATCATCCTCTATGGTCGGAGGAGAATCGGAAAGACCCGGCTGATCGGAGAGTTTATCAGAGACAAACCGGGAGTCCTCTATTTTGCCGAAGATACGTCGCCGTCATTGCAGATGCGTCAGCTCCAGGCGGCCTGCGCCGCATTCCTCAATGATTCGCTCATGGCATCCCTGGAGATCGGTTCATGGGAACAGCTCTTCACGTACCTTGCCAAACATCCCCCTGACAGCAGGGGATATCTCGTGATCGATGAATTCACCTACCTTGCCAAGAATGATCCCTCGATCCTTTCTGCACTGCAAAAGACCTGGGACACGGACCTGGCCGGGTCTCCCTGGTGCATTCTCCTCTGCGGATCGATGCTCGGGCTTATGAGTGATCTCGCTCTCTCCTCGACATCTCCAATCTATGGAAGAAGAACTCGTGATATGCTCCTTGAGGCCCTCCAGTTCTCCGATGCCCGGCAGTTCCTGTCCGTCCCGCCCATCGATGCACTCAAGATCTATCTTTCCATTGGTGGAGTTCCCGAATATCTTCTGAAGGCCGGGGATTATGAGACATTTTCCGATTTTACAACCCGGGAATTTTTTAACCGTTATGGGTATTTTTACCGGGAGCCGTATTTCATCCTCTCACAGGAGTTCCGTGAGCTGAAGATGTACCAGTCAATCCTGCAGGCGATCGCGTATGGAAACACCTCTCCTGCACCCATCGCTCAGTTCTGTGGACTTGATTCCCGCCACCTCTATCCGTACCTGGAAAGCATGATCCGTCTTGGGATCATCGAGCGGGAACTTCCAGTCCTGGTGAACACAAGGAAGGGAGTCTATCGGATCAAAGACCGGCTTTTCAATTTCTGGTATAATTTTGTCTTCCCCAAGCGGCAGTCTATCGAGCTGAACCAGGTCTCAATTCCCGCTGAAGATTATGACCACTACTTTGGCCCCCAGTTTGAGGTCTTCGTCCGGTCCGAAGTGATACCGAAGCTGTTTCCTGAGTATACGATTGGACGTTGGTGGTATGGCGAGGAGGAGATCGATATCGTCGGATACGATGATCGGTCTGGAACCATTCTCTTCGGGGAGTGCAAATGGAGCGTCCTTACCCGCAACGAATCGCAAAAGATCCTGGCCTCCCTGAAAACGAAATCATCGCATGTCAGACATTCCCGATATACGGAAGAAAAATTTCTGCTCGTGGCCAGAAAGATCGAGGGAAAGGAGGCACTTCGAAAAGAAGGGTATGTGCTTCTTGATCTTGATGATATACTGTAAAGGGTATAGTGGCAAACTAGCCCCTAACTTCCTTCTCCAATTTATCACTCTTCTTTCTATGATTATACCGCCAAACGTATTCACCTAAATACAAGAATAATTTATCTCGCCGAATATATCCTTTCGCAGCGAGTTTTCGTTTCAGATATCCCCAGAATCCTTCCAGTCCGTTGATATGATTTCTCCTTCCATCGCTGTACTCCCTGTCCCCGTGATTGACGAGCCGATGAACGAATCCTTTCGCTGCAAGACCGGTATAGGCTCGCCAGGTATCCGAACAGACGACCGATCCCACCGTCACCTTGCTGGAGATGAGAGAAAGAAGGGTCGCAGCGTCAACATTCTCAACGATCTCCGCCCAGACCTGACCATTGCGGCAGAAAATCCCAAAGACGGGCTGTTTCCTGGTCCCCCGTCCTCGTTGGGTCCCGGTGTCACGAAGTACTTTCCGTTTGTTTTTCCAATGGTCCCCAACGTATGTTTCATCGACCTCAACCGTTCCTGAGAAGATTTCCGGGACATCGTGTAAGAGAACGCTCCGAATCCACGTCAATGCTCGAAGAACTCGCTTTCGTTCAATCCCGGTTCTCTGGGCAATCTTCTCGGAACTCCATTCGAGAAAAAACCAGGTGATGATCGCTTTCCATTGATCTCTGGTCAGGTAGAGAGGCAACCGATGAGGATGAAAGTCATACGGACACAGCGAGCATCATCGTTTGCCCGTGCTCATGCGATACAGCTTCTCGCAGTGACAGCGCGGGCATACAATCCTGGTCATGAACCCCTCCAAGGTGTTAGGAGTTGGGAGTTAAAATGACACTATACCCTCTCGAATTATCAATGCCTGTGAAAAACCACGGGACCGGGCCCTCTTCATGCTCACGTGGGACTCGGGAGGAAGGATCAATGAACTTCTCTCTCTCAATATCGGGCATGTGCAGTTTGACCGATATGGTGTGATTGTCATCGTGCATGGAAAGACAGGGATGCGCCGGCTCCGCCTGATCAGCTCAGTCCCGGACCTCCAGACATGGATCAACATGCACCCCCT
>JAKPPV010000031.1 GCA_029547145.1 Methanobacteriota archaeon
TTGTTGCGACTCGCCGGATCGATTCTCAAGGACATCAACGAGGAGTGGATCACCGGGAAAAGGTATTTGCTGATGGACGAGTGATGGAGATCCAGGGAGACAGGACCCGAGGGAAATTACAGCACTTCTGAAACGCTACCATTCAGGGGATATCTGAAACGAAAACTTGCTGCGAAAGGAGGTATTCGGCGAATTAAATTATTCTTGTATTTAGGTGAATACGTTTGCGGTATAATCATAGAAAGGAGAGTGATAAAACCAAATGAAGCGCATCCTTGAGTTATTGGAGAAGGAAGTTAGGGGCTAGTGTGCCACTATCCCCTAAAAAAAATTATCGTGCGCTATTGTTAACGATCTCCCTCGTGAGAGTGAATGCCCCTCGAGGACTACCATCATGAAGCCCTGGCAACCTATAGGAGGCCTCTATAATTCGTCACTAGGGGTAAAGTTCCTCGATCCGTTCAAGGTTCCATGGAATCGGTAGACAAAAAAAACCTTCTCGACGGATTCCAAGTACAGACGAGGCGAATGTTTGATTGTCCTCTATCGTAAGAAAAATATTACGCTTCACGTCCAACGGGAATATACCGACTTGGAGAGCGAGGTACAGTTCATAGCTGCCTTCGTTTATAAGCGGAGCCGGGATCTCCATTCTTGCTCGATATCGCCCCGGTCGGAAAATTATCTCACGGCTTGGTGGAACACCGGAGAGGTACGATTCATGGTCCCGATGACACGTTTGGAAGAGGATTGAACCTTCAAGGGAAAACACCACAAGCCAGAGGTCGAGGTCTTTGATAAGCTTGGTCACAACAAACTCTATATTGAGGATAATCGGATTAAGATTATTATGGATTAGCGTCGCCATGTCAGCGGGATCGGTAATTCGAACCTTGATGATAGACGCCGGATGGTCGTGGCGGGGTGGAAAATCAAAGAAGGGCTTGGATGAGACTAAATCGCCACTGAGCATCTCGGTGTACTTAGCGACCATTGCAGAAGCTGGGCCGCGTGCAAAAATCGACCCTTCATGCAATAGGATGCCGGTGCTACAGAGTGATGCGACGGCCCTCATGTTATGACTGACAAAGAGCACCGTTCTCCCCTCCTTCGCCACATCCCCCATCTTTCCCAGGCACTTCTTCTGGAACGCCGCGTCACCTACGGCGAGCACCTCGTCGATGATCAGGATCTCAGGCTCAAGATGAGCGGCCACAGCAAACGCGAGCCGGACGTACATCCCACTCGAGTATCGCTTCACGGGCGTGTCGAGGAACCGCTCCATCTCGGCGAACTTCACGATCTCGTCGAACTTTGCGTCGATCTCGGACCGCTTCATCCCGAGGATCGAGCCCGAGAGATAGATGTTCTCCCGCCCCGAGAGCTCGGGATGAAAGCCCGTCCCAACCTCGAGGAGCGACCCGATCCGGCCATGCACCTCGACCGTCCCCTCGGTCGGCGTCGTGATACGGGAGAGGATCTTCAGCAGGGTCGACTTGCCGGCCCCGTTCCGTCCGATGATCCCGACGACCTCGCCCCGCTTCACCTCGAACGAGACGTCTTTTAACGCCCAGAACTCCTCGATCGTCCGCGAGGGCGCATCTCCGGCCAGCCGGCGGAAGGGTGCCTTCACCGCCCGCGTGATCGTCTCGCCGAGGGTCTTGTACGCCGCGGTCTCGTGGGCGATCCGGTACTTCTTTCCGAGCCCGTTAACCCGTATCGCGATATCGTCCGACATAGTATGCTACGAGGACCTCAAATCAGACCTACACAATGTCCGCGAAGTACTGCTCCATCTTCCTGAAGTAGAACGCCCCGCTCACCAGCAACACGAGCACCACCACGACCGCGAGGCCGATTATCCCTGACGGCGGGGCCGAACCGAGGAGTGCCCACCGGAACCCCTCGATCACGCCTGCCATCGGGTTCAGGCCGTAGAGGAGCTGGTACTGCGCCGGCACCAGGTTCGTCGAGTAGACGACCGGCGAGGCGTACAGCCAGATCTGGATCAGGAACGGGACCGTATACTGAAAATCACGGTACTGCACGTTCAGGGCCGAGAGCCAGAGCCCGACGCCGAGCGAGGTTGCGAGCCCGAGGAGCACGAATGCCGGCAGGAAGACGACGTTCACGGTCGGCACGAAGCCGTAGTAGGCCATCATCAGGACCAGGATTCCCATCGCGACCATGAAGTCGACGAGCGGTGAGATCGTCCCGGCGATCGGCATGATCAGTCGCGGGAAGTAGACCTTGGTGATGATGTTCGCGTTCGCGACCATCGAGGTGGTCGACCGGGTCATCCCCTCGCTGAAGAGCTGCCAGGGGAGCAGTGCGGCGAGGGTGAAGAGGGGGTACGGCACGCCGTCGCTCGGGATGTTCGCGAGACCGCCGAAGATGACCGAGAAGATCAGCATCGTGAAGAGCGGCTGTATCAGCGCCCACGCAACCCCGAGCCCGGTCTGCTTGTACCGGATCTTCACGTCCCGCCAGACGAAGAAGTAGAGCAGTTCCCGGTAACTCCAGAGCTCGCGGAGGTCGACGGGCACCCACTTTCGCGGCGGCCGGATCACCAGCGTCGGCACCTCGGGAATCAGCACGGTCTCGGTCATGGAAATGAAAGTACATTAATTGTGCGAAGGCGTTCCGGATAAAAGTAGGCATGAACACCTTTTGGCCTGGTGGGATTCTGATATGGGGTATGTATTTGTGGTGGGGAGCAAAGTACAGTCTTTTCCAGAAAACAAGGTTTGGATCCCACCCGGTGTATTCATGGACGCGATCCCAGCGGCATCCCCTGCCATCGGCGACGAGGAGATCGCCACCGTTGCCGGGGTGATGAGGAGCGGGACGATCGCCTCCGTACCGGTGGTGACCCGGTTCGAAGAGGCGTTCACCCGTGCTGTGGAGCCGCCCACGGCATTGGCGTGGCGAACGGGACGGAAGACATCCAGTGCACCGCAGTATCGTCCGGGAGTCCCGGAGGCGTGAGGGCGGGTGCGTGCCCCCTGCAATGTCCGCATCGCGGCCCCCGGGGCATCTCAACCGCCTCTTCTGCACCCGGAAAACCGGGTCCCGGGAACAGACCGGTGTTATTCCCCCCGTCCCTCGAAGTACGCCCCTATCGCGTCCACGATCGCCCCGGCCGCCCGGCCATCCCCGTAGACCGGCGGGCGCTCTCTGGTGGGCGCCAGCCTTTCGACCGCCGCGATGATCGCCGCCGGCGAGACGCCGACGAGGACGTTCCACCCGAGTTCGACCGTCTCGACCCACTCGGTGGTGTCGCGGAGCGTGATGCAGGGCACCCCGAGCAGGTAGGCCTCCTTCTGGACCCCGCCCGAGTCGGTCAGAATCCGGCGGGCCGCGCCCATCAGCCGGAGCATGTCGAGGTACCCCTGCGGTTCCACCGCGATCACGTTCTCCGGCAGGGCGATCCCGTTCTGCGCGAGCGCGTGCCGCGTCCGGGGGTGGACCGGGAAGACGACGGAAAGATCCACCTCCCCGACGGCCCCCAGGATCGCCTTCAGGCGTTCCGGGTCGTCCGTGTTCGAGGCACGGTGGACGGTGAGGACCAGGTAGCCTTCAGGTGCGAGCCCGAGCCGTTCGAGGACGGTCGACGTCGCGTCGGCCAGGTCCCGGTTGAACGCGAGGGCGTCGGCCATGATGTCCCCCGTGAGACGGACGCCCTCGCGGATCCCCTCGCGGGCGAGATTCTGCACGGCGGTCGGCGTGGGACAGAAGAGGAGGGCGGAGACGTGGTCCGTGAGCACCCGGTTCAGCTCCTCGGGCATGGTGCGGTCGAAGGAGCGCAGCCCGGCCTCGACGTGGGCGACCGGTATGGCGAGCTTCGCGGCCGCCAGGGCGCCGGCGAGCGTGGAGTTCGTGTCGCCGTAGACCAGCACGAGGTCGGGCCGCTCGTCCAGGAGGACCCGTTCGATCCGGACGAGCATCGCGCCCGTCTGCTCCGCGTGGCTCCCCGAGCCGACGCCGAGGTGGTGGTCCGGAGGGGGGATCCGGAGCTCCTCGAAGAAGACATCGGACATCTCCGGGTCGTAGTGCTGGCCGGTGTGGACCAGCACCTCGTCGTACCGCGCCCGCAGAGCGCGCGAGAGGGGTGCGCACTTGATGAACTGCGGTCTCGCCCCGACGACCGATACCACCCTCACCCGCAGCACCTGCCGCTTCCGGTCCGACCCGTCATGATCAGGTATCGGTGCTGCAGGGGTAAATGATTTAACCCTTCCGCGTTGCGGCACTCCGGATCCGAACGCTCTAGCGGCAACCTCCGCCCCGCCACAAAAGGTGCCAGTGACGGGGTGGTCGGATCCTGCGTATTCAGAATTATTATGCTAATGGAAAAGTCCGGTCTCAAATTTCAAGGAATATTCCCGATATAATCACCGATTATATCGGCTTACTGGCCAACTCGTACACAATTTTCCGAGCACGACTATGAAAACGTGGTCGACCTTGTCCGCCGTCGTAAGCATCCGGGTGAGCGATGAGCTCAGGAGAGAGATGGAGCGGCTTTGCGACCGTATCTGCTGGAATGACGAGATCCGCGAACTTCTTCAGGCGCGCGTGGAGGAGCAGAGACGACAGGAAGCGATCGACGGGCTCGCGTCGTATGTCGAGACCCTCCCCGGCGTGCCGGCAGGGACGGGAGCTCGCACGGTGCGGGAGGACCGTGACAGTCATTGATTCGTCGGCGTTCGCCCGCCTGGCACTCAGGGAGCACGGCTGGGAGGAGGTGGTCCCGTCTCTTCGGGCGCGGCCGACGCCGATGACCGTCGAGATACTGGGGGTCGAGATACTGAAGGTGCTCTGGAAATCCATCCGTCGCGGACTCCTCGATCTCGAGATTGCACGGGCGATCGACCGGGAGGTCGCCCTGACGTTCGATCGGCAGGTGATCGGTCACGAGCCGAATGCCCGATATTGCGCTTCGGCCCTTGAGAACGCCTGCGAGCACTCCTTCCCAGTGTACGACGCGCTCTTCATCGCCCGGGCTGCCCGGCAGAGTACACCACTCCTGACGGCCGATCCCCGCCAGGCGGACGTGGCGTCCAGCCTCCGGTTCCTGGTTCATCTGCTCCGATAGTCCCCCCGGACAGACTGACCGGGTCGGTGAGAGTTCGGTCGTATCGGACGGTCTCCGAGGGGGGTGGCACGAACACTCCCGCTCTGCTCGAACCTCGCACGAGGAGCTCGACAACCTGAACTGTTCACATGAGCGGGCCTGCTCGTAGCCGTTCCATCAGCGCCGGCACGTCCGTCACCGGTCGTCCGCAGGTCCGGCCGGTACAGATGCGCGCCGTCGACATCTGTCATCTTCTGGGTGTTCGGCGCGAGCCGGATGAGGGCTTCTCCCTCCCTGACCATGGTCGATCGGCATCGTCCGGATGAAGCAACCGGGTGAAACCGCCGACATGCGTGGTGCCGGGTTCGGTGTCCCCCATCTCCGATTGACCGGACCTCCCTCTCCACCGGGGCGGGCCTGGCGATGAGACCGTCTTCATCTTCAACAATCATCGCGCATGTCGACCGGAGCCCCGGATCCCGTTTCCGAAGAAGATACGTCTGATCCAGTGGGAAACGCCTGCAGCGCCAATCATTAAGTCGCTGTGAAATCCACCCTCCACCGTATCTGTGAATACCCTCCCCCTCTCCACAAGCTCGTGTGGGGGGATTGTTGAATCGGTTGAATAAAGGTCCATGGGGAGTGAACGTCGATCGAGGGTCGTGGTGGTTCCCGTCAGCCCGTCAGGTCTACGCCTGGCGCTGCCCGGGGAACGAGGGGCCTTGGGGAGCCCGGGGAGAGTTCGGGGGGGCGATCCCCGCGCTCCGGCCCGCCTCTCTCCTCCGGCGATCGACTGTCTCCTGGGAAAACCGGTGGAAATGGAACGGGAATGCGGGGATACGTGCCGGAGCCTCTTCCTGAGAGGGGTCGTCACCGTCCCCGGCGTCACGATCGAGATGGGTACGAACCCGATCCCCATCGAGCGGACCATGCTCACTGCCGAAAAAACCAACACTGGCGTCCTAGTCGGGACATGTGCCTGGAACAACCCCAATCTGACGATCGCGGGCGGCGGAGCGAGGGGGGATCCCTCGTTCGTCGCTCCCGATCCGACCGTGATCCGGGATGGTGCTGCTGACCGCGATGCAAAGGACAGCATGCTTCGGTTCGGGGAACGGTCCGGACCCTCTCTCTGATCCGTTATGACCCGGTTCGGAATCGGTACGGATATTGAGTCGGTTTCACGTTTCGCCGACCTGATTGAGAGAAACGATCCGCTGATCCGGCGGGTCTTCACCCCCGGTGAGATCCGGTACAGCTTGGCCTCTCGGACTCCCGCCGAACGGTTCGCCGCCCGGTTCGCCGGAAAGGAGGCGGTCGTTAAGGCACTCTATGACCTGGGTATCTCCGGGGTGGCAATTTCCGCCGTCGAGATCCTCAAACGACCCGACGGTGCTCCGTTTGTCAGGATGATCGGACATCCTGTCGATCCTGTCACGATCCGGATCAGCCTCTCCCACTCCCGGGACTGGGCGATCGCTTTTGCAATGGCCATTGATGATGCAGACCCCTGACACCGACGCAGAGTGGCTCATCCCCGCTTCCCAACGAACCTAGGCTCTCTGGACCTTCTATCCACTCGCCGGTTCTCCCGTGTTCAGCTCCGCAGATGACCGGGATCGAGAGGGGCGTCTCCCCTTGGTCGTCTCCTGCACTGACAGGAGGATGACTGGAAAGGAGAGAATTCTCGCCACGGAGACCTTCGACCGCTGAATTATTATCTTTAAAAATGATCTTGTTTCAGTCCACGATGAACTTCGCCACGTTTCTTCTCGAACCGAACCGGGATAGCACCGCGGACGCGGTGATCACGGCGACTGAACGGGTCTCACATGCCGCCCTCTTCGACCGTGTCCAGTCCTGTGCACGCTACCTCCTCGACCGGTATGGCACGGGGAACGAGATCCTCCTGCTCGCCGACAACAGTCTCTTCTTCATCGTCTCGTACCTCGCGATCGTGCAGAGCGGGAACGTGGCCCTGCTGGTCGAGACGCGGATCTCGCCCGAGCACCTCGCACAGATCGTCTCGATCTGCTCGATCCGGGCCGTCTTCGTCGAGGAGCGGTTCCGACAGAGGGTGCCGGAGGGGCTCGAGGTGCTCCCGGCACCCCTCCCGGTTGCCGGCACCTGGACGGGCGGATGCATCGATCCCGGGTTACCGGACGACGCCCTCGCCGTGATCATCTTCACCTCCGGGAGCACCGGCACGAAGAAGGGGGTGATGCTGACCCACCGGAACCTGGTCGCGAACACCACCTCGATCATCGAGTACTTCCACCTCGACTCGCATGACCGGATCGCGGTCGTCCTCCCGTTCTTCTACTGCTTCGGCGCCTCCCTGCTCCACACCCACCTCCGGGTCGGCGGGAGCGTGGTCCTCTCGAACCATATCTTTCTCGGGGCCGTCATCCGCGATCTCCAGCGCTACGAGTGCACGGGGTTTGCCGGTGTCCCGAGCACGTACCAGATCCTGATCCAGAAGACGCCGTTTTTAAACGAAGCATTTCCCCACCTCCGCTACTTCGCACAGGCCGGCGGGGCACTGGCCGACCGGTATATACGGCAGGTCACCGACGCCTTCCCTGACAAGGAGTTCTACGTGATGTACGGTGCGACCGAGGCGACCGCCCGCCTCTCGTACCTCCCGCCGGCCGAGCTGAAGGCAAAGATGGGTTCGATCGGGCGGGGCATCCCCGGTGTACGGCTCGAGGTCGTCGGGGACGACGGGCGCCCGGTCCGCCCCGGAGAGATCGGGGAGATCACGGCCCGGGGCGACAATATCATGGCCGGGTATTACGGTGACCCGGAGGGTACGGCCGAGGTGTTGCGGGACGGCCGGCTCTACACGGGGGACCTGGCGACCGTGGACGAGGACGGCTACATCTTCGTGACCGGCCGGAAGAAGAACATCATCAAGTCCGGGGGCTACCGGATCTCTCCGGTCGAGATCGAACAGTTTCTTTTGTCGCAACCGGGTGTCTTCAGCGCCGTGGTCTTCTCTCTCCCCGACGAGATCATGGGTGAGGCCGTGACGGCCGCAGTGCAGCCGGAGGACGAGCCGTCGGAGGAGCTGCACCAGCGTCTCCTCGCCGCCTGCAGAGCCCGGCTTCCGTCCTACAAGGTGCCCCGTCATCTCTTCTTCGTCGATGAATTCCCGCTCAACTCCTCGAACAAGGTGGACCGCGCCCGGCTCCGGGAGATCGCTGCAGCCGGTCTTTGTGCCCGGTAGCCCGTGTCCGCCCCCTGTACTGACCGGCAGCCTTTATTTGGGCGGGCCTGCCCGTAGCGTTTCCATCAGCGCCGGCACGTCCGTCACCGGTCGTCCGCAGGTCCGGCCGGCGCAGACGTATGCCGTCGCCTTTCCGTCGACCATCGCCATCCCGGCCGTGAACGGTGCGAGCCGGCGGACAGCATCGCCCTCTCTCCCGGCGGGAACGAAGAGGACGGTCGTCGTCGGCAGGTAGGTCCCCAGGAGGGCGGCGAGCATCCCCTCCGTGTCCTCCGCCCCCGGCGTCCCGACCACCACCACCTCCTGCGACTCGCCGGCGACCATCTCGAGGCCGGAGAGGAAGAGGGTCGCGATCGTCGGTGAGGTGGCGAGCGGAGCGGTGTAGAGGCGTGCGACCTCCGCCGCCCGCTCCTCGTAGACCGGGTCCCCCAGGAGGCGGGCGAGGCGGACCAGGACGAGGTACGCGGCGGAGTTCGCCGAGGGGTACGCCCCGTCGAAGGTCTCCTTCTGCCGCACGACCAGCCCGGTCGCCCCCGCCGCCGCCGAGAAGAACCCGCCGTGCTCCCTGTCCCGGAAGTCGGAGAGCATCCGGTCGACGAGCGCCTTCGCGGTTGCGAGCCGGCCCGGGTCGAAGGTCGCCGCGTAGACCTCGAGCAGGCCCCAGGCGAGGTAGGCGTAGTCCTCGGCCATACCGGCGATCGCGGCATCCCCGTCGCGATAGCGGTGGAGCAGGCGGTTCTCCGGTGTCCGGAGCCGGAGCAGGACGAAGTCGAGGGCCGCCTCTGCCGCCTCGATGTAGGGGGGGTGGCCGAACGCCCGTCCGGCCGCCGCGAGGGCCGCGATCGCAAGGCCGTTCCAGCTCGTGAGGACCTTGTCGTCGACCGCCGGCCGGACCCGCCGGCAACGCGCCGCAAGGAGCCGTTCGCGCGCGGCCTCGAGCAGGACCGCCACCTCCCTGGGGGTCCGCCCGAGCCCCGCGGCCGCCTCCTCGACCGTCGTCACCCGGTACAGGACGTTGAGCCCCCGCCGTTCCGGCTGGGCCGGGTCGGTGAAGTTCCCGCCGGCCCGGACGCGGAAGACGCGGTAGAATACCTCCCTCTCCCCCGATGGGAGGAGCCGGTCCAGTTCCTCCTTCGTCCAGAGGTAGAACTTTCCCTCCTCGCCCTCGGAGTCCGCATCCTGGGCCGAGTAGAAGGCTCCATCGTCGGAACGGAGTTCGCCGAGGAGATAGATGAGCGTCTCCTCCGCCGTCCGGCGGTAGGTCGCCTTCCCCGTCGCCTGGAACGCCTCGGCGCAGGCGAGCACAAAGAGCGCCTGGTCGTAGAGCATCTTCTCGAAGTGGGGGACGAGCCAGCGTGCGTCGGTCGAGTAACGGTGAAGCCCGTAACCGACCTGGTCGTAGACGCCCCCCCGCCGGATGGCCTCCAGGGTCCGTTCCACCATCTCGAGCGCATGGGGCTCGCCCGTCCTGCGCCAGTACCGGAGGAGGAAGAGGAGGTGATGGGGGGTCGGAAACTTCGGCGCGTGGCCGAACCCGCCGTGGAGCGAGTCGAACTGGAGCGCGAGCCCCTCGAACCCGGCTTGCAGCACCTCTCTTCCCACCTCCCCTGCCGGCGGCTCGGCGGCCGTCATGGAGAGGGATGCGACGATCTCCGCCGCCGCCTCTTCGAGCGCACCCCGTTTTTCGGTCCACATCGCCGCGATACGCGGCAGGAGCTCGAGCAGCCCGGTCGTCCCGAGCCGGCTCTCCTTCGGGAAGTAGGTGCCGGCAAAGAACGGGCGTCGGTCCGGGGTCATGAAGACCGTGAGCGGCCAGCCCCCCGAGCCGGTCAGCAGGTGGCAGACGGTCATGTAGAGCTGGTCCACGTCCGGCCTCTCCTCGCGGTCGACCTTGATGCAGACGAATGCATCGTTGAGGAGCCTTGCCACCCCGGGGTCCTCGAACGACTCCCGGGCCATCACGTGGCACCAGTGGCAGGTCGCGTACCCGATCGAGAGAAAGACCGGGCGGTCGAGCGTGCGGGCGCGTTCGAAGGCCTCGTCGCCCCAGGGGTACCAGTCGACCGGCTGGTGGGCATGCGCCAGCAGGTAGGGGCTCTTCTCGTGGATCAGCCGGTTTGCCGGCCGGGCATCATCGATCATCGTCCACCTCTCCGGGCCGGAGATGGGGTCCACAGGTATTTGAGGCTAGCGAACGGGGCCGGCCTGCAGCCTGGGGTCGTCCCGGGCCACCTCCAGGGCGAGGAGCGCGCTCCTCTCCTTGTCCTTGACCTCGAGCATGATGTCGGGGTCGCAGGCACGGCTCTCGTCGAGGAACCGGGCGAACGCCGCAGGGTCGAGCGTGGGCGCGTGGGCCCCGGCCCGCCGCCCCTCCGCCTGGGTGGAGAAGTCGACCATCATGTTCCCGTCCCCCGGTTCCCAGGTGGCCGCCACGCGCACAAGGACGCCTTCCACCGGCCCGCCGGTCCCGAACACCTCGTGGTGGAACCGGTCGAAGAGGACGGGGATCCCCGTCTCGGCGCTGATCGCGAGGCAGTCCTCGACCGAGTACCGCCCATCGTCATTCTCGATCACCAGCCGTCGCCGGACCGCCTCGGGGAGGCGGCCCGCGCGGTCGATGAAGCGGTGAAGGCTCGCCGTTCGATCGCCGTAGACCCCGCCGACGTGCACCTGGACCCTGGCCGTACGGTCCAGGCCCATGAGGTCGAGGACCTCCGCGTGGTACTCCAGCTCGGCGACCGACCGGTCCAGGACCCCGCGGTCGGGTCCGTTGATCACGACGAACTGGTCGGGGTGCATCGAGATCCGGTGTCCCTCCTCCCGGACCCGCCGGCCGACGCGGGCAAGGGCGGGTCCGCACGCCTCCTGCCAGGTGTCCGTGCAGACCGGGTGAGAGGCGAACGGGACCAGGCCCGAGCCGATCCGGAAGAAGAAAAGGCCCGCCTCCCGGTTGAAGGCGAGTATCCGCTCGAGGCAGGCGAGGTTCGCCGCCACGGTCGCGTAGAGCCGTTCCCGGGAGTACGACGCGAGGCGGAAGGTCCGGCCGGCGCTGCAGCCGATCGAACGGTTGATGCAGGGGTACCCGATCCGCACGACGAGAGCTGGGGCCGGGACGGGTAAATATCTGCAGGCTTATGCAGCGGAACGGAGATACTGTTCCGGATGGACCGCCAGGCGCCCCTCCTCCCGGGCAGCGAGGCCGGGCGGACGCATGCGTTCGCCGCCGCACTCACCCGCCACGGCCCGACCGGGGCCGTGATCGTCTCTTTCCGCGAGCTCGTCCTCGGGTTCTACCGGGTCCACGGGCGCCGGATGCCCTGGCGCGAGACCACCGACCCCTATCGCATCCTCGTCTCCGAGGTGATGCTCCAGCAGACCCGGGTCGAACGCGTCCTCCCCCGGTACGTAACCTTCATCGATGCCTTTCCCACCGTCGTGGCGCTCGCCGACGCCCCGGTCTCGCGGGTCCTCGCCGCCTGGCAGGGGCTCGGGTACAACCGGCGGGCGCTCGCCCTCCGGGCGGCCGCCGCCCGGATCGTCACCGTCTACGGCGGCCGGATCCCCGATGACCCGTCCGAGCTGGTGACCCTTCCCGGCGTCGGGCCTGCCACGGCGGCGGCCGTCGCTGTCTATGCCTTCAACCGTCCCGAGGTCTTCATCGAGACCAACGTCCGGCGGGTCTTTCTTCACTGCTTCTTCCCGGGCCGGGACCGGGTCAGGGACGCGGAGCTCCTCCCGCTCGTGCGCATGGCCCTCGACCGCGACCGCCCGCGGGAGTGGTACTGGGCCCTGATGGACTACGGCACCCATCTTGCGAGGACCATGCCGAACCCGAACTGGCGCTCGGCCCACCACGCGGTCCAGGGGCGGTTCGAGGGCTCCCGGCGGCAGCTCCGTGGCCGGGTCCTCGCCGCCCTCCTCTCGGCCGGCCCGCTCACCCTCGACGAGCTCGCCGCCTCCACCGGGGCCGGTCCGGACCGTACCGGACCGGTCCTCGCCGGGCTGGTCGTGGAGGGATTTATCGCCGAGGACGGGCCGTTCTACCGGATCCGGGACGGTCCTGCCACCGATCAATTGAAGTAGGTGCACCGGGTAGATATGGTGTGGACAAAAAAAGGGTCAAGGACTACATGACCTACGACGTCGTCACGGTGGACGCCACGGGGACGGTCAGGGACGTCTTCGAACGGATCAAGACCACCCAGCATGACGGCTTTCCCATCGTCGATGCCGAGAGGGAGGTGGTGGGCTATGTGGCTGCCCGCGATCTCCTCTTCGCCCATCCGTCCACCCCCGTCACCGAGGTGATGTCGAAACACCTGATCGTTGCCGACCCCGAGATGAGCATCTCTGACGCGGCGCGGGTGATCTTCCGGTCCGGGATCCAGAAGCTCCCCGTTGTCGACGAGAAGAACCGGCTCCTCGGGATCATCTCCAACACGGACGTGATCCGGTCGCAGATCGAGCATGTCTCTCCGGAGAAGGTCTTCAACTTCATCACGACCCTCAAGACGCTCTACGGGATCGAGCCGCGCCTCCGCCGGGGCTCGGTCGAGATCCGGAACCTGCTTCCCACCCAGTCCAAGATCTACGAGGACGAGCTGGAGGGAAGGATGTACGAGATCAGAAAGGGCCTGGCCGAACCCCTGATCGTCGTGAACCGTCCGGGCCGGACCATCCTGGTCGACGGTCACCACCGGGCGATCGCGGCGAAGAGGCTCGGGATCGAGCGCCTCGATGCCTACATCATCGAGATCGAAGAGGATGTCGAGCTCGGGCTGGAGCGGACCGCCCGGTCATTGAACCTCGCCTCGCTCGATGACATCCAGGTGCTCGACTACGCCCGCCATCCGCTGGTCGCCCTGACCCACCGGCTCGTGAAGAGGGTATAAAGGGTCCTCTTTTTCACGATCCCTCGTACCGGCAGTCGAACTCCTCGTTGAGCACGTGCTCCTTCACGACGGTCCCCTCCGGCACGATCACCTCCGGCCAGAGACGGGTCTTGGAGTGGATCACGACTCCCCGCTGGAGCATGGACCGGGGCCCGATCACGGTATCGTTCTCGATGGAGCAGCCCTCGCGGACCACCGTGTCGTTATCGATGATCGAGCCGGAGACCGTGCAGTTCGGGCCGATCACGATCCGGTTGTACAGCGACGAGCTGAAGATCTTGGTGTTCGCCTTGATCGAGCAGTTCTCGCCGATCGAGGTGTAGGGTCCGATCAGGGCGTTCTCCTCGATGATCGTCCCCGAGCCGATCGCGACAGGCCCAATCACCCGGGCGTTGTTCCCGAGCGAGATCGAGTCACCGAGCTGGACCGGCCCGAGCACCTGAGCCCCCTTCATCGAGAGGTTGCCGCTGATGTTCGTCACCGAGATCCGCTGGAGCATCCAGCGTTCTGCCATCCGCAGCGACGAGGGGCTGCCCACGTCGGTCCAGTTACCGCGGGCGAGCCAGCCCTTCAACCGCTCGCCCCGCTCCATCAGGGCGGGAAAGAGGTCCTTCGCGAAGTCGTACTTCGTGTTCGGCGGGATGTGATCGAAGACCGCCGGGTCGCAGACATACATCCCCGTCGAGGCCAGGTTGCTGAAGATCTCGCCGGGCGCCGGTTTCTCCTTGAACCGGAGGATGTCGTAGTTCGCATCCAGCTCGGCGATCCCGTACTCCGACGGGTCGTCGATCGAGATCAGGCCGATCGTGACGATCCCGTCGTTGCGCTGATGCTCGCGGAAGAATTCCAGGACGTTGAGGTCGGTGACGTGATCGCCACCGACGACGAGGAAGGGGGCGCCGTCGAGGTGGGCCTGCGCGTTCTTGACCGAGCCCGCGGTCCCCATCTTGGTCTCCTCCTGGACGTAGGTGATCTCAACCCCGAAGAGCGACCCGTCCCCGAGCGCCTCCTGGATCACCGAACCGAGGTACCCGAGGGTGATCACGATCTCGTGGAACCCCATGTTCGAGAGGTGGGCGACGAGATGCTGGATCGAAGGACGGTTGACGATCGGGATGCAGGGCTTGGGACGCTCAAAGGTCAGGGGCCGGAGGCGCGTGCCTTCGCCTCCGCACATGATGCAGACCTTCATGCTGACCGTTATGTTCTTCTACCGGTTTAAGGGTGCGGGGCTCCGGTGGACGGGCTCCGGCCTGCCTGCAGGGGATCGGACGGGCCCCGGTCGCAGGACCGGGGAAATGTATATAAGTATTTTTCGGTCTACGGAACGGTCGCGCCGCGTGGTCGAACGCAGATCCGGCCGATCTGACTTCGGCAATGCGTGCCCTGCCGGCGTCTCTCCACAATATCCCTGAATTTTGAATATGTCTCGCTTTTCGGCGAGATATTTTGAGAACACAAAAAAGAAAGTTTAAGTGCTCTGAGGATATATAGTGAAAAGAGATAAATGTATTGATAGGTCGGTAGATGCAGAACCCTCAGAATCTTGTCGATCCGCTTGAAAAAGCAATAAATACGCGTGATATCGCGAGTATCGACGATATCGTCCAGAGTCTCGGGCGGATACCGAAGAGGAAGGACCGGGCCGTCCAGCTCCAGCTCGCCAACCGTGCGCTGATCGCGGCGGCACTCGAACAGGACGAACCCTCCTACCTCCGGTTCCTCCAGGAACTGCCCCGGGAAGAGGTGGAGCACCTGGTCGTCCGGCTCACCGAGCACTACCTCAACCACCAGGACGAGCGCTGGATCGACGCGATCCTCCAGGTGACTGGGCATCTCGACCGGAAGAGCAGCCAGTCCCGGGTCCTCTCGCAGGTCTCGAGGACTCTGGTCGAGACGGGGGTGAGGGACCGGAGGCAGGTGCTGATCGAACGCGGGATGGGGATCCTCTCGGAGATCAGCTTCCGCAAGTACCGCTCCGCCCTGCTGATCGAGATCGTCCCCTCCCTGATCTCCTGGGGGATCACAACCCACGACATCCGGTACCACCGCCGGGCGCTCGAGCTTGTCCCCGAGATCGCCGACGTCTCGGAGCGGGCGGACCTCCACTGCGACATCGTGACCGCGATGGTGACGATCGGGATCGCCGAACGGGACCTCTCGATCGTCTACGAGGCGATCCGTTCCGCGAGCGAGATCATGCAGAAACTCCGTCGGATCAACTGCACCCTCGCGATCATCGATATGACCTGGCGATCACCGATCTCGCGGTCGATCTCGGAGATCAGGACCTTCATGGGCGCCTTCTCCGATCTGCCCGGGGACCGGCAGGTCGAGATCTTCGAGTGCCTGGTCCAGGAGCTCCTCGAGCGGATGAAGGACCGTTCCCAGCTCTACTCGATCCTCCTCTCGCTCGAGCGCGACATGCCCGGGTCCCGGCGGCACCTCGTCATCAGGCTCCTCAAGAAGGCGGAGGCGACGGGGGACCACTGGTTCATCAAGAAAGCGCTCGAGTTCAACGGACGGATCACCGATGCGGACCAGATCCCGATAAAGGAGATCGTCCACTCGGCCATCCTGATCGCGGAGAAGACCCGGAACCCCGACTTTCTCGTCGCCGTCCTCCCGCTTGTCGAGCGGCTCTACGATCGGGCCTCCGCGACGCGGACCTACCTCCAGTTCACGAACACCCTACTCCGGATCGGCGACTTCTACGACGCGATCGAGACTCACTCCCGGGTCGATATGACCGACCCGCTTCACCGTCACCAGGCGGACGAGGCCAGCGTCCGGCTCCTGAAGGAAGCGATCCTCCGTGACGAGATCGACCTGGTCAACACGCGGGTCCTCTCGCTCCTGGAGACCGGTCAGGCGGAGACCGCGGTCTACCGGGCTGTGTACGAACTCTGCAAGGAGCACCCGTTCAGCGATACGGTCGGGCACATCGGCGCCATCCGCGCACTGGCGCGCCTCCATCCCCGCGCGGACCAGCTCCTGCTCGACTCGATCACGATCCTGGTCGAGCACGGCTTTCTGGTCGAGGGCGACCCCGGCGTCCTGATCGACCTCGCTGAGGGGATCGAAGAGCTTCCGGTCCGGGAGGGGGCGATCGCCTTCGTCATCCGGAACCTGACCACCATCGGCGTCGAGAAGAAGAGCCGCGACTTTCTCCAGCGGGCGATCGGGCTCGCCTCCAGTATCGAGGGGCAGCACACCCGTTCCGAGGCCCTCTTCTCCGTGATCGAGGCCGCCTCGCTCCTTGCGGTCAAGCAGTCCGACCTCGACCTCCTCCGGCGGATGCGGGCCTGGTCCACCTCGCTCCTGGAGAGGGAGTACGCGACGGGGGCGATCGGCAAGATCGTGCAGGGCATGGTGAGATACGCCCTGATCGAGAAGGCGCCCTTCGCGCTCGACGAGGCGCACGGGCTGCTCGAGCTGATCGAGGACGGGAGCCTGAAGAAGCAGCTGACCGAGCGGGTGATCGAGGCCTATATCCGTGTCGGTTGTCTCCGCCTCGAGGAGTCGGCGGCGACCTATCAGTCGCCTGACTTTGCCGAGGAGGCCCGCCCGTTCCAGCAGGCCCTCTCGCTCATTCACGCGTACACGGACCCGGGCCAGGTCTCGCTCAGGATCGCGGGCGCGATCGATATCGTCCTCCAGTACGCCGAGCGGTCGAATGCGGTCCATTTCTTCGTCCCGCTCACCCTCTTCTCGCTCGAGATCGAGGATCCGCTCGAGCGGGACGCGATGATCACCCGGATCGCCGGAGGGCTCCGGGAAATCGTGGAGCTCCTCGACTCCACCGATCCCTATGAGGTCCTCGCCTACCTCCTGATGAGGCTCGACCAGGCGGAGACGTCGCACCTGATCATGGACCTGGCCCGGCAGCTCAACCAGCAGATCAAGGAGCCGTACACGCGCCTCTCCGGAATGTCCACCCTCGCCGACCTCTTCATCCGCCAGGGACGGCGCGAGCAGGCAGATGCCCTGGTCGACGACATCCTCGCACGGCTCGACAGTCTGCCTCACCGGTACCAGCAGGTCCTGATCCTGGCGGACGTCGCGACGCTGCTCGTCGGCGCCGACTCCGGGCGGGCGTACGCCTGCCTGGAGCGTGCGATCTCCCTCCTTGACGGGGTCGAACCGGACCGCGCCTCGTTCGTACGGGTGCAGCTCGTCCTCTCGATCGTGAACCTCCATGCCCTGAACCGGAGCGAAGATGACCTGACCCGTGCGATGGCGATCGTCGAGGGGATCTCGAACCCCGAGGACTACATCGAGGCCCTGATCGCGGTCTCGAACATGGTCCGGGACAGGCCCGGCTCCTGCCGCGAGATCCTCCGCCTCGTATCGCGCTCGATCGAGGCGATCCAGAGCCCGTACGAGCGGGGCACGGCGCTCCTGAACGTGATCCCGATCGCCGAGGCCTGCGGGGAGCACTCATACGTCGAGACCTTTCTGGGAGAGGTTGAGCGGTCGATGAACCGGATCAACATCCCCTTCATCGTCGCCGTGCTTAAACGCGCCCTCGTTCAGCGCCTGGTCGCGATCTCGCAGCGGCGCGATACCGAGGCCTTTCTGTCCCGGGCGATCGAGGTGGCGAGGGGGATCGAGGACGATGACGTCCGCCACGAGACCCTCCTCCGGCTCAACCAGGATCCCGAGACCGCGGTGACCGACGGCATCTACGCGATGGTGCTCGAAGCGAAGCAGAAGATCCAGTCGGGCGAGTTCTCGAAGACCCTGGTCTCCTCGATCGATCGGAGCCTCCACGCCCTGCCAGATCGTGCCCTGCAGGCGAGATACTACACTGAACTCTTCGTTGCGGCCCGGGAGTCAGGACAGGAGAACCTGGGCGAGAAACTGCTCCGTTCGGCGATCAATGCGGCGGAGATCATCCGTCCGCTCTCGCGCCGGGTCTACGTCCTGGGGGACATGGCCCTCAAGGTCTTCGCGGCCGGCGATGAACTCCGCTCGAGCGACATCATGGATATGGCCGGTGAGGCGGCGACCAACATCCGTGAGTTCCGCCAGCGCGATCAGATCTTCGACGAGCTCGCGATGGTGATCAAGGTGATGCAGGAACTGCGCGTATGAGGGCGTTCGTGCTCACCGTCTCGGGACGGGTGCAGGGCGTGGGCTTCCGGGCCTGCGTGAAACGGATCGCCGACAGCCTGGCGATCACCGGCGAGGTCCTGAACCTCGCCGACGGGAGGGTCCGGATCGTCGCGGTCGCAGAAGAGATGATCCTGGAGAAGTTCATCTCGATGCTCTACGGCTGCCCCAGGGCGATCGTGCGAGACGTCCGGGGAGAAACGGTCGAATCGGATCCCTATTCGGATTTTCAGGTCCGCCGGGGCCTCTTCTAGACGACGACGAACTCGTGGTCCCCTTCGAGGACGCCGATGTACTGCATGACCTGGCGGTCGATCCTCGCCTGGTCGATCGAACGCCTGAGGTGCCGCGAGACCTCCTGGACGAGCGCCTCCGAGAGCTGGCACCCCGCCGCCGAGCGGTCGAAGGCGGTCGACCGGAGCCCCTCCCGGAGCAGGAAGAAGAGCGTTCGGTCCACCATCTCGGTCCGGAAACAGTCCCCGAGGTCCTGCACCAGTGCATGCTCTCCCTCCGTGAGCGGTCCGATCGACGGGTCGAGGCGTGCACCGACGCAGGATGCCAGGATCCCCGCCGAGAGGATACCGTAGGAGAGCGAGAGGAGGGCATTCACCGGGTCCAGGTACGGCGGGCGCGTCCGGCGCCGGAACCCGAGTTCCGCGGGGAGGCTCCTTCCGACGATCTCGTAGTACATGTCCCCGATCAGCCGGTGCGCCCGGCGAAGCTCTTTGAGCCGGATCAGGTTCGGCAGCTCGGCGATCAGCTGCCGGAGCACGTCGAGTTCGCCGGAGAGGAAACCGACGTCCAGCTCCCCGAGGAGCCCGAGGCGCTGGTGCGCGGTGTACGCCGCGATCGAGAGCGCGATGTTGTGGGAGGGGAGGAGTTCCTGGAGACGGGCGAGCCGTCCCTGCTCCCGTTCTCCGGCACCGCGGACGACCCCGACGGTCTCGCCATCGGGGTCAAGGAAGCTGATCCGTACCCCGCGGCGGACGAGTCGCGCGATCGTCGCCGTCTGGATCGTATGGCGCCCGGCGAGCAGCAGGTGCGAGAGGTGCTCGAGGTCGTACTCGGTCACCCGGCCGTACTGGCTGATGACCAGCCGATCCGGCCCGGAGCGGATATGTGCGCCCGATCCGGGCACGACCACCCAGTCAACGTGCTCCGTCACGATGCTCCAGTGGTTGTGCCCACAGCAGAAGAAGGTTGTCAGGGTGGTCAGGAGGCCTCAGGCTGCACGAGGAGCACGTCCTGGATATCGTGCTGGCGCAGGGAGAGCTTCTTCGCCTTGAAGATGTTCTTTCCCTCCTTGCCGATCGCGATGCCGCGATCCTCCTCCTTCACCTCCACGTGGGCGACCAGCCCCCGCTCCGACTCCTCGAACTCGACATCGAGCACCTGTGCAGGCAGAAAGCAGTTCTTGACGAACTGTTCCGGGTTGTCCGAGTACTCGACGACCTCGATCCGCTTGCCCATCACGTCGGAGGCCTTCTTGATCGAGGAGCCCTTCTTACCGATGGCGAGCCCCATCTCGCCGGGGTTGACCACAAAGATGATCCGGCTGTTCCGCTCGTCGATCACGCAGTCGCGCGAGCCCGCTCCCGTCAGGCTCTCGAACTCCGAGATCAGGCGCATGCAGTCCTCGGTCAGGGTGATCTCGGGCATGGTCAGGCCCTCTTGAGGCTGGTGATGTCCGACTCGCCCGGGTCCACGATCGCGAGTGCACTCACCATGTGCGGTTTCCCGCACGCCTTTCCGAGCTGGACGGAGGAACCGTCGAAGGTATAGACGAAGAGACCGGGCACCCCGGCCATCCTCTCCCGGTATGCCTCGGGGCAGTTCTTCGCGACGACGACCATGTTCGCGCCGCCGTTCATGACACAGCGCTCGGTCTCGTTCTGTCCGAGCACCACGTTACCGGTCTTGATAGCCTTTCGAAGGGATACATTGAATTCCATTGAATTTCCTCTACGTTCTGGGCTTTGCGATCAGCTTGACATCGCCCGTGCCGAGCTGGATCGGCTGGCCGACGATGACGTTCTCGGTCACCCCGTTCAGCTCGTCGACCTCGTTTGCGACTGCCGCATCGAGCAGGTGGTTCACGGTCACCTCGAACGCGGCTCGCGAGAGGACCGACTCCTTCTCGCCGGCGATGCCGTGCCGGCCGATCTGCTTGACCTCGCCGTCCATGCACATCATGTCGGCGACGAGCATGATATGCCGGACGTCGACCTTGATCCCCTGTTCGCTGAGTGTCGAGAGGGCCTCGGCCATGATCGCGTTCCGGGCGGCCTCGATGCCGAGCACCTGGGCGATCTCGCTGATGTTGTTCGTTCGGGTACGCGTGGTATCGACACCGGCGACCTCGAAGACGTCCTTTAGGTTGGAGCCTTCAGTATAAAGTATATACTCACCGCTCTCTTTCCTGACCACGACACGTTCGATATCGTCGATCCCCTGCACGATCACGTTCCTGACGTGCTCGGCGAGCTGGAACAGGTTCTGGTATTTCTCCTGGTCCTTGGGCGTGAAGACGATGACGTGTTCGGCCGCGTTCACTTCCGCATCGAAGTCCCGGTAGTGCCGGCGTTCGCGGATCTTTCTCTGCGCGGTCTCGGCGATCACATCCATCGAGATCTTACGTTTCGCCAGCACGGCCTCGTTCACGTGAACCAGAACCTGCATATTCTCCATGTCGGTCGTGATATCCCCGAACTCGTGCAGGGGGGCCGCCTCGATCTGCCAGGAGACCATCCGCGCCTTGTCCCGGTCATTGTTGTACTCGGGGGAGAGGTAGATCGTCATCGTCGGGGTCGAGGGCTCCTTGCGGGCGTCCATGATCTCGATCAGCCGGGGGAGACCAAGCGTGACGTTGATCTCAGCCACGCCCGCATAGTGGAACGTCCGCATCGTCATCTGCGTGCCCGGCTCGCCGATCGACTGGGCGGCGATCACCCCGACCGCCTCGAGCGGCTCGATCCGGGTCGATCGGTACTCCGCGTGCACACCGTCCATGATCTTCCGGAACTGCTCCTCGGTCACGTCCCTGCCCTCCAGTGCGGCGAGCAGCTGCTGCCGGGTCAGCTCGGGGAGGGCGGCCCCCTCGATCTGGGAGCGCATCTCGTCCGTGAACATCAGACCTCCTCCTTGATGATCGACTCGACGAGCCCCTTCACATCGACCGGGTCGCCGAACGAGCCCTTCATCGGGTCGGTTCCGTCCTCGCCATACTCGAACTGGATGATCCGGCCCATCGTGGTCCGCACCGTTCCGTCGTAGGCGACCTTGAGGTCCTGGAGCGCGTTGATCAGCCGCCGCTGGAGGTACCCCGACTGCGAGGTGCGGACGGCCGTGTCCACGAGACCCTCGCGGCCCCCGATCGCATGGAAGAAGAACTCGGTCGGCGAGAGGCCGCTCTTGTAGGAATGCAGGATGAACCCGTGGGCGTCGGCGCCGCGATCGCCCCGACGGAAGTGCGGCAGGGTCCGCTCCTCGTACCCTCGCATGATCCGCTCGCCTCGCACGGACTGCTGGCCGATACACCCGGCCATCTGGGTCAGGTTCAGCATCGAACCCCGGGCCCCGGAGACCGCCATCAGCACGGCGGAGTTTCCGAGACCGAGGTGGCGGCCCGCAATCTCGCCGGTACGGTCACGTGCCTTACCGAGCACCTGCATGATCTGCATCTCGAGGGTCTCCTCCGGCGTCCGGCCGGGCATCGGCTCGAGCTGGCCCTCTTCGAAGATCCGGATGCGCCGGTCGACGTCGTCCTTTGCCTTCACGAGCTCATCCGCGATCTGGCCGTACTCGGTCTTTGAGAGATCCTCGTCGTCGATCCCGAACGAGAAGCCGTCGATCATGATCGCGCGGATCGAGAGGCGGGTCAGGTCGTCGATGAACCGGCTCGCCCGGTCCATCCCGTACTGCCGGATGATCCGGTTCAGAATCGCTCCATCGAAGGCACCGATCGACTTCTTGTCGACCGTGCCGGTCTGGAGCTGCCCGTCGATGATCCTGACAAACGCATCCCGTTCGCAGTCGGTGTGCCGGCATTCGTCGCAGTTGATGCAGGACGAGGCGCGGAAGACCATGTTCAGGCCGTCGGGCAGGATCATCGAGAAGACCTGCTTGTTCGACCACCTCGGCGTGCCGTCCTCCTCGATCCGGCCCGGCTCGGGCAGGCGATCGAACTCGAAGAACTTGAGCAGGTAGAGGACCTCGGACTTGGTGAACCACCGCAGGTCGTGGGTCAGCATGAAGATCCCCGAGATATGGTCATGGATGCCGCCGATGATCGGCCCCCCGAACCGGGGCGAGAGGATGTTCTCCTGCACCGCGACCAGGATCGCGGCCTCGGCCCGTGCCTCCTCGGTCTGGGGCACGTGGAGATTCATCTCGTCACCGTCGAAGTCGGCGTTGTACGGCGGACAGACTGCAGGATTGAGGCGGAAGGTCTTGCCGTCCATCACCTTGATCCGGTGGGCCATGATCGACATCCGGTGGAGGGAGGGCTGCCGGTTGAAGAGGACGATGTCGCCATCGCGCAGCTGCCTCTCCACCGTGTATCCGGGCTCGAGCGCCTCGGCGATCGTCTCGAGGTTCTCGCCGCCGAGGCGGATGCGCCGGTTGTCCGGGCGGATCACGTAGTTCGCGCCGCAGGGGTCCTTGAGCGTCCTGCGTTCGGGGCCGCGGAGGACGAGGGCGCGCATCTCCTCGAGGTTGTGGGCCGTCACCCTCACGGGCACCGTCATCTCGACCGCGATCGAGAGCGGGACCCCGACCTCGGTCACGGAGAGGTTCGGGTTCGGCGAGATGACCGTGCGCGCGGAGAAGTTGACGCGCTTGCCCGAGAGCGAACCCCGGAAGCGGCCATCCTTGCCCTTCAGGCGCTGCGAGAGTGTCTTTAAGGGGCGGCCCGACCGGTGGCGGGCGGGGGGGCAGCCGGCCACCTCGTTGTCCAGGTAGGTGGTGACGTGGTACTGGAGCAGTTCCCAGAGGTCCTCGATGATCAGTTGTGGCGCGCCCGCGTCCTGGTTCTCCTTGAACCGCTGGTTGATCCGGATGATGTCGACCAGCTTGTGGGTCAGGTCGTCCTCGGACCGCTGCCCGTTCTCCAGGATGATCGAGGGGCGCATGGTGACCGGCGGCACCGGCAGCACGGTCAGGATCGTCCACTCGGGCCGGGCGACCTCGGGATTGATCCCGAGCAGGCGCAGGTCCGAGTCGGGTATCCGCTCGAGCCGGGCCCGGATGTCGGCCGGCGTCAGCTTGTGTTCGTTCTTTTTGCCGTCCTCGAGCAGGACCTCGGAGAACGTGGTCGGCTTCTCGAAGTTCACCTTCAGCTGCTGCTCCCCGCAGTGAGGGCAGGACCGCTCCTTCTTGATGTCCTTCTCGGTCAGGTAGTCCCCGCCGAGTTCGTCCTCCGCTGTGATCGAGACCTTCTGTATCTCGTCGGGGGAGAGGAGGAGCCGCCCGCAGGAACGGCAGGTGACGCGGAGGAGCTTCCGGATCAGGCGTGTGTACCCGACATGAATGACGGGCTTCGCAAGCTCGATGTGGCCGAAGTGGCCCGGGCAGTCCGCGGCCTTCTGGTCACAGGTCTTGCAGCGCAACCCGGGGTCGATCACCCCGAGCGCGAGGTCCATCAGCCCCTGGGGGTACGGGAAGCCGTCGTCGTCGTAGGTGTCCGCCCAGATGATCTTCCGGACGGACATGGTCCGGATCTCCTTCGGTGAGAGGAGGCCGAACTTGATCTTTCCGATGCGTTTTGGACTCGGCATGTAACTGTTACACCTGGTCCTCGAGGACCATCCTCGGGGCGATCCCCATGCTCTTCATCTCGTCCAGGAGGAGCTTGAACGCGTAGCTCATCTCGACGAGGTAGATGTCGGTCTCCGAGCCGCAGACCAGGCAGCGCGTCGTGTTCCGCTTCCGGTCGAGCATCGCGACCATGCCGCACTTGGCGCAGACGTACTGCTGGACCTTGTCGGACTCGTCAAGCAGCCGCTCCTTTAAGGCCATCGCGGCCCCGTGGCCGATCATCACGTCCCGCTCCATCTCGCCGAACCGGAGACCGCCCTCGCGGGCACGCCCCTCGGTCGGCTGGCGTGTCAGGACCTGCACGGGTCCGCGGGAACGGGCGTGCATCTTGGACGAGACCATGTGGTAGAGCTTCTGGTAGTAGATGACGCCGATATAGATATCGGCGGTGAACTGCTTGCCGGTGATCCCGTCGTACATCACCTCGCGCCCGTTGGAGGCGAAGCCGAACTCCTGCAGGGCGCTCCTCAGGTCCGCCTCGCGCTCGCCCGAGAAGGCGGTCGCGTCGATCCGCCGCCCCTCGAGGGAGCCGACCTTTCCGCCGATCATCTCGAGCATATGCCCGATGGTCATACGCGACGGGATCGCGTGCGGGTTGATCACCAGGTCAGGGACCATCCCGGTCTCCGTGAACGGCATGTCCTCGGGTGACGTGATCAGCCCCACGACCCCCTTCTGCCCGTGCCGGGAGGCGAACTTGTCCCCGACCTCGGGGACACGCAGGTCGCGTGTCCGGACCTTGACCAGGCGGGACGAGTTCTCGCCCTCGGTGATGATCACCGTGTCGACGATGCCGTGCTCGTTCGAGCGCATCGTGACCGAGGTGTCCCGCCGCTTCTCCACCGTGATCAGGTCCGAGCTCGGCTCCTCGAGGAACCGCGGGGGCGAGGTCTTCCCGATCAGGACGTCCTTCTCCCCGACGATCGTCTCGGGGTTGATGATGCCGTCATCGTCGAGGTTCTTGTAGAACTCCTCCCCGTGCGCGCCGGTCACCTCGGAGTCGGGGATCTCGATCCGGTCGACCTGGCCTCCGGGATACCGGCGCTCTTCACCCTCGTACGTCCGGAAGAAGTGTGACCGCCCGAGCCCCCGGTCGATCGAGGCGCGGTTGAAGATGAGCGCATCCTCAATGTTGAAACCCTCGTAAGAGAGGATCGCGACCACGAAGTTCTGGCCTGCAGGCCGGTCGTCCGAGCCGATCAGCTCGTTGGTCTGGGTCCGGACGAGGGGTTTCTGGACATAGTGGAGCAGGTGGCCCCGCGTGTCGGGCCGAAGTTTCATATTGGCCGAACCGAACCCGAGGGCCTGCTTGACCATGCCCGCGCCCATCGTGACACGCGGCGAGGCGTTGTGTTCGGGAAACGGGACGTGGGCGGCTCCGAGCCCGAGAATCAGTGCCGGGTCGATCTCGAGATGCGTATGGTCCGCTGTCAGCTCTGTCTCGTTGATCGCGATCAGGAGGTCCTCCTCCTCCTCCGCGTCGATGAACTCGATGAACCCCCGCTCGACCAGGTTGTTGAAGTCGATCTCGCGGCGCTCGAGGCGGGCGAGCTCCTCGTTCGTCAGCAGGGGGCGACCCTGTTCGACCACGATCAGAGGACGCCGCGCCCTCCCGCGGTCCGTATGGATGATCACGTCCCCGTTATAGGGTTTGTAGGAGGCGTTGATCTCGGTGGAGATGCCGCCGGACCGGCGGAGCCTGCGGATCTCCTGGACCAGCGCTGCCGGATCCTCGACGAGCCCGATCAGGGCACCATCCACGAAGACGCGCGAGCGCTTCATCGGGCCACCTCACCCTTGAGCCCTTCGACGCCCATGGCGTAGAGCATGCGCAGGACCTCGTCCTCGTCCGTGACACCCTTCGAGATCTCGACCATCTGGGCGAAGTTCTTCACCAGCCCACAGTTCGGTCCTTCCGGAGTCTCGCTCGGGCAGATCCGGCCCCACTGGGTCGGGTGCAGGTCACGTGCCTCGAAGTGGGGCTGCGAACGCGAGAGCGGGGAGATCACACGGCGCAGGTGAGACAGCACCGCCATGTGGTCGACCCGATCCAAAAGCTGCGAGACGCCGGTACGCCCGCCGACCCAGTTCCCGGTCGCAAGCGGGTGGAGGAGCCGCTCGGTCAGGACGTCCGCGCGGACGGCGGTCCCGATCGAGAGGTCGCGGTGCCGCATGGAGGCGCGCTCGAGCTGGTACTTCACGTCGCGGGTCAGGCGGTTGAGGGAGATCCGGAAGAGGTCCTCCATCAGGTCGCCCGCCAGCTTGAGCCGCTTGTTGGAGTAATGGTCCTTGTCGTCGATCCGGCGCTTGTTGAGGACCAGGTCGAAACAGGCCTCTGCCATCCGCCCGAGGAAGTGCGCCTTTGCCAGGCGGACTCCGTGGACCGCGGCCTGATACCCGGGGTCGGTATCGTTCATGCCCACAGGCATCAGGTAGTTGAGGTGCGGCAGCAGATAGTTGTCCAGCACGAACTCCGCGCGCTTGCGCTGGTAGTCGCGGGTCTGGTTCGGTGCCAGCTTCTTCCCGACGTACATGATCCCGCCCTCGACCGAGTCGCACGAGGACTCCTCGAGGTTCTGCATCATGAAGGTGAGGATGTCCTCATCGGTCGAGACGGCCTCGACGATTGCATGGTCCGAGTCAAGCCCGAGCGCACGCATCAGGTCCACAAACTTCAGGTGACCGGCGACCGACGGGAAGGAGACCTCGAGGAGGTTCTTCTTGTTCCGCTCCACAACGACCAGTGCGCGGTACCCGCGGAACTGTGAGAAGACCTTCGCCACGTAGATCCGCTCGTTGTACCGCTCGGTGAACTCGGTCATAATCTTGTTGGACGCGAGGTCCTCGAGGGTCATCAGCACCCGCTCGGTCCCGTTCACAACGAAGTAGCCGCCGGGATCGAGCGGGTCTTCACCGTGACTGATCCGCTCGGCATCGCTCATGCCATGCAGGTTACAGGCCCGGGAACCGATCATGATCGGCAGAAGGCCGATCGTGGTGACGACCGGTTCCTGCTTCTCCCCGCCCTGGACGAGGGTCATGTCGAGCTGCATCGGGGCGGCATAGGTCAGGTTCCGAAGTCGCGCCTCACTCGGAAAGAGGTCCCCCTGTGACCCGTCCGCCTCGCGGACCAGGGGTTTCATCACCCTGATCTCGCCGAGCTCGACCCAGACCGGTTCGTTCGCTTTGCCGCGGTGCTCGATGTCGGTCTCGATGATCCGCTGCTCGTTCACAACCTTCTGGAGGTTGTGCTCGAGGAAATGGTTGAACGAGTCCAGCTGGTGCCGGGCCACGTGTTCGTGAGAGAAGTACGCTCGTGAGAGTATGCTACGGTCTAACAGAGAATCAGCCCCCGATGTTATTTCTTTGGACGCCTGACGACGAGCCGGTAGGCCTCCGCGATCCCCGCGGTCTGGCTCTTCCGGACGATACGGATCACGTCCCCGACCTTACCGTTGACCTGGCGTACGCCCGGGTCGTCGTGATAGATCCTGGGTAACTGATCGAAAGTGATGTCATATCGCCGGAGGAGGTTCTGCACCTCCTCCTCACTCATCACCTGGTGATTGGGGACCATGACATGGTCCAGTACATTGATCCTGACGCTCATCTGCCCCTCCCGCCTGGGACGTCTACGTGTTCGGTCTGCATCGCCGCTCGAAAACCAGAGTCGCTACGGTGGAAACGGGCCCGGAGGGAATTGAACCCCCGACCACCTGGTTAAAAGCCAGGCGCTCTGCCAGACTGAGCTACGAACCCATCCGTCCCCGCGACACAGCATTAATAAGATGCGATGTGAGGATAAAAATGTTCGGAAAGTACTTTAAGTCTCGTTCGACAACCGGTCCGGATCAGATCCCCTTCATGAGTGAGTTTTTTTAAACAGAACGGCCCGGATCGGGGCCCGCGCGGATCGCATCCCGGTTTCGGACCCACCCGCCGTCGTTTCGCGCGCCCCGCCCGGGACGGGGAGGGGGAGGGGTATTCCGGGGCGCCGGTGCCGGGACTCAGGTGCCGACCTTCATCTGGTCGCGAAGCTCTTTGAGCCGGTCCTCCTGGAACTCGATGTTCATGTTCATCGAGCGGATCGCCCTCGCGATCTCCTCGCCGACCTTCGCCTTCGTGTCCGAGATGTTGTAGGTCGACTCCAGGATCGACATCAGCCGGCGGTTCACCTCGATGCTCTTGGAGAGGCGGGCGTATTCATCGATCGTCTTCTGGTCGATCCCCGCGGCACGGGCCATCTCCACGTCCTGCCGTATGCGGGCGCGGCGGTTCAGGATGTGCTCGATCACGTCGTAGAGCTCCCGGTGCGTGATCGGCTTTAGGACGTAGTCCTCGACGTAGATCGCATACTCCTGTGCCTCGTCCGGGGTGAGCTGCTTTGCCGTCAGCATCATCACGGGGATGTCCTTCGTCTCGGGGTTCGTCTTGATCCGTTCGAGGGTCTCGCGCCCGTCCATCGGCTCCATCATGATGTCGAGCAGGATCAGGTCCGGCCGTTCCGTCCTGAGCATGTCAAGGCACTCCTGGCCACCGTACGTCGCGATCGTCTTGTACCCGCCACGCTCAAGCATCGTGACGAAGACGTCGACGATGAAGGCAGAGTCGTCCACGACCATGATGGTGTACATCAGAGTTCCTCTCCGATCTTTCGTGCAAGTGCCTCGACCTGTTCGGCGATCGGTTCGGGGTCGGCCTCTCTGGAGAGCACTGCCACCAGGAGGAGCTTTTCGCCCGCATCATGGATCAGGATCCGCCCGTCCACGGCATCGATCCGGATGTGCACCGGCGGTGTATGCCCGATGATGCTGGCTGCAGACTCCGCCGAGGCGAGGACGGAGGCGCTCATCGCGGAGAACCACTTCTCGGAGATCTCCCGATGGAATGCCTTCCCGATCATGATGCCGTCCTTCGAGATCAGTGCACATCCATCGACGCCTCCGATGGCCCTGACCTCCTTCACATACTCCGAAATCCGCTCCTTCAACATAGTATCTGCCTTCGTCGCCAGCCATCAGAGAGAATAGAGTGTACAGGGTGCAAACTCTATATATTGCTTTCGAGACGCGTACACGGTAAATTCTGCTTCGTTCCTTATAATCCCTCCATATTCAGGCGATTACGGGGTGGGACAGGCCTGGTATCGTCCCGTTCGCCCGCCGGCTGCAGATGGGAAGGTAGATATGTTCTCTGGATCAACGATGTAGGTCGTGGGGCCATAGGGTAGCCTGGCCATCCTAGGAGACTGGGGGTCTTCTGACCTGCGTTCAAATCGCAGTGGCCCCATCCTTTTTCTTTCCACCGGGCGGACACTCCCGGTATGCCCGTCTCTCCGGAATGCGCCGACTGCCTGCTCTCGCGGATCCGTCATACCTGCATACTCGCCGGACGGCCTGGAGACGCGGAGGCGATCGTCAGTACCTGCGCCGCACGGCTCGCCGTCCTCCGCGAGCGGGAGGTTCCCCAGCCCGTCGTCGCCTCCGACCTTCACCGGCTCGCCGCCGGACTGCTTGGCGTCAGGGACCCCTACGCAAAGGTCAAGGAGGAGAGCAATGCAGTCGTGCGCGATGCCTGCCGGGTGGTGCGTCCGCGCCTCGTGACGTTCCGGGATCACGTGACCGCCTCGATCATCGGGAACACCTTCGACCACGGGGTCATGGGCCACCGGATCGCCGATGACTTCCTCGCCTTCTTCGAGGAGGAGTTCGCCCGGGGGCTCGCGATCGACGACTGCGATGCGATCGCACCTCTGCTCGGGCGCGTGGTCTACATCACCGACAACTGCGGTGAGATCGTGCTCGACCGCCTCCTCATCGGGTATATCGCCGGGCGGGGGGCCCGCGTCACCGTCGCCGTCCGGGACGGACCCGTGCTGAACGATGCCACGATCGAGGACGCCCGTGCACTCGGGATCGATCGTCTCGTCGACCTGCTGACGACGACCGGCGGCGGATCGGAGATGGGGGTACCCCTGGACCGGGTGCCGCCCGAACTCGCCGATGCGATCGACCGCGCCGACCTGGTGATCGCGAAGGGGATGGCGAACTACGAGTCGCTCACCGAGTACACGGGTCTGCCGCCGGTCGCGTACCTCCTCACGGCGAAGTGCCGGCCGATCGCGGGACGTCTCGGCGTCCGGGTGGGTGAGAAGGTCGCGCTGCTGTGCGGGTAAAAAGGAGGGGTTACCGGATGATATCGATCATGTTCCCACCACTCAGTTCGAAGGTGGGGCGCGAGCGACTCTCCTGCCCGCCGCCACGCTTCCCTGCGGACTGGTGCGGGATCGGGTTCGGCCTCTGGACGGGGTTCGGCTGGCCCAGGATCTGTGCCGACCGGACACCTGTCATGATCGCCATGACGCGCACCCGACCCTCGAACTCGCTCTTGATCCGCGCGCCCCAGATCACATCGGCGTGGGGGTCGAGCTCGTAGGTGAGATCTCTCGCGATCGCCTCCGCCTCCTGCAGGGTCAGGTCGCTCCCTCCCGTGATGTGGATCAGCGCACCGGTGGCACCGTGATAGTCGATATCGAGCATGGGGTTCGAGAGGCACTCGCGGACGACGGTCTCGGCCTTGTTCTGCTGCTTCGACTCGCCGACGAGCATGACGGCGACGCCGCCCTTCTTCATGATCGCCCGGACGTCGGCGTAGTCGATGTTGATCAGCGATGGCTCGGTGATCGTCTCGCTGATCCCCTTGACCGTCTCGGCGATCAGCTGGTCCATGACGGAGAATGCCTGGCCGAGCGGGAGGTTCGGAACGTAGGACTTCAGCCGGTTGTTGTCGAGCACGATCACCGAGTCCGCGGACTGGCTGAGCGCCTCGAGCCCCTCCTCTGCCCGGAGAAGGCGCGCTTTCTCGACCTGGAAGGGGTACGAGACCATGCCGACCACGATCGCACCCTGGTCCTTCGCGATCTGTGCGACGACGGGAGCCG
Organism: Methanobacteriota archaeon; assembly: GCA_029547145.1. Lineage (GTDB taxonomy): Archaea > Halobacteriota > Methanomicrobia > Methanomicrobiales > Methanospirillaceae > UBA288. The sequence continues at coordinate 31,068 of JAKPPV010000031.1, forward strand.
CCCCGGTACCCGTGCCGCCGCCCATCCCGGCGGTCACGAAACAGAGGTCGACGTTCTCGAGCACGCTCTCGAGGGTCGACCGGGCCATCTCCGCCGCACGCTTCCCGACGTCGGGGTACCCGCCCGCACCGAGTCCCTTGGTCAGGGACTTGCCGATCAGGATCCGCTTATCGGCCTGGATCATGTCGAGATGCTGCTTGTCGGTGTTCACAGCGATCGTCTCGGCCCCGGTGACCTGCATGTGATGGAGCCGGTTGATCGTGTTGTTTCCGGCACCGCCGCACCCGATGATCACGATCCGGGGCTGACCGTTGAAGTCATCCTCGGCGACGATCCCCTTGAGCATCTCGCGCTCGATCTCCGCGTTCCGGAGCGCTTCATTTATAATTGTCTGCATCGAAACCCCTACAGTTTAAATGATACCTGGTCCTTGTCCCGCAGCATACGATTGCCCCGGCGTTCGATCAGCCCCCGCACCGCGTCGCGTACCGCCTCGGATACGGTCGGAAACTCGCCCTCCTCAACCATCTGCTCGAGAAGGTCAATCTGCTGCTCCGGCAGTCGTATGGTGATCCGCTTCATTGTAATCGGGAATATCTGACTCTTGGCTGACAATTGTCAGTCTATTGTCTGACCAGTGGCGACTTCACGTCTGACCGGCTGACTTTTCAGTGTTGAGCATATTGTTATATATTCATTTCTATTTCCATCACGTGGAACTGACCCGAATGGAGCAAACTAGGGCTCCCCTCTCGAAATTCGGCTGAATGAAATGGCCGATCGATCCCGGTGCGGCCTTCCATCCCGACAGTCCGCGATCCTCAAAACCTGCAAGAGCGATCACGCACAACAGGTATGTGCAATGCACCGACCGATCCCTCCCCGCGCCGTGCACGGTGGACTCGCCCGGAACGAGCAGCACGAGGAGGGCTGGCTTGACTTCTCGGCGAACCTGAACCCATTCCCGCCGCGCGTCCCCTGGACGCCGGGCCTGGACTGTCTTGACCACTATCCCGACGACCGGTATCCCGCCCTGAAGGAGGCGATCTCCCGTACCTTCGGTCGCCGTGCGGACGAGATCACGGTGGGCAACGGGTCGGTCGAGGTGATCCGGTCCTTCTGCCAGGCCGCTCTCGCTCCCGGCGACCGGGTGCTGATCGACCGACCCACCTTCGGAGACTATTGCATCGCTGCTGCGCTCGCCGGTGCGTCCGCGACCGACGATCCGGGCCGGGCCGTCGTCCGGTTCCTCTGCAATCCCAACAACCCGACGGGGGAGCTCCGCTCCCGAGAGGAGGTGGGGGACCTGCTCGAGAGGATGCCGGAGGGATGCCGGCTCTTCCTCGACGAGGCCTTCATCGAGCTCTCAGACCCCCGGGCATCGATGGTCGGCACCCGGGACGAGCGGGTCTTCGTGCTCCGATCTTTAACCAAGGCATTTGCCGTCCCCGGGATCCGGATCGGCTTCGGTTTCGGCGACCCCGACCTGGTTGACCGGTGCGAACGATGCCGCCCCCCCTGGTCGGTCAATGCCTTCGCCGAGGAGTTCGCGCTCGCCGCCCTGCGGGAGTACCCCGCCCTCGAGGCGTCGAGGGAGCGGATACGGGTCGAGCGGGCCCTGCTCCGCGACGGGCTGGCGGCACTCGGGTTCGAGCCGATGCCGGCGGCGGCGAACTTCATCTGCGCCGCAAGTCCTGTGCCCGTTCCGGCGCTCTCTGCCGCGCTCGCGACCAGGCAGATTCGGATCAGGGACTGCGCCTCGTTCGGGCTGCCCGGGCATATCCGGGTCGCGGTCCGGACGCGTGACGAGAACCGGCGCCTGCTCGAGGAGCTCGGGGCATGCTTGGCCTGATCCTCGCCGGGGGACTCGGGACCCGTTTCGGCGGGGGCGAGAAGCCGCTCGCGCTCTGCCATGGTCGGCCGATGGTCGGGTGGGTGACCGCGGCGCTCGTCGAAGCGGGGATCGATCCGGTCGTCGTCGCCTCGCCCCGGACACCCTACACGCAGAACTGGTGCCGCGCACACGACATCCTCTGCATCTGCACCGGGGGTGCGGGGTACGTCGAGGACCTGGCCGAAGCGGTGGCCCTCCTCGGGCTCGACGGTCCGTTCCTCACCGTCGCGGCGGACCTCCCATGCCTCTCTCCCTCGCTCGTCGAGCGGGTCGTCCTGGCCTACCGTGACCAGGCGTGCCCCGCCCTCTCGGTCTGGGTGCCGCTCACGGACATGACGGATTCGGGGGCGTACGTCGAGGTCATCGACGGACGGCGCGTGACACCCGCCGGGATCAACATCCTCCACGCCCGCCTGATCAGCGCACCCCAGGAGGAGTGCCGCCTCTGTCTCGACGACCCCTCGCTTCGCCACAACGTCAACACCCGGGCGGCTCTCGCTGCAGCGGAGCGATACCTGGCCGAAAGGGAATTGCGTCCCGATCCGGGCGTCGATCACCGAAAAAGGGATAACGGCACCGGAGAGATATAGGAGGCGTATGCAGACCTCGCGGGAGATCGAGCTCGAGGGCCACATCATCGACTCGGGGATCATGACCCAGGTCTTTGACCGGATCATGGACCGCGGAGGGTCGTTCGAGATCCTGGTCTTCGACGTGGGCAAGCACAAGACGGACCCATCCTACGCGCGCCTGCTCGTCTCGGCCGAGAGCGAGGGCCGGCTCGGCGAGATCCTCTCCGACCTCCACCGGCTCGGCGCCCGCCAGGCCTCGGTCGAGGACGTCCGGCTCGTTCCGGCAGAGGAGGACCGGGTGATCCCCCGCGGGTTCTACACCACCACCAACTACCCGACCACGGTGAAGTGGCGCGGGGAGTGGCTGCCGGTCCAGGAGATCGAGATGGACTGCCTGATCACGGTCGACCCCACGGCACGGGTCGCCCGGTGCGTCCCGCTCTCCAGGCTCAGGAGGGGTGACCTGGTCGTCGTCGGCGAGGAAGGGGTCCTGGTCCGTCCGCCCGAGCGCCCGCGCGAGACGACGACCTTCGAGTTCATGCACGGCACGGTCTCCTCCGAGCGGCCGAGCGAGACCCTGATCCGCCAGATCGCACACGAGATGGCCGAACTGAAGCATGCGGGCGGCAGGATCGGGCTCGTCGGCGGCCCGGCGATCGTCCATACCGGGGCGGCCCCTGCGCTCGCCTGGCTCGTCCGCGAGGGTTTCATCGACGTGCTCTTTGCAGGCAACGCCCTTGCGACGCATGACATCGAGAACAGCCTCTACGGCACCTCGCTCGGGATGGACCTCTCGACCGGGAAACCGACGGCGCACGGTCACCGCAACCACCTCTACGCGATCGCCGAGGTGATGCGCGCGGGATCGATCCGGCAGGCGGTCGAGTCGGGCGTCGTGACGAGCGGCGTGATGTACGAGTGCGTGAAAAGAGGGGTGCCGTTCGTCCTCGCCGGTTCGCTCCGCGACGATGGCCCGCTCCCCGACGTGATCACCGACATGGTCGCTGCACAGGACGCGATCCGCGCTCACCTGAAGGGGTGCGGCATGGTCCTGATGGTCGGGACCCTCCTCCATTCGATCGCGGTCGGCAACTGCCTTGCCGCCGACGTCAAGACGATCTGTGTCGACATCAACCCGGCATCGGTGACGAAGCTGATGGATCGGGGGACGATGCAGGCGATCGGGATCGTCTCGGACGCCGGCACCTTCCTGCCGCTCCTCGCCCGCTCTCTCGGGTACAGAGATACCCCTGTCACCGCGTGAGCGGCATGCAGTACGGACGCTCGTTCTCGAGCACGAACTCCCACTCCCTCCTGCAGTCGCAGGGGAGCGCGTAGGCCTCGACGAGGCGTGACCGGTCCGCGTTGAGGGAGTAGTCACGGATCGCCTCCACCAGTTCCCGGTCGCATTTTCCGCAGTTGTGCGGGCCCCGGTGACGCCCCCCGCCGAGCGGGTCCGCCGTCACGTGCGGTTCGGCCTCGAGCAGGATCCGGACGACGGACCAGAGATACGGCGGGCGGTACGCGCGCCGCTGCCAGTACCATTCGACCTCGGTTCGCCGTTGCACCGTGCACGGGTTCATCGAGATCAGGTCGGCGTGGGGCGATACTTCGGCGATCGACCGCTGCATGTCCTCGAGCGCCTCCGCCTCGGTGAGAAAGAGCGGCTTGTGGAGCAGGTAGGCCTTGACCCCGGCACCCGCAGCTCGGGCCTCGCGGGACGCATGAAGAAAGACTGCGTACGAGAACCCCTTGTCGATCGACTTCTCGCGGATCCGGTCGTTCGTCGTCTCGAGCCCGATGGCGACGTAGAGCGGCCGCTCCACGGAACCGTCATCGAGGATGGAGGCGATCTCCTCGACCCGCCCGCGGTCGACGAACTCCGGACGGGTTTCGGCAAGGAGCGTCCGTCCGCGGAACGTTTCGGCGATCGCGTCGAGCGCCGCGGGAGGCACCTCGTTGGGGTCGAAGAGGCTCCCTGAGCTGAAGACCTTGACCATGTCGAACCCGGCTATGGCATACTCTCGTCGGACCCAGGCGAGCTGGGCCCGGATTAGGGCCTCCGCGTCCTCGATCCGTCCATGCTGCTCCTGGCTGTACGAGCACATCCGGCATCGTCGCCAGGAGCATCCGGGCGTCCTGATGATGATGGTCAGGGTCGGGACGACCCGGTCTCCGAGGCGGTCGGTCCCGGTCCAGGCGGCGAGCGGCTTCTCCTCTCTCATGAACGTGAACCGTTTAATACGTCCCGGTGTAATAGAAATGTTGCGTCCTCGCCCCGTCCCGCTCGGGGCTCCCTGGAGCCGATACGATGATTCGAAGACTGCTTCTCCTGCTCTGCCTCGCCTCGCTTCTGACCGCGGGCGCCGCTGCCTACATCGTGACCATCGACGTGCCCCGGACCATACCTGCCGGGGATCCGATCATCGTGAACGGGACCTCGAACCTCCCGGTCGGGTTCACGACCGATCTCATCCTCTACCAGGGGATGGCGGAGCGCGCCCGCACGACGGTCGTCGTCCAGCCGGACCGGACGTTCGGTGCCACCTTCGAGACGGCAGGTCTGCCTCAGGGGGAGTACAAGGTCGAGCTCGAGCGGCAGCGGGATCCGACTCTCTACGGGTCCGCCTCGGTCACCGCCCGACCCGTCACCCTGGTCGACCGCTCGGGTGAGGTGACCATCACCTCCCCGTCGGCGCAGATCGACGTGGCGAACCTGACCGTCTCCGGGATCGCGCCCGGGAAGAAGAGCGGCTCGATCGGGATCGCCGTCTCGGGCCCCGGGAACTTTACCCATGCACCCGAGTACGTCCGGACCGACGGGTCCGGAGCGTTCTCCCTGGTCGTCGCGATACCGGGCCCCGGCGATTACCGGGTCACGGTCCTCGACCAGAACGGTGTGATCACCCGGTTCCCGGTGACGGTTGCCACCGCACCGGAGACGACGGTCCCCACCACCGCGGCAACACCGTCGGTCGAGGTCACGCTGCCGCCCACCACCGCAACCACGACGACGGCACCGACCCCGACGCAGTCCGGTCCCTCGATCCTGCCGCTGGCCGGCCTTGGTCTCGCCCTCCTCACCTTCCGGTCCCTCAACCGGCGGCCCTGATATTATACCATTTTCTGGAGTGACACGAGGACCGCGTCCCCGAACTCCATGGTCGTGGCGGTTCCCCCCAGGTCCGGGGTCCGTTCACCGCGAAAGAGCACCGTCTCCACCGAGGAGCGGAGCAGGTGAGCGGCCCGGGGGTCCCCGAGGTGTTCGAGCAGCATCGCGGCGGAGAGGAGGGCAGCGGTCGGGTTGGCGATCCCGCGACCGGCGATGTCGGGTGCGGATCCATGGACGGGCTCGAAGAGGGCGTACCGGTCCCCCAGGTTCGCGCTCGGCAGCAGACCGAGACCTCCGACGTGGAAGGCGGCGACGTCCGAGAGGATGTCCCCGAACATGTTCTCGACGAGGATCACGTCGTAGCGTTCGGGGCGGCGGAGGACATCCAGGCAGAGGGCGTCGATGAAGGCGTCGTCGACGGCGACGCCCTCCCCGGCGGCGACCCCACGGGCGATCTCGAGAAAGAACCGATCGGCCGCCAGGACGTTCGCCTTGTGGCCGATGGTGAGGTGGCGACGTCCGGCGGCGAGCCGGCATGCCGTGCGCGCGATCCGTTCGGTCCCTGTCCGCGTGATCACCCGCTCGGTGCAGGCGCGGTCGGCCTCGACCCGTTCCCTTCCCGCGTAGAGCCCCTCGGAGTTCTCCCGCACGACGACCAGGTCGGCCCCCCCTCCCCGGATCGGACGGATGTTCGCGAAGAGCCCGAGGGCGCGGCGGAGGGCAAGGACGACGCTCGGATATTCACCATTCGGGGCCGACTGGACCGCACCGAAGAGGACCGCGTCGACCGAGCGGAGGAGCTCCAGGTCGCGATCATCGAGCGCCGTGCCGGTACGGCGCCACCGCTCGAACCCCAGTTCCAGCCGGACCTGCTCCCAGTCCGGGCGGAGCACGGAGAGGGCCCGGGCGGCCACAGGAATCACCTCCTTCCCGATCCCGTCGCCCTCGACCACCGCGATCCGGGTCATCCCCTCTCCTCCAGGGCGGATGCCAGGTCCCGCAGTGCATCCAGGACGACGAGTGGTGTCGCACCCCAGTGCACCACCGTCCCGAGGTGGCCGTCGACCGCCTGCAGTCCCGTCCGCTCGGAACGGCAGCACCGGGTGATGAACGGGCCGGTATCGACCCTGCAGACGGGACAGGTCTCCACGACCTCTGCATCGACACGGTAGGTCTCCTGCAGGAGCTCGCGCCCGGTCTGGCAGCAGGCGATCCGTTCACCCTCGAGAGGCCCGTCGCGATCGAGCGACCGGGCGAGCCCCGCGGCACGGCATGGATAGGTCCCGGCCCCGGTATCCCGGAGGTCGCGCACGTGATACTCGAAGGCGATGCCGAGCTCGCCGGAGAGACCGGCGCTGGCGAGGTCGGCACAGATCGCGGCGAGGGTCGGGACAGGCGGTTCGACGTCGTAGACGTGGACGGTCCAGAACACCTCCTCGTCGGGGTCGAGGACGAAGGTGACGTGCTCGTCCCTCCCGAAGAAGACGGTGCACCGCCGGCCCGCCTGACGCGCGAGCCGGACGAGGGTGGGCCGGTCCGCGAGCCCGACCCGCCCCGGATACACCGCCACCTCGTCCGCGGAGACGACGAGGGACTCGCTCCGTATCGGCCTCATGAGGCCTGTGGCCTCCGGGTCCGGTTCAACACGGAGGATGTCGTAGGAGTCCCCGGACGGGCGGAGCAGGTACCGGGTGAGAAAATACACCCGGTCCCCGCAGGGACGGGAGGACGCGAAGCCGACCTCCCGGTACCCGGCGATCACGCACCTCTCCGCAGGAGTTCGACGAGCCCGCCCGCCTCCAGGATCGCCTGCATCCTCTGCGAGAGCGGCCTGCACGCGACCGGCGGGCGCGTCCCGGCCCGCACGAGGCCTGCGGCCAGGTCCAGCTCGACCATCTCCCCTTCGGAGCAGTCGAGTACCGCCTCCGCCACCGGGAGACCGAGGTTGACCGCGTTCCGGAAGAAGATCCGGGCGAAGGACGGGGCCACCACGGCGACCACACCGGCGTCGCGGAGGGCGCGGGCCGCCTGCTCGCGCGACGAGCCGCATCCGAAGTTGGGTCCGGCGACCAGGACCGTCCCGGCCAGCCGCCCGGCGAGGGTGGGGTCCAGGTCCTCGAAGGCGTGGGCGACCCACGTCGAGGGGTCCCTGGTCCGGAGGTACCGCCCGGCGATGATCAGGTCCGTATCCACGTCTGCGGGAAGGAGGATTGCCGGTCCGCGAAGCCTCACGGCACTCCCTCCGGTGAAGTGAGTGCACCGGCGAGCGCGGTCGCTGCCGCGGTGGCGACCGATCCCAGAAAGACCTCTCCGCCGACGCCCATCCGGTTCGTAAAGTTCCTGTTTGCGGTCGAGAGGCAGACCTCCCCCTCGCCGATCACGCCGAGGTGGGTGCCGAGACACGGTCCGCAGCCCGGCGGTCCGATCGTGACACCGGCCTCGAGGAGCCGTTCGGCCACACCGGTTCTCACCGCCTCCAGGAGCGTGCGGCGCGACGCCGGGACGACGATCGTCCGGACCCTGACCCGCTTCCCCTGAAGGAGGGCAGCGAGCCTCTCCAGATCCTCGAACCGACCGTTCGTGCAGGTCCCGACGAAGACCTGGTCGACCGGCGTCCCCTCCACCTCCGTGACGGGCCGGACCGTATCGACCCGTCCCGGAAGCGCCACGACCGGTTCGATCCCGCCGAGGTCGATCGTCATCTCCCGGGCGTACTCCCCCTCCTCGGGGTGCTGGACGGACACATTGTGGCCGAAACCGGCCAGGTAGCGCCGGGTCACCTCGTCGGCGTAGAAGAGTCCGGCCTTCGCACCGGCCTCGATCGCGAGATTGGCGCAGGTCATCCGGCCGGCGATCGAGAGCGTTTGCGCCCCCTCGCCCACGAACTCGAGTGCACGGTAGGTCGCACCGTCCATCCCGAGCCTGCCGACGTAACTGAGCGCGAGGTCCTTCGGTTCGGCCATCCCTCCGAGCCGGCCCACGAGTTCGACCCGGATCGTCTCGGGTACCCGCAGCCAGGTCTCCCCGGTCGCCCAGATCGCGGCCATGTCCGTCGCCCCGACCCCGGTTGCAAACGCGCCGAACGCCCCGAGGGTGCACGTATGGGAGTCGGCGCCGATCACCAGTTCTCCTGGCAGGACGTGCCCCTCCCCCATCAGCTGGTGGCAGATCCCCTCCCCCACATCGGAGAAGGAGAGCCCGTGTTCCCTCGCGAACCGGCGAAGATCGGCCTGGAGATCGGCCGTCACCGAGGTGTTCGCCGGGGCCAGGTGGTCGAAGAGCACCGAGATCCGGTCGGGATAGGCGAGGTCCCTCCCGATCTCCCGGAAGGTCCCGAGGGTGAGGACGCCGGTTCCGTCGTGGACGAAGGCCCGGTCGACCTTCCGGTCGACGCAGGTCCCGGCGGGCGCGTCCAGGATCCGCTCGGAGAGGGTCGCCATCAGGCCGCTCCCCGGACCTGCTCGATCAGCTCGACGAGCACCTCGGGGGTGACGCAGCACTTCTGTTCGCTCCGCTCCTTGACGAGCGCGAGCACCCGCCCGATCTGGTCGGCGTCGAGCGGGTAACCCAGGGAGGCGGCGACGTACTCGAGTGCCTTCCTGCCCGTGTGCTTCCCGAGGAGAAAGTGCCGCTTCGCCCCGACCAACGCGGGATGGACATACTCGTAGCAGTCGGGGTCTTTCAGCATCGCCGCGATGTGTATCCCGCTCTCGTGGGCGAAGGCATGCTCACCCACCACGGGGTGGGTCTTCGAGACGGGGATCCCGGAGCAGCGGGCGACGAGGGCGGAGAGCGCGGGGAGGTGTTCGAGCTCATAGCGGTCCACGCCGACTTTGAGCCGGAGGGTCACGAGCACCTCCTCGAGCCGGGCGTTGCCGGCCCGCTCGCCGATTCCGTTCACGGTCGTGTGGAGCTGGAACGCACCTGCCTCTGCGGCGGCGATCGTGTTCGCGGTCGCCATGCCCAGATCGTTGTGGCAGTGGGCGCAGACCGGCACGGGGCTCGCCTCGACGAGCCGGCCCATCACCCGGTGGATCTCCAGCGGGGTGAGGCATCCGACCGTGTCCGCGAACGACACGAGGGCGGCGCCGTGGGCTCCCCCTGCCCGATACATCTCGACGAGGAAGTCGGGATCGGTCCGGGAGGCGTCCTCGGCCGCGAACCGTACCTGGAGGCCATGGTCGCGGGCGTAATCGACGATCCCGAGCGCCTCGGCGAGGACCTCCTCCCGGGGCCTGCCGTACTTGTGGCGAATGTGCAGGTCCGAGGTCGCGAAGAAGATGCTGACCATGTCCACATCGGTCTCGAGCGCGGCGTCCACGTCCTCCCGCCGTGCCCGGGCGAGGCAGCAGATACGGGCGTCCAGGCCGAGAGCGGTCACGGCCCGGACGCATGACTTCTCGTAGGTCGATACGGCGGGGAACCCCGCCTCGATCACCTCGATGCCGATTCGGTCGAGGAGGGTCGCGATCGACGCCTTCTCCTCGCAGGTGAACGAGACGCCAGGGGTCTGCTCTCCGTCCCTGAGCGTCACGTCGCAGATCTCAATATTCCACGGTTCCATAACGGGCTCCATCGGGGCAGCGGCCCCGGATGATCACGGTCGTCGGTCGTTCGGGGGGGACGAGGACCCTCCTCAGGGCCTCGTGATCGTCAGCCTCCACCACGGCAGGCCCCGACCAGTCGAGGAAGGCGGCGACGTCGGGGGAGGCCTGCCGCCCGGTCATCGCCAGGCACCGGTTCTGAAGGATGACGGCGAGGAGCGGGGTACCGGTCGCATAGGCCTCGATCAGTGCGTTGATGCCCGAGTGGAGGAAGGCGTAGTCCCCCGAGAGGGCCACCCCCGTGCTGGTCGCCGCGACCCCGATCGAAGATCCGAGGCCAAAACCGGGGATACCGTGCTCGTACGGCGGCGCGAGGGCGAAAAGTGCGCATCCGGTGTCACAGACCGGCACGAGTCCGCGCTCCCTGAGGAGCGCGATCGCCGGTCCGAACGGGCATCCGGGGCAGAGGGTGCTCCGCCGTCCGCGCCGTTGATAGGTCTCGGGCTCCCCGGCGTCGGGCGGAGGGTGCAGGTGTCGGTGTTCCTGGACGAACGGCCGGCCCAGCTCCCGGATGGGCACCGGGCCAATTCCTCCCGGCGGGGGGTAGACCGTGGTGATCCTGGCGGCCCCCCCGGACGCACCGACCCCCGTCTCCCCGGCGCCGGGTCGGTTGAGCCGCGATCCGGTCGACCAGGAGAAGAGGGCCCGGGTCCCGCGTCGCGCCCGCTGGTACCGTCCCCGGTGGGTGAGGTCGAGCCCGGGACGCGGGCGGGCCCGGACCTCGCGCAGGAGGGGGTCTCCTTGCAGTCCTCCCTCGAGGAGGGGCGGCGTCAACCGGACGAGCACCACGCGGGAGTGGGTCTCGGAGAGCCGGAACGCCTCCTCGACGCACTCGAGCGCGTTCCCGTGCCCGGGCTCGATCACCGGGACTTCCGCCACCTCCCCGTAGTACCGGGAGTCCTGCACGTTCTCGGACCAGCGGCCGTCGAGGTCATCCCCCACCAGCACGACCACGCCGGCCGAGAGACCCTGCGTGGTCGCCTGGACCAGTGGGTCGGCACAGGCGTTCAGGCCGACATGCTTGACGATCAGTCCCGCTCTCCTCCCCACCAGGGAGTGACCCAGGCAGTGCTCGAGCCCGACCTTCTCGTTCACGGGAAGTCGTGCCCCCACCGCATCCACGAGGCCGGTGACCGGGAACCCCGGGACCCCGTACCAGTGGTCCGCGGCGAGCCGGCAGGCCTCGGCGAGCCTTCGTTCCGCCGTCACAGGTCCCTCCAGGGGGCGATGTCGCACCCCGTGCAGGCACCGCACATGGTGAGGGCCCCGCCCCCGTCGAACCCCGCCTCTCTCAGACGTGCCTGGAGGTGTCGGGCCGCACGGTCCAGGAGGACCGTGCCGGGTCGTCCGTACCCGATGCACCCGGCGACCGGGTTGAGCGGCCGGAGCACGGGGACCACCCCCATCCCCACGAGGAGATCGATACAGCCGGACAGCTCGTCCCATGACTCGCCGAGACCGACGATCACGTTGGAGAAGACACGTCCCCGTCCGAAGAGCGTCACCGAGGAGGCGAGCGCATCGAGCACCCCGTCGTACGGGAGCCCGGGGCAGTGCTGTTCGAAGAGTGCAGGGGTCGAGGTCTCCAGGTTGAACTTCACCTCGCGCACCCCGAGTGCATGCAACCTCTCCGGGGTGTCGGCCGCGGGAAAGATCGAGACCCCGATCGGGAGGCCGAACTCCGTCAGGGCGCGAACGACCTGGCAGACGTAGTCCGATTCCTCCTCGATCGACTCCAGGATCCCACTGGTCAGGGCGATCGCATCGATCCGGGCACGGACCTTCGAGACAAGGTCGACACACTCCTCGATCGACCGGCGCCTCCCCTCCCGGAGCGGGACACTGCAATACCGGCAGCGGTACCGGCAGACGGGCGAGACCGTGATGAAGGCCTGGCGGGGACAGTGCAGCCCGACCGGTTCGATGCGACCCTCGATCTCCTCGCCCCCGCAGTGCAGGACTCCCCGACCGTCGGGATACGCCACGAGGGTGAGTGGTGCCTCGTCGGCGATCGGGAGCCGGACCCGTCCCTGGCCGATGGAGAAGAAGACCGCCCCCCGTCCGCCGGCGCCCGGTCCGGCGGTCGAGTCGGCTACGGCGTGTTCCGGGAGCCTCCCCACGACCCGGCACCCGCCCGCAGCGAGCGCCTCCTCCTTCAACCTGATCCACTGCACAACTCGAGCGCCTCCTCGTAGCGGGTGTAGAAGGGGATCGCCGCGATCGCACCGATCAGACCCCGTCCGTCCAGGTGGACCGAGAGCCCCTCCGTCTCCCGCACCCGGTCGATGGCCCTGCGGTCCACCTCGCCACGCTTCACCGCCCCGGCGAACGGGAGCAGGGCACCGGGGTCGAAGCCCGTGAAGACCGCCATCCCCGTCTCGCCCGAGAGCGTGTGCTCCTCGAGCAGGGACCGGACCCGGGCGGCGAGTGCCTCGGGTTCGCCCGAGGCGAACTCGAGGACGACGGCGACGCAGTTCTTGGTCCGGAACCGGACGGGGAAGAGCTGCACGATCGTGTGCGAGAGGTAGACATCATCGTCGTTCTCCACCGCCCGACCGATCCGGTGGGCGAGTGTCCAGGTGGCCCCCTCCTCGGGAGTGTCGGTATCGTCGATCCCGATCAGCACCCGCTTCCGTTCCGGAAGCCAGACCGTCGCCCCCGCCCGGCGCCCGCCGCCACAGGGATCCGCCTGGGCACGGGCGATCCCACTGGCGGCAGCGCGCGAGCCTGCCGCCCCGACGCCGCCTCCGCCGAGCCCGACGTAGGTGACCGCCACCTGCCCGTCGCTCCGCGCCACTCCGGAGATCCCCGCCGGGAACCGGGACCCCTCGAGTGGGAGGTCCACCTGCCCCTCGCGGAGAAGGTACCGCATGGTGGGACCGATGCACCGCACCATCCGGACGAGGGGGCTCTTCCGGTAGTGGTGGCGGGACCACATCGCACCGCCGAGGCAGTCGTAGAACTCCACCAGCTCCACCTCCCCCGGCCCGCCGCACACGGCGACGAGCCGCCGGTAGGGAACCGTGTACGGATCAGAGATGCTCGCCATCGAGTCCGGCCGCCTCCGCCCCCTCGTTCGCCCACAGGAGTGCGCCGAGCGCACCGATCCGTCCCCTGCCGCCGTTCGGGTCGATGAACCGCACCCCGAGCCTCTTTGCCATCGAATCGGCCAGATCGACGGTCAGGATCTCGGTCTTGACCCGTCGCATCTCCTCCTCCGCGGGGGGGTGGACGATCCCCTTCCGCACGGCGATCCCGGCATCGGGTGAGAGCGCATGCTCGCAGATGTAGTCCACGACGAACCTCTCGAGTGCCGGATAGTGCTGCGGCCGGACCGCATAGACGAGTGCGGACCCGACGCAGTTCGTGGTCTTGTTCGGGACGGCCGGGTTGAGCTGGACCAGGCGCATGCCAAGCAGGTGGGCGTCCTTGATCGGGTTTGCTGCGGCGCATTGGAGCGCGAGGACCCATGTCGCCCCGCCGGATGACGTGTCCGTATCGTCGATCCCGAAGACCACCTTCTCGAAGGCTGGAGAATAGATCCGTACCCGGTTCTCGCGGGCTCCGCCGATCCGAAGGTCCGCCTCTGACGGGTATACCGCCCGGCTCACCCCCGGTGCCTGCGGCAGACAGGCAGCTACTCCCACGCCCGCCCCGGCGATCCCGGCCCAGCTCGTGACCACCTCATCGCCCTCGATCTCCACCGCCTCGAGGGCCTGTCCTCCGCTTTTTGCCTCTGCCGGGCCGAACCTGACAGGAAACCGCCCGATACGGGTGCGGATCGTGAGGGTCGATCCGTCCACCGAACAGGACGTGATCGCCCCGCCCGCACGCTGCCGGTTCATTGCGTCCCATTCAACGGGTCCCCGGGCACGGCAGGTCTCCCGAATCTCCGCCACTCCGGCTGCCTGGTCGACCATCACGAGGAATTGTTCGGAAAAGAGGGAACCAAAATGAGCCCTGACTTCCTGGGGGGTGAGCGTGATCATGATATCGCCGAAATATTCGTTAACAGGATTGTCGGCACCATCCTATTTAAGACCTTTCAACCGTCTCCTGCCGACCCCTGACCTGTAGCCCCGATTTAATGATTTCTCCTGCTTCACCTCCCAATCCCGGTCTTCCGGCCCGTGGGCATTCTCTCCTCAGTCATCTCCCGATCTTAAGGCTCATCTCCCGCCCCGACTCCGTAAAATCCGAAAATTGTGGTTGAATATGAAAAAGACCTGAGGATCGCCCGTTATCAGGGGGTATCGCTCATCGATCTATATAAATGATGGGGCTGGAAGCGAAGAGCAATATGCTCGCGAATTGCCAATATACATGATATTTTCTTGCATTTGGTCGAATCAAGGTCAAATATTGGCTCGGTCAAAAAAGGATATTTTATATACATCGAGGTTCTTGTACTGTGCATAGAGGGTGTTAGATGAACGTTCGGACAACAGTACTCTTCGTTCTCCTGTTCCTGGGATGTTTTCTACCCGTCCAATCCGCGTTCGCTGCGACGACCGTCGCTGCAAGCGACGCCAGTGCGGCTTCGAAGGCCGGCGCGGATTTTGTCTGCGACGGGGTCGGTGACCAGGAACAGATCAATAACGCCCTTGCGCGCGGTGAGGAGATCATCCTCACCGAGGGGACGTTCCGGACCTCGGGGACGATCTACGTCAAGGGGAACTCGGTCTTCCGCGGGCAGGGCCCCGACAAAACCGTCCTCTCGATGGCCGGCGACTACGCGGCGCGGGTGGACATCGCCCAGCCCGACGTGACGGTGAGCGACTTCACGATCACGAACCGGGGCTGGCTGATGATCACGACGTCGAACGTGAAGGTGCACGACGTCACGATCCGGGACTCCAAGAAGACCGCGCCCACCGTCAACGGGATGTTCTTCGTCTGGGCGGACGGACGGGTCTGCGAGAACATCGAGTTCGTCCGCTGCAAGGCGATCGATGTCGGT
>JAKPPV010000032.1 GCA_029547145.1 Methanobacteriota archaeon
TTGTTGCGACTCGCCGGATCGATTCTCAAGGACATCAACGAGGAGTGGATCACCGGGAAAAGGTATTTGCTGATGGACGAGTGATGGAGATCCAGGGAGACAGGACCCGAGGGAAATTACAGCACTTCTGAAACGCTACCAAGTTCGTCGACCTGGTTCCGACCGTGGGCGTCGCATAGAACGAAGCCTTCACCGGGGGAGAGGAGTAGACCACGTACGTCTTGATGCTCGAGTAGTATCCCGAATTCACCGAGCGGTAGCGGTAGGTTCCGGGCAGGGACTCCTTGACAGACCAGCCGATGTAGCCGTTCCCGTTCGTGTACCCGCTCCCGATCGTCGACCACGAGCCACCATTCCGGGAGTGCTGGAGGGTGACATACTGGTACCGATCAGGCGTTCGGACACCGTTCACCACGTTGTACCAGGTCCATCCCCCGATCGAGAACCACACGTTGGTATACGCCTGGGTCAACGGAGAACTGAGCGAGTTCGTGAGCGGTGCCGCCTGGGTATCGGGTGCCGGTGCCCCGACGAGCCCGATGCCGGATGCCTCGCCTGGGAGGGGGTTGGACCGTGCGATGCTCTCCGCGCTCGCGACACCGGTACACATGGCACCGACGAGGAGGAGGAAGAGGATCAGCAGAATTTTTTTCATGGCACTTTCTGCGTGTACAGAATAAAAGATATATTTTCTTATTAAAAAAATTTTATAACATTGAGGAACCCGATCGGCACCCTTCCACGCCGTAACGGGGCCCCGACGGAGCGGAAGTGACCGCCCCTCGGGGGCCGGCGGAGGTCGGGGGCAGGAACCGACCGCCCCGATCCGACCGAACACAAAGCCAAATATCTTCTGCACCCCATTGATCTCAGGTTTTTCCATGCGGACGCCGATTGAGAAGGTCACGCCCGAGACCGGGCACGCGAAGTGCGTGGGGTTCGTCCACGAGGTCCGGGACCTGGGCGGGCTCACGTTCGTCCTCCTGCGCGACCGGACCGGGATCCTCCAGGTCACGGTCCCGAAGAAGAAGGTCAGCCCCGAGGTCGCCCGGGCGGTCCGTGAGGTCTCACGCGAATCGGTCGTGATGGTGACGGGCGAGGTGAAGCCGACCGGGAAGGCGCCGGGGGGGCGCGAGCTCGTCCCGTCCACCTTCGAGGTCCTCTCCCGCGCCGGGACTCCTCTCCCGCTCGACGTCGCCGAGAAGGTGCCGGCCGAACTCGACACCCGCCTGGACGCCCGGTTCCTCGACGCCCGCCGGCCCCGGGTGGCTGCCGTCTTCCAGGTCCGGTCGGCGGTCCTGTACGAGACCGCCCGGTACCTGCACAAGCATGACTTCATCCAGATCACGACCCCGAAGATCGTCGCCGCCGCAACCGAGGGGGGGACCGAGCTCTTCCCGATCGCGTACTTCGAGAAAGAGGCCTTCCTGAACCAGTCACCCCAGCTCTACAAGCAGATGATGATCGGTGCGGGGTTTGAGAAGGTCTTCGAGATCGGTCCCATCTTCCGGGCGGAGGAGCACAACACCACCCGGCACCTGAACGAGGCGACCTCGATCGACGTTGAGGTCGCATTCGCCGATCACCAGGACGTCATGGACCTCCTGGAGGGGCTCGTGGTCTCGGTCTACGAACACGTCGCCGCCACCTGCGCCGCTCCGCTCGAGCGGGGGGGGTTCGAACCCGTTCGGGTTCCGAAGGCCCCGTTCACCCGCCTGCCGTACGTCGAGGCGATCGAGATCGCCGCTGCCGGGATCGATGAACCGATCGCCTACGGCGACGACCTCTCCCCCGCCGCCGAGCGGGCGATCGGTGAGGCGATGGGCGGGCACTACTTCGTCGTCGACTGGCCGAGTTCGATCCGGCCGTACTACGCGATGCCGTACGAGGACGACCCCTCCATCTGCAAGGCCTTCGACCTCATGCACCCCCGGATGGAGCTCTCCTCCGGGGCCCAGCGCGTTCACCAGCACGACCAGCTCGTCCGGCAGATCGCGGCACGCGGCCTCTCGCCGGACTCGTTCGAGTTCTATCTCCGTCCGTTCCTCTACGGGATGCCCCCCCACGCCGGGTGGGGGCTGGGGGTCGAACGGCTCGTGATGACCATGCTCGGTCTCCAGAACATCCGGGAGGCGGTCCTCTTTCCCCGGGACCGTCACCGGCTCGTCCCATGACCCTCCCGCCGGTCCTCCTTCCGACGACTGTGGTCGGTTCGTACCCCCCGGTCGAGGGACGGGGGCTCCGGTCCCTGCTCGACCGGCACCGGACCGCCCTGGAGACCGCGGTCGACGACCAGATCCGGGCCGGGGTCGAGATCATCTCGGACGGGCAGGTCCGGGCGGACATGATCGCCGCCTTCGCGGAACGGCTCCCCGGCGTCCGGGAGGGGCGGGTCATCGGGCGGATCGAGCCTCCCGACCGTCCGATCACCGTGGACGACACGCGGTACGCCCGTTCGAAGGCGCCGTTCGTCAAGGGGATCCTGACCGGTCCGACCACGCTTGCCCACGCGCTCCACATCGAGACCCGGATCTACCGGGACCGGAGCGACCTCGCGTTCGACCTGGCGCGGGTCCTCGCTGGTGAGGCACGGGCGCTGGTCGATGCGGACATCTGCATGCTCCAGGTGGACGAGCCGATCCTCTCGACCGGGTCCGCCGATCTCGCCATCGCAGGCGAGGCGATCGGGACGGTGGTATCGGGCCTTCCGGTGCCGGTCGCACTCCATGCCTGCGGACCGATCGCCGGGATGATCGACGACCTGCTCAGGTTCCCGGTGCAGATCCTGGACCTGGAATTCGCCGGTCACCCTTCGAACCTCGAGCTGTTGGCGACGCGCGAGTTGAAGGAGAAACAGATCGGACTCGGGGTGATCGTCTCCTCCTCCGATGACGTCGAGACGGTCGAAACGGTCCGCGCCCGTGTCGAACGGGGGGTCGAGATCTTCGGCCCCGAGCGCCTCCTGATCGACCCCGACTGCGGTCTGCGCATGCGTTCCCGCCGGTCCGCCTGCGCCAAGCTGACGAACATGGTCCGGGCGGTCCGGGAGGTGCGGGCGGAACTCTGATCATCGGCCCGCCGGAACCGTCCTGCATCGCCCTCATACAGGGACGGGTCTTTATACCACGCACGGTACGATCCGATCATGCACGAAGGGGCCGGAGGACCGTTCGAACTGGCGGCACACGCCGCGATCACCGATCAACGCGGCCGGCTCCTCCTCCTCCACCGCCCGGAGACGAGCGAATGGAACCCCGGGAGGTGGGAGCTCCCCGGAGGCAGGCTCAATCCGGGGGAGGGGATCGCGCGGGCGCTGGTGCGCGAGACCAGGGAGGAGACGGGTCTCGATGTCGTACCGGGCCGACTCCTGGGGGCGGGGCCCCAGGAGAGGCCGGGCAGCCGGACCGTGCACATGGTCTTCGCGGTCACCGGTGTCACCGGAGAGGTGACGCTCTCCCCGGAACACGATGCCTACCGCTGGGTGACGCCCGGCGGGCTCTCCCGCCTTCCGCTCTCGGACTGGATGACCGCCTGGATCGAGAGTATGCGGGGTTGAAGGGGGAGCAGGAAGGGAGGGGGGTACCGGAGAGGGCGTCCGGCACCCCCGTTCGTCACCGGGACCGGTAGTCATCGGGCCTTCTGTTGACCATCTGCCAGTAGCACCCGATCTCCCGGATCACCTCCGCAAACCGGTCGAACTCGACCGGCTTGACGATGTAACTGTTCGCTCCGAGCCCGTAGCTGATCGCCAGGTCGCGTTCCTCCGCCGACGAGGAGAAGACCACCACCGGCGTCTCCCGGAGGACCGCATCCTCCTTGATCCGGCGGAGGACCTCGAGCCCGCTCACCTTGGGAAGTTTCAGGTCGAGCACGATCACACGGGGCCTGATCCCCTCAAGGAAGAGGGCGTCGATCGCCTCCTGTCCGTCCCAGGCGACCCGGACGTGATCGCGCATGTTCGACCATTCGAAGACATGGAGGATCAGCTCCACGTCGTGCGGGTTGTCCTCGATCAGCAGGATATCCTCATTCCACGACTGGGGTTCCATCATTCTCTACCTCACCCAGGACAAAATAAAAGGTTGCACCCTGGTCCGGTGCCGAATCCACCCAGATCCGGCCACCGTGCCGTTCGATAATCCTCTGGACGATCGCGAGCCCGACTCCGGTCCCCTCGTACTCGCTGGCAGGGTGTAGGCGGGAGAAGACCTTGAAGAGGTTGTGGGCATACCGGACGTCGAACCCGACCCCGTTGTCCCGTACGAAATACACGGTATCTTCTCCGTCCCGGCGGGACCCGATCTCGATCCGGGCGACGTCCCGTCCCCGGGTGAACTTCAACGCGTTTCCGATCAGGTTTACAAAGACCTGTTTGAGCAGGGTGGGGTCCGCCCGGCAACGGGGAAGCCCTCCGATCGTGATCTCCACGTTGCGATCGTGCCGCTCACCGGAGAGCTCGTCGATCACCTCCTTCACCACCATGGACGGGTCGAGATCCTGTACCTTCATCACCCCTCGCCCGGCCCGGGAGAGGTTGAGGAGGCCATCGATCAGGCGCGCCATCTGCCGTGCGTTCGAACTGATCAGGTCCAGGTACTGCGTCTGCCGGTCGGAGAGACCCTCTCCGTGTTCGTGGAGAAGCAGGTAGACGTATCCGTCGATCGCCCGGAGCGGCGACCGGAGGTCGTGTGAGACCGAGTAGGTGAACGATTCGAGCTCCCGGTTCGCCTGGCGGAGATCCTCGGTCCGCCGTCGCACGCGTTCCTCGAGCTCGGCATTGAGCCGGCGGTTCTCCTCTTCAGCCTCCCGTAACCGGGTGATATCGTTCCCGATGCAGAGGATACCGAGTGGTGTCCCATCCTCCCCCAGGATCCGACGGTTGGTCCAGGAGATGAAGGCCCGGGAACCGTCCCGGCGCATGTTCTCGTTCTGGTTGATCGTGTGCCCTTCCGGGTCGCGGCAGATCGCATGAACGAGGTCCCCCGTCCTCTCGCCCTTGGAGTCGATCTCGGGGACGATCGTGCCGACCACATCCCGTCCCAGAAGCTCGCCAGGCCCGAACCCGAAGAACCTCTCGGCGTACTCGTTGATGTACCAGATCCTCCCGTCCGGCCCGAGCCGGAGGATGATCGAGTTCGCGTCCTCGACGAGCTGCCGGTACTTCTTCTCGCTCTCGCGCAGGGCGACCTCGTTTCTCTTCCGCGTCGTGATCTCCTGGCCGGCGGCGTAGTACCCGACCACCTGCCCATCGGCAGGGTCGCAGACCGGCACGGTATGGTGACTGAGCCATCGGACGGTCCCGTCCCGGTCGAACACACGGAGATCGCTCTCGAACGGTCTGTTGGCCAGGACCTCCTCGATGTGCCGCTCGAGGATCCGGCGGTCGTCGTCGTGGACGATCGCCGGCAGCCCGCCCATGTGGTCGAACTCCTCGGATGTCCTCCCGAAGATCGGTCGCAGGTCTCCGGCCGTCCAGACCAGGCGCCAGTCTCCGTCCGGGGCGAGCATCATGCAGTAGGCGTAGTCGGAGACCAGGGCAAGCGTGCGGCGGTACCGATCCTCGCTCTCGGAGAGGTTCGCCTGGTGCTGGCGCAGCTGCTCGATCGTCCCCTTCAGCTGCCCGACCATCGTCATGATCGAGGAGGTCAGGATACGGAACTCCTCCGCCTGGCTCGACGAGATCTCGTGGTCGAGATCTCCGCCGGCGATCACGTTCACGTCACCTACAAGAGTCTGGATGGGTCTGGCAAGACGACGGGAGACGAGAGCGGCGCCCAGGAACCCGAGCCCGAGCGCCCCGAAGGCCACGAGGAGATGGTACCGGAGCAGGTTCGCGAGGGCATCGGCCAGAGGACGGGTATTGTAGGCGAGTTCAACGATCATCGAGAGATCGGAGCCGTACTGCTCGTCGTACAGATCGACATAGCAGTACCGGACCTTTCTTCCCGACGGCTCGTCGAACACTTCGAAGCCGGATCGCGTCTCGATCGCCCGGTCCAGGCGGGCCGAGAGCTCCGCATCGGGTTTGAATTGCCGGTTCCCGACCTGGTCCTTCTGGATCGTGAAGATACGTACATCATCGATGTACGGGTTCACGGCCTTGATCCTTTGTATCGTGTCGGTGTACTTCAGTCGCTGCCGTTCTTCCCTGAACCGATCCCCGATCAACCCGAGTTCCAGGATGAACCGGTGGTCCGGGGTCGGGGCGTAGGCATACTTGCGCAGGATCCCCGTCTCGGGCTCCCGAACCACGCGATCGGGATAAAATCCGCTCGTGTTCCGGATCCGGTCCAGGTACGAGGCGAAGACCGGGTCCTCTCCGAAGTTGAGGTTCAGGTCGGGTGGATAGGTGGAGTACTGGATGACATTCGAGGTGTTGATGATGTAGATGTCCATCTTGTCCCTGAACGCCTCCCGCCTGATCCGCACAAGGTCCATCCTCTCCGGATCCCCCCCGGCGACTGCGTATTCCCGAAGGAGCAGGCCCAGACCCTCCTCCATCTGGACGTTCATCGTATCGTCGAAGAGCTTGAGACCGGAGTCGATCAGATGGAGGGTATTGTTGAGGTTGATCTCCGTCTCGTTCTCGAGGAGGTCCTGATGGTCCCTGAGGTTCTTCTCCGCGTTCTGGTAATCCACCAGCGTCATCCCGCAGACGATCCCGATGACCAGGAGCATGGTGGCCAGATAGAGCGTCTGGGAGAACGGACGGGTGTCAGACGAGCGTTTCACGATCAACTCCGGGACGGTAGGACGGGATCAGCCCGAAGACAGAGGTCAGGGTTGGAGCCTCTGCTGCGTCGACACCGCCACGGGAACCATATACGGAGTATAATTATTAATATATCGATGAACAGCTATCGTTCATGGGCCTGGACGAGGACCGGGCGGTCGTGCAGAAGATCCGGACGCTTCTCAAGGCACACCCCAAGGGGCTGATCATCACCGAGATCGCCCGGCAGCTGAGGGTGAACCGCAACTCGGCCGCGAAGTATCTCGAGATCCTTCTCTTCACCGGTCAGGTCGAAGTCCGGCAGATCGGTATGGCGAAGGTCTATTCGGCCTCGCAGCGCGTCTCACTCTCGGGCCTCCTCCAGTTCGCGCAGGAGCAGATCCTCGTTCTCGATGACGGGGGACGGATCATCCAGGCGAACGATCGACTGCTCCACTTCTGGCGGGTCTCCCGCGAGGACCTGCTCGGTGAGACCCTGGAACGGGCCGGGATACCGGCGCTCACGGGGATCACTCCCCTTGGACCGGATGAGGGGGCAGAGCGGCGCGAGTTCTCCTTCGGGCAAGACGGGAGAACCGTCCACTGCCGTCTTTCGCTGATCCCGACCGTCTTCGAGGACGGGGGCTTTGGCACCACCCTGATCATCGAGGACATCACGGCCGAGCGGGAGTACGAACAGAGGCTCGCGGAGAGCGAAGCGCGGTACCGGGCCGTGGTCGAGGACCAGACCGAGATGATCTCCCGACACCGGCCGGACGGGACGATCACCTTCGCGAACCGGGCCTGGCTCCGGTTCTTCGGTGATGAGGGTTCCCAGAATCCCGTCTTCCGGGAGGTCATCGCCACCGCCGGGGACAATGCAAGCCATGTTCCGCCGGACTCCCCTGCCTCGCCGGGCCAGTGGCAGGTCAGGAACGCCGGGGGCGAGATCCGGTGGATCGAGGGAACGGTCCATGCGCTCCAGGATCCGCAGGGTATCGAAAGAGAGTACCAGCTGGTGTTGAGGGATGTCACCGAGGCCCACGATAGACGGCGCGAACTCCTGATCAAGGAGGCCGCGATGGCCGCCTCGATCGACGGGCTGGTGATCGTCGGGGCGGACGAACGGATCGAGTATGCGAACCGGGCCTTCATCACCATGTTCGGGTACGATCGTCCGTCGGAGGTCGTGGGCCTGAAGTACGTCCAACTCTCTCACGGTGACCTCGAGACGGCCCTTGTCATTGAGAAGATCCGGAACGTGCTTCAACACCAGGGACGATGGACCGGAGAGATCCGGTGTATTCGCCGGGACGGCTCTCCCTTCACCGCCCGGGTATCCGCCTCGACCGTACGGGATGGAGCCGGTACCTTCCTCTGCGTCCTCCTCTCGTTCGTGGACTTGACCGATCGGCTGCGGACGGAGCAGGCGCTGAAGCGGAGCCGGGAGAAGCTGCAGGAGACGATCGAGTTCATACCCGACGCGACCTTCATCCTGGACCGCGATCGGTGCGTCGTCGCCTGGAACAGGAGCATGGAGAAGATGACCGGGATCCTCCGTGAAGAGATGATCGGGTCCCAGGATTACGGGCGCGCCTTTTCCAGGTTCGGCGGATCCTTTCCGGTCCTCGTCGACCTGGTCGACCTCCCGACCGAGGAACTGGTGCGACGGTGTCCCGGGGTCAGGCGGATCGGGGAGACGCTCTTCTACGAGACCTGGGTGCCCTCGCTCCACGGGGGGCGGGGTGGGTATCTCTGGGGCAAGGCGTCGTTCCTGATCGATCACGATCAGAACCTGATCGGTGCCATGCAGACCCTTCGTGACATCACGGAATGGAAGAGGGCGGAAGAATCGTACCGGGATGCGTCCGCACGCGAACAAGCCATCCGGCGCGCCCTGGAGCAGCGGGAACAGGGGGGTGACCGGGAACCCCCACTGTCGGGGGACCCGGACCGCGGATCGTCCGACGGTACCTCCCCGTCGGAACCATGAGACGGTATCGAACCCCGTCTCTCGCCCGCCGCACGTTCTTATACCTGAATCACCCTATCGTGATAACAGCAACCAACCCCGACATCCGAGGTGCCATCCCATTGTTCAAACGGATCCTTGCGGCCGTCGACGGTACCGATCTCGCTGAAGAGGTGCTCGAGACGGCGATTGCCATCTCCAAGCGGTTCGACAGCGAGGTCCACGTGGTCCATGCGATCCACGATGGGGTCTTTTCCAGCCTTCTGAAGAGCGAGGACGAGGACGAGGGGACCGTGATGGGTCCCTACGGCCCGGTCGAGGAGATGGACGACGATGATGCGGAGTCGATCGCCCGGCGCATGCACGAACACGCCGAGATGCACGGAACGGGGATCACGATGCACCTGCCCGAGGGTTCCCCCGGCGAGGAGATCGTCCGGCTGGCCGAAGAGGTGAGCGCCGACCTGATCGTCCTCGGGTCCCATGAAAAGAGCCTGGTCCGCCGCCTCCTCGTCGGCTCGGTCTCGGGGTACGTGATCGAGAACAGCCCGGTCTCCACCCTGATCGTCAAGTCCGCACCCTGAGACGACCTCCTGGAGAGGAGATGGCGTCCGGGCGGCCCGGGACAGGGTCCACCGTGTCGATCGCCACCCTGATCGGGAGCGGGAGGGTCGGGAGACCGGATGCCTCCTTACGAGCTCGTAGGAACCGTCGATCCCCGGAAGGGCCGGAGGCGCAGACCGCTCATTCCACCGTGTCCGTGATGATCGGCCCTGCGGAAGAGCGAAGGGGAAAAAATTGAACCGGGTGGTGGGGCTCAGGCAGCCGGTACCGGACCGGGTGAACGGCGAGCATCGATCCAGGTCTGTACCCGGTCGACCACGACCAGGGCGGCCGGCATCACCACGATCGCCCCGATGAGACTGAACGCGACCGCGATCACGGTCGTGACACCAAAGTTGGCGATCATCGGGAAGGTGGAGGCGCAGAGTGCCGAGAACCCGAAGGCCGTCGCGAGGCCCGAGACCGTGATCGCGCGCCCGATCTTCTGGACCGAGTGCTCGATCGCGGCAAAGACATCGGGTGTCCTCTCGCGCTCCTCGAGGAACCGCTCGAGCACCAGGATCGTGTACTCGGCGGCGACCCCGATCGTCATCGAACCGAGGGTGGCGGTGAGGGGTGTGTAATCGATCCCGAGCAGCGTCATTGCGACCGCGTTCCAGCCGACCACCGCCACGATCGGGATCAGTGGAGCGGCCGCGTTGATCTTCCGGTAGACGAAGAGCAGCACCGAGAGGACCAGGACGAAGCCGAGCACGGTCATCCGGTCCTTGTTCTCACTGATATCGCCGATCAGCTTCGTGAAAAGTGCGAACGAACCCGTCGGCTGGGCAGAGATACCCGGTGGCGGACTCAGGAAGGCGAGTTCCTCCTCCAGCTGCCGCTTGAGGGCCGCCTGGGCCGGGACGTCCATCTGGGTCGAGGTGAACGCGATCTGCGCCGTCCCGTGACCCGAGAGGTACTGCGCCTTCGTTGCCGCGGGGATCAGGGTGAGGACTCGGTCGAGTTCGGCCTGACTCGATGGCAGCCTCCCGCCGTTATACTGGACCACCAGGTCGGCGATGCTCTTCCCCCCGATCAGGCGGTCCGAATGGTGCCTGAGCACGTAGTCCTCGAACTCCAGCATCCAGGCGAGCGAGTCCAGGCTGTCGACCGCATCACCCCGGACGAGGATCGGGACCGATTCGGTCGAACCCATCGTCCGGGTCGCCTTCTCCATCAGCACAAGTGCCGGCATATCCTGGGGGACGAAGGTGTTCTCGTCCGTCGAGATCGGAATGTGGGGGTCGAGTGCGACCCCGATGAGGGCAACCGCGCCGACGACGGCCAGGAGGGGGAGCGGGTTCTTCGCGATCCTGACCGACAGGGTGCCGAGGAAGCGGTCGTACCCGGTCGCCTCGTGGATCTCCTGGTGGACCCCCTTCGGGGTGTAGTTGACGAGGCGTGCGAAGCACGGTATGCCGATCAGCGAGACGGCGTAGCAGCTCGCGATCCCGATGATCGAGACGAGGGCGAATCCGCCGATCATCGGAACCGGCGAGAGGAAGAGCGCCGCGAATCCCATCGCGGTCGCGAACATCGCGTAAAAGACCGCGGGGGCCGTGTTCTCCATCGTCTCCCTGACCGCGTCGACAAGCGGCCCCTTCCGGGCCTCCTCTTCCAGCCGCGCCTGGAACTGGATCGCGTAATCGATCCCGAGCCCGATCAGGATCGGGAAGGCACCGATCGCGGCCATCGTGATCTTGACACCGGCAAGGCCCATCACCCCGAAGGTGATGATCAGCCCCATCGCCACGATCAGGACCGGGAGGAACCGGTGGCTGACGTACCCGAAGAGGAGACCCATCACGATGACCATCAGCACCATCGCCACCCCGATCAGGGTTCCGGTCGACTTCGACATCTCGTCTCCCATCTGCTTGGAGAAGGCGGTGGAACCGGTCACCGAGACGGTCGTACCCGGCGGGAGGTCCGTGCTGGAGACGAGCGACTGGATGTTGTTGAGGACGGACCTGCCCTGTTCCTTCGAGAGCCCCGTGTCGAGGACCACCTGGATCATCGTGAAGGTGTTGGACGGGACGTACCGCTCAAGCAGGCTCCTCGGTATCGCGTTCTTGATCGCGATCACCTCGGCGGCCGATGTCGGGATCCTTCCGCCGTTCGCCTGCTTGATCAGGTCGGCGATCGATGCCACGGACTGAACATTCGCCTGTGAGCGCACGTCCTGCGATAACCGGTCGAGGAACTGCAGCTCGGCGACCCCGGTGGAATCGTCCGTCTCGACCAGCAGGATGATCACGTCGGAACTGAAGGTCGAGGTGTACGTATCGTAGTTCTGCCCGAACGGGGTGTTCTTGTCCAGGTAACCGGCCGACCCGGTCTCCATCGCGATCTGGGTCGTCCCGTAGAGCGAGACGACGACAACGGCCAGGAGGAGGCCGGCCACAATCACCGGGTGGCCGTTCACCAGCCGGGCAAGCAACGTGAATGGGGATCTCATGAGACCTCCTGGTGGGGGAACGTGTGGCCGGCACCGGGGGCCGGCCGGGCGTTCATCCTAGGCAGAACCCTTCTGGCGGCGGAACGCAAGGTACCCTCCACCGATCACGAGGAGCGCGATGATCGCGAGTACGAACGGGGAGGTGAGCAGGTCCGCCAGCCCTCCGGACTCGGAGACACGGATCGGGACCTTCATCGTGTCGGAGATCTGGGAGTTGTCGAGCGCGTCCCGGTATCGGATCTCGGAGTCGAGGGCGTACTCCTTGACGGTGGCCGAAGCGGCCGTCGAGATCTCGAATCGGGCAGTCTTCTCCTCACCCGGCGCCATATCGCCCAGGTATGCCGTGTCGTCGGAGCAGGTGAAGGGGTCGACTGCGGAGATGCGGGCCTGCGCGGCCCGGACACCGGCGGCACCGGTATTCCGGTAGACGACCTCGATCACCTTCTTCGCCCCGGCCCGGATCGATGCGGGCTCGGAGACGACCGAGAAGGCGATCTTGCCCCCGACCGGGACCCCGATCGTCTGGATACGACTGGTGCGGTTCAGCCCGTCGGTATCGAAGTAGGAGACGACGATGTCGACCGGATAGGACTGGGCGGCCGCCTCGGACGAGACTGCGACCTTGTACCGGACCTGCACGGTCTGACCGGGTGCAAAGTCACCGAGGTAGACCGAGCTGTCGACCGGGGTGATCGGAGACTGACCGTTGCGGAGGATCCTGACGATCGCGTCCCGACCTCGCTCGGCCCCGACGTTGGTGAGCGTCAGGTTCAGGTACCCCTCGGTCCCGACATTCAGCGCCTCCGTCGTGACGTTCCTGACCGAGAGGGCGACTTCGGGCCTGACCACGATCTTCACCGGGAGGGTCTCGTGGACATCGCGGTAGGTATACGTGATCGAGTCGCCGCCGATCTGCTCGGCGGTGGCGAGGTAGGTGTAGGTGGTGGAAAGAGGCAGGGTGTACGTCCCGGAGGCGAGCCCCGCGGGGATGCGGACGTTGAACGTCGCCTTCGCTGCTGCACCGCCAAGGATGTCCCCGATCATCTGGGCGTCCGTCTCGACGGCGATCCCCGACACACCGCCGAGGCTCACGGTCACCGACTTTGCCGTGTTCGGAAGGTCGTTCCGGTCGACGATCGTCGAACCAACCACCTTGGAGTCGATCAGCCCGCTGTTCTGGACGATCACGGTCAGCGGGACGGTCTGCCCGGGCGTAAGTTCACTGGAACCGGCAACCGTGGCGGAGAGCACCGGTCCCCCCGAGGTCATCTTCGCACCGGCGGATGCCGGGGCGGCGATCAGGCAGACCAGCAACAGGCCCGCGGCCAGTGGTCCCATCAATCGGTGTACAACTTCGCGAATCTGCATGATGATTGCTCCGCGTATGCCTGTACACAGATTACTCAATTATATTTATACTTAATGAGAATCGGTTACACTTGTCGGAAACCCAGTAGGGCTCCCATATGGGATACCCATCAAGGAAAATATTAAATAGACTTCAGGGTGCACCACCATAAGGGATGGTCAGGATCGATAACGAGCTCGCCCGGATCAGGGAGATCCTCCGGGAGCACCGCCAGGGGATGTCCGTCACGCAGATCGCCCGGTTGCTCGACAAGAACAAGCATTCCGTCGGCCGGTACCTCGATGTCCTCCGCGCATCGGGCCAGGTGGAGATGCGTTCGTTCGGCATGGCAAAGGTCTTCACCCTGGCAAAGCGCCTGCCGGTCGCCTCGATGCTCTCGATCACGAGCGAACCGATCCTGGTGCTCGACGAGGAGGGGCGGGTGACCGAGGCGAACGATGCGGCGGTCGGGCTGATCGGTCTGCCGCGCGAACGGGTGCTCGGACAGCGGCTCATGCACCTGCCCGCGCCCGACCCCCGGATCCTGGACCTGGTCGGGCACCTCGCAGAAGCGGCGGCGAACGGTGCTGCCCATGACGAGATCCACCTGGAAGGCGAGGACGAACGCTGGTACTGGTACCGGATCGTCCCGATGGTCTTCGAACAGGGAGAGCGGGGGACGGTCCTGATCCTCGGCGACATGACCGAACACCGCCGGGCGGAGATCGCCCTCACCGAGTCGGAGGCTCTCTTCCGCGGCCTGGCCGAGAATGTCCAGGACGGCATCCTGATCTCGCGGGACGATGAGATCGTCTTCGTGAACCGTCGTGCGACCGAGATCCTGGGATACACCAGGGAGGAGCTCAACGCCCTCGACCACCTCGAGTTCATCGCTCCTGAAGAGAGCGAACGCGTTCATGAGCTCTTCGAGCGGCATCTCAGGACGGGAGAGGTTCCCGATGAGTTCCGCTTCTGGGCGCGACATAAGGACGGGACGGACCGGTATCTCCGGGCACGGTTCACCGTCGTCAGGAGCGATGGACGGCTCAACAAGTACATCGTCCTGACCGACGAGACGGAGGCGCGTCTCGCGGAGGAGGAGCTGCAGAAGCAGATGCTCTTCGTCCGCCACATCATGAACGAGTTTCCGCACCCGATCTATGCGATCGACCGGAACGGAGTCTTCGTCGGGTGCAACCAGGCCTTCGCCGGGATGTTCGGGCGGGAGCGGAACGCGATCCCGGGACTCCGCGTGGATGACCTGATCCCCCCGGGGGACCGCCCATCCTTCACCGCGACGGACCGGGATGTCTTCGACAGGGCCGGCGAATCGCTCTACTGCACCACGCTCGGATCGAGCCGGGGACCACGGCGCGTCCTCGTGAGAAAGATGGCCTTCCGGGCGGGCGCGGAGGGCGACCTCGTCCTGATCGGCGTGATCTTCGACCCCCCTGAGATTCTACCCCTCGATTGAAGTAAATTATACAATAATGTATAAATATGTACATTGTACATGAAATGTACAATGTCATACAACAATGAACAGAACCGTATCATCGATGGGGGCGGACCGTGCCACTCGTCATGAAGGAGGTCGAAGAACGGCTCCGCACCCTCGTCCGGGGGCTGGACGGGCCGCGCTTCGTCCCGGTCAGCCGGCCGTTGCCGCTCGGGGGCCGTTCCCCCGTGCGTCTCTACGAAGCGCTCCGCGGCAGAACCGGGTTCCTCCTCGAGTCGGTCGAGGGTCCGGGCGGTCAGGCCCGGTACTCGTGCGTCGGCCCGGACCCGGCACTCACGCTCGAGCTCTGCGATGACGGGTGCGTCCTCTCCGGCCCCCGGGAGCTGGTGGAACTCGCCGAGGGGGTGGACGGACGGGGGGTCGCCGGCACCCTGCGGGCCGCTCTCTCCCGGTTCCGGGGCGTGGACCTCCCCGTCCCCCGGTTTGCTCTCGGTTTCGTCGGTTCGTTCGCCTACGAGTTCGCCACCGCCCTCTTCCGGGACTCCCCGGTCGGTCCGCGCCGGGCCGCTGCCGGCCCGCTCGCCCGGTTGCACCTGGCAACGGACCGGCTCGTGATCGATCACGCAGACAGGACCTGCCATATCGTCACCGCACCCCTGGTCCACCCCGGTGACGACCCCGACGGCGTCCTTGCCAGGGTCGAACGAAACCTGGGTCACCTGGAGACCGCCTTTTTGTCGGTCAGCCCGGGTGACCCGGCACCCCCTGGAGCGGACACCCGCCTTCCCGGGGGGGCCACCCACCCCGACAGGGCCGGGTTCGAAGACGCCGTCGCGAAGGCGATCGGACATGTCCATGCGGGGGACTGCCTCCAGGTGGTGCTCTCACGCCGCATCGATCTGCCCTTTCTGGGGGATCCGGTGACGGTCTACCGGGAGCTCCGTGCCGGGACACCGGGTCCGTACCTCTTCCTGATCGAGGAGAAAGACCGGACGATCGTCGGTTCGAGCCCGGAGATGCTCGTACAGGTCGAAGGGCGCCGCGTCACCACCGTGCCGATCGCCGGCACCCGTCCGCGTGGCGCTGACCGTGGGGATGACGAACGGCTCGCACGGGAGCTCCTCGCCGATCCGAAGGAACGGGCGGAGCACCTGATGCTCGTCGACCTCGCCAGGAGCGATCTCGGGAGGGTCTGTGAGACGGGGACCGTGACGGTCGAGCGGTTCATGGCGGTCGAGAAGTATTCCTCTGTCCAGCACATGGTCTCGACGGTCACCGGCACCCTGAAGAACGGCCTGGACCGGCTCGACGCCCTCGCCGCCGTCTATCCCGCCGGAACGGTCTCGGGGGCGCCACGCCTGAGGGCGATGGAGCTGGTCGAGGCGCTCGAGGACGAACCACGCGGCGTCTACGCCGGGGCGATCGGGCACCTCGACCTGGTTGGGAACGATCTGGACCTGGCGATCGCGATCCGGACGGCAGTGATCCAGAACGGCACCGCATCGGTCCAGGTGGGAGCCGGCATCGTCGCCGACTCGGTACCGTCCCGCGAGTACGCCGAGACGGAGGTCAAGGCATCGGGGATCCTGCGCGCGCTCGCCGCCGGTGCGGGGGGTGCGGCATGAGGGTCCTGGTCCTCGATGCGTTCGACTCGTTCACGCACAACCTCTGCCAGCAGCTCGGACGGCTCGGAGCGCGGGTGGACGTGATCACCGCCGAGGGCTCGATCGACCGGGTCATCTCCGTGCCCTGCGACCGGATCGTCCTCTCCCCCGGCCCTGGCGGCCCCGCCTCGGTCCCTCTCTTTCGCGAGGTGCTCGAACAGGTCTCCTGCAGGGTCCCGACCCTCGGCGTCTGCCTCGGTCATCAGGCGATCGTCACCACCTTCGGAGGAAGGGTCGTCAGGGCGCCCGCGGTGGTGCACGGAAAGGAGGCAACCGTCGTCCACGACGGACGGGGGATCTATGCAGGCCTTCCATCCCCGATCACGGCCGTTCGGTACCACTCGCTCGTCGCGGATGAGGCGACCCTTCCCTCGGAGCTGCTTGTCACGGCACGGGCGGTCGAGGACGGGGTGATCATGGGCCTGCGCCACCGGCTCTTTCCGATCGAGGGGGTCCAGTTCCACCCCGAGTCCTACCTGACCCGGGACGGGGACGCGCTGCTCCGCCGGTTCCTCTTCGGAGGAGGTGCGGCATCGTGATCCGGGACGCGATCGCTACCGTCGTCGGAGGACGGGAGCTCCCGGAGGATCTGGCGGCCCGGGCGATGCGGAGCGTGGTGCGCGGGGAGGTGACGGACGGCCAGCTCGGCGGACTCCTCGCCGCCCTCCGTACCCGGGGGGAGACTGCGTCCGAGATCGCCGCCTTCGCGCGTGTGATGGGGGAGGTCGCCCGCACCATACGGCTTCCCGTCCAGGGCCCGCTCGTCGACACCTGTGGTACCGGCGGGGACGGCTCGATGAGCTTCAATATCTCGACCGCCGCCGCCATCGTGGCCGCCGGCGCAGGAGTCCCCATCGCGAAGCACGGCAACCGGGCCGTCTCGTCCGGTTGCGGTTCCGCCGACGTCCTCGAGGCCCTCGGCGTCCGTCTCCCTCTCGCACCCGGTGACGAGGCAAGGGTGATGACCGAGGCGGGGATCGTCTTTCTCCATGCTCCGGCCCACCACCCCGCCATGCGGCACGCGGCCGGTGTCCGTCGGGAGATCGGGGTCCGGACCGTCTTCAACATCCTCGGGCCCCTCCTGAACCCGGCCCGGGCGGACGTGCAGCTCTTGGGGGTGTATGACCCCGCCCTCGTCCTCCCCGTGGCGGGAGCACTCGCCACGCTCGGTCGGGAGCGGGCGTGGGTCGTCCACGGGTCCGGGCTCGACGAGCTGACCACGACCGGTGAGAGCGTGGTCGCCTCACTCGACCGGGGGCGGATCGAGACCTTCTCGATCGCGCCAGAGGAGCTCGGGCTGTCCCGCGTGCCGGCAGTCGCCCTCAGGGGAGGGGGACCGGCGGAGAACGCCAGGATCGTCCTGGGGGTGCTCCAGGGGACTGAAGGGCCGGCACGGGACGTCGTGCTCCTCAACGCGGCCGCGGCGATCCTGCTCGGCGGCCGGGCCCGCGACCTCTCCGGCGGATTCTCCGCCGCGGAACGCGCCGTGGAGCGGGGGGCGGCACTCGAAAGGCTGGAACGACTGGTCCGCGCGACCGGAGGTATGCCATGTTTCTCGACGACGTGATCCGGGCCGCCCGGGCGAGGAGCGCGACCCTCTCCGATCACCCGGGACCAGGAGCCGCTCCTCCGGTCCGATCGCTCGGTGATGCGATCCGGGCCGCCCCCACCCCCCCCGCGGTCATCGCGGAGATCAAGCCGGCGTCGCCCACGCACGGCCGCATCCGGGACGTGCCCGACCACGGCGCCCTCGCCCGGGAGCTCGCCGCCGCCGGGGCGTGCGCTCTCTCGGTCCTGACCGAGCCGGCGTTCTTCGGTGGCGCTCCCGACCGGATCCGCGAGGTCCGGGCCGAAGTCGGCGTGCCGATCCTCCGCAAGGACTTCATCGTCGACGAGCGGCAGCTCGCGGAGACGCGGACGCTCGGCGGCGACGCGGTCCTCCTGATCGCCCGGGTCCTCGGGGAACGGCTCGGGGAGTTCGTCGAGCGCTCCCTCGACCTCGGTCTCGAGCCGGTCGTGGAGGTCAGGACGGTGCGCGAGTCCGACCAGGCGCTCACCACCGACGCTTCCCTGATCGGCGTCAATAACCGCGACCTCGAGACGCTCAAAGTCGATCTCTCGACCACGGCACGCCTGGGCCCGCGGCTCCGCGCGGAGGGGCGGACCGTGATCTCGATGAGCGGCGTCTCTTCCCGGGCCGATCTCGTCCGCCTCGCCCCCCATTGCGACGCGGTTCTGATCGGGACGACGCTGATGCGGGCCGAGTCGCCGGCCCGGACCCTCCGGGAGCTCTGTTCCGCATGAGCCCCGACGGATGGTTCGGCTCGTTCGGGGGTCAGTACCTCCCCGAGTCGCTCATGGAGGCGGTGCTCGCCCTCGAGGCCGGGTACGCACGGTTCTGCGAGGACAGGGCGGCCCGCGGGGAGCTCGACCGGCTCCTTGCCGGGTTTGCCGGCCGTCCCACGCCGCTCACCTTCGCACCCCGGCTCTCGGAGGACCTGGGTTGTCGCGTCTATCTCAAGCGCGAGGACCTGCTCCACGGCGGGGCGCACAAACTGAACAATACGCTCGGACAGGCCCTCCTGGCACGGTATATGGGCCGGACACGGCTGATCGCGGAGACGGGCGCCGGCCAGCACGGGGTCGCGACCGCGATCGTGGGTGCGGCGCTCGGACTGCCGGTCGAAATCTACATGGGAGCGGCCGACATCGAGCGCCAGCGGCTCAACGTCTTCCGGATGGAGCTGCTCGGCGCCCGGGTACACCCGGTGGAGTCCGGTACCCGCACCCTGAAAGACGCGGTCAATGCCGCGCTCCGCGACTGGGCCGCCACATCAGAGAGCACGCACTATCTCCTCGGGACTGCCGCCGGCCCCCACCCGTATCCGACGATGGTCCGGGACTTCCAGTCGGTGATCGGGACCGAACTGCGGGCCCAGTGCCTCGCGGCCGAAGGACGACTGCCGGACCTGCTGATCGCCTGCATCGGTGGCGGCTCGAACGCGATCGGGACCTTCGCTCCGTCGCTCTCCGATCCATCCGTCCGGATGCTCGGCGTGGAGGCGGGAGGGGAGGGGCTCCAGACCGGCCGTCACGGGGCGACCCTCTGCTGCGGGTCCCCGGGCGTGCTCCACGGTACCCTCTCCTACCTCCTCCAGGACCCGGAAGGGCAGGTCGCCGAAACCCACTCCCTCGCGGCCGGACTCGATTACCCCGGCGTGGGGCCGGAGCTCACGGACCTCGTCCAGCGGGGCCGGATCGAGTGCACCGCCGTCACCGATGACGATGCGGTCGATGCCCTCGGGTACCTCGCACGGCGCGAAGGCATCATCCCCGCGCTCGAGTCCGCGCATGCGGTCGCCGGGGCCCGGCAGCGCGCCGGCAGTCTCGACCGCGACGAGATCATGGTGATCACCCTCTCGGGCCGGGGGGACAAGGACATGCATGACCTGGCCCGGCGGCGCGGAGTGGCGGTATGAGCCGCCTCTCGGGAGTCTTCCGGGACCGGAATCGTCCCCTGCTGGTGACGTTCGTCGTCGGAGGCGACCCCACCCCGGAGATATCGGTCCGGATCGCAGTGGCCCTGGCGGACGCCGGTGCCGACATCCTCGAGCTCGGTATGCCCTTCTCCGACCCCACCGGGGACGGACCGGTGATCGAACGCGCGGATACGAGGGCGCTCCGGGCCGGGATGACGCCGGTCCGGCTCCTCTCTCTCGTCCGGGAGGTCCGCCGCAGGACCACCGTGCCGATCGTCCTCCTCTGTTACTACAACAACCTCTTCCGCTACGGCCTGGAGGGCTTCTGCCGCGACGCAGCGGCGGCGGGGGTCGACGGGCTTCTCTGCGTCGACCTTCCGGTCGAGCAGGGCGGGGCGCTCCGATCCGCCTGCCGGAAGGCGGGGATCGACCGGATCCTCGTGGCCGCTCCCTCGACCAGCGACCGCCGTCTCGCCCGGATCGGGCGCGAGTCAGAGGGTTTCGTCTATGCCGTCTCGACGATGGGCGTGACCGGGGTCCGGGACCATGTCCCCGTGACGATCGGTCCCCTCCTGGAGCGGCTCCACCGGGTGACCGGGCTCCCCGTGGCGGTCGGCTTCGGCGTGGGCACGCCGGAACAGGCCCGGGCGGTTGCCGGACTGGGTGCCGACGGCGTGATCGTCGGTTCCGCGCTCGTCGGCCTGATCGAGACCCACCTCGCAGACGAGCGGGTGATGCTGGACGCCCTGGGTGCCAGGGTCCGCGCGATCAGAAGGGCACTGGAAGGGCTCCCACCGGGAGGCTCAGGGAATGCGAAACGAGAGGAGGAGACGGTCCTCACCGGGACCGAAGTAGTCCGGGAGACGGTCCACCTCGATGAAACCCAGTCCCCGGTAGAGGGCGAGGGCCGGTTCGTTGCTGGGCGAGACGGTCAGCCTGACGCACGCCGCACCGCCATCCCCGAGTCGGGCGATCGCCTCCCTGAGCAGGGCCCTGCCGTACCCCATCCGGCGCCGGTCCTCGCGTACCCGCAGGCGGAGGATCCACCCGACGGAGGGGTCTGAGGACGGCGCGGCGATCACGTAACCGGCCGGTCCGGTATCGTCTGCCGCGACGAGGAAGGTGCGGGGAAAGAGTTCCGCCGCCTGCCGGACCACGACGGCGGACGGGTACCCCGCCTCGCACCCGTTCCGCTCCATCGCCCAGACGCCGGAGAAGTCCTCATCCCGGTACGGGCGCACGATACAGTCCATCGATCAGGTATCCTCTCCCCGGGAGTTAGAACCTGCCGGGCCACCCGGCGTTCCATCTCGATGATGGGGCGGACAGCCCCCTGCCCTGGCGGGGCTGCACCCGATCCGTGGGAGGAGCACCCCCCTGACCCGGCGGCAGCAAGCATTATCGTTCGCGACGCACTCCATCTCGTCCGGGGAAAGACGATGACCTGCGAGAATGAGATCCGGGTGCTGACCGGACTGGCCGGAGAGGCGGGTGCGCTGGCCACCCCGATCAGGGCCCGTGACGTGGTGGTCGCCGACTGGGTCCGGTTCAAGTGCCGGTACGGATGCAAGGGGTACGCCAAGCACCTCTCCTGCCCACCCTACGCCCCCTCGCCGGCGGAGACACGCGCGATGCTGGCAGAGTACGAGATCGGGCTCCTCCTGCGGTTCGACGGGGTGCCGGGCCGTCCCTCGTTCGGCCCGGACGAGATCCCGGACGACTTCCATATGTTCTACCGTGACCTGATCCTCTGGGTGAACACGACCGTCCACCGGCTCGAAAAGACCGCATTCTACGACGGGTTCTACAAGGCCTTCGGGTTCGGGGGGTATCCCTGCGCCTTCTGCGAGGAGTGCGTGGCCGAAGAGCAGCAGGGCGCCGTCGACGAGTCGTTCCGCCGGTGCTGCCGGCAGATGGACCGTGTCCGGCCATCCATGGAAGCGGCCGGGATGGACGTCTTCGCGACCGCCCGGAAGGTCGGCTGGGAACTCAGGACGCTCCCGGTAAAGAACCTGGAATACGGTCGGATCCTCCGGCCCGAGATCATCTCGATAGGTCTGGTCCTGCTCGAGTGACCGGCGGAGCCTGCGCTCCGGTTCGGAACGCCTGGAGGGCGACCGCAACCGAGAGCATGAGCACCGCGTCTTCACCCGGTGCCACCTCGACGCCGTAGCACTCGCGGACGGAGACGGGGCCTCGGGAGATCCGGGCCGCCTCCATCCCGCCCCGGCGGATCGCGTACTCGCGGCCGATGATATCCCCGACCACCTCGAGGTCTCCCCCGGCGGAATCGACCCGGTACCGGGGTCGGAAGAGAGACGAGAGGGCCCGCCGGACGGTCGCCGTCGGGTACCCCGTGCGCTCGATCACCACCGTCTCGCGAAGGGCCGGCAGTGGCCTGCGGATACGCGCCACCGTCTGGCCGGAGAGGTCACGGACGAGGAGGGTGGTCCTGAAGGCGAAGACACGGGTCTCCAGACGATAGACCGGCAGGCCTCCGGCATCCTCGATCGGGACCTCTTCCCCCGGGGCAGGGAGGCGCACGGGCACCCGGTACCGACGGACCCGGCCCGTCGCTGCATCGGGGCTCATCGCTCCCTCAAGGAGCGGAAGAGGAGAAAAATGCGTCGATCTGCCGGGCCGGATCAGAGCCGGGAACGACACCCGGGGCAGAGCCTCTGGGTCTCTGCCCCGGGATGCATCGCGCAGTCCGGCTGATCGCAGGAGGCGAGGCCCAGCGTCGCGGCGATCGCCCGGACGCTCTCTCCGATCGTGCCGGGGCCGAGGGAGACCAGCAGGGGGGATCCGCACCCGTACCCGGCGACCATCGAGCCGCCCCGGAGCCGGGCACGGGTCACCCCCACGATGCGGGTGCGGCAACCACACCCCCAGGTTGCGCCCAGGGCGGAGCAGACGGCCTGCAGGTCGAGCAGGTCGTCGTCCGTTCGCGAGGAGGCCGGGGGCACAAGAGGTTCCACGGTCCGAACCTCCCCGGAGAGGACGGCGGCGATCCGTTCGGCGAGCGCCTCCACCAGGGAGGGAGTGGGCACGGGTTCGACCGGGACGAGCAGGATACGGGGCGACACGACAGATCCTACTGTTCCGTCCACCGGTATCAAGGGTTCTGCCGGGGGAGACACGACGCGGGTTTGATAAAGGCCCGGTACCGAACACATTGTCGATGCGCATGGTGCACGGTGAACCGGATCCGGGAGGCGCACGTGCCCGCGGAAAGATCGTCCATGATGGAAGGGAATTCACCCTCCTCCTTCATACCATCAACCCCCTTCCGACGACCGGCGGGGTCCCCTGGTGCACGGGGATCGCGTCACCGGAGAGGTGTACCCCGCTCGCCGGTTCCCGGATCCGACCCGTGGTTCCGGGAGGGGACCATCGTCCTGCGGCAGGCGGATCGGAGGAGGGGCCATGATCGCAGATCCACTCGCAACGATGCCGGAGACGGTCGACGGGGCCGGGGACCCCCAGGTGCGCGCGCTCGACGACCTCTTCCGGTACCAGGAACGGTACCTGGAGGACCTCGGGTTTGACGACCCCGTCGGGACCCTGGAGGAGACCTCCAACCGGCGGCGGGTCGCCGACCTCTGGCGGGCCCGCGAGCAGCGCACGTTTCCGAACCCGGGGGCCACGCACTCACTCGCGCTCCTCCTCTACTGGGAGGCCCGTGCATCCGGCCGGAGCGGGGCGCAGCTCCCGTCACCCCCGGACAGCACGGACCGCCTCTGGACGGGGGCACTCACGCGCTTTGCGGCCCTCTGCGCCTCCGACGCCTTCTGGATCGAGTGGGGGGTCCTCGCGGGCCGGATCGAGGAGGCACGGAGCGGCAGGCTCGGTGCCGCCCTGGCGGACCGCCTCTCCCGCGAACTCGAGACGATCGCCGCTCGCCTGACCGAAGGGGGGGACCACCCGGCGGCCGCACGGTTCGAGGAGCACCTCGCCCTCTTCCGTTCGGAGCTCGAGGCGGCCGGGAGCCTGCCGGCCCTCCGGATCCTCTCGGGCCGGGGCCTCTCTCCGGCCGCGATCGTCGCCGGCCCCGTGCTGCTCGCCGAGGTGGGGATGCTCGAAAAGGTCCGCCAGGCGATCGCACCGCAGCGACCCGATCTTCTGGACCTCTTCGACCCGCATGCCCGAATCCGGCGACTGGTCCGGGAGGAACGGTACGGTGCGGCGCTCCGGGCGATCGAGAGGATGGAACCGGCCGAACGGGAGGAGGCGGAGGTGAGCGCGCTCGAGGAGGTCGCGCTCCTCCGGGGCGCCGAGGAGGCCCTCCGGGCCGGGCGGATCGAGGACGCGGTCCGCCACTGGGAACGGGCGCTCCGCGCGGGCAGGCCTGTCGGCCCGATACGGGAGCAGATCGCCAGCCTTGTCACCCAGGAGGCCTCAGCGCTCCGGGCACGGGGTGAGCACGGGGCGGCGATCGGGCTGCTGGAGCGGGCCGGCACCCTCACGGAGGACCCGGCGATCACCCGCCTGCTGGGTGCCGCCCTCGTCGCCCGGGCGGGTGAGAGGCTCGACGGGGTCCAGCAGGGGGGCAGAGGACCGCTCGAGCCTGGCGACAGGCGGAAGGAGGTCGGGCTGGCGATCGTGGACCTGGAACGGGCCGTTGCGCTTCAGCCGGAAGACCGTGCGGCGAACGAGGCGCTCGAAAAGGCCCGTGGGTTGCTCCACGCTCTCGACGCCGGTGACCGGATGGAGACGGGCGCACGGGGCGAGGGCGACGCGGGGGAAGGGATCATCCCGCAGGCACCCGCCACCACCGGGGCCGGGCGTCCCGGTGCCGGCCATCGGCCCCTCTTCTATGTCGGGGCGGCCCTCTGGCTGGGGATCGCCCTCCTCGTCCTGGTCGCCTATCCCCTCGTCCTCCCACCGGCGCTCGGGACCACGGGTCTCCTGGTCGTTCTCGGGGTCGGTGCCGCCTGGGGGCTTGCACACCTGGGCGCGTTCCTGTTCCTCCGGGGCTGAGCGGGCCTACCGGGACGGGGCGTCGATCGGGTCCGGCGGTTGCGAGGCCTCCGCGGGCCGCCGCGCGGAGCGACGGCGACGGCGGCGGCGGGCGGCGGGTCGAGCGGGCGATTCGGCCGGCGCCTCCGACGCCTGGTCGGCGGGAGGCCTGCCCGCCGGTCGTCCGCGTGCATCCTTGCTGGCCGTCGCCGTCCCCATCGCCGGGCCGGACCCTCCCCTCGCGCCCTGCTGGGGGGTTGCCGGCACGAAGGGGGCGCTGTTCCGACCGGGACCGATGAAGGTCATCAGGATCTCGTGCGCGATCTGCGACCCGAGGGAGGGCTGGATCGTCTCGAGCCAGAGAAAGAAACCGGCCATGTGGGGAGTCCGGGCCGACTCGAACTTGAACCCCCCCTGCTTGTCGCGGACCATCTTCAGGTACTCCTTCCGGTGCCGCGAGCGCAGGTAGATGATCGGCTCACCCTCCGGCAGGTTGACAGCGAGCACGATCTTGGAGAACCGTTTCGGGACCTCGGCACAGGGGATCGGCTTTCCGCGCACCGTGAGCGGGTAGCTCGCGCAGAGCGCCCGCGCAGCGGACGGGTAGAGCCCGCCGCAGATGATCTTCCGAACGATGGGCGGGAGGTCGTCCGGCTCGGCGAAGTCCTCCTTCTTCGCCTTCGACCCGATCATCTGGAAGAGCCGCTGCCTCCTCTCCTCGTGCAGGGCCTTGAAGTCGAATGGACGCCGGGCCTCGATCTCGTCGGCCCGGAAGAACTTCGGGTTCTTCGGGGGCTTGCGGGTATGGTGGCGGACCGCATGACCCTCGATCAGGCGTTTCAACTCCTCGCAGGGACCGGTCACGATCAGGGCGTTCTCGGGCTCCTTCATGATCCGCTTCACGATCGGGTGGCGCGAGACGTCGACGGAGGAGTAGAGCAGGAACGGGACCTGCGCCTGGCCGTAGATGAACCCGATCAGCCGCTTTTTAAACCGGATCTCCGCCTCGAACTCCTTCATGTCCGTCGGTGAGGTGACGATCTCGGCGAACGCGATATTCCCCTCCCGGTCCCTGAGCAGGAGGTCGAACTCCGCGAGATCCTGCCCGTTGCCCCGTATCTTGATATCGCCGATGTTGGAATAGAAGAGGCCGTTCTGGCCCAGTGCCGCGTTCTGGTCGACTGGAGGTGCATCCGCCCCCTTCCGCGCGATCCCGCTGACGAGGTCGGTCCGCTCGACGAGCCGGAGCATCCGCTCGTAGACGACCCCCTCGAACCACCGCCCCTCCGCCGTCTTCATGGAGGGCAGGTCCTCGGAGAAGAGCTGCTTGCGCTCGTTCTTGCGCATGTGCTTGGTCGCATCGATAACGAGCGCCGGCGTCGGGGGGACATCGCCGAAGTGTTCGGCGATCCAGCGGACCATCTCGGACATCTATGGTGAGCTCCGTCCCCCGAGCTGCCGGACGAGATGATCACCAACGTCCGACGTGGAGGCCGTCCCCCCCATGTCGCGCGTCACCACGCCGTCGGCGATCGACCGCTCGATCGCGGTGACGATCGCCGCCGCCGCCTCGTGCTCCCCGAGCGAATCCAGTAACAGCGATCCCGCCCAGATCGTTGCGATCGGGTTCGCGACGTTCATCCCCCGATACCTGGGTGCCGAACCGTGGATCGGCTCGAACATCGAGGTGCCCCGGGGGTTGATGTTGCCTCCGGGCGCGAGCCCGAGACCACCCTGGATCATCGCGCCGAGGTCGGTGATGATGTCGCCGAACATGTTCGGGGTGACGACGACATCGAACCACTCGGGGTTCTTGACAAACCACATGGTGACCGCATCGACGAACGTGAACTCGGTGGTCACCGACGGGTAGCCTCTGGCCACCTCGGTGAAGAGATCACGCCAGAGCCCGTAGACGTCGGAGAGGACGTTCGCCTTGTCGACCGACGAGACCTTCCTCTTCCGGCGCATGGCGAGGTCGAACGCGTACTCCATCACGCGTCGGGAGCCCTCGCGGGTGACGACACCGATCTGGTACGCGAGCTCCTCGGCGTCGGACTCGATGTCGAGCCCGAACTTCACCGAGTAGAGCGAGCGGAGGACCTCCAGGTCCTGGTGCCCCCGTCCCCTCGCCTGACGCCCGCCGATCCCGACGTAGAAGTCCTCGGTGTTCTCCCGGACGACGACGAAGTCGATCTCGTCCGGCCCCTTTCCCGCGAGCGGCGTGGTCACCCCTGAGAGGAGCCTGATCGGCCGGAGGTTCACGTACTGATCGAAGTGGAATCGGAGCGCGAGGAGAATGCCCTTCTCGAGGATCCCGGGCCGGACGCGTTCATCGCCGATCGCACCGAAGTAGATCGCCCTGAACCGTCCCAGTTCGGCAAGATCGTCCTCGGTCAGGAGCTCTCCGGTCTCGAGGTACCGGTCCGCACCGATCGGGAACTCCGTGAACTCCAGATCGAACCCGAACCGCTCGCCCGCCGCCTCCAGGACGCGGCATCCCTCGTGCACGATCTCGGGGCCGATGCCGTCGCCGCCGATCACCGCGACCCGGTGCTGCACAGCTCCACCTCCCCGATCGTCCTGGCATACTCGACGAGTCCGCCGGCATCCGCGATCCGCTGCAAAAAGCCGGGCACCGGGTCGAGCAGGTAGCTCACGCCGTCGACCGAGATCACGTTCGCGACCAGATCGACTGCGACCGTCGCACCGTCCTCGAACGCCGCCGTCGATGCCGTCGTGAGCGGGAGGAGCCCCACGTTCACGGCGTTCCGGTAGAAGATCCGGGCGAACGACTCCGCGACGACGAACCGGACGCCGGCGCCCTTCAGCGCCAGCGGCGCATGCTCCCGTGAGGAGCCCATGCCGAAGTTCCGTCCCCCGACCACGACGTCTCCGGGCCGGACCTCCCGGGCAAACTCGTCGCGGGTGCCCTCGAAGGCGTGTTTCGCAAGCTCGGCGGGGTCGTTGATCGTCAGGAACCGTCCGGGAATGATCGCGTCCGTGTCGATGTCGTCGCCGAACTTCCACACCCGGGGAAAAGCCTCCAGCGTCACGACCCTGATCGTCTCTTTCTCCATCTGCTGTGTCATCGTCAAATCACCCGGGGGTCCGTGATCACGCCGGTGA
Source organism: Methanobacteriota archaeon (assembly GCA_029547145.1). Classification (GTDB taxonomy): domain Archaea; phylum Halobacteriota; class Methanomicrobia; order Methanomicrobiales; family Methanospirillaceae; genus UBA288. Next base: position 27,784 of record JAKPPV010000032.1, read on the forward strand.
CCGCCGACGCCGCCGCAGTCGCGGCAGAACAGAGGTAGACCTCGCCGTCGGTGGAGCCCTGCCGACCCCGGAAGTTCCGGTTGGAGGTCGAGAGCGAGACCTCCCCCGGTCCGATCAGCCCGAACGCCCCCCCCATGCAGGGTCCGCAACAGGGCGCCTCGACGAGCGCACCCGCCTCGACGAACCGCTCGATCAGGCCGGCCCGGAGGGCCCGGAGGTACTCCTCACGCGATGCCGGGATCACGATCACCCGCACGTCCTTCGAGAACTCCCGGTCTCCGAGCACCTCTGCCGCGTCGGAAAGGTCCTCGAACCGGCCGTTCGTGCACGAACCGATGAATACCTGGTCGATCCGCGTCCCGGCAACCTGCGAGACCGGAACCACGTGGTCGACGTTGTGCGGAACGGCCACCTGCGGTTCAAGGGAGGACGCATCGTAGTGCCGGGTCTCGGTGAACGTCGCATCGGGATCGGAGGCGAGCTCGAACGGGGTGATCCCGGGACGGCGTTCCCCCAGGTATGCCCAGGTCCGCTCGTCCGGGGGGACGATCCCGACCTTGGCCCCCATCTCGATCGCCATGTTGCAGAGGGTCATACGTCCGGGAAGGGACATATCCGAGACCACCGGTCCCCCGAACTCCACCGCCCGGTAGGTCGCTCCGTCGGCCCCGATGTCGCCGACGATCGAGAGGATCAGGTCCTTGGGCCCGACCCGTTCGGGAAAGGTCCCCTCGACGGTCACCCGAATCGTCTCGGGCACCCGGAAGTAGAGGGCACCGAACCGGAGCGCGAAGCCCATGTCGGTCGAGCCGACGCCGGTCGCGAACGCCCCGACCGCGCCGTACATGCAGGTATGGGAGTCCGAGCCGATCACGATCTCGCCTGGCGCGGCATGCCCCTTCTCCAGCATGACCTGGTGGCAGACCCCCTCCCGGAGGTCGTAGTTCCGGATCCCCTGTTCCCGCGCGAACCCCCGCATGAATGCCTGGTTCTCGGCGGCAGCGATCGAGTCGGCCGGCACCTGGTGGTCGAAGAGCATGACGACCCGTGAGGGATCGTGGACCCGCTCCCCGCCCATCTCACGGAAGGTCCGGACCGCGAGCGGCCCGGTGATGTCGTGGATCATCGCGGCGTCGATCGGCGCCATCACGACCTCGCCAGCCCGGACGGCGGTCCCGCATCGGGCCGAGAAGACCTTCTCTACAAGCGTGGATCCCATGAATACCGCCTGGTGTTGTTGGTGGTCCGTCCACATTATATCGACGGCGCGATGGCGTCCCGGAGAGGACCGAGGCAGGGTGATCGCCGTCTCAGTCGACCGTGCACTCGAGTTCGGCCAGGATATCGATCGGATCGTCCCTCTCCCTGACGAGGTCCCGGATGCGCATCAACCGTTCGACCCCGATGAAGTTCTCGGCCATGATCCGGGCGAGCGGCGTCAGTTCCAGACGGCCGTTCCGTTCCAGGACGAGCTTTTTTGCGATCAGGTCGGGGAGCACGGGCTCCATCGCCCCGACCATCCGTTCTTCGATCGCGTTGATGGCGGCCGCATTACCGCGTGCGACCACCGCGTTCGCGACGAACTCCTCGCTGGACTGCTCGAGGTCGTAGGTGGGCGCCACCTCACCCATCTCTCCCTTCAGCAGGCGGATCGCCACCTCCTCCTCGGTCGTCGAGGAGTCGCGCGAGTAGGTCGCCCCCGGTTCGGCCAGCACCACAACCCGCCCCTCGTCATGGAAGTCCGGGCGGCCCGCGCGCCCGGACATCTGCTGGAACTCCTGGACGGTCAGCCAGGAGATACCCATCGCGAGCGCGTCGAAGATCACCTGCGAGGCAGGAAAGTCGACCCCCGCCCCGAGTGCCGCCGTCGTCACCACCGCCGCGAGCTTCCCCTTCAGGAACCGCTCCTCCACCTCCCGGCGCTCCTGCGCGGTCAGGCCGGCATGGTACGCGGCCGCATGCCTTCCGAGCTTCTCGGCGACCACCTGGCAGCGTGCCCGTGAGTTCGTAAAGACGATCGTCTGGCCGTGAAAGCCCTTCGAGGACCGCTTCCGGTACTCCTCCTCGACGAGCCGTTTGATCGTCGGGATCTTCTCCTTCTTCTCGACGAAGACCAGGTGACGGTCGAGGGGCACCGGCCGGTTCTCGTACCGGACGAGGGTCGCCCCGAGCTTCTTCGCCAGCGCCTTCGGCGAGCCGATCGTGGCCGAGAGATAGAGAAACTGGGCCTGGGGGAAGAGATGCTTGAGCCGGGCGATCATCCCGTCCAGGCGGTGGCCCCGCTCCGGGTCCTCCAGCATCTGGACCTCGTCGATCACGACCGTCCCGACCTTCTCGGGGAACCGCCCGAGCCGGAGCTGGTGGTCGACCCCCTCGTACGTCCCGACGACGAGCCCCGCCCGGGGGTCGGAGGGGATCGGGCCGCGGTTCTCGGGGATACGGATCCGCGCCTTCCCGATCTGGAGCGACGTCCGGGCGAACCCGCCATACCGCTCGGCGAACCGCTGGTGCTTCTGGACGGCGAGCGCCACGAGCGGGACGAGAAAGAGCATCCGGCCGCGTCCCTCCAGGTAGTTCTTGATCCCGGCCATCTCGCCGATGAAGGTCTTGCCCGACGCCGTCGCGGCGACCACGAGCAGGTCCTTCCCGTAGAGAAGGCCCGCCTCGACCGCGAGCTGCTGGACCGGCATCAGCCGTTCGACGCCGCTCGCCTCCACGAACGGGCGCGGCAGCGGTAGCTCCTCGAGCGCCTGCGTCTTTTCCACCGCGTGGGCTTCGACCCGGTCGTACAGGGTCGAACGCTTCCGCGTCGTCTCCGGCTGGATCGAGGCGAGGACACGGTCGACGTCCCGGTACCGGTAGAGGAGTTCGTCGAGGTGGCCGATCGCCCCGCGGGCCATCCGACCGAAATGGGCGACCTCCCGCCGGAGCTCCCGCCGGGCGCAGGAGAGGCAGATCGTCTCTTTTCCGTACCGCACTCCGTCCTTCTCGCGCACCTGGGTGACGCGGTCCTCCAGCAGGCAGAGCCGGCACGCGTTCAGGGGGCGGGGCTTCAGCTGGAGATCGGCCAGAAACGCCTCGAACGGTGGAGACGGGGCCGTCAGCATCACCTCCGTGGAGCGGAGGAGGTTGACGAGCTCCCGGGTCGGGGTGTTCCTGAACTGACGACGGTCCACCTGCCGGACGCGGTACTCCTTCGGGCGGATCCCCTTCGGGGTCTCGACGAGCTCCACCTGGCCCACCGCCGTGACGTGCCGACCGTCGAAGAAGAGGAGGCGGTGGGCACCCCCACGGGTCGGCGAGACGATCGTGATCATCGGTGCACCAGGTCGTGGATGCGGTAGGCGAGGCCCGCACCCTCGAGCCTTTTGAGGAACTCGGTGAACTCGTCCTCCACGCAGCAGAGGAGGCAGTCGAGCCCGTGGAACGCCGCCTCGATCACCCCCTCACGGGCCCCGAAGAACATGTCCGGCTGTCGGCCCGCCTTCTCGAGGGCCACCCGCGCCTCGATGCCGACGGCGCCCACGACCGTGACTTCGGACGCGAGGGCCCCGAGGGCGGCGAGGTCGACCGCGGTGGAACCTCCCCGCTCGACCCTCGGGACCTTCGCGACGTGGACGAGCCCCTCCCGGTGATCGATCAGCCCCGAGAGGCGGGTCACACCGACGTCCTCACCCGCCCGGGCGGACCGGACCACGGCACCGTTGGCCGACCGGGGTTCGCGGCCCGCAAAGAGGAGACCGTCGCGCATGAAGACCCCGACGATCTCGCCCTCTTCCAGGTCCACCGAGGCGATCGCCGCCCAGACGGAGACCTGCTGGATCAGGTCGCGGCGGACGTGCCGGGCGTACGTCTCGAGCTGCTCGGCGTTGGTGAGGACCCACTCGATCCCTTCCCGGGTCACCTCGTAGCGTCCTCTCCCCTGGGAGGCGACCATGCCGTCGTCGACCAGTTCCCGGATATACTCCGAGACGGCCTGGGGTGTGATCCCGAGTCTCTCCGCGATCTCGAGCTGCCGGACCGCCGGCTGGTGCTCGGCGATCTCGACCAGGCACTGGAAACGGGTCGACTCCCGCTTCGACCTCAGAATCGTGGCGAGGGGGTCGTCAGCGAGCCCGGTCAAGGAAGACCAGCCCCTGCCCCTTGACATCCATGCGCCGGCTCCGCTTCGCGATGCCCCGGATAAAGATGGGAGAGACGTTGAACTTGCGCGCCAGGTCGTTGATGGAGACGTTCCCGTTCGAGAGCTCGGACTCGATCGCCTCGACCGTCGTTCTCAGGGTCTCGTCGTTGGAGACGGCGAGGTAGAGGAGGTCCGAGAGCTCGTTCATACCGCACTGGAAATTCGCCCGGAACTTGGAATAGGTCGCCCGGAACTCCTTCTCGGGCTTCTGGCCCGGTGCCGGCATCCGCCACTGCTCCTCGACGAGGTTCCCCTTCTTGAGGATTGTGATGCAGTCGTCGACCGAATCCCCCCCGGTCTCCGCCGCGAGCTCCGCCTCCGTCATCCAGGCCCGGTTCAGGAGTTCGTAGATCTGTTTATATTTTGCGTCATTGAAGGTTATGAGAAGAGGGACCAGTTCTACCGGGTCATTGATTATTCGGATGTGCCCTGTCACGGAGAACCCCAGTATATATTGTCGCGATTCGGCGATAAAGGTTTCACGACGATGAAGCAGGCCCTGATTACGGTTCGGGGAGTGGTACAGGGCGTCGGGTTCCGGCCGTTCGTATACGCCGAGGCCGTCCGCCTCGGGCTCTCGGGCACGGTGAAGAACCTCGGTTCCGAGGTCGAGGTGCGTGCTGCAGGAGACCGGATCGACGAGCTGGTCGAGGCACTGTGGCGGGGCCCCCCGCTCGCCCGGATCGATGAGGTCAGGGTCCGTCCGCTCGAAGGGGTCGTCCCCGCGGGGTTTGCGATCCTCCCCTCGGCGGAGGGGTCACGGACTGGTCTGATCCCGCCCGACGTGGCCACCTGCGAACGCTGTCTCGAGGAGATCGATTGCCCTTCGAACCGGTACCACGGGTACTGGGCGACCTCGTGCGTCGACTGCGGCCCCCGGTACAGCATCATCCGGGACCTGCCCTACGACCGACCCATGACCTCGATGGAACGTTTCCCCCTCTGTGACGGGTGTGCGGGGGAGTTCGCCGATCCGGCCTCCCGGCGGCACCACGCCCAGACGATCGCCTGCCCCGTCTGCGGGCCGAGGGTCTCGCTCCACGACGCTCGCGGAAACACGGTACGGGTGGAGGACCCGATCCGCGCCGCGGCCGAACGCCTGGATGCGGGAGCGATCGTGGCGATGCGGGGGATCGGCGGCTTCCACATCGCCTGCATCGAGGAGTCGGCCGAAGTCCTCAAGCGCCGGCTCGGACGGCCCGAGCAGCCACTCGCGGTGATGGCCCTCCCGGATACGGTCGAAAGGGTGGCGGTGCTCGATCGGGCGGAGAGGGACGCCCTCCACTCCCGCGAGCGGCCGATCGTGGTCCTTGCCAAGCGGAACCCGGATGCGTTCCCCGCGATCTCGAACCTCCACACCATCGGGATGATGCTGCCGTACACGGGGCTCCACCACCTCCTCTTCCAGCACCTGTCCCACCCCCTCCTGGTGATGACATCGGCAAACCCCCCGGGGTACCCGATGGTGACCGGGTTCGACCGGGCCATCCGGGTGCTCTCCGGGGTCGTCGACGCCTTTCTCACGCACGACCGCCCGATCGTGAACCGCTGCGACGACTCGGTGGTGCGCGACGGGCACCTGATCAGGCTCTCGCGGGGCTACGCGCCCCTCCGGACCCCGGTCGACCTGGGGGACCGCTGCCTGCTCGGCGTCGGGCCCGAGCTCTCGTCGAATGCGACCATCTACCGGGAGGGGCATGCGGTCACGTCGCCCCACGTCGGGAACGTCAGGAACCCGGAGACCCTTGCCTACCTGGTCGAGACGATCGAGAAGCTCGGTGACTGGCTCGGTGCCCGGTACGACGCCGTGGTCCACGACCTGCATCCCCAGTTCCTCTCGACGCGGTACGCCCGGGAACTCGCGGGAGGGCTCGGAATACCGGTGCTCGCCGTCCAGCACCACCGGGCCCACATCGCCTCGGTCACCCGGGAGCGCTGCATCGGGATCGCGATCGACGGGGTCGGGTACGGCGACGATGGCACGGTCTGGGGGGGCGAGGTCTTCGCCGGACAGGTCCCCGCCCTCGACCGCGTCGGCCACCTCGAGCCCGTCCCGATGCCCGGGGGCGACCTTGCGACCCGGTTCCCGGAGCGGATGCTCTACGGGATTCTCCCCGAAGACCGGGTCCTGGACCTCCTCGCCGCACGGGGCTGGACCGAGCTCGAGCGCGACGTGCTCGCGCGGCAGACGGCCCGGCGGGTGAACACCCCCCTCGCATCGAGCACCGGCCGCGTCCTGGACGCGGCGGCGGCCCTGCTCGGGCTCTGCCGGGAGCGGACCTACGACGGGGAGCCCGCGATGAAACTGGAGGCCACCGCGGCGCGGGGCCGGCCCGATGCCTGGCCTCTGGAGTTCATCAGCTCGGGCGGTGCATCGGTCCTCTCGACCCGGGCGCTGATGGGCGAGCTCGCCGACCGGGCGCTCCGGGGAAGGGCGTCCGTTGCCGACCTGGCGGCGTCGTTCCAGGCGAACCTCGCCCGCGGAATCGCGCAGCTGGCGGTCGATGCGGCCCGTGAACGGGGGATCGGGACGGTGGCGCTCTCCGGGGGGGTGGCGATCAACACCGCGATCCGGTCCACCATCCAGGAGGTGTGCAGGCAGAACGGCCTCGACTGCATCACGAACCGCCACCTCCCCCTCGGTGACGGGTGTATCAGTTTCGGCCAGTGCGTGATCGGCGCCGCCCTCCTCGGGTGATGGGGCCATCAACCTTATTCTCCAGCATCACCGATGATCTCTGCGTGCCAGTAACTCCCGTACCCGGTCTCGAACTCCTCGCACCCGTCATCCGCGCATCCCGGTACCCCCAGGCGGTCCTGGACGGGAAACTCGCCGTCCTGGCCGCATCGGACGCCTTCTTTCACCGCATCGGCGTCTCCCCCGACGGGACGAGGGCTGGGGGGCCCGCCGCACTGGCGGGGATCGTCTCCGAGACCGCCCGCCGGGGGCGGGCCGAGGGAGAGGTCGTCCTTCCCGGACGGGACGGCGGGTGTCCCCTCCTGGTCCGGGCGATCCGGCTCCCGGGGTCCGATGCCGTCCGACCGGTGGTCTGGCTCGAGCTGGATGAGACACCGGGAGGGGATGGTGACCGGAAACGGATGACGGAACTGATCGCGGCGGTCAGGGAGGCGGCCGGTGGCATCGCCGAGATCGGTGCACAGGTCGAGTCGATCGCGGAGGCCTCGGGGCAGGTCTCGTCGAACGCAGGGGTCTCGGCGACCGGGGTCGAGCAGATCCAGAAGGCGATGGAGGACTTAACGAACGCGATCGAGCAGATCACGGCGGCCATCGACATGGTCTCGCAGCAGGCCGGGCAGGCGAGCCGGGCCGCCGAGGAGGGGGCCGGGCTGGCGGTCGACGTCGCCAAGGGGAACGCGGCGATCGAGGAGTCCGTGAACAGGGTCCACGACTCACTCGCCGACCTGGAACGGCGGATGGCTGACATCTCCCGGATCCTGACCATGATCCGGGACCTGGCGACCCAGACGAACCTGCTCGCCCTGAACGCGGCGATCGAGGCGGCACGGGCCGGCGAGGCCGGGAGGGGCTTCGCGGTGGTGGCGGCCGAGGTGAAGGCGCTCGCGCTGGAGTCCAAGACGGGGGCGGAGCAGATCGAGGAGATGATCGACGCCCTGATCCGCTCCTCCCGGGCCGCGGCGGACGCGATGGTCGAGGCGCGGACCCTGGTCGGACGCGGCACGGCCCAGTCATCCGAGGCGCTCGCCGCCTTCCGGCGGATCGAGGAGGCGGCGAACGGGGTCGCCCGGTCCGCCGCGGAGGTGGTCGCGGCAGCTGAAGAGCAGGCGGCAACCACCGAGGAGGTGGCCGCCTCGATCCACGAGGTCGGCCGGATCGTCGGCATGACGGCGGAGGAGGCGCGGGCCGCGACGAAGGGGGTCCGGGAGACGGAGGACCGCATCCTTCGCCTCTCGGATGTGATCGAACGGATATCCGCGCTCGCGAGAGGGCACAGGGAGACCGGGTGACCTTCGTCAAGATCTGCGGGATCACCCGCCCGGAGGATGCCCGGGTTGCCGTGGAGGCGGGCGCCGACGCCATCGGGGTCGTCGTCTGCTCGGCGTCACCCCGCTCCTGCACGGCAGCGCAGGCCCGTCGTATCTTTGCCGCAGTCCCGCCCGGGGTGATGAGGGTGGCCGTCAGTCACACCACCACGGAGGAGGGGCTGGCCGAATGCCTCGGGACAGGGGCCGACGCCGTCCAGCTCTCGCATCCCCACCGGCTCCCGCCCACGGCAGCGGTCCGTCTGATCCGCGTCGTTGCGCCCGGTTCACCCGTCCCGGACGACTGCGACCTGGTGATCATCGACGGGTCGCACGGCACCGGGCAGGCGTTCGACCTGGCATATGCACGGCGGGTCGTCGCCTCCTCGCTGCGTCCCGTCCTGCTCGCGGGCGGCCTTACACCGGAGAACGTGGCGGAGGCGATCCGCGCAGTCCGGCCGTTCGGCGTCGATGTCGCCTCGGGGGTCGAGTCGGCCCCCGGGCGCAAGGACCACGCACGGGTCAGGGCCTTCATCAGCGCGGCGAAGCATTCACTGACCTGAGGTCCGCCCGTCCCCCGGGGTCAGTCAGCGAACCGGTGCAGGCCCGCCTTTCGCGCGCAGGCGATCACCCGTGCGACCTCAGCTGGCGTGACGGGCCGGAGGATCCGCCGGATGCAGGGGTCTCGCGGGGTCTTTTCCGTCAATTCACCCCATACCACCCGGTACTGGTCCATGATGTTGACGTAGCAGTTCTGCGAGACCTCTCTGGCGATGAAACGCATCACCTCGCACCCCCCTGACAGGTCATCGGGCAGCACCAGGTGCCGGACGATCAGGCCGCGCACCGCGATCCCGTCCTCGCAGACGAGGTCCCCCACCTGGCGCTGCATCTCCACCAGGTTGCGCTTCATCGCCTCCACGTACCCCGGCAGGGCGGAGAGGGCAATCGCGACCCGGTCGTCCGCGTACTTCGCATCCGGCAGGTAGATGTCCACGACCCCGTCGAGGAGGCGGAGGGTTTTGGGAGACTCGCTCGTCCCGGTGTTATAGACGAGGGGGAGAGAGAGGCCCTCGGCAGCTGCGATCTCGACGGCCTTCAGGATCTGGGGGACGTAGTGGGTCGGGGAGACCAGGTTGATGTTGCCGCATCCGGCCCTTTCCAGCCGGAGCATGATCGCCGCGAGCCCGTCCGGGGTCAGGTCCTCGCCCCACCCGAGGTGCGAGGTCTCGTAGTTCTGGCAGTAGATGCACCCCATCGTGCAGTGGGAGAAGAAGATCGTCCCCGAGCCACCCCGCCCGACGAGCGGTCGCTCCTCGCCGAAGTGCGGGCCGAACCCCGAGATGCGGGGGTCCACACCGGCCCCGCACCATCCCCGTTCGTCATCGAGGCGGTTCACACCGCACCGCCGGATGCACAGGCGGCAGGACTCCAGGAGCCCCCAGGCCTCCTCCACGCGGTCGAGGAGGGTGGCGCGGGGCATCCGCCGATATGCCGGAAGCGACATGCACGACCCGTCGTCCTTTTTCGGGATAAACCGTGTGCCCGGCAACGGTAGGTTAATCCCCTGGGCTCTCCACCTGTGTGGCAGGAGGGGGCTGATGAAACTGGCGGTCTCGGGCAAGGGAGGGGTGGGAAAGACCACGCTCGCCGCCCTGATCGGCCGTTCCCTCGCACGGCGCGGATACGCCACGCTCGCGATCGACGCGGACCCGGCCCCGAACCTCGGGGTTGCCCTCGGGCTCCGTCCCGAGGTCGCCGATAGAATCGTCCCGATCGGCGAGGATGCGGACCTCATCGCGTCCAAGACGGCGACCGGGTACGCCGGGGTCTACAACCTCTCGTTCCCGGTCGACGACGTGGTCCGATCGAGGGCGGTGCCGACCCCCTCAGGGCCGGACCTGCTCGTGATGGGAACGGTCCGTGCCGCGGGCGGGGGGTGCACCTGCCCTTCCGCTGCCGTGATCCGGGCACTGATCCGCCGCCTCGTCGTCGGCGAGCGGCAGGCGGTCGTCCTGGACCTGGAGGCGGGGCTCGAGCACCTGGGCAGGGGGACTGCGGCGGGCGTGGACCTCCTCCTCGTCCTGGTCGACGGGTCCGCCGCCGCATGCGGGATCGCCGGGCGGATCCGATCGCTGGCGACGGAGCTCGGGATCCCACGGGTCGCCCTCGTCGGGAGCCGGTTCGAACCCGGGGCGGGCGAGGCGGCGGTGATCGCCTGCGCAGAACGGCTGAAGATGCCGCTTGTGGCCCTCCTCCCCGTGGATCCGGCGGTCGCCCTCGCCGGCCGCGAGGGGAGGGCGGTTCCGGACGACGGGCCGACGGTAGAGCGGGTCGAGGGACTGCTCGACCTCCTCCTCGGGGAGGCGGACGCATGATCCGGGTTGTGGTCGTCGGGCGGGGAGGAACGGGAAAGACGACGACCGTCGCGCTCGCTGCTCGCTGGCTCTGCGATCACGGGTGGGGACCGGTCCTGCTGGTCGACGCCGACCCCGACCAGTCGCTCGCCGAGATGGTCGGAGCAGACCTCGCCGGGACGGGGGTGAGGACGATCGCGGAGCTCCTGGAGGAGACCTTCATCGCCGGGACGGGGACGACGATCGGGGTATCACCCTCGGAGCGGATCGAGGCGCGGATCTGGGAGGAGGGGCTCTACGAAGGGGTGGGATTCGACCTGATCGCGCTCGGGACCAAGTGGGTGGAGGGGTGCTACTGCCTCCCCGACGCGGCCCTGAAACAGGCCCTCTCCCGGTTCGTCCGCCCGTATGCCTACCTCCTGGTCGACTCCCCCGCGGGGCTCGAGCACCTGAACCGACGGATCGCGGACGAGGTCGACGTGATGATCGACCTGATCGGGGCCTCGAAGAAGTCGTTCGACCATGTGGCCCGGGCACAGCGTGTCGCGGACGAGTCGCACGTCCGGTACGGCCGCTTCGTCGTTGCGGGAGGTTACCAGGTCGACCCCGGGATCGAGAGACGTGCACTCGCCGCCGGGCTTCCCTACATCGGGCGGGTCGAGAACGACCCGCTTGTCGCCGAGTTCACGCTCGAGGGGCGCTCCGTCTTCGAACTCCCGCCCGGGAACCCGGGCCTTGCCTCGGTCGGCAGGCTCCTCGAACGCGCCGGGATTCTTTCGTGAATCTCCATACATTTTAATATTCTTCGCTCCGTAGGATCGGGTGGTTGGAAGACGACCCTGACGTGAACCCAGCAAAGACCGGACTGCTGCTATGAAGGGAATCGACATTCGTATCGGAGAGATCGCCTCACCGTTCGGCCGGGTGCGGGATCTGCGAGTCGGGATCGGCCGTATCGGGTCGGGAACCTGGGAGGAGCCCCCCGGGCCGACCCCGTACCCCTCGGCGACCTCCCTCCGCGACTGGGACCGGCGCCTGCTCGCGCGTTACCGCCCGTTCTACATGCCGCTCTGCGACCTCTGCTGCCTCTGCACCTACGGTAAATGTGACCTCTCCGGAGGAAAACGGGGCGCCTGCGGGATCACGCTGGCGGCGCAGCAGTCGCGGATCGTGCTCCTTGCCGCGTGCATTGGTGCCGCGACCCACACCAGCCATGCACGGGAACTGCTGGAGCACCTGATCGGACGGAACGGCCGGAACTTCCCGCTCGACCCCGGCGGACTCCAGGTCGACCTCCGCATGCCCCACGTGGAGCTTGTCTGTGGAGAGCGGCCCGAGACCCTTGCGGACCTCGAGCCGGTCCTGGACTACTGCGACGCGCAGCTCGTCAGCCTCCTCGCGGCAACCCACACGGGCCAGGAGGGCGACCCGATCGACTTCGAGTCGAAGGTGCTGCATGCGGGCATGATCGACCATCTCTCCATGGAGGTCGCCGATGTCGCCCAGATCTCCGCCCTCGACTTTCCGAGGGCCGACCAGGACGCCGCGCTGGTCCCGCTGGGCCTCGACGTCGTCGATGCCGAAAAGCCGGTCATCCTGGTGGTCGGGCACAACGTCCCGCCGGCTGCCGCGATCCTGGACTACCTGGCGGACCAGGGTCTCGAGGGGACCGTCGAGGTGACCGGGATCTGCTGCACCGCGATCGACATGACCCGCCGCTCGCCCTCGGCGAAGATCGTCGGCCCGATCTCCTGGCAGCTCCGGTATATCCGGTCGGGAATCCCCGACCTGGTCGTCGTGGACGAGCAGTGTGTCCGGACCGACCTCCTGGACGAGGCGGGCCGGCTCGGCATCCCGGTGATCGCGACCTCGGAGAAGAACTGCCTGGGGCTGGACAACCGGACGAAAGACCCCGTGGACGCGCTGGTCGAAGACCTGGTCACGGGGCGTGTCCCGGGTGTCCTCGTCCTCGATCCAAAGAAGGTCGGCGAAGTCGCCGTTCGGGTCGCCGTCCGGCGCCGACCGGAAAGGAGGGTTCGGGAAGCGGTCGACGTCGCCGCACTCGCCGCCGCCTGCCGGGCATGCGGCGCCTGCACCGGTGCCTGTCCCTCCGAGTCGGACCTCGTCGCCGGCATGCAGGCGGCAAAGTCCGGCGATCCATCCGTGCTCGCCGCCATGCTCCGGTCGTGCGTCGGTTGTGGGAGATGCGAGGAGGCATGCCCGCGGGGGATCGAGGTACACCGGCTCATGGTCGCCTCGTGCGACGAGTGCGAGCGGTTCACCATCCGGACGGGCCGCGGACCGATCCAGGACGTCGAGATTCGGGAGGTCGGCGGGCCGATCGTCCTCGGGGAGATCCCCGGGGTGGTCGCGTTCGTCGGTTGCGCGAACTTCCTGGAAGGCGGGGCCGAGGTGGCGGAGATGGTGACCGAGTTCGCGAAACGGCGGTTCGTGGTCTGCACCTCCGGGTGCTCGGCGATGGCCGTCGGGATGCACCGTGACGAGGAGGGGCTCACCCCCTACGAACGGTTCTCGGGCCGGTTCGAGGCGGGGGGCGTGGTGAACGTCGGCTCCTGCGTCGCAAACGCCCATATCTCGGGCGCCGCGATCAAGATCGCCTCCATCTTCGCAAAGCGGAAGCTCTCCGGGAACTACGCGGAGGTCGCGGACTATGTCTACAACCGTGTCGGCGCGGTCGGTGTTGCGTGGGGGGCGATGTCCCAGAAGGCCGCCGCGATTGCGGCGGGGTTCTGGCGGCTCGGGATCCCGGTCGTGGTCGGGCCGCACGGCGCGAAGTACCGGCGGATGCTGCTCGGGCGATCGGACATCGACGGGGACTGGATGGTCCGCGACCGGCGGAGCGGCGAGGAGGTCTACGTCGGGCCGGTTCCCGAGCACCTCTTCATCGCCGCCGAGACGAAGGAGGAGGCGATGGCAGTGATCGCCAAGCTCGCCATGCGGCCGAACGATACCAGCCGCGGTCGCTCCATCAAGCTCTCGCACTACATCGACCTCTACGACCGATGCTACGGGCGAATGCCTGACGACCTCCACCGGTTCGTCAGGACGAAGGCCGACCTCCCCCTGATGCAGAAGGAAGAACTGTTCAGGGTGCTCGAGGCACGGGGGTGGGTCGAGCGTTCGATCCCCGACCCGACCCTTCTCCCGGAGGAGGCGTTCCGATGAACCGGAGCACGCCCGGCCAGCCCGCGATGCTGGGTGGGACGAGGACGGCGACCGTGATCGAGAAGCCGGCGGTCCTGGCTGCTCTCGTCCGCCGGTCAGTCCGCCCCCTCCTCGTCGTCGGCCACCGGGCGCTCCTCTTCGGTGGTGACGGGGAGCTCGCGGTCGACCTGCTCGCCCGCTGGGCACTCCGGGGCTCGATCCCGGTGGCCGCCACCGGGGACACCGCCCCGGCCCTGCGCAACCGGGGGGTCGAGCCCGCACGATGCGTCTCCGCGGTGAACCTGGCACAACGGCTGGTCGACCCGGGATGGACGGGGATCGACGGCGCCGGGCCGCACGATGTCGTCTTCATCGCGGGGCTCAGTTACGCGCTCGAGTGGACCCTCCTCTCGGGGCTCCGGCACGGCACCGCACCCCTGGTGACGGTCTCGCTCTCGCCCGCCTACGAGCCCCATGCCTCGTTCTCCCTCCCGAATCTATCCTGGTCCGACTGGCGGTCGCTTATCATCGAGGCCCTCGACCTCGGGGAGGAGACGCCATGATCGAGGGTGTCCCGGTCGACGTCGGGCTCGCGTACGAGGGAGAGCGGATCCGCAAGCAGGAGACGCGCATCGAGTTCGGCGGGCCCCATGTCGGGGCGAAGTGGGAGCTCGTCCGGGTCCGGCCCCCCGAGGCGGTCGATCACGGCACGGTGCGGATTGTCGGGCCGGACATCCGCGACCTCCCCGAGGGGGCGCGTCAACCGCTCGGGATCCTGATCGACGTGGCCGGCCCCGCACTGGAGGAGGACTTCGAGGGGATCATCGAGCGGCGGATCCACGAGTATACCAACTACGTCGACGGACTGATGCACCTGAACCAGCGCTACGACATCTGGATACGCCTCTCGAAGAAGGCGTACGCCGCCGGTTTCGACTCGCTCGGGTACCTCGGGCGGGTGCTCCTCTCCCTCTTCCAGAGCGAGCTGCCGATCGTCGAGGCGATGCAGGTCACCTTCTTCACGGACCCCGCGGAGGTCGAGGCGCGGCTCCCCGAGGCCCTCGCGAGATTCGAAGCCCGTGACGCCCGTGCCCGAGGCCTCTCGGACGAGGAGGTCGACACCTTCTACGGGTGCGCCCTCTGCCAGTCGTTCGCCCCACGGCACATCTGCGTCATCACGCCCGAGCGCTACGCGAACTGCGGGGCGATCTCCTGGTTCGACGGGAGGGCGGCAGCGCGGATGGACCCCAAGGGGCCGATCTTCGCCCTCGAGAAGGGGGCGTGCCTCGACCCGACGAGGGGCGAGTACGAGGGCGTCAACGCGAGCGCGAAGGAGCGGTCGATGGGAGAGATCGACCGGATCTGGCTCTACTCGGCGTTCGGGCACCCTCACACCTCCTGCGGATGCTTCGAGGGGATCGCCTTCTACATCCCCGAGGTGGAGGGGTTCGGGATCGTCCATCGCGGGTTCCGCGACACGACCGTGAACGGGCTCGCCTTCTCGACGATGGCGGACTCGACCGCGGGGGGTCGGCAGGTGGACGGGTTCCACGGGGTCTCGCTCGAGTACCTCAAGTCCCGCAGGTTCCTTCAGGCGGACGGGGGCTGGGACCGGGTCGTCTGGGCACCCGCCGAGATCCTGGACCGGGTCGCGCCGTTCCTGCCGGAGGGGGTCCGCGAACGGACCGCGACCGAACGCGATGTGGGGACGATCGAGGAGCTCCGGGCGTTCCTGAAGGCTCATGACCACCCGGTGGTCGGCCGATGGCTGGAGGAGGTCCCGGCGGGAAGACCCCTGGCGACGGTCGGCAGCCTGCCGGTGGAGGTCGGGGGATACCGGGTGATCCTGAAGAACGCCCGCATCTACGCGGACCGGGTGATCGTCCTCCGCGAAGAGCCGGGACCGGGGGGGAGGACGTCATGAACGGCCGGGATCTGGTCGATGCCCTCGGGCCCGAGCTGCTCGCCCTCCTCCGTTCGGCCGGCCGGATCGAGCTCGAGCGGTTCTGCCTGGAACTGGACGAGCTCGAGCTCCGGATCCCCCTCGGGGCGTTCGCCCCGGCGAACGGGAGAGTCCCCGCGACCCCCGTGCCGGAGCGGCCAGACCAGCTCCTCCCCGCCGAGTACGTGCCGGAGCGGTACACGTACCCGGGCCGGATCCGTGAGGTCGTGCTCGGCGCGACCCGGCGGGACGGTGGATCGCGCGGGCGCTCGCTCACGATCGGCGGTGCCGAAGCCCCTGCCTTCTCCCTCTTCGACCGGCCGGTGGTGAACCTGCCGGTGATCGCGATGGATGTCTTCGACACCCGCGTGCCGATGCCGAAGGCCCTGCGGGCCCCCTTCGAGGAGGTCCGCGACGACCCGGCGGAATGGGCCCGGCTGAACGTCAGCCGGTACGGCGCCAAGGTGATCACCGTCCATCTCCTCTCGACCGACCCGCTGATCCGGAACGCAAGCCCCCGCGACGCCGCGGCGACGGTCGAGTCCGTCCTACAGGCCGTCGACGTCCCCCTGATCATCGGGGGGTGCGGCGACCCCCGGAAGGACGCGGACGTCTTCGCGGAGGTGGCTGCGATGGCTGCAGGAGAACGGCTCCTCCTGAACTCCGTCACCCTCGAGATGGCGACCGCGAAGACCCTCGAGAAGGTCGCGCGGGCGGCATCGGAGCACGGCCACAACCTGCTCGCGTTCACGGGACTCGAACTGAACGATGCGAAGGAGCTGAACCGCCGTCTCTACGAGTATATCCCGCCCGATCGGATCGTGATGGACCTGACGACCGTCGCCCTCGGGTACGGCCTCGAGTACTCGTTCTCGATCCACGAGCGGGCCCGGCACGCGGCCCTGATGGGAGACGCCGAGCTGCAGCACCCGACGATCTCGGGCTCGACGAACGCCTGGGCGGCGCGCGAGGCCTGGATGCCGATGGCACCGACCTATGGTGGACCCGAGCTCCGCGGCCCCCTCTGGGAGGCGGCGACCGCACTCTCGCTCCTGCTCGCCGGCGTCGACATCTTCATGATGTCGCACCCGGCCGCGATCGGTGCACTCCGGCGAATGATCAGCGCGCTCTGCGCCTGGCCGCTCGAGGAGGTCCCCGAGGGGCACGCGAACGACTGGGTGACCGCTCCCCTGGGGGGTGATGCCTGATGGCGAGGCGGTCCATCACCGAGACGAGCCCGATCGAGGTCTACCGGCTCCTTCCACGGACGAACTGCGGCGAATGCGGCGAGCCGAACTGCATGGCCTTTGCGACCCGGCTCGTCAACCGCGAGCTCGCGCTGGAGGCGTGCACCCCGCTCGCCCACCCGGAGAACGCGGAGGCGCTGGCGGCCCTCGAGGCGCTCCTCGCCCCCCCGGTCCGCGCCGTACGTTTCGGGACCGGGGATCGGCAGGTCACGATCGGGGGCAAGTACGTGGTTTCGCGGCACGAGTTCACCTACCATAACCCGACCGCGTGCGCGATCGCGGTCGACGACGCGTCCCCCCGGGAGGTTTTGCAGGACCGGGTCAGGTCCGCCGCCCGCTTCTCGTACAACTATATCGGCCGCGACCTCGGGATCGATGCGATCGCGGTCCGCAGCACGACCGGCGATCCCGCCCGGTTCAGGGAGGCGGTCGAGACGGTGCAGCAGGCGTGCGGGCTGCCCCTGCTCCTCTGCTCTCCCGACCCGGCGGTCCTGCGGGCCGGGCTCGAGGCGGCCCGTGACCGGCGTCCCCTCATCCACGCCGCCGACCGGACGAACTGGCGGGAGATGGGGGGTCTCGCGATCGAGTTCGGCTGTCCACTCGTCGTCTCGGCGCCGGATGACCTCGCCGGTCTCCGCTCGCTGACCAGGACACTGGGCGCATGGGGAATCCAGGACCTGGTCCTCGATCCGGGCACCTTTCCGGGTACCGGTCTCGCCCGGACGCTCCGCAACTTCGCCCGCTGCCGTCATGCGGCGATCCGGGGCGACGATGAGCTCCTCGGATTCCCGCTCCTCGGAGCACCGATCGCGGCCTTCGCCGGTGAGGAGATCGACCCGGTCCGTTGCGCCTTCGACGAGGCGATCATGGCCTCCGCCCTCCTCTCGAGGTACGCCGACCTGCTGGTGCTCCAGGGGACCGCGGGGTGGTCCCTCCTCCCGACCCTCTTCTGGCGGTTCAACCTCTACACGGACCCGAGGAAACCGGTCGCGGTCGAGGCGGGCCTCCGGGAGTTCGGCTCGCCGGACCGGAACGCCCCGGTCCTGATCACAGCGAACTACGCGCTCACGTACTTCACGGTCGAGTCGGACATCAAGGCGGCGAACCTGTCGTGCTACCTCGTGGTCGCCGATACCGGGGGCCTCTCGGTCGAGAGCGCGGTCGCCGGCCGGTACTTCTCGGCGGCCGGGATCGCCGAGGCGCTCGCCGCATCCGGGATCGCCGACCGCGTGGACCACCGGGTCCTGGTGATCCCCGGACTCGCGGCAAGGCTCTCGGGCGAGGCGGCGGAGGCGACCGGGTGGCGGGTCCTCGTCGGCCCCAAGGACTCCTCGGGCCTCGGTCCGTTCCTGAAGGAGCACTGGCCCCCCAGGCCCGCCTGAACCGGTCCATGACCCCCCCCCCACTCCGACTCCTGGTCGAACCATCCGGTCAGGTTGTCGACGCGGAACCGGGCGAACGTCTCCTGGACCTCGTACGGCGGGCCGGGATCGAGATCGAGTCGATCTGCGGCGGTGTGGGGGAGTGCGGCAAGTGCCGGGTGATCGTGACCCCGCGCGATGCGGTCGAGGAGATGACGGTACCCGGCCGGCACGGGCTCTCCACCGCGGACCGCGCCCAGGGCTACGTCCTTGCCTGCCGCTCGCGCCTGGTCAGAGACGCGGTGCTGATGGTCCCGGTCGAGAGCCGCATCCTGGCCCCGAAGATCCTGTTCCCCGCGCTGGTCGAGGGCGTCGAGCCCGAACCGGCAGTCCGGATCTACCCGGTCACGGTCGAGGCCGACCCCTTCTCGATCGGCACCTCCGTGCGGCTGGACGGGTACCGCGGCGTCCGGCCCCGGGTCGGGCCCGGGGTCCTCGCATGCCTGCAGAGGGTGGGGAACGGCTGCCATGCGGTCATCCACGAGGAGGAGGAGGGCACCCGGATCCTCCGCGTGGTCCCGGAGCCCGAGCCCCTCTACGGTCTCGCGGTCGACCTCGGCACCACGACCGTCGCCGGTGCACTCGTCGACCTCGGTTCGGGACGCGTGGTCGGGACGGGGGTCGCCCTGAACCGCCAGATCACCTGGGGCGAGGAGCTGCTGACGCGGTGTGCCGTCGGTCGTACGCCGACCGGCCGGCAGACCCTGCGAACGGCGGCAGCGGAGTCGATCTCGCTCGTGATCCGCTCGGCGGCACGGGAGGCGGGCATCTCACCGGACCGGATCGACGAGGTCGTGATCGCCGGCAACACGGTCATGACCTGGATTGCCGCAGGGCGGGACCCCTCACCGCTCGAACTCGTCGACGCCCCGATCGACCGCCGGATGATCGGGTTCGATGCCGGGGAGCTCGACCTCCCGGTCCGGCCCGGAACCCCGGTCCGCTGCCTGCCGGCGATCAGCCGGTTCGTCGGCGGGGACGTGGTCGGCGACATGCTCACGGCCGGGATCTGCTCTTCGGAGGAGCTCTCACTCCTGGCCGACCTCGGGACGAACGGCGAGATCGTCCTGGGGTGCCGGGAGTGGCGGGCGTGCACCTCGTGCGCCTCGGGGCCGGCCTTCGAGGGGGGCGGGATCTCATGCGGGATGCGGGCGATGGCGGGGGCGATCGAACGGGTGCGTATCGACCCGTCGTCGGGGGCGGTTGAGTACGACGTGATCGGAGGCGGACGGCCCCGGGGCTGCTGCGGCTCGGGGCTGATCGACGCCGCCTGCGCCATGTACCGCGCCGGGGTCCTGGACTTTTCGGGGCGGCTCATCGAGGGCGCCCCGGGAGTCCAACCGGGAGAGGAGGGGCATGAGTTCGTGCTCGTCCCGCCCACAGAGAGCGCCACCGGCCGGGCGATCACCATCTCGGAGCAGGACATGGCCTACCTGATGGACTCCAAGGCGGCGGTCCTCGGGGCGGTGACGGTCCTCCTCGACCGGTACCGTATCCGGACCGACCAGATCCGGCACCTTCACCTCGCCGGAGCGTTCGGGGCGTTCGTGGACCTCGGGTCCGTCTTCGGGTTCGGCATCCTTCCTGAGCTCCCGAACGCGGCCGTGCACGGTATCGGAAACGGCTCCCTCTCGGGCGCCTACGCCGCGCTCCTCTCGCGTTCCCGCCGGCGCGAGGCCATCGAATGTGCCGCGTCGACCGTCTACATCGACCTGCTGGTCGACCCGGCGTTCATGGATGCCTACACCGCAGCGCTCCGCATCCCGGAACCCGACCCCCGATGAAGTGATGTGCTGGCGCGACGACACTGGATCACGCATGCGCACGGGTCCGGTCCTCCTGCTCGCCGCCCTCCTCCTTTTATCCGCGGTCGGGCCTGCCGCTGCGGGGAGCGACGACGCCTGGGTCTTCGCCTACCGGCCCGGGTGCCATGACTGCGACCGCGCGCTCCCGCTCGTCGAGTCGTACCGTTCTGCCCACCCGGAACAGCCGATCGAGCTCCTCGCGCTCTCCTTCGATCCTGCCACCACGGAGCGGTTCAACACCCTCGTCGAACAGTACGGGGCGCGGGCGGGAGTCCCCACCCTGTTTGCCGGGGACCGGGCCGTCCAGGGGTTCGAAGAGATCCGCGCCTTCCTCGCCGCACCGCCCCGACCGACCACCGTCTCCCCCCCGAACGGGTCCACGCTCGCGCCGCTCACCCCGGTCATCGTCGCATCGGCGGGACTCGTGGACGGGATCAACCCCTGTGCCTTCGCCGTGCTCGCCCTCCTCCTCGGGACCCTCTCGGTGACGGGGACGCGCCGGCGGGCGCTCCTTCTCGGGTGCGCGTATACGGCGGGTATCTTCCTCTGCTATCTCGCCGCGGGGCTCGGGATCGTGACCGCGATCGGCATCGCGGGCATCGCATCCGCCTTCCGGATCGGCGCCGGCATCGTGGCGCTCCTCCTCGGGCTCGCCGTGCTCCTGTCGGTCGTCCTGCCGGGAGCACCCGTCCGGGTGGCGATACCCGGTGCCGGGCGCAGGGCGGCGGGACGGTGGATCGCCTCGCTCAGGAACGGTGGGCCCGTGGCGGCCTTTCTCCTGGGGGTCGGACTCGGGCTCGTCGAGCTCCCCTGCACGGGGGGTGTCTATCTCGCGATCCTCGGACTGCTCTCCGGCGGATCCCTCCCCGAGGCGCTGCCGCTCCTGGTCCTCTACAACCTCTCCTTCATCACCCCCCTCCTCCTGATCGTCGGGGCATTCGCCATGGGAATCGGGCCGGGGCGGATCGATGCATGGAGGGAGGAGCGAAGGCGTCTCGTGCTCGCCCTGTCGGGGGCGTTGATGGTGGGTCTCGGGCTGTTCCTCCTCGTCCAGGCGTTCCTCTGACCGGAACGCCCCTCACACGAGAAAGGGACCACCGCGGGAGGATCCTGATTCGAACCATAAAAATTACGAGATTCGTAATATATATACCGGTGCCCCGCGCACATGATGGGGGAGGATGATCGGCGGAAGATGATCGGAACGGGGGAGGAGGACCAGGGGCGCGACGAGGCGGCGAGGCTCGCGAGGGCGTTCCTGAAGATCGTGATCGGGATCAGGAGCGACCGGCTCTGGGCCTGGTCGACCGCGTTCGAAGGGTACACGAACCTCGACCTGCACGTCCTGCGGATGGTTCACGAAAAGCCCGACCTGATCCTGAAGGAGGTCCGGGACCGGCTCGAGCTGCCGAACAGCACCCTCACGAGCGTGATCGACCGTCTGGAGAAACGGGGAGTCATGGAGCGGACGATCAACCGTCGGGACCACCGTTCGTACGGCCTCAGGCTGACCGAGCACGGGTGTGCCCTTCTGGTCGAACACGAGCGGGTCCTCCACCTGATGATGGAGCGTCTGCTCGAGTGCCTTCCTCCCGGGGCGGAACCGACCACGTTCGTCGAGCAGATGATCCGGATCGGCGACTGCCTGGAACGGCGGGGGGCCGGCGAGCTCGGCCTGGTGCCGCGGCGCACGGTCCACCGGGTGCGGCGGCACGGTCCCCGGGATCCGGGTTCGGACCCGTCACCCGGCGGATAGAACCGAAAGCACCCTGAACGGGTGGCGGTGCGGACTCAGACGATCGTCCCGTCGGGGACCGACGGGTCCGGTACCACGTCACGGGCGGCGGTCCAGACCAGTACGAGCACCAGGATCAGCACCGCTGCGCCGCAGAGAAAGACAGTCCGGAAGGCCCCCATCAGCTCCGACGGGGGGAGGAGATGTGCGGTCACCTCCGCCAGTTTCGGGCCGAGCGCCGCCGTGGCGATCAGCATGGTGAGCGAGACCCCGAGCGTTGACCCGAGGTTGGCCATCGTCCTGAGCAGTCCGGACGCGGCGCCCCGTGCCTCTCCGGGAACCTCTCCCATCACCGCGCTGTTGAGCGGGGCGAAGGACATGCCCGTGCCGGCCCCGACGAGGAAGAGGTACAGGACCACCCCGGCGATCGGGCTCTCCGGTGTGAGCATGCCGAGCAGGAGGAGCCCGATGACCGTCGTCAGGAGTCCGGCGAGGATCGGGCGCTTCGTCCCGATCGTGTCTGAGAACCTCCCGGCGATCGGGGCGGAGAGTATGTTGCCGACCGGCAGGGCGAGGAGGAGGGCGCCGGAGGTGCCGGTGGGGATGGCCCTGACCACCTCAAGATAGAAGGGCAGTAGGAGCATCACCCCCGCCACGACACCCTGAAGGGCGAGGACCGCCACGTTCTGGACCGTAAAGGAGCGGTCCGAGAAGAGGGAGAGCTCGAGCAGGGGAGAGGGGGTCTTTCGCTCCCGCCCGACGAAGAGACCGAGGGCCAGGAGCGAGACGAGGAGGACTGCCGCGCCCCTGAGTTCCCGTCCACCCTGGAGGGTATTCAGGCCGATCACCAGTGACCCGAGAGTGAAGAAGAGCAGGACCGCTCCGGGCAGGTCCATCCGGCCGCGCGGCGTCGCCGGTCTGTCCCGCGGGATATACGCCGCCCCGAAAAGGATACCGGCGAGGCCCACCGGGAGGTTCACGAGGAAGATCGAGCGCCAGGAGAGGAGGGAGACCAGGTACCCCCCGATGACCGGCCCGAGGGCGATGCCGAGCATCGCGAACATGGCGACCAGACCGAGTGCCGATCCCCTCACCCCGGCACCGAGGTGGCGGCTGACCATCACGGCGCCGAGGGCAGAGATGATCGCACCCCCGATCGCCTGGACCATCCGGAAGGCGATCAGGTACTCGATCGACGGGGCCAGACCGCAGAGCACCGACCCGGTGGTGAAGACCAGGAAGCCGGCGAGAAAGACCGGCCGGTAACCGCGAACGTCGCCCACCCTCGCAGAGAAGAGCAGCAGGCTCACCATCACGACCAGGTAGCCGTTCAGCACCCACGCGGCGAGGACGGTCGGCGCCTGGAAGAAGGCAGCGATACCCGGGAGCGCGATATTCACGATCGTGGCGTCCAGGCCTGCCATAAAGGAGCCGAGAGAGATCACGAGGACGAGCAGGAGCTCATCCCTGCTCATCCTCGACGGCGAATCCGTACCGGCCATGAGAAACCCTCCTGATCTGTTGAGAGGGGGGGTATTTCAAACTGGCTGTTCCCTGCATGAACCGGCACCGCACGGGAGGGAGGAGGTGATCGCCGCGGTGAAAAGAAGCACCCCGGGTCCGTGATACCGCTGCCTTCGAACGGCGACAGGAGTTGGGTCTGCACGCCGGCGGGCGTATACCGTACCGGAGCGGGATCGACGACGGGATACCGCGTCCGGCGCCGGCACCCTGCAGACCAGCGATGCCGCCCGATGGGACCGGTGGTGTCCTCCCGTCCACCCCCGGACGATGATTACCGATCGGTGCTGCATCCCTGGCGAGGAGGGGTTCTCATCCCCCGGATCTGATTTGGAACCGTCAGGCGGTATACCGGCGAGGCGTCGGACGCTGGACGGCGGATGCGAAGACGCTGCCGGAGGTATCCCTTGCGGTCGCGTGGGCGCGCACCGGGGATAGGACTGCAGGGAAAAGAACAGAGACCACCAAGAGGACGGGTGAGACGCCGTCGGAAACGGAAAAAAGGAGGAAGGGTTCAGCCGAACAGGGCACCGAGCCCTGCCATGCCGCTCTCTTCCTCTTCCTTCTTGTCCTCCTCGGGCTCCTCCTCGACCGCGGCTGCGGCGGCGGGAGCAGC